>JBGCFM010000065.1:0-8060 GCA_045106895.1 Polyangiales bacterium | reverse complement strand
CCGCATCGCGGACTCAGGACACTAGGAGAGCTGGATTCGAGGTCGCTTTCCCTTGCTCGGGCGGCTACTCGGCGCCGGCGGCGCACGGATTTGGGAGCGGAACCGAGGGACCGAGGCCGACCCAGGTGCCGGGCACCGCTTGAAAGGTCACCCCGATGGAGATGGCGTCACATTCAACGCCCTCACCGCCGGAGCCTGCCGTCGAGCGGACATCGGCGATGACCAAGAGCTGCGAGTCGACGATCTCCCGCTGAGTGCTGCCCATGCAGATGCCGATGTTCTCACCAGTGTCCAAGAGATCCAGAATGCTCCAGCGCCCCGCCATCACCACGTGCCCAAAGCTCTCGCCCTCGCGAAGGTCCACCATGACCGTCGAGTCTGTCAGTCGGACTCTGGCGCCTACCTCAGTCCCGGTAATAAAGAGGAACTGGGCGCGTTCCGGCAAGCGCATGACAAGGCGTCCATCGGAGACGTATGCGTTGTCGTCGCGAATGAGCGGCTGGGCCTCGTCGCCCGAGAAGAATCCATCATCGCGCGCCCACCAGCGATCTTCGCCGTCCCACGAAGGAACCGGGGCCGCGCCGCCGGCTTCGTTGAGGAGATCAAAGTCCGTAAAGGAGACCGCTTCGTCGCTGCCCGTTCCGCCGGCGGATTGCATGAAGCTCACGTCGACTCGGGGATCGTCTTCGGTCCCGTTGAACCCTGTGACTCGGAGGAGAAGCGCACCGATGCCCGCCGCTTGGCTTTCTCGCACGGAACGCTCAAGCCCTGGGAGAGCGAGCTGGAGGAGCGGGAAGAGGCGGTGGGAGAAAGCGTTGTCGATGCCGTTGGCACCGTCGACCTCAGGTTCTGACTCTTCGTCCGGCGGGCGGCATTCGATATCGTATTCTGGAGCCTCCGTGTGCCGGCCGTCCAGGTCGAACCCGATCGTTCGCCACTGATCGCCGTCCTGATTGAGGAGCGCGTCGCGAAGCGCGTAGAGCCGCTCCTCGACGTCGGGGCCTTCGGTGCCGGCCGGCGGGCGAAGTGGAGCCGTCGGAAAAACAACGGTCCCAGCGTCTTCGCCGGACGCGTCGAAGACGTCTGCCGTGCTGGTATCCGCGGGGCCGGCGTCGGCGACGAAGGCGTCACGCCCGGCGTCGCGTTCAAGCTCTTCAACGAGCCCCGGATCAAAGACACTGCAGCCCATCAGGGCCACCGCGATAAGCGCTGACTGAACACCCCTGCCCATGAGCGAACGGTAGAGGACGAGAGGACGTGGCGCCAGCGAACATCAGCCGGCCAAATAGGGGAGGCGGCGCGCGAAAAACATATGGTTCGCTATTTGGACTCTTCGCCACCTCGCCAGGGAATCGTTGTTAAAATGACAAAGGCGAGCAAGGCATGCTTGCTCGCCTCCGAAATCACACCCGAGGGGTTAGTGAGGCATCTGGGAGCGGAGCTCCGTGATGTTCAGCGTTCCGCGGATCTGCTCGCCGGAGCGGTAGCTTCCGACCCAGATGTCGTACTGACCGGCAGGTGGGCTGCTGATGTTGACGACGGGGTTGGTTCCGACGGTATCGTCGTTGCAGTGCCAGTTGCCGCGCGCGTCGTTGATGACGAGCGTGGTGTCGCCAGCAGCCTGGACGAAGAAGCGAAGGAACGAGCCGCTGCCGCTGTAGTTGACGATGGCGTCGGGACGGGACGTCGCGTAGCCGCGACAGCCGGAGCCGTAGCCCATGGTGGAGACGTTGAGGTTACCACCGCTCGTGATGTTGACGACCTTCGGGTCAGGCATGAAGCCCGCCGAGATGGAGTGCGTTCCGAAATGAGCGCTGCTGCCTCCGATGCTGAGCGTCGACTGAGCGACGGAGCTTCCGTGAAGGCCGACGACGAGGAGCGCACCGAGCACACCCAAAACGATTTGCATTTTTCCGATTTTCTTCACTAGAAACCTCCCAAGATTCGATGACGCCTTGCGGCGGAACATTTGTTGTCAGCAGAGGACGAAGAGTTATCATCGTTATTCAACCCAAGGGGAAAAAAACACTGCGACACGTGTAGCGATTATCGCTACGCCTGAATCTACGTCGTCCAGGGCGTTTTCTTTCCCCCTCTGAGACGGTATTACGTCGATCTTGCTCGTCGCCGCACACATTCTCCTACTTTCGTGCACGTTGGTGCTCCCTGTGTTCCTCGCTCGCGCCGCCGCGAAGCGACTGAAACAGGAACGGGCGCTGATTACGATGGGTCTCCTCGCCTTCGTCGCGGCGGAACTCCTTCGTTTGGGTCTGGAGACGCTGAGTTACCGTGGTTTCGAGTCCGGGGTGCTGCCTTTGCCAAGCCAGGAGGCGGCGCCTCTCCTTCGTGTGCTCCTCGGCGCCTTTGTGCTGGCACTCACCATGGAAGGAGCCCGCTTCTTCTTCTTTCGAAAGCAGATCCCCGACCACCGCGATGCGCGTGGCGCGGCTATTTTCGGGGCTGGAATCGCAGCATCTGCTTTGGCGCTCTTCGCGGTCATCGAACTCGCCCTCGCGGCGGCGGCTTGGCGTTGGCCGGAGAGCGATCTCGCGGCCATCGAGAGCGCGGGCATCTCCGAACGCATGGCACGAAAACTGGGCCTCGCGATCTTCGCGTGGTGGGAACGCACGCCGCTGGAGGTGCTGGTTCTGACGGTGGAGAAGCTCGTCTTCTTCGCCTTCCAGGTGGCGTTGACTCTCACCGTCGCGCGAAGCGCGGCACCCAAAGAAGACGGCGGCCAGAAGCGCTGGTGGCTCTACGCGCTGTGCGTGCACTTCGCCGCCGCCGCCGCCGCCGCGGACACGCCGCTCTACGGCAGCCTCTACTATGGCGCTGGGCTTGTGCTCTGCGTGCCCGCGTTTTGGCGCTGGTCGAGGAAGCCTGCAAAGCCTGCCAAGAGCGCCTTGTAGAATAGGTTGCCGATGACTTCGTAGCCCGCTGGCGTCGCGTGGCGCAGGTCGCTCATCGCCAAGCGCGGACGGGCGCGCAGCCATTCGCCCATCGAGCCTTCTCCGCCCATGGCGTGCCAGGTGTTGAAGAATGCGCAGCCCTTCTCCTCAGCGGCGGCGCGCTGGGCCGCGACAATATCGTTCATCGTCTCCAAGGACTCGATGCGACCACGTTCCGTACGCTCGGCCTGGTCAAGGGGAGCAAAGACCAAACACGCCAAGTCTTCCCGCGTTCCACGCATTCGCTCGATGACGGCTTCGAAGTCAGCTTGATAGCGTTCTCTCCGGATTCGATCCGACGCCTCGTTGCCTCCGAATCCGAGAATGAGCAGGTTCGAGCCGCGACGTTCGATCTGCGAGCCAATATGCTCGGCGTCGTAGTTCAAGAGGCGGGCGGCGCGTGCTCCAACGAGACCGAGGCTGTCGTAGACCACGCCGCTTCCTACGTTCTCCAGAACAACGCCGTAGAGTCGTGGCTGCCCGTGTCCGCCAAAGCGCACCTCGAGTGCGTGGGCGCCGGCTTCCAGGTCGATGCGCTCGATGTCATCGCCCGTTTCCGGCTGACGGGTCTGAACGGTCACGCGGGGCCCACGGTCCACGGAGTAGTGAATATCGCCGCCGCGCCGATGTCGCTGGTACCAGATCTCGAAGCGGTTGACGACGCCGCCGGTGTCGCGTCCGTCCGTGGTTCCAAAGCGAGACCAGGCGCCGGGGCGGCCACGAAACTGAACGCCCCCATAGCCGTAGCGTCCGGAGGAGTCGTGTCGGCGGACGATCTCGCGCAGTGACCACTCGTCGCTCGCGCGATGCTCTATGTCGCGATGGCGATACGCCAAGTACCCACGGCCCATGAGCATGAAGCCATGCCCGCCATCACCAAAGCGTCGCTGCAGGCGGCGGCGCAGAGTGGATGTGATGAGGTCCGTCGCGATGGATGAGTCGCCGTAGTGCGCGACGCGCGTCATCGCTTCTTCGCCATCTTCCGCGAGGGCGGTTCGGCGGAGCGCTTCGTAGAAAGGCAGCATGCCGCGACCCGTCACGTCTTCGATGCGAACTTCGATGCCTTCATACTCACGAGGGCTGATGTGAATGCGCGGACCCGCCGGCGCGGGCTCCTCTTCTTCACCGAGGTTTGCTGCGACGGCGCCGCCGAGGGCTTCATCCGCGGCGGGGCTGATGTCGCCCCCTCCGCTTCCGGCAAACGCCGGCACCGCTTCTCCGTTCGTAAAGAGACTGGTGAGCGGCATGGGGTCAAGCGGCGTCCAAGCGCGGTGACCCTCCAGCCCTGGAATGAAGTAGGGAAGCGCGCAGAGCGCGACAAGCATCACGGCGACGATGCCGAGCTCTTTCAACGCGGCAAAGGTCTCACCTTCCTCCGCGTTGCTCTCTTTTCCCTCGCTCACGCTGCTCCGTACAAGAAATCAGAGTGATGTCGAAGCGCCGGCCCGGCGTGCGCTTGCTCTCTTCCCGTCGGTGCACCATGAAAAGGGCCGTCCAGCGCAGCCTTTGGCTAAAATCCTAGGCTTTTTCTCCGGACATATTCGCGTCACCCCGCCGCCTTCCCGATGTTTTTTCACAGCCTCGACTACATGCTGTTTCTCGGGTTGGCGCTCACTGCGTTTTGGTGGCTCGCGACGCATGTGTCGATGCGTCGCATGGGCTTCCCCCTCGTACTCCTATTGAGCGGCGTCTATTTCTGGCGTGCCTGGGACGGTGAATACTGCCTGCCGATCATGGCCCTCCTCGTGGTGGATTTCTTTGCCACGAAGGGCACGACGAAGGAGCGCATCGACGCGTTCCTGTCCCGTGAACACGCCGCGCGCGTTACCCTGATCTTTGTCCTCAGCTGCGCCTTCTACATGGCGTGGCAGGCGTACTACGTCTGGCTCATCTTGGCGTCGACGTGCCTCGACTATTTCGTCGGCATGCAGATCCCGAGAGCGGAGAAGCAGAACCGAAAGAAGGCGCTCCTCGCCCTCAGCCTCGTGGGCAACCTCGGGATGCTCTTCACGTTCAAGTACTACAACTTCTTCGCGGAAGAGATCAGCGCCATGCTTGCTGATGCGGGCATGCACGCGTCTCTACCGCTCCTCGAAGCGGCGCTTCCCGTCGGCATCAGCTTCTACACGTTTCAGACGCTGAGCTACACCATCGATGTGTACCGCGGAACGCTGAAGCCGGCGCGGGACTTCATCACCTTTGCGGCGTTTGTGAGCTACTTTCCTCAGCTCGTCGCCGGGCCCATCGTACGCGCCTCGGAGCTGCTCCCGCAGCTTCAATCCAAGCCTCGCGTCACTCGAGAGCAAGTCAGCGACGGTCTCTTCCTCATCGCTACTGGGCTCGTCAAGAAGTTCGCCATCGCCGACTATCTCGCCCTCGGCATCGTCGACCGTGTGTTCGTGGAGCCGGAGAAGTTCACGGCGCTTGAGGTGGTCGTCGCGCTCTACGCGTTCACGATGCAGCTCTACTGCGACTTCTCGGGCTATACGGACGTCGCCCGCGGTAGCGCGAAGCTTATGGGCTTCGAGATGCCGAAGAACTTCGACCGTCCGTACCAGGCGACGAACCCCGCGGAGTTCTGGCGACGCTGGCACATGACGCTCTCGCGTTGGCTTCGCGACTACCTCTATTTCCCTCTCGGCGGAAGTCGCAAGGGGCCAGTCCGGGCGTACTGGAACCTCTACCTGACGATGTTCCTCGTCGGCATTTGGCACGGCAACTCCGCCAACTTCATGGTGTTCTTTTGGTACGCCAATCTGCAGGCCGTCGCGATGTTGCTTCATCGCCTCTACAACCGAAACGCGAAGGGGCGCGGTCTCTTCTTTCGTCAAATCGACGACAACAACAAAGAAGTCCGCGGCGCGAAAGCCGTCGACGGAGAAAAAGAGGCACGCTGGCGAAAGCCGCTCTTCGTTTTTCTCAATCTTCAGTTCGTCGTCTTCTCGCGCATCCTTTTTCGAGCAGGTGCGGAGACCGAGTCGGATCCGATGGAGGTCTCCTCCAGCCTCGTTGACCGCATTTTCTACGGCTCCTGGACGGCGATTCAGGTGCCCTGGGAAATGTGGGTGCTCCTCGTCGTCACCTTCGCGCTGCACTTTGCACCGGCGCGTTACTTCAACTTCGCGGCGGATTCGTTCCGGCGCGTACCCCCTCTGTGGAAGGGCGTTCTCCTGGCGCTCGTCGCCTTTGTGCTCATGGAAGTCGGCGCGCGCGAAGCGCTCCCCTTCCAGTACTTCCAGTTCTGACGTCTCCGGGCGTGGGGCCGCCATGGAACGTGCTATGCCCCGCCCATGCGTCAGGGTCGCATCGCTGCTGTCATCGCTGCTGTCTTCGTGGGAGCCCTCGCGACGTGGTGCGGAATCAACGTCGTCGTCCAAACGGACATCACCGACTTTATCCCCGCCGGTGACGACCCCGCCATCGCGTCCTTGAGCCGCGAGCTGACGTCCTCGGACCTCAACCGAACGATCACGCTCACCTTGGAAGGCAGCGAGCTCGACGAAGTCACCGAGGCCACGGAGTTTGTCGCCGCCCAGCTCGCCGAACGTGACGAAGTGGCGTGGGTTCGATCAGGGCCCGACCCGGAGCTCGAGCGCGCGTTTTACGAGAGCTATTACGAGCATCGCCTTGGCTTCGTCCACGACGTCGACGTGAGCGACGACGCGCTTCGAGAACGCGCACAAACGCTGCGAGAGCGCCTCGGCTCACCCACTGGGACCTTTGTTCGTCAGATCGCGATGGCGGATCCATTGCTCTTCTTCCTCGAGCAAGTCCAGGCGCTCCGAAGCGTCGGATCGGTCCGCAACGCGGAAGGCGAAGAAGACCAAGGCCTCGGGATCCGCAACGGCGTCTTCGTCGCTCAAGAGGGTGACCGTTACTTTGGCGTGGTGCTTCTGGCTTCAGTGGCCTCGCCCTTCGACGGAGAGGCTTCACGCGCGCTCCTCGGCGCCATCGACGAGGCCTTCGTCGCGGCGCCGCATCATGAGTCCCTTGTGCTCGAGCAAGGCGGCGTGCATCGCATCGCCGTCGACTCGGAGTCGACCATTCGCGCGGACATTACACGCGTCAGCGGTCTCGGCTCCCTCGGCGTCGTGCTGATCATCCTCGTGCTCTTCCGTTCCCTTCGTATGCTCGTGCTCTCGTCGCTCCCAATCTTTGGCGGAATGGTGGCGGCGGCGGCGACGACGCAGCTGGTCTTTGGCGGTATCCACGGGCTCACTTTGGCTTTTGGCGCGACGCTCATCGGTGTCGCCTTGGACTACGTCGTTCATTTGATGAACCACCACGTATTGGCGCCGGGCGAGACTCCTCAGGCGTCTTTGCGCGTAATTCGGCCGGGGCTGGTTCTCGGAGCGGCGACGACCGTCGCCGGCCTCGCTGGGCTCGCTTGGACATCGTTTCCCGGCATCCGCCAGATGGCGGTTTTTACGAGCGTAGGCGTCGCCGTCGCGCTCGTGCTCACGATGCTCGTCCTTCCGCCTTTCCTCCCCGTGGCCCCCAAGGCGAACGCGTTTCACGAGCGCCTCGTCACCATCGCCGGCGGGTTCTTTGCGGCACTTGCGCGCCGTCGCCGCTTCATGGGCGGCTTCGTCGTGGCGTGCATCGCCGTTGCCGCCATCGGCGTACCCAGGCTCATCTGGGAGGACGACATTCGCGCGCTCTCGCCGATGAACGCGGAGCTCGTCGCGGAGGATGAGCGTGTTCGTGACCGAGTGGCGCGCATGGATGCTGGGCGCTTGCTCTTCGTCACCGGCGCCACGATGGAAGAAGCGCTCGCGCGAAACGACGCCCTCTACGAGCGCCTCGTCGAAGCGCAAGACTCCGGCGAACTCGAAGCCTTTCGCTCGCTTCACGCGTTCTTGCCGCGTGTCGCGGTTCAAGAAGCGCGCGTCGCGGCGCTGCCGGAGGACCTCTACGCACGCACGACGGAGGCCTTTGTCGCCGAGGGCTTCGTCGCCGACGCCTTCGCCTCCTTCGACGAGCACCTCCAGAGTGACTTCGAGCCGCTGACCTTCGACGCCTTCGCGTCGACGCCTCTCGCTCTGCTGACGAGCTCCCACCGCATCGACACAAGCGACGGCGTCATCCTGCTGACGTTTGTTCGCGGCGTTA
>JBGCFM010000064.1:0-26221 GCA_045106895.1 Polyangiales bacterium | reverse complement strand
GCCGTCGAGGACTTGAAGGGCCTCGTCGGCATCCGCGGAGGAGACGTAGCCCCAGCGCTTGGCGACCTCGAGGATGGCGGCGACTTCGCGGGTGGAGCCGAGGGCCGTGAGGAAGCGTTGCTTTTCGTGGCCGCCGGCCTGGCCGTAGCCTTCGGCCAAGTTCAGAGGAATGCTGGAGCCAGCCCGGCGGAGTTGGTCCCGGAGCGACCGGTCATGGCGACCGACGGCTACGACCACCGGCGCCAAAGCGGATATCAGCGAGTAAGCCGCATCCAGCGCCCGGAAGTTGTGATTGGAACCAAAAGGAGGGGTCTTCGTTTTCTTCATTGCCCCTACACGGCGCAGATTCCGTGACAGCGTTTTGAGGCATCAGACTCAAAAGAGAAACACCAAGTCCACCCGAGTCGCCACAAAACACTGGCGCGGAATGTGCGCCATAAGGGTCTGAAGAAAACGAAGACCCCTCCGCCGTTTCTCCGATTTAGAGGCTCAGTTACCGGCTCAGGTTCTGGTTCAGGTTCAGGTTCTGGTTCAGGTTCTGGTTTCAGGTTCCGTCCAAGGTATCCACCGTTTCGCCAAAGCCCTCAAAGAACGCCCGCACTGAGCGCATCGCCGGCTTCCCCCGGGGGGAGTACGAGCGGTCATGCGGGCCGCCCTCACCGTACCAAGCCCAAAAGAACAGACCCTCAAGCCACTCTACGTCGGCGAGGGCGTTCGTCGCGCTTCGGTATCCGAGCGCTTGCGCTTCAACGTCGACGGGTGTTCCAGCGATGTGGTCCCAAGGCCGCTCAAGGGCTCCTTGGCGACTGGGGAATCCAAGCTCAAAGATCACCAGCGGTCGAGCGACCTCGGCGGCGAATCGTTCGAGGCGTGTTGCGTGGTCCTGCCAAGCACGCTCGGCGTCGCCCGAGACTGGAAAGTACGCGCTCACCCCAGCGACATCAACGAACTCAAACGGAGCCTGCAGGTCAAGGGCGTCATGGTTGGCAACGAACGCGAGTCGTTCGACTCCCAGGCCTCGAAGCTCTCCTGCGAGGCGCGCCCACCGCGTCTCCCACTCGTCGCCGCTCATGGAGCTGAGCTCGCTTCCCATCACGAACACCTTGATGCGTCCTCGACCGAGCGCCGCGTAGTGGCGGAGGAAGTCTTCATACTCACTCCACCAAGCATTCGGGTCCAAGGGTCGAACGCTTCCTCGCCACTCGCCTTCGCCGGCTTCGCGAATTCGCAGATAGGGCATCAAGGAGACGCCGAGTCCTAGCCGGTTCGCCGCCTCAAGCGTAGCGAGCAGATCGGCGTCGCGCGGCGTGTCCGCGTCGGGCCCCATCGTCGAAGACGTGATGTCACCCATCACCCAGGATGGCGTCAGGAGAATGTCCCGAGCGCCGCTCGCCCGTACTTCCTGCAGGTCGGGCGGATACCTCCATCCGCGCTCCGCCGCTTCCTGCGGGTACAGACCCAGGGCAAAGCCCATCAGCCGGGTCGACGCACTTTGTGGCGCAATGTCCGTCGACCCCAGAGGCGAAGTGACGGCCCACATGAGTCCGAGCAACGTGGCGGCGAGTAGGCCTCGCACTCAGCGACCTGTCTGTGTCGACGCTTCAAGGCGACGGTGCCGCTGCCACGCTTCCTCGACACCGGCGGCGATGGCGGCGGCGGGGTCTGAGCCTGGCTCGACGCATAGCCTGAGCGCCGAGACGTTACACAGTGCGGAAAACCAAGGCGCCTCAAAACCGACAAGCACGGGAACCGCCGTAGCGTTCTCCGCGGCCATCGCTACTCGCTCGAGAACGGAGCGGGCTTCAGGCTCTTCAAGAGCACTCTCGGAGAAGCCGATGACCAGCACATCGGGCCAGCGCGAGACCGCCTCCAGCGCGCGGCTCTCGGTGGCGCTCAAGCTCTCGTGTGCTCGCACGGAGAGCGCGTAGCGGGTGCCTTCTGGTGCGTCGGTCTCTTCGAGGAGCGTCAGCACGCCGCTGCCAATGACCTCGACCCGACGTCCGCCTCCGACGATGAGACGGTAGAGTCCCATCAGGACCAAAGGCGCGAGGAGCGCATAAACCATCCAATGTACTCGCCTCAGAATGCCCACGTCATGGGTATGCGGGGAAGGACCGGATGTTTCACCACGATTCTAGCGTCGTCGATTCTCTGGCTGCCTCGACGAGGTCGCAGAGGGTTTCGTTTTGTCGCTAACCCTGACAAGCTGCGGCGTATGGCGAACGACAGCACCATCGAGAATCGCGTGTTCCTTTTCAAAGACATCGCGGCTGCGTGGATCAGCGCCAACCCGGGCGCCCTCAAAAGCGACCGGCCGGCCGCTCTCGCGGCCCTCGCTGATCTCGCCTTCGTCTGCTGCACCGTAGCGGACGAAGAAGAGAGCGAAGCCTCCGAAGTCGCAGACAAGATTCGCTCCGGCAAGTAGGCCGCAGCCGCGCGCCCATGCAGAAGACGCCATTTACTCCGTATCAGCGGAAGCTCTTTTTCTTTCTCAGCATCGCGACCTTCTTTGAGGGTTACGACTTCTATGCGCTGAGTCAGATCCTCACGAACCTCACGGAGGAGTTTGACCTCCCGCTAGAAGCGAGCGGTTACATCGTCGGCGCCGTGAACATCGGCGCTGTGTTGGCGTTCTGGCTCGTTCGCAAAGCCGACGTGTGGGGTCGCAAGCGCGTGCTCACGGTCACCATCCTTGGCTATACGGTGTTCACCGTGCTGAGCGGTTTCGCCACGAACATTTATATCTTCGTCGCGGCGCAGCTCCTCGCGCGTGTATTTCTTCTCGCGGAGTGGGCCATCAGCATGGTCATCGCCGCGGAGGAATTCCCGGCTGATCGCCGCGGCATGACCCTCGGTGTCATCCAAGCTTGCTCGAGCCTCGGTTCAATCTTCTGTGCCGGCGTCGTCCCCTTGCTCCTCGCCACCTCGTACGGCTGGCGAACCGTCTACTTTGTGGGGGCGATTCCCCTGGTTATCCTCATGGCGGCCCGTCGAGGACTCAAGGAAACCAAGCGCTTCCAAGAAGCCAAAGCCCCACCCATGCCGCTCCTGGCGGTGTGGAAAACCCCTCACGCTCGCAACATCTTGGTTCTCGGGCTTATCTGGTTTGTCGCCTACATTCCCGCTCAGAACGCCGTGTCGTTTTGGAAGGTGTTCGCCGTGAACGAACGAGGCTTCACGGATGTCGACGTCTCTCAGTCCCTCACCTTCGCGGCTATCGTCTCGATGCCTTTCGTCTTCGGCTCCGGCAAACTCTTGGACCGGCTGGGTCGCAAGCTTGGAGCCGCCGTCGTGTTCTCTCTCGGCGGGGTCGGCGTCATCCTCTGCTACACCCTTGAGTCGCATTGGGCTCTGACCATCGCTCTGACGCTCGGGATCTTTGGCGCGAGCGCGTACCTCCCATTGCTCAACGCTTACACCAGCGAGCTCTTTCCGACACAGCTCCGAGGCACCGCTGCTGCTTGGTCCAATAACCTTTTGGGTCGCTTCGGCTACGTGCTCTCGCCCTTCTTTGTGGGACTCGCTGTTCGCGAAACCGGGGCTTATGGACCCGTCGTAGCCTCCACGGCGGTCTTCAGCTTCGTGTCCATCGGCCTCATCTACTGGCTCCTTCCAGAGACGGCGAACAAAGAGCTCGAAGAAACCGCCGGCAGCGCGTAACGGAACGGACGCTCAGGCCTACGAGCTACATATGATGATCACTAAACGGCTTTCCTTTGTCCTTGTCCTCGCTGCCTGTGGTCCAAGCGGCTCGAGCTCAAACGCGGGTTCCGCGAGCCCTTCCACCATGGCCCAGACGCCCGTCGCCGCCGGCGCGACAGAGCCGGAAGAGGCCGAAGCAGCCCCGGAGACCCCAGAGGAGACGCCGGAGGTTGCGCGCGAGGCCCCGCCGGCAAGACCGAGCATGGCTTCGTGGGGTGAGCTGCTACAGACCTACGTCAATGACGACGGCTTTCGCTACGCTGCGCTCCATGCAGACGACGAGGCCAAAGCAAAGCTCGCTGCTGCCGCCCTTGCCGTTGGAAGCGCGCAAGACCTCTCCAGTTGGTCCCGCGACGAACGTTTGGCGTTTCTGATCAACGCCTACAACATCCTCACGGTTCACGCGGTCATCGAACGCTGGCCCATCGAAGGTGTGATGGAGGTCGAAGGCTTCTTCGATGGCATCGAGCACAGCGTCGCGGGCGAGCAGATGACTCTCAATACTCTAGAAAACGAGCGCATTCGCGCGGTCTTCGGGGAGCCACGCATTCACTTCGCCGTCAACTGCGCTTCGACGAGCTGTCCGCCCCTTCGCAACGCTCCCTTCGATGCAGAGAGTCTTGAGACCTCGCTGGAAGAGCAGGCGCGGGCCTTTGTTCGCAGCAGCACCAGTCTTCGCGGTCGTCGCGTGACGGTGAGCAAGCTCTTCGAGTGGTTCGCCGACGACTTCAGCGCTGGTGGAGGGGTCCGTGAGTTTATCGCGGCACGCCTTGACGAAGAAGGCGCCGCGACTGTTCGTAACGAGCGCACGAGGCTCCGTTACTCGGACTACGACTGGTCGCCGAACGCGGCAGACTAGGCGGCGGCGACCTGCTCGCGCACGAAGTTGAGTGCGTCAGCTCGGTTGTCGAAAAGCTCAAGCTTGATGCCTGCGCTAAAGCTCATCGAGCGTCCCAGCATCTCGTTCAGTTGGTCGGAGGCGACCATGACGATGATCTTTCCTCCGGACACACGGTAATGCTCAAGCAGCTCACCTAGAACGGCTCCGATTTCTGGAGGCACCCCCGTCACGGCGAGGGTGTCCACCAGCTGTACCTTCGGCACACGGATTTCCATCATCTGCTTGCTCTTCTGGACCATGGCTCGGAGGTCCTCCAGCAGGACTTTGCCCTGATAGGAGAACTCCATGACATCGTGATTGAACCAGTCGACTTCGCAGGTGGGCATTTCTACTCCAAAATAGGGATACGACACTATACCCCGTTTTGGGAGTATTAGGAGCGGAAAATTCCTTGTCCAGGGGTCATGATGTTTCTAGGGTCATATCGGTGTTTTTGACCAACGACGCCGAACAAACTTCGGCCGTAATGACGAAGCCAATCGCGCTGTGAGAGCTCAAGCGCGCCGATCGGGTACTGCTTTCCTTCACAGGCCACGGCAGCGTCGAACAAGCGGCGATTCTCATCCACGAGGGCGTTTGTGGTCGCTGGTGAGGGGTCGAAGGGGAAGCGCAGGATATCAAAGGCCCAAGTGATGCGGTCCCGCGGCATCTTGAAAAATGGGCGCTGGATGACGTTGGTGCGGAATGGATAGAGCAAGAGCAGCCCGGCGCCGACCTGGTCCGGCGTCAAAAACGGAATGACGTCGTTGGCGATGTAGGACTCGACGTTTGCGTCTGGGATGAAGAGATCAGACCACGGATTCGGCGTGTCCCAGAGGCCGATATCGCGGAGCGCCGCCTCGGCGAAGGCCACCCGGTCAAGCCACACGAAGTATGGGAAATCCGTCTGGACGGTGCCGCCATCTGGGGATAGTCCGGCGAGGAGCGCCGCATCGTCAGGACCGACCGGCGGCGTGTAGTACGCGCCGACTTCGATCTTGTAGGCCCAGCCGCCACCGGCAGCGGGAACGATCTGACCTTCGTGGTAGCCGAAGCGCGCGTCGTCGACGAGCATACGCTGGTCTTCGAGGTAGGTATGAAGGTCGGTGTAGGTCAGCTCGTAGACACGAACGAGCGCTGGCGCGGGCCCCAAAGGAATGGTCGCCTGCGTGATCACACCATACTGGCCGAGTCCGCCAAGCACAGACTCAAAGAGGTCGCGATGTCTACGTGACGATGCCCGGCGGCGCTGGCCACGACCTGTCACCACGCGGACTTCTTCAACGCTGTCGGCGACGGAGCCAACCTGGTTCATGTTGCCGCCAATGCCTCCGACGGAGAGGACACCGCCGACGCTGAGGTCTAGATAGTCCGCTAGGACGAGTGGAGTTAGTCCTTGAGCGAGGGCTGCCAGTGTTAGTTCACGCCAGGTCACGCCAGCGTCGACGACGGCGCCTTCGGGCCCAATGCTATGAATCGTGTTGAGTGTGCGTGAGTCGATCACAACACCGCAATCAGTCTGAGCTTCACCAAAGACGGCATGTCCCTGTCCGCGCATCGCCACCTTGATTCGGTGGCGGTAACAGAAGCGAATCAGGCGGCGGATGTCCCGCTCAGAGCCCGGTCGCAGAACCGCGCGAGGTGTTCGACTGATGATATGACCGAAGTCGTCGGCCGCTTCGGCGAGCGCCGCTGCGTCCGTGGTGAGTTCCCCGTCCAGGTTCGGGATCGATATCGCGTCGTCACAGGATCCGCCGTGCGCGTGGGCTGTCGCCACCCACGTTCGGCTGGTGGGGTCAAAAGCCGTCACTGCTAGAGCCGCACCGGCTCCTGCTACAAATCCTCTACGCGATACGTTTGAACCCATTCGGACCCCCTCTTTCGTCTTGTTTTTTGTTCCTGAAGTAAAAGTCTAAGTGTCGAAATAAGAGGCGCCCTTCAGGTCGGCGAGCGCGTGCCGTTAAGAGTGTTGTGTTCTGTACGTCTAGAAACGCGGACTGGTTCGCCCGCGGCCACGAAGTTCTGCAAGTGTCTGATCGAGAGCGAGTCCAAAAGATGCGCGAGACGCATGGCCTTTGATCAAACCACCGAGCGCAAGACTGGCCACGGAGAGGCCCATCTTGGTAATTTTCGAACGCACCAACATATGCTGCACCGCAAGACGAGAGCGGTTGGCCATCAGCCAGTCCGTCGGTCCTTTACGAACGTCCGGCGTGTAGCTCATGAGGTCGTACGCATCGACGAAAAGGTGGAGTGGCCTTGGGCACTTCAGGGCGTTGTTGGACGCCTCCGCGATCAGGGACGCGGCCGCGGTGTCCAAATGTCCTTCTTCGACGAACACCAGAACCTCAGGCACGGGCGTTCGAATTCGAAGCGAACCTCGGTCTGACTTCCACGCACGCTCTTTAGCGTCGGATGTTTCGATAGATCGAAGCATATCCCCACTTTCCTCCCCTTGTGTCCAAGGATAGGGGATCGAGGCGCCGTCTCCAAAGACTTCCGGTCTTATGTTGTTGCTGTAATATTACAGTTAGGATCCAGCGCGTAGCTGCTGGCAGACCCATTCGCCGGTTTCGCGGGTGCCTAGCGCGCCGCCGACCTCACTGGTGCACATTTTTTCCCGAACAGCGCGGCGAACGATGTCCGTGAGCCGCGCTTCTTCCCCTTCGAAGCCGAGATGAGTCAGGAGCATTCCGACGGAGAGCACCGTCGCCAGGGGGTTGGCCACGTTCTTCCCCGTCAGTGGAGGTGCGCTCCCATGGACCGGCTCGAACATGGAGACGGAACCCGGGTTGATGTTCCCACTTGCAGCCATGCCCATGCCGCCTTGGAGGGCTGCTCCGAGATCCGTCACGATGTCGCCGAAGAGGTTGCTCGTGACGATCACTTCAAACTGGGAGGGGTCCTGGATCATGTAAAGGCAGAGCGCGTCGACGAAAACATGTTTGGCCGCGATGCCGGGATACTCCTCCGCCACCTCGCGAAAGCAACGAATCCACAGCTCGTGACCGTGTTTCATCGCGTTGTGTTTGTCCGCCATGTGCACCGTCTTGTGCCCATTTTTCTTCGCAAACTCGAACGCCGCGCGGATGACGCGCTCCACGCCTTTGCGTGAGTTGACGCTTTCCTGAATGGCGATTTCGTCCGGCGTACCCTTCTTGAAGTGCCCGCCAATGCCCACGTAGATGCCCTCCGTGTTCTCGCGGAAAACCGTGAAGTTGCAGTCTTCGGCGGCGTATCCCTTGAGGGGCATCAGGCTATCGTCGAGACACTGAATCGGGCGCACGTTGCAGTAGAGGTCGAGACCAAAGCGCAGCCCGAAGAGGATGTCGCGGGCGTGGGCCATATCGGGCACCCGTGGGTCCCCCATCGCTCCGAGGAGCACCGCGTCGTGCTCGCGAACGGACGCCTGATCTGCCTCGGGAAAGGTGGTCCCGTCCTTGAGATAGCGGTCTGCGTTCAGGTCAAAGTGCGTCAGCGAGTATTCGTAGCCACGAATCTCGCTCAGCGTTTCCAGGACTCGAATGCCCTCCGCCACGACTTCGGGTCCAATTCCATCGCCACCAATAATCGCAATTCGCTTCATGGTGAGCGAACCTAGACGTCCCGGCGGAGGGGATCCAGAAACTTCCAAACGTGGGGGTTAGTTGTCCTGGAGCGCTTGGCGACGGCGGTACGTCTCTGCGTTGGCCTCGATCTGACGCAGGTCCTGGCCTGCGCGATCGCGCTCTCGGTCGAGCTCCTCGCGTTTCCAGACGATCCCCCACCAGGCCCCCTCGTCGGCGCGGTAGAGCCGAAGCTCGCCTCGAGACGTCGTCACGACCAGCTCGTCGCCCACGCGCTCCTCTTCCATCGGTGCCCCGATCACTTCGGCGAACTCCTGCTGGCAGGCCGCGTCACAGCGCTCCGCGAAGAGCTCCGCGGGGGACTCCGCGCCGGCGGGTCCAAGGGCGCTGAGGGCCGCCTCCTGCATCTCTGGAGGGTAATCCGCCATGATTCGGGCGGCTGCGGCGCTGCGATCGGCGTGAATCGAGTAGAGGGCGTGCCTCGAACGCTCGTCGATGACCCGAAAGAAGCGATTCATCTCCCGATTTTCGAGAGCGGCCGCCGCATATGCCATGCAACCACGTGTTGTTCGTGGGTCCGGAGTCGAATCGCACGCAGAAATGCCTACAAAAGCGATCGCTGCTTGACACAAAGCACCGAACATTAGAGCGTGATTTCTCTTTGGGTCGCCCATGAATTTCGTCGCGGCAGGTTTATCGGACGTTGGTCTCCAACGCGAGCACAACGAGGACAGCTTTTGCATTTTGCCGAAGCACTCGCTGTTCATCGTTGCGGATGGAATGGGAGGTCACCGCGCAGGTGACGTCGCCAGCCAGATGTCCACTCGGACCATCGAGTCCTTCTTTGATGCCACGGACAACGAAGACGCCACGTGGCCCTTTAGCTTCGACCCGCATCTGAGCATCGCGGAGAACCGGCTCATCACCAGCATCAAGCTGGCAAACCGGCGCATCTTTGAGGCTTCCGTCAAAGACGAAGAAGTCCATGGCATGGGAACGACCGTCGTCGGGGCGCTCTTCTCGAAGACCGCCGAGCGATTTTATATCGCCCATGTCGGTGACAGCCGGGCGTACCGCGTTCGCAACGGTGAGATCATCCAGATCACGCGTGACCATTCCTTGGTCAACGACTTCTTGCTCGTCATGCCGGACATGCCCGAAGACCAGCGCAAAGAGATTCCGTCCAACGTGATCACGCGCGCACTTGGAATGCAAAACTCCGTAGCCGTCGACATGGTCCCAGACCAACCTCAGGTCGGGGACATCTACGTCCTTTGCTCCGACGGGCTTAACGGCATGATCACCGACGAACAGATCCGCGACCTGGTTGTTGCAGCCGAAAACGATATGGAACTGACCGTCCGGAGCTTATGCGACGCGGCCAACGACCATGGCGGCGAAGACAACGTGACGGTTGTCGCGATGCTCTGCACGCCCTAGACGGGACGCAAAGGAAAACACGATGCGCACATTTGATGTTCGCCACGAGATGATCGCTGGCAAAGAACGGTTCTGGCAGCTCATTCACCACGAAGTTGAGTTCATTCGTTCCCTCTACGTGGACTTCCTCGACTTCGGCTATGAGGTCCTCGAAGACAACCGGGAGACCGGAGTTCGCCGAACGTACATCACGCCCAAGGTGGATGCGCCGAAGGCCATCGTCCGCGTCATGGGCGACAGCATCTCGTTTACCGAGAACGGATTGCTCGTCGAAGACCCCGATGACTACCGCTACGAGTTCACCGTCGTCCCGAACAAGTTCGCGGACAAAATCACGATCAGCGGCGCGATGCGCGCGCATCCGATCAGCGAAGACAAGTGCGAGCGTTGCGTCACCTTCAACGTGAAGTGCACGATCTTCGGCATTGGGAAGCTCCTCGAAGGCTTCATTCAAAAAGAGATTCAGCGCAGCTACGTGGAGAGCGCGGCGTACACCAACACGTACCTGAAGAAAAAGGCCGACGAAGAAGGCGATGGCTGAGCGCGCTTTCTGGCTCATGAAATCGGAGCCGCATGTCTACTCCATCGATGACATGAACGCCGAGGGCGAGGGCATCTGGGAAGGTGTTCGCAATTACCAAGCGCGGAACTTCATGCGAGAGATGAAGGTCGGCGATATAGCCATTTTCTATCACTCGAGCGCGAAGCCGCCGGGAGCCGCAGGGCTCGTTCAGATCTGCAAAACGGCGTTTCCGGACCCCACGCAGTTCGACGAGCAGAGCCCCTACTACGACGCCAAATCGGAGGACATCGCATCCGCGAACAAGCCTCCACGCTGGGATTGCGTCAGCGTCCGCTTCCTTGAGAAATTCAAAGCTGAAGTGCCTCTGTCGGCGCTCAAGGCCAACGCAACACTCGAAGGCATGCGTGTCACCCAAAAGGGGTCTCGGCTGAGTGTCATGCCCGTCGAAAAGACCCACATGAAAGAGGTCTTACGCATGGCTGCAGCAAAAACGCGCCTCTAGGACACGTCCGATTTCAATTGTGAAATGGAAATTTCACGACGGATAAAAGGAAGCGGCCGCAGCGTTGGGGGGGGAGGTACGCTGCGACCGCTAAAT
This sequence comes from Polyangiales bacterium, assembly GCA_045106895.1. GTDB lineage: Bacteria > Myxococcota_A > Polyangia > Polyangiales > Houyiibacteriaceae > JBCCRV01. The sequence goes on along the minus strand of JBGCFM010000064.1, from coordinate 15,512 downwards.
TGTGGAAATGGCGAGGGAGACAAGGGGGGGAACGATGCTCACGCATCGCCACTTCACAACATTACATAGCGAAGTTCGTGCCAACTTTCGTCACACGAAACTCTTCGGGAATTCGGGATGCGGCTGCCGCTCACCGTTCAAAGCCGAACTTTCATATTTCAGATCTGGAGAAGGAAACGAATTGGAGGGCGAGCCAGCGAGGTCCGCGGCGTCTCAAGATGAGGCTGCGCGCTCTTTGTAGGTGCGAACAAGGAGCCAGCAGGTGCCGAGCCACGTCACAACAATGAAAACATTGAAGAACGCAAAGCCACGTGGTCCCCATTCAAGGAACGTGGTCCCGATATAAACGGCGCCGGCGGCGACGAGGTCGCCCACTCGAACGAAGAACGTGTCCACCGTCTGTTTCGCTGAGAAGCGTTCCTCCCGTGAAGTGGGGAGCCATAGCATCGCCTTGGCATTGTTCATCAGCGAGTAGTCAGCGGCGTTCTCCGCCGTCTTCATCCATCGGAACACATGGACGCCAACACCGAGGGCCACCAGGGCGTAGGTACCCAAGGCGATGACCGGGAGAACAAAGAGCAGACCGCCGAGGCCGAAGCGTCGCACCAAGAGTCCCGCCAAGAAGAGCTGGATGCAGACGGCGCTGACGTTCACCCAGAAGTAGAAGTTCCCATAGAAGGCGCCAATGACCGCGCGGGCGTCTTCGCGTCCGGCGGCGAGAGATTCCACGTGGGAGCTGAGGATATATTCGCCGGTGGTGTTCGCGACGTTGAGCAGGATGAGCAGCAACGCCACCAGGCGGATATAAGGCCGCGCAAACACCAGCTGAAACCCCTGCATCGTCGACTGAGCGATGGGCAAGGCCTGACGTTTCGCCGACGAGAGCTGCATGTCCGGCCTCCGTAGGAGGACGAGATAAGCGATGAGATGAAGTCCAAGAACCACCGCTGCGACCTGCAGCACAGATTCGATCTCGAAGTCCCAGCCAAAGAGGAGCCCACCGAGTTTCGAGCCCACAACGGGCCCAGCGGTCATGCCTAGGGTGACGACGGGGAAGAGGCGTTCGCCGGTCTTCTTGTCGAAGGCGTCGTTTGCAACGGACCAGAAGAGCGCGATGGCCGACAGGCTGAAGATGCCAACCCAGACGTAGAAGACAAACCCGAGACCAATGTCCGCGCGCGCTCCAAGGAAGAAGAGTTCCAGACAGACAAAGAACGCGAGGCTGAGGCCTAGCACGAGCTTCTTGGTGTCGAAGCGAAGCACGGCGTAGCTAAAGAGCGGCAGCACGAAGATGAGCGCTCCGGCTTGCACTGCCGACGCGTACGCCTTGAGCTCCGCGCTGCCGCTCGCGAGAATCCATGGTTCGCGGATCGTCTTGAGCACGTAGTACGCGACCATCAGAAGAAAGATCGCCAGCGTCATCAACGCGACGGTGCCGCGTTCGTGAGGGCGAACATCCGCCGCCACTGGCCGCGCTTTGGAGGTCTCGGGAGCGCTCATTCGCTTTCAGAGCGGATGACTTCAACGGCACGAAGCGCGGTGCCTCTTTGCTGTGGCACCAGGTGCACCTTCGGTCGCTTCTGTTTCATCCGAGTCATCGCCTCGTCGATATCCTCGGCCAGCCCAGCCAAAACGACCAAACAAGCCGCAACAAGGGCCGAGCGACCATGGCCCGCGGCGCAGTGAACGTAGATCGCGCCGGGCCATGTTTCACGCTGGCGTAGTAGGGCGACGAGCTCATCGAGGGCAGGCACGCTGCCGTCCAGGGTGGGCAAACAAACGTAGCGCTTCGCCTTGATAAGAGCCGGCTCTTCGAGGTGCTCGCTCGTCAGGTCGACGACGGTCTGAACGTCTCCCGGGAGCTCCGTCAGTGGAACGATGCGTCCGACGTAGATGCCACTGGCGACCTCGTCCCATGGGGCCTCACGCCATCGCGCCTTGGTGAGGCCAAAACGAAGGGCATGCATGAACACAATAAACGGACCGCCGAGAACGTAGCCCCACGCTTTGCGTGTTCCGTCGCGCTGCTTGCCCAACATCCACGCGCCAAGACCAAAGTAGCCCAAGGCGACGAGGGCAAAGCTAAGGGCGGGCCAAAGGAGCAGCGGCGTGAGCTTCCACGCCCCGGCGGCGAAGAGCGCAGCGGCTATGCTGACGAGCGAACCGTAACGCATGGGCTGCGCAGCATTGTGCAGATCGCGGGTAGAGGCCATGCTCTTTGTGATGCTCCGCTTTGTATTGCTTGCGTGTCTATTCCTCGCGTCGCGCGCGGCAGCCCAAGAAGAGGAAGCCGCCGCGAGCGTCGCCGCGAGCGTTGAGGAGGACGTCGACGAGGCAGCCCCTGAACCCGAGCCCGACCCGGACGCCGCGGAGGCGCGGATGCGATTCGAGCTTGGCAACAACTTCTATATCCAAGGCCGTTTTGCGGAAGCCCTCTTTGAGTTCGGCCGGAGCTTTGAACTCTCCGGCGAGCCACGACTGCTTCACAACATGTACCTGTGCGAGCGCGACGCTGGGAATTGGCCGACGGCGGCGGGCTACCTTCGCCGTTATCTCGCTGAGGGAGACCCCGTCGAAAACCGTCCGCTCCTCGAGAGCCGTTTGCAGGCTCTCGAAGAACGTGTGGCTCAAGAAGAGGAAGAACGCCGAGAGCGTGAAGGTGCGGTCGTGCTTGTGCGACGGCCACCGAGTCGCGTTTTGCCGATCGTTCTTTTCGCCACCGGCGGCGCCGCGCTTCTCGCTGCGGGGGGCCTCGCGCTCCACGTGAATGCACTGAACGGTGAGCTCCAAGAAGGGTGCTTTGGCGTTCGGTGCCCAGAACACCTTACAGAGGAGCGCGAGGCGCTCGGCAGTCGTGCCATCGGTGTCGATGTGCTTTGGGCATCCGGGCTCGCCTTCACGCTGACGGGCGTGCTGGCGTGGGTGTTGGCGAAACCGGGCATCGAAGAGAGACCGGCGTCGGTGTCCTGCGGCTTTGGAAGCTGTGCCGTTCAGGGGCGTTTCTAATGGGTCGTGTAGGGATAATCCTGGGATTGGTCTTTACGACTGGGTGCACCGTTGCCATCGATGACTTCGAGCGATGCGAGGCTCTGACGTTTGAAGTCGAGCGCGGCTCCTGCGAAGGCGAGATGGCGTCCTGCACCATTGCCTGTCTCAATCAAGTCACGGGGGAGGAAGAACGGGGTGCCTGCCTTCGTGCATGCGAACCTGATGGCTCCCCATGTCTTGAGTGCATCTTCAACATCAACCTCGAGTGCGCCATTCAAGAATGCCAGGAGGCCTACCAAGATCTCTCCTGCTGTTCGCTGGACCGATGCGGCATGATCGATTTTGAATGTGAGGCGTGCGCACCCGAGATCGACGCGTTTGGTCAATGTGCCTCCACCACTGTCGTCGATGGCGCTCCCTGCAATCCCGAGCTTATCCGCGATTGTTATCAAGAGTAGGCTCGGGCGTTCGCGGCGAGCTAGGCGGCCTTGAGCGGAGTCGTGACCTCTTGCTGCTTCTGTCGAGCTAGCATCTCCTGGGCACGTCGCTCTTTGAGCCGGGAGCGCTTCTCGCGGTCCTTCTCCTCGCGGAGGGTACCGACGTAGGGCTTGCGGGTGCCCATCAGGTCATCAAACCACGGCTTCGTGACGCACCAGTTCGCGTCCTGGTCCGGGCCCATGTGATGGTCGTAGTGCCAGGGCAGGTTCTCGCGCGACCACTCGGGGTCGAGGTGAGAGCGCTTGTGGACTCGGTAATAGTTGATGGCGGAGTACCAGAGGGTCCCCACGAAGAAGGGCGCCACGGGCGCCAGCGGAAGCAGCGCCGCGGAGGCGACGACGAGCGCAGCGGCTTCTTTTCCCTGGCTGTGATTGCCCACCACGGGCTGCTCGTAGTGCTCGTCCCGCATCTCCGAGCGCCGGCACGCGCGGTGGTGTTCATGCCAATGAAACGACCAGAAGCTCGATTTCTCACGGCCGCTCCCATGCAGCACGTGCTTGTGAACGAGCCACTCTGTGGCGTTGGCAGCGATCAAACCCAGCGGAATCCCAAACATTTTTCCTCCTTCAAAACAGTGACCACCCGGTCATCTATTACAACATGACTATTTGGTCACTCTTTGTCGAGTAAAAGAACGACCACTTGTTCACTTTTCTTTAGGGAGTTTGAGATCCCCTTCGTTAGCGTTGGGGGATGGCGGAGCTGGGAAAGAGAGAGCGAAACCGAATTGAGCGCGAAGAGGCTCTCAAGTCTGCGGGCCTGGACCTCTTCCTTACGCGCGGTATCGAGCCCGTGACCATCGATGAGCTCGCCAAAGCCGGCGGCATGGCGAAGGGGAATTTCTACCGCTACTTCACGGACAAGGGCGCCCTCGTCGACTCCATTCTCGCGCCCGTGGCGAGCGAGGTTCGAACTGTGATCCGTCGCTGCGCCATCGGCGTGGGACGTTCTCACAACACCGCCGAGCTGACCGCCGCCTACGCGATGATGGCCCTTGAGCTCGCCCGCATCGGGCTCTCGCAACGTGGCGTCGTGCAGCTCTACCTCCAAGAGAACCGCACGCCCGTGACGGCTTCCACGAGCTGCGTCCGGGAGCTCAACAGCGAGCTACGTAGCGGGGCGATTCATCTCACCGAAGTGGCCATCGAACACAAGCTGCTCAACGTGACGGACGCGCGCGTGAGCGCCTTGGCTGTAATCGGTGCCATCGAGCAGCTCGCGCTGGCGGTGATTCGCGATGGACTCGACGCGCCTCCGGAAGAGATCGCGCGCATCGTGGTGACGATGATCATGGACGGCATCCGCGCCTGAGCCCTCGATCTGACATGGGTTGTCGGAGATGGTATCGACCTGTCATGAAGCGCAAAGGAGGACTCACTCTTCTGGTGGCCACATTGGCAGGGTCTCTCGTGGCGTGTTCGGATGGTTTCTCCATTGACGAGCAAGACGCGAACGTGGACGCCGGTGACGATGCGCGTGTGATGGACGCCGCCGCACGCGATGTTTCTGCAAGCGATGCGCCCGCGAGCGATATGGATGCAGCCGACTTGGACGCAGGACCGGACAACCGTTGTCCAGCTCCATGGCTTGCCACGCTGGTTCGCGACGGAGACGCCGTCGACCTTTGGCGTCTCTCGTTGGCACCGGACGGTTCCGTGAGCCGGTGTTCACCGACGCAGCCTTTTAGTCTACCGTCGAGCGCCTGGGACGCGGAGCTTGTCGACGACACGACCGCCATTGTCGCTGGCGCTGACGGCGTCACAATCGTGGACATTGTGAGTGGGGTAACCCTGAACTCGTTCCCTGCCCCGCCCGGCGACTTCACTCAGGCTCAGACCTTCGCCTTTGGCTCGACGTCACGACTCGGGGCGGTCGCATGGGGCACCGGCGAGGAGTCCCTCGACCGCTACATGTATGTCGGCGGCTACCCAAGCGATGGAGAGGCCATCACGCTAGAGATGCCAGACGTAGGGTTCTGTCGTGCGCCTGTTCGAGTGTCGTCTTACTTGGGCGATCTGGCAGCGACTTCGTTCATTGGCTGTGAGCCGGTGTTCGCGTTCAACCCCGTGACTGGCGACCGCATCGAAGATGAGAACCTGCCTCAGAGCACGCTCGGCGAGAGGTTCCATGTTTTGCCCGATGCAACCTACGCCGGAACCGACACTGTGACGGTCATTCTTCGCTTCGGTGGCGAGAGACGCGCCGTATCGAACCCCTGTGCCGGCCGCGAGTTCGATGCAGCGCCGGATCCCTCGAACCCGATGGCGGCGTTCGTCCGCTGCGACAACCGGCTGATGCGCTACGATTTTGACGAAGAGGAGCTCAGTACCATCATCGGGGGCACGGTGGCGGAGCGAGACCTCGAAGTTCTCTCCCTCGGCGTCGCCGTCGAGCTCTAACGTCCACTAGGGCAGCCAGCCCTTGTCCTGGTAGGCCAGGCCGATGCCCCGAGTAGAGTCGACGAAGCGATCCTCGGCCTGCCATTCAAGCGTAGACTCCGCGTGGGCGGGGTCGCAGCTCTGGTGTGGCGCGCAGATGTCCGCGGCCTTGTCCCGGTTGAACATGGCGCGCTTTCCCCGAGCGGCGGAGAGCGCTTCGCTGACGCGCCCGGCACCAAGAACGACACTCTGAGGGATCGCGAGGACCCGGGAGTGCCCCGCAAAGCGCGCGATGGCTTTGGCCATGGCGTGCCGCGTGATGGGCCGCGGCTCCGACACGTAGAAGAGCCCTTCATGAGCTCCCTCGAGTGAGCAGACCACGGCGCGCGCGCAGTCGCGTCCGGACAAAAGAGAGAGGGTGCCTTTGGGGTGAACGGTCGGGACGACGCCGCGCTGGGCCAAACGAAAGAGCGGGACCATTCGATACTCGCCGGCGCCGTAAAGAGCTGGAGGCCGGAGAATGGTGCAGGGGACTTTCGAGTCGAGGCACGCGCGCTCCGCTCTGAGCTTGCTCTTGCCGTAGTGCGACGTCGGCGCGTCGGCGTCGTCCGCGAAGGCGACCGGGGTGTCGAAGCCGGCCCGCGTGCGAAGTGCCGGACCGTGAGCCGCGAGGCTTGAGATGAGAACGAAGTGTGTGTCGCCGCGAAGGCTCGCGAGGAGCGCTTCGGTGGACTCGGAGTTGGAGCGGTAGTAGTCGGCGACTTCGCGCACCACGCCGCCACCCGCCGCGTGGACTACCGCATCGACGCCCTCGCAGGCTGCGCGGAGGCTGCTCGGGTTATCGAAGGCGCCGCGGCGAATCTCCACGCCGCGCGCTTCTAGTGCCGCGGTATTGCTGGAGCTTCGGGCAAAAACGATGGGCTCGTGACCGCCGTTCTGGAGCTCCAGGGCGATGTGTCCGCCCAGAAACCCCGTTCCTCCAGTGACTAGGACTCGCATCCGCTCAATGTAGTCGGCCTTCCTCGTTAAAGGGGACTTTGCGAAGCCGTGCTGCTGCGGACGCCTACCCCAAACCAATCCCTGGCGGACAAACGAGTTTCACCCCAAGCTCCGCATATGGCTTCCGAAGGCTCAAAGACTCTGCCCGCGCGTAAACCAAAGTGGCTGCGTGTTCGACTTCCCGGCGAGGAAGGCCAGAAACGTTTCGAAGGACTTCGACACCAGCTCGAAGGCCTCGACCTCAACACCGTGTGCCAAGAAGCGGGATGCCCCAACATTTTCGAGTGTTGGTCGCAGGGCACAGCGACGATCATGATCCTCGGCGAGACCTGCACGCGTGGTTGTCGCTTCTGCTCCGTCAACACCGGCAACCCAAAGGGCGTCGTCGACCCACGCGAGCCAGAGAACACCGCGCTGGCCCTTGGAAAGATGGACCTAGCCTACGTTGTCATGACGATGGTCGACCGTGATGATCTCCTCGATGGCGGGGCGGCTCACGTCTCGCAGACCGTGCGACGCATCAAGCATCACTCTCCGGAGCTTCTGGTAGAGGTTCTTCTCGGAGACTTCGCGGGACGCCGCCGCGATGTCGAGACCGTCGTTCGCGAAGGACGCCCGGATGTCTTCGCCCACAACGTCGAGGTGCCGCCGCGGCTTCAGAAGACCATCCGTGACCCTCGATGTTCTTGGGACCGCTCGGTGGATGTCTTGCGCTGGGCCAAGGAAGCCGGCGCTGTCACGAAGTCCTCGCTGATGGTTGGCCTCGGCGAGACCGAAGAGGAGACCCTCGAGGCGATGCAGCTCCTGCGTGACGCCGATGTCGATGTGGTGACGCTTGGGCAGTACCTTCAGCCCACCAAGAAGCACGCAGAGATCGAGCGCTACGTGGAGCCGGAAGAGTTCGAGCGTTACCGGGAGGCCGGCGAAGCGATGGGTTTCCGATTCGTCGCCTCAGGTCCGCTGGTCCGCTCCTCTTACCGCGCGGCGGAGGCGTTCCTGCACGGCGCACTGACCGCTGCGAAAGCGCCAAAGGGCGGCGAGGTCGATCGCTACGGGAAGAAGCACCTTCAAGTGCTTTCATAGATACTAGGTAAGAAGAAGCCCTCGATGGAGGGGCTTGTCTTACATGCACGCTACAAAATGCCCGTAGAAATGTACGCGTCCTCGACGCACTTTCGTGTCGTTGGCACTATGTACGTATGGAACCCCGAGTGCTCGTCGTCGATGATGACGCAGATATCCTAAGACTCTTCACGAGGGCCGTGAAACACATCGGCATGAAGGCCGCCGCGGCGTCGAGCTTGGCGGAAGCCAAAGTGTTGATGAATGCGATGCGACCGGACATTGTGGTTAGCGACTTCGAGTTAGGCGATGGCACCGGCGTCGAGCTGATGAACTATGCGCGCGCTATTGGAGTGACGGCCCCGGCGCTTCTCGTCACCGCTACACCCCCGCCCACGCACGCCACCGACGTTCTCTTCGCCGACGTGATCACGAAGCCTTTCCATCTCGATACGCTCCTCGATGCGCTCTACGTGCTCAAAGGCACCGTGCGGGCGAAGGCGCGCTCGGGCAAGCACGAGCGATATGTCGACACACCCCAGAACGAGTCCGCCCACTCGCCGTTCACTGCAAAGAAGAACACCAAGTAGGCTGGAGCTCGGTTTCTAGCGGATGGTGAGCTCGCCGACCATGGCGCTGCCTTCGTCCATGAACGCAAATCGGCCGTTGCCGATGGATGGCGCGTTGGGCCTTACCTGGTCCGTTTCGATGGGCCCATAACGAAGTTCATCGCTGGTCAGATCCATGACGAAGAGCGTGGCGCTCGTCCGCTCGTGACCATCGCTGGTCGCGCGCTCGAAGACCATCAGCTGGCTGCTTGGGTCAAAGCGAGCGTGAGAGCCTGCGCCGACCATGAAGGTGGAGCCATCGTTTCGGCGGTGAATGTACAGACCCGTGGAGAGGCCTCGGAACGAGACGAATTCACCATCCGCGGAAGCGCGCGGCTCAAAGTAGCGGTCGCCGGGAGGTCCAAGGCGGGTCTCGTCGCCATCTTGGGTGCGCATGATAACGGCGTCGTCTTCGATGCGAACAGAGAGCACGTTTGCTGGCTGAAAAGGCTCCGCCTCGGAACCATCTACGCCGTAGGCGAGCATGGGGGCGGCGGTGCTGGTCTGGCCTTCGGTTCGAACACCCAGGGCTTGGCCATCTTCCCGCCAGCGGGGTTCATAGCCGGCTTGTGGGGCTTCCCGCAGAACGCGGCGCTCTTGTGTTTCAAGGGAGAGAACGCTGAGGGCGGCGTAGCGAGCGTGACTCAAGGCGAGGTGCGTGGCGTCTGGAGAAAGCTCTAGGTCGATGAAGTCGCCTTGGGCGATCTCCGTGACGTTCTCAAGTTCCGCAAAGGAAGGCACCTGTGACGCGAGGAGAAGTCCATCCCGTTCACTGGCCTCTTCGCCTGCGGCCTCTTCGGTGAGGGCCTGGGAGGACGCAGCGGCGACGTCTGGAGACTCGCTACAGCCCGTGAGGCTGCTGACTCCGGCGGCGAGAAGCGCGCTCAATGCAACACCCTGGCGACGTCGGAAGAACATCATACCGAAGAGCCCGAGGAGCCAGAGGTTCGTCGTGCCACTTCCGCTCGCACTGCATCCACCGCTGATGGCTTGAACATTCCGGTCTTCTGCTGCTGCTTCAGGCTCGCGTTCATCGATCACAAAAGAACCTCCACTTCCAGTACTGACAAGACCCACTGAGCACCAAGTTTCACCACCTTCGCGGACAACGCAAGACTCGCTCGCGCCGATGTAGCCAGGGGCTTCTACATCGATGGTGTAGGTGCCGGCAGGAACCTCGAAGCGCCAGTAGCCGCTGCGGCTAGCTGCATTGACGTTGGTTCCAAGCTCACGAACGCGGACGGTGGCTCCTTCGATGCGGTTGCTCAGCTGACCCGCCACGAAGACCACGCCTTGCATGGCTCCGGCGCTTGCCGTTGGGACCAGGCCTACGGAACACCAGGTTTCGGCGCCGCTCGCTGTGCATGCACGAACGGCCGGGGCGTAGCCCGCTCGGCTGACATCCAAGGTGATGCTGCCGGGGGCGACGTCGAAGGCGAAGTTTCCAGCGGAGTCGGTGGTGACCGTTGTCGCTCCGCCAAAATCGATGACGGCGTTGCTGAGTCGGGGTGCGCTGGCGATGCTGGAGCCGTTCTGCTCGTAGATGACGCCGCGAACTCGGGTCGTCCCGGCGCTCACCGGCGACAGACCCACGGAGCACCAGGTGTCGGCGCCAGCACGAACAACACAGTCGCGTCCTGCGGACTCATAGCCATCGTTGGTCACTTCGATGCGGTAGGCGCCAGGGCTGAAGTTGAAAGCAAAAGAGCCATCGCCGTTCGAGACCTGTGTTTCCCCGTTCACGCGCACGGTGGCGCCGGAGAGGCGGTTGGATGTGTCTTCCAGGCCAACTCCGATGTCTTCAAAGGCCACGCCGAGGAGACGGCCCGTCGTCGCGCTTGGTGGAGGCTCGGTGGGTGGGTCGACGGGAGCCGGTGGGTCTGCAGGTCCGCTGCGTCCAAGGCTTGCGAGAATGGAGCGCGCCAGGGCCGCGGCGATGCGTCCTCGCTGGGTGGTTGAGCCGAGAAGTGCTGCGTCTGGATCGCAGCGATTGATGAACGCGAGCTCCGCGAGGGCTGCTGGCATCGAGGTGCGCCGGATGACGCTGAAGTTCGCGGTCTTGAGTCCACGGTTGCGGAGGCCCCAAGTGTCGATGAGCTCGGCTTGGACCGAATTACCAAGGTTACGGCTCGTGCTCGAAGCGCTCGTGTAGACGAAGGTCTCGGTGCCGGTGGCCGGCGTCCCCGAGTTTGCGTTGGCGTGGACGGAGACAAAGCGCGAAGCGCCGAGGGAGTTGGCGAAGCTGGAACGCGCGGACAACTCGATGAAGCGGTCGTCGCTTCGTGTGAGGTGAACCGTAAGACCCGCTTCCCGGAGCAATGTCGCGGCGCGAAGGCTGACGTCGAGGACAACATCTTCCTCTTCGAGTCCACATCCCACGGCGCCTGGGTCATGCCCGCCATGTCCTGGATCGAGGACAATGGTCTGCGCCGCAGCAGGAGCAGAAGCAAAGGCGAGCGCGAGAAGGATGCCGGCGAGGGTTCGCATGGGGCGGAGTAGAGCAAACTCCATACCGACTGTGCAAAAACCTCACAGTAGGGGTATTTGGCCTTCTCCAGATGGGCTTGCGGACTTGAGTCCGCCCATCTCGTTTACATCCATGCCCAACGTCCAACTATTGGACGTGTGTGACAGCATCGCACGATGTATGCGGACACCTCACACGCTTTTCGCGTTGAGTCTCTTTGCCCATGACACAAAAAAGCCCACGCCGAAGCGTGGGCTCATTTCGTTCAGAACAGGTTCAGGAAGCTTCGTCGAACTTCGCCTTCACACGGTCCACTTCGCGCTCGAGCTGCTCGCCCTCGCGCACGCCGCGAAGCTCACCCTCGAAGTCGAGCGTGCCACCGGGACCGCCGGCCCACGAAGCGTTCGCGGTTCCTTCGAACTCGTCCGCTCGGTAGTCCTGGTCGTCGTCCATGGTCATGCCTTCGCCGGCGAGCGTAAGCGTGTCCCAGTCGAGGAGCTCCTCGAGCTGGTCGTCGATGCGGCTTCCGGCCAGGTTGATGCCAGCCTCACAGAGGGTCTCAAGTCCGCGTCGGATGCTGTCCGAGGTGTCCTCGGGGATGAAGCTCGCGTCGCCGAGGCCTTCACAGTTGATGAGCTGGCCAAGGAGCTCGCTCATGCTGTTGGGGGAGCCGGGGAGGCGGGGAAGGATGATGTCGTTGATGACGATGCCCATGACCTCGCCGAGGCTCACCATGAAGGTGTGCTCGTCGATGATCTGCATGCCGTCGGCGAAGACGACGCCTACATCGTCGACGCGCTGGTCGCGAAGGGGGCGCGTGATGGTCTCTTCGCCCACGGGGACGCGGAGCTCACGAAGTCGGTGAACAGCGATGCCCTCGCCGAACTCGTTGGCCTCGGAGATGCTAAGCGTGCCTGCGATGGTCAGCTCCGTGAAGACTCGGTCGAGCTCCGCGCCGGCCTCGAGGATGTCATCGACGTAGTCAGGGCGGTTGATGCTCGCGATGGCGTCGTTGATGTAGCCCGCGACGACGATGCGGCTTCCGTCGAGGAGCTCGTTGATGACGCCTGGAAGAAGGTCGGACTCGATGGCCAGGTCGATGAGCCAGTTGGCTGGGTCTGTGGTCAGGCCGCTCATGGCGTCGAGGATGAAGTTGACGGCAGGTGGGAAACCGTCGGTGACGTCGAAGGTCTCGGTCATGTCAAAGACGCCGCCCTGAAGGTCGGTGACGTCGGCCATCTCAAAGGCGACCTCGTTGCCAGCGTCGAAGTCGACATCAACGCAGCGGAAGGTCGCGACGAAGTCTCGGCTGTTGTAGCCAAGGGAGTAGACGGCGATGGGGGAAGCGGTGTCGATTCCGGAGAACTCGCGGGTCTCGCCGAGGCGACCGCTCTGGACTTCCTGCGGGGTCGGAACAAGGGAAGCGAACTCACCGCAGGTGTAGTTCGAGAAGACGCCCGTGTAGACGTCGGCGATGGCGCGCATCCCGCTGTACTCGGGAGTGACGAGGAGCGTAACGATCTCGCCCTCGGTGACGTTGATCATGAACTCGACGGGGTCCGCGGCTGCAGCAGCGGCGACAACGCGGAACTGAGCGAGGTCGCGCGTACGAAGGCTGATGGTCGCGATGCCTTCGTCGTCCGTGTCGATGTTGCGGCCGCTGAGAGTTGCGCCGCCGTCGGTGCCATCGATGGTGAAGTTCACGGCGCCATCGACGGGGTCGCCGTCTTGGTCCAGGTAGCGGACGCGAAGATTTGTCTCTGAGTTGGTGGAGACACTGATTCGGTCGGATCCCACGATCTCTAGGGTGGCGTCATCAAGGTCGGGGTTCGGGATGATGTCGTCGTCGGGTCCAACCGTGGTGGTCGTACAACCGAGGGCCATAAGCGAGAACAAAAGAAAAGAGCGGGCGGTAGCATTCATGATTTGTGAGGTGTCCCTTCAGTCACCAGGCGCCGATCTACTACAGAGATCGTGCCAAGCCATATGGTACGGAAAAACAGACGAAACGCCCGCCTTTCTGATCCTTTTTGCCGCTGCTGGTCGCTCTCCTAGCCGCCCGCTGGTCGCTCCTCTAGCCGATCGATATTTTCGCTGGGGTCTCGGTTCCCCACCTTGGCTCGGCGCTTTGCTCGCGTCGCTGAGCGACGTGATTCTTACTCTCGGTTGTTCTCCTTTTGTCGAGAGTCAGAAGCTCTTGAGGATCGCGACACAGAGGAGCGTTTCGCGGGTCTTTGCGCCGGCTTGTGCCAGCGTTCAGTGGCGAAGACTGCCCAATCTTAGGCTTTAAGTCAGATCAGGGCTGGCATGTGCTTTGCTATTCCTCCCCGCATGAATCTCCGTCAGCTTCTTCCCGCTGCCCTCGCCTTGGTCTCTGCAGGCGCCTACGCGCCGACGGCTCACGCATGTGGTGGCTTCTTCTGCAACAACTCCCAGCCGGTGAACCAGGCCGCGGAGCGCATCATCTTCTCGCAGAACGCGGATGGCAGCACCACCGCCGTGATTCAGATCCAGTACTCCGGCCCTTCGGAGAGCTTCTCCTGGATGCTTCCCGTCGTTGGCAGCCCGGACATCTCGGTTTCGTCGAACGCCGCTTTGGCCGCCGCGCAGAACGCGAGCAACCCGCAGTACACGCTCACGACGGTCGTCGAAGGCGACTGCGACGATGGGGGTGGGGGCTTTCTCCGCGGCACCGCCTCGGAAGCAGACTCCAGCACCAACGGCCCACCTTCCCCCATGGACCCCGGCGTTGAGGTCGTGAACTCCGGAAGCGTCGGCCCTTACGACTTCGTCATCATCTCCGTCGACCCGTCGGCGTCCGACGTGGCCCTCGTCGCCACGCAGTGGCTCCAGGAGAATGAGTACGACGTCAGCGAGCTCGGCCGAGACCGCCTCGTCCCTTACCTTGAGTCGGGGATGAACCTCCTCGCTTTCCGCCTGACCAAGGGCCGAGACGCCGGCGCGATTCGCCCTGTTGTTCTGAACTTTGGCGAAGGTCTTCCTTCGATCCCGCTTCGGCCCACCGCTGCGGCGGCCACCGACGACATGGGCATCATGGTCTTCGTCGTCGGCGAGTCCCGCGCGATTCCAGCCAACTACCTTGACCTTGAGCTCAACGAAGCCGCCATCAACTGGCTCCAGCCCAACAGCAACTACGGCGACGTCGTCACGCAAGCTGCCAACGAGGCCGGCGGTCAGGGCTTCGTCACCGAGTTCGTTGGTGACTCCGCCGTGTTTGAAGACACGATCTACCCCGAGTTCGTCGCGACCCAGTGGGAGAGCATTCAGGAGCTCACACGCTTCGAGCTCGTTCGACAGAGCGCCGGCCTCTTCCAGGGGTGGGACGGCTTCTCGGACGTCATTCTCGCCGAGGTGGCCAAGCCTGCCGCGGTCAGCGAAGAAGACTGGAACGCAAACCCCATCAACTATGTTTTTTCTGGGGAGTACGATCTCTCCGCTTTCAACAGCGAGTCCTTCATTGGCCGTGTTCAGGCCGAGGTCGTCGACCCGGTTCTTGAGACCGCCGCGCTCTTCGCCGGCAATCGAACGGTGACGCGCTTCTTCACGACGATGTCCCCTGACGAGATGACGATGGACCCGGTCTTCGACTTCAACGCCGAGCTCGAGCAGGAAGTCAGCAACCTGCACACAGCAACGCGCACCATCGAGTGCTCCCGCGGCGTCATGCAGCAGGACGCCACTTGGCGCGTCGAGTTCGACAACGGCGTGACGGTTCGCGGCGAGTCGACGAACTGGCCCCTCGCGGACATCGACACACTCCCAGCCATGCGAACTTCCCGCCGCGTCGGAACCACCGGCGAGGGTGAGATCGTCACGGACAACAGCGCGCAGATTATCTCGACGATCAACGAGAACAACCGCTCCCACCCGCGCAACTTCGGCAGCGGCCTCTTCGCAGGCGGCGTATGCAGCGTGTCGACGGTCGGCGCGAGCCAGGGGGCCGGCTCCCTCGCGATGCTCCTTGGCCTCGTTGGACTCGTGGCCCTTCGCCGTCGCCGAAACGCCTGAGCCTTCGAGATGCGCGTCTTCCTCCCCTTGATGATTCTTGGCCTCGCCGGCTGCTCCACCGTGGAGCCACCGGTGGGAGAACCTCTCTTCGAGGTGGGGACAGGGACGTGGCGCTTTGAAGAGCTTGGTGACGGAGAGCCCGTCGACCTGATCCGCGGGGCCCAAGGCGGGTGGCACGTGTGGGTCGCCGTTCGCGGCAACGCCGTCGAGGACGGCGACATAGTCATCATCGAAACGGAGCGCGCAGACGGCGCCGGAACCGTGCAGCGCGTGGAGCTTCAGCCGAACTTTGACCCAGAGAACAGCGCGGGTTTTCGAAACTACCTGGGCTGGCCCGCGATGCTCGACGGAGTCGATTGCCTCGTCGGCGAGCTTTTGCGCGTGCGAGCGACGCTTGTCGGCGCCGACGGCACAACGATGACGAGTGAGCGCGACATCTTGGTGATGGCCGGCGCGGATCCGCCTCCCGCCTGCACCCAGTAG
>JBGCFM010000063.1:0-49274 GCA_045106895.1 Polyangiales bacterium | reverse complement strand
GCTTCGATCTTCACGCGGGCGACGATGCTCGAGAGGTTGCCCTTGTGCGCTTCCTTCCTTTTGACGAGGCGGCCAGCGATGCGGAAACGAACGATGACTTTCTCGTCTGTGGGCTCGATGTGAATGTCGGACACGCGCTCGTTGACGGCCTTGTAGAAGAGGTCGTTGACCCATTTGATGACGGGCGCTTCATCCGTCTGGTCGATGATGTCTTGGAGCTCTTCGACCTCGTCCGCGCCTTCTTTGGCTTCGGCGAGGGAGGCTTCCTCTTTGCGCTCGTAGACGCGATTGATGGCGTCGTCGATGGACTCGCGCGTCGATGCCACGGCGTCGATGGGGCGGCCAAGGAGAGCGCGGAGGTCGTCGAGGGGGAAGGGGTCGAGAGGGTTGCTGACGGCGACGATGATCTCGTCGTCTCGTTCGCCGATGGGCACGATATGGTGCTGCCGTGCGAAATTGATGGGCACCGCCTCGACGACGTCGTCGGGGGTGGCGTCGGAGTCGATCTTCTCGACGAACTCCATGCCCATCTCGGCGGCCAGGGCTTTGACCAGTACGGTCTCTTCGATGGCGTCCGTGGCACGGAGCACGTCGACGAGCTCAAACCCACCATCGTCGGCTTTGGCGACGGCGGCATCGAGCTCTTCGGCGTCCATGGCCTGGTGGCGTTTGAGGACTTCGGCGACGTATTGATTCACGGCGGTCCTTTACTGCTGTCCGGTTGCCTGGTTTAGAACAGGCGTGGGCGTAATCGTCGGTGAGATCGGAATCGGTGCTTCCTCCTCGGGTCCGATGATGATGTCACCGCTGCCTCCTTCGTCGTCGCCCTCGTAGGTGCCGATTGGGGTGCGCGGAACGTGCTCGGGAGGCGGCTCGGCGGCGAGGGCAGCTTCAAGGGCCTCTTCCTCTTGAATCTCCGCGAGCTCGTTGATGATCTCAGCCACGAGTCCACGGGTGCGGCTGTAGTCCACGGGAGGTTCGTAGTCCGCGTCTCCGAATACGAAGTAGCGGTCGAGGAACTCTTGGCGCTCGCGCATCTTGCGTTCGTAGATGGCGCGCATATCGCGCATGTCGCGGATGATGTAGGGCGTCAGGAAGAGCAGAAGGTTGTTCTTCTGGCGCGTCTCGGACTGCGAGCGGAAGAGCGCACCAAGGAGCGGAATATCACCAAGAATCGGAATCTTGGTTTCGTTCTGGGTGATGGACTCGCGAACGAGGCCGCCGATGACGACGGTCTGCTGATCGCGGACCATGACCTCCGTCTTCGCCGTTCGGCGATTGATGGTGGCGACGCCGAGCTCGCCAGTGGTGGCGCCGAGCTCCGAGATCTCTTCTTCGATCTCGAGGCGAATCTCATCGTGCTCGTTGATGTGCGGGGTGACACGGATGATGGTGCCAACGTCCTGTCGTTGACCGCCACCGACGCCGCCAAGTCCGCCGGCAAGTCCTGCCAGTCCGGCGAGTCCACCCTGGGCCCCGCCGGCTGCGCCGCCTGCGAGTCCGGCAAGGCCGCCGAGCCCGCCGGGGATGCCGTTGGTCTGAAGCGGGATGTTCTGACCGACGTTGATCTCCGCCTGGACGTTGTCCATCGCGATGATGTGAGGCGTGGAGAGCACGTTGGCGTCACCGCTCTCGGCGATGGCGTTCAAAGCCACGCCGAAGCTTGGGATACGTCCGAGTCCGGGCAGCTCGAAGCCTTCGATGTCCGGGCCGCGGACACCCAGCGCGAGGCCTTCGAGTTCCGCCGAGGCGGGGAAGCCGAGGGAAGTGCCAGCGCCGCGTCCGAGGACCGAGAGGCTGCCGTCGCCGGCCAAGTTTGGTACGCCGCCGTGGAAGTTGAGTCCGAGCGACGAAGAGCGATTGACCGAGAGCTCCATGACGACGGCTTCGATGAAGACCTGACGCCGCGGGCGGTCCAGGCGTTCGATAACACGCCGAAGCGCCGCGTAGTCGTGGAGCGAAGACGTGATGACCAACGCGTTCGTCGGTTCGTGGGTCGTCACGGCGATTTGGCCATCGAAGAGATCCGGGAGGCCACCGGCGGCGGCGGCGGCGGAGCGCATCGCGGTGGTCATTCCCATCGCCGCAGGCGTGCTTCCGCCTCCACCGAGGAGGGCCTGAAGAGTCGTGGCGACTTCCGAGGCGTCACCGTTTTGCACGTAGTGGACGTGGATTCGACCCTCGCCCTCAAGGGGGATGTCCAGATGACGAATCATCTCGACGATGCGCATGTAGGCGCGCTCCGTAGCGAGCACGATGAGGGAGTTGGTCCGCTCATCGGCGATGATGTTCGTGATGCGGGATTCTCCGCGACGTGCTCCGACGGTCGCGGGCCCCGAGGCCGTCGCCGCTGCTGTCATCATGGCCGCGGCGCGGGTGCGCGCACGACGGGCTGCAGCGGATTCCATCGCGGCGGCCATAGGCGTGGCGCTGGTGCCGGACGAGGGGAAGATCTCTTGGAGGCGAGACGCGATGTCGGCGGCGTCGGCGTAGTGAATCGGCTCGATCCAAATCTGCTCGCCGGTTCGCGGAAGATCGATGTTCTCCAAGAGGCGAAGCATGCGGCGGATCTGCCGGCCCGTGTCGGTGATGATGAGCGTGTTGCTCGGCGCGTAGGCCGTGACGCTGCCGGCGGAGGACTTGAAGCGCCCAAGCAATGTCGCGGCGTCTTCAGCCGAGAGGTTCGTCAGCTGATGCAGACGCGTGATGAAACGGTCGGCGACGGGCGTCGGGGAGCCGCCGGTGTAGAGGGGAATCGGCTGGTTTTCGATGTTGGCGCTGTCCTGGATCTTCAGGTAGCGGCCCGATGGAACGACGGTCATTCCGTTCACGTCCAAGATGGAGAGGAACGCGTTGTAGGCCTCGGCGACGCTCACCTTCGTCGGCGCGTAGACGGTGGCCTTGATGCTTCGCAGCTTGCCGGGAAGGATGAAGCGCTTGCCGGTGATCGTCGAGATGAGGCGGACCAAGTCGGGAAGGTCGGCGTCTTCGAGATTGAACGTGACGCGGGTTCGCGGGGAAACAGGCTGGTAGTCCGTGCCCGTCTCGAACTCGGGCGCCGGTGTGCGTGCCGGCTCTTCTGCTTCCTGAGCACCACGAGAGCCGCCTAGCAGCGGAGCGCCGATGACGGCCATGGGCGATGGACGCATGCTCAGCTGGTTCATCGTGCCCGCTGAACCGCGCGCCTGACCGTAGCCGGGAGAGGCTTCCTGGGCGCGGGCGGTGCCAAAGGCGACGCCTAGACAAAGGACCATGACGCTTGCGGAAGCGGAGAGAATAGGGAGCGCGGTGCGGAGTTTCATTGGATGACGCTAGGAAGAGGAGCTATTCGGAAATCTGCGTTCAGAGGACGAAAAGGGTCTATTGGATGTTGTAGTCAAGGGTCGTGGGCTGGCCGCGCCGGACGACGTTCAGCGTGAGATGGTCCGCCGTGCGAAGGCGCGTGTAAGCCTCAAGGGCGCTATCGGGGCTGCTCATGTCGTAGCCGTTGATGGTACGAAGCATGTCGCCGTTCTGAACGCCGAGGCGGCCTAGGAGGCTGTTGCGCCGGATTCCGTACATCTTGACGCCGACGGTGCGGCCGTTCTCCTCGTGGGGGATGATTCGCGCGGCGCTGAGGAGCGCCTGCTGGTTCTCCAAAACCGTATCGACGAGGCTGCGCTGGATGTTGAAGTTCGTGTCGCTGACGCGAGTGATGCCGGACTCCATGGCGTCGCTGCTGACGGGGCCTTCACGAGAAGGTCGGGTCGGCCGGGTGGGAGCCGTAGGCGTGACGGCGACGGTGGGCCTTGGGGGAGCTGCGCCGGCTTCTTCTTCCGCGAACATCGAGATCTGACACAGGGAACCGCTTTGGCGCATCACGACGCTGTGGTGCCGGACTTCCACGACCTCGCGGCTGTCGACGGACTGACCAGGCCGGTACATGAGCGCTTTGCCGGCGGCGCCGACGATGGCGGCGACGGACCACGCTTGGTTGACGGGGTGGGCGACGGCGGCGACGAGGCGCATGCTTCCGTCGCAGGGCGGCTGTGGGCCGCTGGGGTCGATGACCTCGGGCTCGCCTCCTTCTTCCACAGCGACTTCTTCGCCTTCGACAACGGGCTCCTGGTCCAGTGGAACGCCGTCGAAGATGTTCCGCCGGAGGATCTGAGTGTCGTCCTGCGTTTGCCGCGGCGCGACGGCCCGAGGACCGTTCGAAGCGGTGGTCACGCTACGGTCGACCTCCAGGAAGCTCGCGGCGACGAGGTTGGTCGTGCCTTGGGCCAAAAAGAAGGCGACGGACGCTAGCGTGACTAGCAGAACCAAAACCATCAAACGTTTTTGCCGAGCGGTACCCAAGAGCGTCTCCAATCCTTGTTAGAGCAATGCCCGTGCCTACTCGGTCTGATCCGGCAAGACCAGCCGATTTCTGCCTGAATTGTAGGGATTTTGGACAGATGGCGGGAAGGTGGCCAGAGCCACGCCGAGGCCGAATACGCCACCTTGGCAAGGGGTCTCCACTTGGTGGGAGGGCGGCTGACAAGTTGTCACTTCGCTTGTGGCTGAATCGTTGTTTTTGCCTAGGTTTTTGGAGCCACGTCCGTGGCGGGAGCCGGCTGACGGTAGGTCAGGACGAGAACGTCACGAAATCCAGGGTTCTTGGGGTCTAGGCGGGAAACCGGCGTGACTCCGTGGAGCACTCGGCGATCGTCGACGAGGGCGACGTCGTAAGGGGTGGTGAGCGTGAAGGCGCCGAGCTCTTCCCCGTCGTCGCTGTGGGTGCTCGTTGTGCCGCTCTTGAGGTTCACGCGTTGCATGAGCACGACCAGCACGAAGTCGACACCATCGCGGTGCCGACCTTCGGGCGTCGGGAGTCCTTCTCCGCCATCGCTCGCCTCGATGCGGAACTGATGGGCTTCGATGTCCCAACGGGTAGGCCGGCGGCGAACGCTGGCGAAGAAGTCGGAACCGAAGGCGATCAGCTGCCGGAGCGCGGGGGATTGAATGACCTCCGCGTCGATGGCTGCGAGGTGGCGTGGAAACCCGCCCTGGAGCGGGTTGTAGTCGATGGTTTGATAATGCGGCCGCGGCGGCATGGGGCGAACCTCGGAGCCCTCGGCTTCGAACACCGCGTGGCGCCGGCGTCGCGCCATTCCTTTGCGAGCTAAGTAGGGGTCCGGGGGCATCGTCGCCCAGCTCCGGGCGAAGGCAGCTCGCTCCGCCTGGGAGACGGCAGCGCCGGCGTCGACGAGCGGACGAAACTCATCGCCCGTGGCAAAGGCAAACCCTCGGGAGCGGACGGCCTCTTGGAGTTTGTCGAGCACGCTCGGGAGCGTTCTCCGAGGAAAGGGCTGGCGCAAGCCGTTCAGTCGCGCGCTCAGTTGTCGTCTGGCCCAACTTTTCGGTAGATGGTGCGGGCGCTGATTCCGAGGAGCTGAGCCGCCAGCTGCTTGTCGCCGCGTGTGTGTTCCAGGGTCCGACGAATGGCGTTGCGCTCGATCTCCGCAAGCGGCGTCCCGAGCTCAAAGCTGAGGGTGTCGCTGGTGGGCTCCGCCTCCGCGACGGAGATCGGGAGGTCACGCAGAGTGATGGAGTCTCCTTTCGCGAGGACGACGGCGCGTTCGATGGCGTTCTCCAGCTCACGCACATTTCCCGGCCAGTCATGGGCGGTGAGCTTTTCGAGAGCCTCGCGATCGATGGCCATTGGGCTCTTGCTGTTCTTGGCGCAATAATGCGCAACGAAGTGGTCGGCGAGGAGCGGCACATCGCCGCGTCGGTCCCGGAGCGGCGGGCTCGTCACCGCGATGACATGCAGTCGGTAGTACAGATCTTCGCGGAACTCGCCGGCCTGCACCGCGGCTTGGAGGTCGCGATTCGTCGCGGCGATGAGACGAAAGCTCGCCTGCTGGGTCTTTCCGCCGAGGGGTTCGTATTCGCCTTCTTGAAGAACACGAAGGAGTTTGACCTGCACCGCCGGGGAGAGTTCTCCAATCTCATCAAGGAAGAGCGTGCCGTTCGCAGCCTGGGCGATGCGGCCCTCGCGCTTGTTGACGGCGCCGGTGAAGGAGCCCCGTTCGTGGCCGAAGAGCTCCGACTCGACGATGGTCTCGGGCAGCGCCGCAAGGTTCACAGCGGTGAAAGGACCAGAGCGTCCACTGCGCTCGTGAATGTGCCGCGCGAAGAGCTCTTTGCCCGTGCCGCTCTCGCCGAGGACAAGCACCGTCGCCGTGGACGGCGCGGCTTGGTCCGCGATCTCCATGGCGCTTCGAAGCGCAGAAGAAGAGCCAACGATGCTCCGGTCACGGGTGTTGCTACGAAGCGCCGATAGCTCCTTCTTGAGGGTCTTGTTCTCGGCGATGAGGCGGTGCCGTTCGGCGGCTTTTCGAACCGACTTGACGATTTGGAGGCGTCGCAGCGGCTTCTCGACGAAGTCATACGCGCCTCCACGCATCGCCTCGACGGCCGTCTCGATGGTTCCGTGGGCCGTCATCAAGACGACCTCGGCATCCGGGGCGACGGTCGCGAGGGCGCGCATGAGATCCATCCCGGTCATCCCTGGCATCATCAGGTCTGTGAGGACGACGTGGACTTGATGTGCTCGGCAGAGCTCCAACGCTTCTTGGGCGTTCGACGCCGTCAGAGGACGCATGCCTTCCTTGAGGAAGATCTTGCGGAGTGAGACGAGGTTGGAGTCTTCGTCGTCAACAATGACAACGGTGGTTGAAAGTTCTGTCATGAGGGTGACTTTTTGTCAGCGAGGCCAAGTGGGTAAAGGAGTGCAAAGGCGAGGATAGACGCCCAGTCTCTTTCGTCGGGGGTTCGCGGATAATGCAACGCAACAAACGGGCCAGGTTGGGCCGGTTGTCCCACGCGGCGGGCTAACGAATCGCTTTGCTGATGATCTTGAACGCGTCGCCGCCGGCTTTCCCAAGCCAATCGAAAAGAACGGCCTCGCCGCAGCTGACGCTGGCTCCGCTCTCCCGCCAAAGGCCTTCGGCCAGTCGTTGGTGCTCGTCGGATCGGGAGCAGGTCGCGTCGCTCGCGACGGTGACCTCGAACCCCTGGGCCTTCAAACCTCGCACGGTCTGATGAACGCAGATGTGGGCCTCCATGCCTGCGACGATGACCTGTCTTCGGCCTTGGAGGGCGCTCTGAATCTCGGGCACCTCGGACGCATCAAACACAGTCTTGGCGACGGCGCGCCCGTCGAAATGAGCCAGCAAGGACGGCGCCGTTGGGCCGAGCCCTTTTGGGTACTGTTCGCTGATGACCACGGGCACCTCGAGGGCGGCGGCACCGATGAGGAGCGTTTCGGCCACCCTGACAACACGCGTCGCGGCGGCATCGCTCATCGCGCCAAGCAAGCGCTCTTGAATGTCGACGAGGAGGAGGACGCTTTCGGCGGGATCGAGCGGGTTAATCAGGTTCACAGATTCATGTCTCTTGCATGAGGGTGGAGAGGACCCCGGACACAAACGCCGCAGGGAGTTGCAGTTTGCGCTGGCCGCTTTCGTCCGTGGATGAGGGGAGGCGCAGGAGGCGGCCATCTCGCCACCAGAAGAGCTGGTCAGAGATGGAGCCCGGGCCCTCCGCGTGCATGCCTATTGCGATGGGCGCCATGATCTCCATCGCGTCCACGACGTGATGATCGACGATTCGGTGGATGAGAATTACATGCCGATGGGGAAGGGCGACGATAAGGCCGTACTCGCTCGGGTCGACGAATCGACTCAGATGCAAAGCGTGGCTCGCAATAAAGAAGCTTTGGGAGAGGAGACTTCGAACCTTGACGCCTTCACCTGCGTGAAAGTCGTCGACGGTGGGCGTGTCTTCCCGTGCGATGTTCGCGAGGGCCAACGTGAAGAGCTCGTTCGGCTCTTTCTTCCAGGCCTCGGCCCAGGCGTTCTCAACACTGACGACGGCCTTTTCCGTGTCGATCACGAGGATCGCGAGGAGGTCCTCTGGGTCTTCGTTGAGCTGCCCGGCGTCGTTCTCCGTGTAGGATGCGGGGCGCATCACAAAGCGCTCTCGCTGCGCCGGAGGAATGTCGGAGCGGGCGTAGAGACGAAGCTTCAGGTGCGGCGCGTGGGTGGAGTAGTCACGGAACTGAGCGGTGCTCAATTCCGTCGCCTTCGCTCGGTCGAAGAGGTCGCGGATGACGCGGGCCCACTCTTGAGGTTTGCCGTGGTGCAGGCATGACTGGGCCATGTTTCGGAGCCCGTAGTGCGTGGCGTCGACCATGACGTAGCCAGCTTCAAGGTGGGTCGCGATGCGCTCGTCCCACTCGTGCTCAAGTTCGCTGACCACGCCCTGCAGGGTTTCGTCGAAGAGCGCGAACTGTTCCGGCGACATGAAAGAAGCCCAGCTTGGCGGCGGCTTTGGGTCATCATCCATGCGGGCTCCGTTGTAGTAGAAGTGGAGCGTTCAGGGAACGATTTCTCGCAATGGTGCGAGGACGGACACCGAACCCTGGGGGAGCAAACTTGAGACCCCACGCACTCTGCGGATGCGTCGCGCTAGAAAGTCTCGGCGTACGCGTCGAGTTGCTCCAAGGTCATGAGCACCGCCGGACCCGCGCCGATGGGTTCTTCCCAGGACCCCAAGAACGCGCTCACGGAGCCTTCGGCGTCGAGATAGTCGATGCCGCCTTCGGAGCGCGTGGATTGCATCGGTATCTCGGCGATGAGGCGTGGGTCTCCCGGCGCAGGCGAGGCGCTTTGAAGCGCCTGGAGGTCCGCGTCGCTCAGCGCCGTATTCCAAAAGCGGAGGTGGTGGATGGCAAAGTCGGCGCTGGGCAAGCGGCTCGAGGAGTCGCGGCCGACGTAGAGCCCTGCTTCGCCTTCGACGACCGGCGTTTCGCGGATGTCGATGGCGTTCGCTAGACTGGCACCGTCCGCGTACAAAGAAATCGTCCCCGCGGGATAGTTGCGCACCAACGCGATGTGGTGCCAGCAGCCGTCGTTGAGGGATGGGGCGTTGAAGCCATATCCGTAGTTCTCCAGACCGTAGGTCAGCTGACTTCTGCCGGCGGGATTGGACACGCGGATGGAGAGCCCGCCGGATCCGGTCTCGTTCCCCATGAGGTACATGGTCCGCGGCGCAAGGATCCGGACCCACATCTCTATCGTCAGGGTGGGAGCATGAAGAACGCTCGCGGGACTCACCGATAGGTTGGCGTCCTCCATCGTGGGGCCGCCCAAGACGGCCGCGGAGGTGACGGGGAGCTCTCCCCACGACTCGGTGCAGATGCGGGGGCCCGCATCAAGCGCGTCGGGAACGCCGGCATCCGGTACTGCAGCGTCGGACCCAGCGCTAGCGTCGGGGGACCCAGCGTCGAGAAGCGAAGGCGCCTCGACACACACACTGTCGCCCGTGCACAAGAAGCCTGCGCCGCAGCGCCCATCGTCGACGAGAAGGCAGCTGCCGCCGCGGCACTCTGTGGCGCCGCAGCTGCCCGCTGCTTCGCACGACGCGGCCGATGTGCATTGGGCGCTCGCGCAGAACTGAGGTGTCTCTGGAGAGCACTGCGCGTCGACGCAGGTCGCGTTCGCGCACGTCGTGTTGGTGTCACCACAGCGTACTCCGCGGCAGTTTCGTGTGAGTGGGAGAGTGAGGGCCTGGTCCTGCCGCACTTGAATCAGAACACGTCTCTCAGTGACTACTTGCCCCGACAACAGCGCGCGCCCCTCGACGATGTGGTCGCCCGCACTGACCTGCAGATCAGCGATGCGGGCACCAAGCTCCAAGGGGCGTTCCGGGATGCCTTCGAACACGAGGGCGTCGTCTAGGCGCACCTCGATGCGATCCAACTCGATCCCTGGATGAAGGTCCGAGACCACCTCGACCGCCAGCTCGTAGTTGGAGGGGCCACAGGCCACGAGGAACAAAAGTGGCCAGAGGCGATTCACAACGGCCAGTCTATCGTACCCTTCTCTACATCACCAAGGCGCCTGCCCGCTCAGAACCTGGCGGCGTGGACGTCCAGTTCATCGAGAGTCATGAGCGTGCCAGGGGCATTTCCACGAAAGCCATCTGCGTACCAACCGAAGAACGTTTCGAGGGTGCCACGAGAATCGAGGCGGTCGACGCCGCCAGAGGGGGTCGCAGTTTGCATCGGAATTTCGTCGATCAACCTCGGGTCCGAAGGCGGAGCTTGCGTGGTGCGCAGGGTGTCCAGTTCGCTATCACTCAAGGCGGTGTTCCAAAAGCGAAGGTGATGGATTGCGACGTGGGCGCGCGGCGTGTCGCCAAAGGTGTTCCGACCGACGAAAAGGCCCGCTTCGCCTGGCATGAGGGGCGTGGCGCGTGGTGTCAGGGTCAGGAATTCGCGGTTGCCGTCCTGAATGTAGAAGATGATTCCAGCGGCCAGGTCGCGGACCAGCGCGATGTGATGCCAGCAGCCGTCCGTGAGGCCTGGCGCTTGGAACAAGAAACCAGAGCCGTCCATGGTGTACATGATTCGGGCGTCACCCGTCGGCGTCACAGATGGGCGGATGGAGAACCCGCCGTCTTCGCGGGTCGAACTCCCCATGAGAAACATCGTGCTCACCGGCTCGATGAAGCGTACCCACATCTCGATGGTCAGCGTAGGCGCGAGGAGTGCGTCGGCGGGGGTGACGGAGATCGTCGTCGTGGAGTCGCCACCCCGCCCGTCTCCGACGACCGCCGCTGAGCTGACGGGAAGCGCTCCCCAGGGCTCCGGACAGGTTCGAGGGACCGGTCCAGCGTCCGGTTCCGGCCGAGCGTCCATTCCCATGGACGCGTCGGACATTCCTGCGTCGACAACGAAGGGCGCCACGACGCAACCTTCGTCACCTGCGCAGAAGAACCCCGACCCGCACCGGCCATCGTCGATGGTCAGGCAGCTGCCGCGCAGGCATTCGACGTTTCCGCACACTCCGGCGGGGTCGCAGTCCGTGCTTCGTTCGCATTGAACGGCGGCTTCACAAAACTGAGGCGTCTCGGGCGAGCATTGAGGGTCGACACACACGGCATTTGAACACGTCGTCCCCGCTTCCGCGCACCGCACATCGCGACAGTTTCGTGTAAGCGCCACGGTGAGCCCTTGGTCTTCGCGGACCTGAACGAGTACGCGACGCTCGGCGATCAACTCACCATTGAAGAATGCGCGACCGGCGATGACGTGGTCCCCGGCGCTGACTTCAAGGTCAGCGACGCGTGCGCCTTCGGTGAGCGGTCGAGCGGGAAGACCATCGAAGACCGATAAGTCGTCGAGTCGTACTTCGATGCGATCCACTTCAACGCCCGGTTGCAGGTCGGAAAGCACCTCCACGGCGAGCTCGTGGTCGGAGGATGCGCAGCCGGCGAGGAACACAAGAAGCCACAGTCGTCTCACGTGAGCATACTAGCGGACATACCGCGCTTCACCAAGATGGGCTGGTTTCGGCTGCGCCCGTTGAGACCCCCGTGAGGTTGCACGCGCACCTTCCAGATCGTGCCAACGGCCCGTCTTTTCGTCTCGTATTGGTGTTTCAGTCCAGCCGTGGAGAGAATGCGCATCGTCTTCCCATAAGTTGGTTTCAGAAACCGTGAGAAGTGCCGTTCCTAAGGTGCATGCTCACCGTTGCCCCAACCCGAACTCCTCGTGCCGGAGACGGTGAAGTACCGTTCCAGGTTTGCTCCGCCTCCACCACGCAGACTGACAGCTCGGTGGCGGTTCGGGAGATCGCAGAACGTGTCCTCACGCACCCAGACCTGTTGCTCATTTTTGTCTCGCCCACCTACGACCTGAATGAGCTGGGGCCGATTTTGGAGCTCGCATTTCCAGGCACGGTGGTCGTCGGGTGTACCTCGTCGGGCTTGCTCAGTCGCCTCGGTTACCAGCCCCGCGGCATGACCGCCATTGCGTTTCACGGAACGTTAGAGGTTTGTCACTTCCTCATCGAGCCCCTCGATAAAATCTACGACAACATGAAGCACTTGACGGAGTCCGTCGTGGACTTTCGCGCCGACTCCGCAACGGACCACCACACGTTCGGCTTTCTGATGGCCGACGGATTGTCGATGGCGGAAGAGGAGCTTGCTGCGTCCTTGCAGGCGGCTGTCCCAACGATTCCTATCATTGGCGGTTCGGCTGGGGACGACCTGGAGTTTGACCAGACACATGTGTTGGTCGACGGACGCTTCCGGACCAACACCGCGGTTCTCATCATCGTCACGCTGCCTGTTCCGTTCGAGCTGCTCTCGATAAGCCATCACCGTCCGACGGAAACGCGCATGGTTATCACCGCCGCCAGTCCGGACGAGCGACTCGTCACCGAGATCAACGGGCGACCCGCTGCGGAGGTCTACGCGGAGATTGTTGGCGTTCCGATTGGGGAGCTAGGGCCGGAGACGTTTTCAAGGCACCCCGTGATGCTTCAGATTCGTGACGAACACTACATCCGCAGTATTCAGAAGCTCGAACCCGGTGGCGGGATGCGCTTCTTTTGTGCGGTCGAAAAGGGTCTGGTTCTACGTCTCGCGGAGCCATCACGGGTCATGGAGTCCCTTCAGACTTCCTTCGACGAGTGCGCGACGAGCCTGGGCGAACCCGATGTTGTCATCGGTTGCGACTGCATTCTGCGGCGCCTGGAACTCGAAGCGCTGGGGCTCGCCGATGAGGTCGGTGGGTTCATGGCTTCGCAGAAGGTCGTCGGTTTTTCGACCTATGGCGAGCAGCTGCGCGGTGTTCACGTCAACCAGACCTTCGTGGGGTTAGCGCTGAGGAGTGAGCGATGAGTCAGGTGGATGAAGAGAGCTACAAGGCTCTTGAGCGAGAGCGTGACGCCCTCAAACGCACAGTCGACGCTCTCGTCGAAGTCGCCGAAGCGAGACAGGCCGGCGAAGTGCCCCACGGGTCCTTTGTGCTCTTCGATCAAAACGCTGCATTGCAGTCACTCGTCGCGTTGCGCACGGAAGCGCTCGAAATAGCGGTGCACGAGCTTGGCCTTACTCAAGCCCAGCTTCTCAATGCTCAGAAGCTCGAAGCGGTAGGTCAACTCGCTGCGGGCGTGGCACACGAAATAAACACTCCGATGCAGTACATCGGGGACAACGTGCAGTTCCTGCAGAAGGGCTTTGGCAAGCTCTCGGGTCTCCTTGAGGTCGTGGTGAAAGCGGCGGAGACGAACGAGGAGATGGCCGCGGCGGTTCGCAAAGCCAAGACTCAGTTTCTCCAAGAGCGAATCCCGCGCTCCCTGGAACAGACCGTCGAAGGGGTCGACGCGGTTAGCCGAATCGTGGCCGCCATGAAGGCGTTCTCCCATCCGGGGAGCGTCGAGTTTGAACCGACGGACCTCAACTCTCTTCTCGAGACGACGCTCACCGTATCGAAGAACGAATGGAAGTACGTCGCTGAAGTGCAGCGTGAGTTTGCGAGCGCACTCCCTCTGGTGCCTGCTCACGGAAGCGAACTCGGTCAGGTCTTTCTCAACATCATCGTCAACGCGTCCCACGCCATTGCCGACGCGAAGCCCGAGGGGGGAGGCGTCATTCGCATTCAGACGCGACAGTGCGAGGAGAGCGGCGCTGTGATGGTATCCATCGGTGACAACGGCTGTGGCATGCCGGCGGATGTTCGAAAGCGCGCCTTCGACCCATTTTTTACGACGAAGGGCGTGGGCAAGGGGACCGGCCAAGGTCTCGCCATCGCCCACACGATCATTCGTGACCATGCGGGCAGCATCGAGATTGAGTCGGCGCCCGGGAAGGGCACTTCCTTCGAGATCATGATTCCTCTGGTCCAAGCAAAGGCGGCGTAGATGCGTGTACTCTTCTGCGATGATGAGCCCCGGATTCTTGAAGCGCTCGAGAACTTGCTCTTCGATGCCCCGGACGACTGGGAGTTCGAGTTCGCGGTGGGTGGCGAGTGCGCAATTCGCCACCTGGGAGAGTCTTTCTTCGATGTCCTGGTGACGGACATGTGTATGCCCACCGTCGATGGGCTGGCGGTGCTCGCTGCGGCTCAGGACCTCGCACCGGGGACCGTGCGTGTTGTGCTCTCGGGGCACACCACGGAGGACGCGGCTCGCGAGGCGATGGCGCGCGTGCACGAGTTTCTCAGCAAGCCGTGCAAGCCCGATGAGCTGATGCGCGTGCTCTCACGTTGCGACGAACTCCGGCGCAACGCATCCGAGCAAGCCCTCGCGAAAGCCGTTGGAAACGTCGGCGCGCTCCCCAGCCGTCCGGAGACGCACGCCCGGGTTGTGGCGATGCTGGACAAGGGCGATGGCTTGGACGACGTCGCGACGGTAATCGCCGGCGAAATGGCCATCGCCACAAAGCTGCTTCATGTCGCGAATACGTCTTTTTACGCGCGAGGTCGCGCGGTCTCATCGGTTCAGGAAGCGGTGCGAAGGCTCGGTTCAAAGACCGTCCTCGCGCTGGTTCTCGCCGTCGAAACCTATGAAAGGTTCGAGGTCCCGATATGGCTCAACCTTGAGAACATGCACGCGCACTCCCAGGAGGTGGGCATGCTCGCGGCGCAGCTTGTGCCCAGAGAGTTGCAGCCGGCGGCGCTGCTTGCGGGCTTGCTCCACGACGTCGGCGTTCTGCTGATGGCTGCGTATTTCCCGGAACAAGCGGAGCGAGCGCACAGCGAGGGCTTAGCAAACTCTCACTTGGAGCATGCGTCGCTTGGGTTTGGCCATGGAGCTCTCGGGGGGCACCTACTCCGACTTTGGAACATTGGTGACGATATCGCGCTGGCCGTGGAACAGCATCACCACCCCTTCGCGGAACGCAGTGAACTAGGACGCGCGATTTTCGCCGCGGACCGGGCGGTCCACAACGAAACAGATGATTCGGACCTGAGCGATGAGGACCAAGCGGTCATCGCCCGCGCCCGAGAGGTGTTGTTGGCGGGGGCAGTCTGATGGTGGCGATTCTATGTGTAGACGACGAACCTCGTGTTCTCGAGGGTATCCGGCGTAACCTTGAGTTCGACCACGATGTCTTCACCGCGGAGGGCGGACGGGCCGCTCTCGACCTGCTGTCGGAAAACCCCATCGACGTGATCGTTTCGGACATGCGCATGCCGCAAATGGACGGCGCGCAGCTCCTCGCCCAGGTTCGAAACGAGTACCCCACGGTGATGCGAATTCTCCTCACGGGTCAGGCCGACACCGAGTCGGCGCTGCGTGCGGTGAACGAGGGCGGCATCTTTCGCTTTCTCAAAAAGCCGTGCTCCTGCGACGACCTCCTCGAAGCCGTCGAAGACGCCATGGTGCTCAAACGCGCCCGCGATGCAGAACTCGAGTTGCTTCAGACGACGGTGACCGGCGCCGTCGAAACCCTCGCCGAAGTGTTGGCCGTGGCGTGTCCCGCGAGCGCTCGGCGCAACAAGCTCGCCCGGGTCATTCTCACGCGCGTCGCCGCCACGACGCCGGTCGCCGGCGAGACGCTGTGGGCGCTGAAAACCGCCGCGCTCCTGCGCGGCCTTGGAGAGATCTCCCTTCCCACGGACGTCGTGGAGCGCCACGTCGCGGGCCAGACACTGTCAGAGACCGAGGATGAGATGGTCAAACGAGTTCCCGCGGTGGCGGCGGAGATGGTTCGACATATTCCGCGCTTTGAACGGGTGGCGGACTTCATCGCCAACTGCCAACCGGCGATTCCTAAGACCCTCGACGAGCCCCAGGCGCTTATGGATCTTTGCAGCGTTCTCGCAGCCAAGGTGGTCAGCGGTACGACCTGGCGTGATGCGGTGAAGATACTCTGTGCGAACTACGGAACGCATGTTGGCAGGGCTCTCGGAGTGGAGCCGGGGGGACACGACCAGCAGCTACGTGCCGTTCGCGCCGCCGACCTGCGCCCCGGCATGAGCGTCTGTGAGGATATTCTCACGAGCACAGGGCAGATTGTGATGAAGGCGGGAACGGAGATCACGGCCGCGCTCGCTTCTCGACTGGCGAACTTCGCGGCGAACACGGGCCTGCAGGAGCCAATTCGCGTGCAACTTGCGGCTTAGGCCTTAGAAGCCGGCTGCGTAGGTATCTAGTTCGCCGAGAGTCATCATGACGCCAGCGGCGTTGCCCACTGGCGTGCTGTACCAACCCAGGAACGCTTCAAGCGTACCGCGGGAATCCAAGAACTGAACGCCGTCTCGTGGCGTGGTCATCTGCATCGGTATCGAATCGATCAATCGGGGGTCGAGAGTTCCGGCTTGAACGGCGCGTAGAACGCGAAGCTCATTCTCGCTAAGGGCGGTGTTCCAAAAGCGCAGGTGGTGGAGGGCGATATGCGCCCTCGGGTCGTCGCCCTGGGTCGTTCGACCGACAAATAGACCCGATTCGCCGGCCATCAGTGGCGCGCTTCGAGGCGCCACGCTCAACGTTTGCATATTGCCGTCTTGCGCATAGGACAGTCGCCCGGCGGGGAGGTCGCGGACCAGCGCGATGTGGTGCCAGCAGCCATCCAGGAGCCCCGTCGCTTCAAATGAGAAGGGTGTCTCTTCGATGAGGTACGTGAGCAAGCCGTCGCCCTCCTTCGTTCTTGAGATGAGGACGGTGAACCCGCCTTCCGTCCCAAAGGCACTGCCCATGATACCCATTTCGTCCAACGGTTCGATGAAGCGAACCCAGAGATCAATGCTCAGCGTCGGCGCGAGTAGGGCGCTGGCGGGCGTGACGGAGAGGTTTGAGGTGCCCCCAATATCGGCTCCGACGACGGCGACACTTCCGACGGGCAGCTCCCCCCAGAACCCTTCACACGCAGGAGTGGTGACGTCGGGGCCCGTATCTGTAAGAACTGGGATGTCCGAGGCTCCCCCGTCGGCAGGGCCGGAGTCGTTCCCCGCATCGGTGATCCCAGCGTCGTTCCCCGCGTCGGTGACCCCCGCGTCAAGAACTCCGCTATCAGCAACGCCTGCGTCGCTGGGGATGACGACACAATCGTCGTCACCAGCGCAGTAGAGTCCTGGCCCGCAACGACCGTCGTCGATGACGAGACACGCGCCAAGCCTGCACTCAACACGGCCACACTCGCCAGCGGGGTCACAGTCCGTCGCTACTTCGCACTGCGACGATGCGCAAAACTGAGGAGTTTCCGGTGAGCACTGCGGATCGACGCACATCGCGTTAGCGCACGTCGTGCCAGCTTCGTCGCATTCAACATCGCGGCAGTTTCGTGTGAGCACGACGGTGAGCGCTTGGTCCTCCCGCACCTGCACGAGCACCCGGCGCTCGGCGACCATCGCACCGTTGAAGAACGCACGCCCTGCGATGATGTGGTCGCCCGCCTCCACCTCGAGGTCGACGGCCCGTGCTCCCTCGCTGAGAGAGCCAGACGGCAGTCCATCGAAAACAGACACGTCGTTCATGCGCAGCTCGAAGCGGTCCACCTCGAGACCGGGCTGCAGGTCGGATAGAAGGTCGACGGCCAGGTCGAGGTTTGAGGAAGGCGTGCAAGCCGCCAAGAGCAGGAGCCACGAAAGACATCTCACCCATTCGAGCCTAGTGCCTGACGTCGAGAAACGAAAGCGGCTAGGGAGCGCGGACAACGTCGAGGGCGACGCTTGTGTCCGCTTCGATGGCGCGGCAACGCTCGCCTTCGCAGGCGTAGGTCTCTACGTGAACACGGACGAGGGCGTGCCCCGCGTGTTGGGCGATGATGGGGACCTGGACGACGAGGCTATCGCCGTCGACGGCCCCGTCACGCCGTTGTAGCCGTCCCCGCGCGACGACGACGGCGGCGCCTTCGGAGGTCGGCGTGATGAGCATGGCCTCCTCGCCGGCGGGGGTGACAACAAGGCGCAACGAGACCCGGTCACCCGGCCGGATCACCTCGGGCGCGAGGAGTTCCAGATGCAGGGCTGTGGGCTGAGCTGTCGCCGTCGGTGTCAAAAAGACAGGCACCAGGATAAGTGCGACGCCGACGAGGCTAGTCCGCATGAGGAACCATCTCGCAGGGCGCGCTCTGCCCAAGCCAGCGCATCAAGCGCGTCCGCGGTTTGCCCACGTCGTCGTAGTCGATGAGGGCGTAGGTCAGGCCGCTGTCTTGCCCGAGGTATTTGAGGTCGAGGTTGATCATTTTGACCCACGTGCCGGTGTTGACGAGGGTCTTGCCGTTGGGAAGCTGAATGAAGCGTGGACCGTGGGAGTGACCGACGATGAGCGTGTGGGCGCCGCGCATTCGGTTGAGTGCACGAATCGCTTGCTCGTCGTAGCCGTCCGTCAGCTCGAAGAGCTCCTCGCGCACGAGCCTCGGAATCGAGCGGATTCGATCAAGCCAAGCCTGAAGGTGAAACACGCGGTGCTTCAAGAAGTACCAAGTCGAGTGGTAGAAGAAGCGGAAGACAAAGCCCGGGTCGAGAAAGAACGAGGCCCACATGAAACGTCCCAAAGGCTGGATGCGATCGATGTGCGACCGGTGCTCCTTGAGCGGGTTCATGACCTCCATGATCCACAAGCTCCCCCAAGGAAACTTGAGGAGCACACGGCCATCGGGCTTTTTGACGGTCATGTCGGCGTAGTCGACGCGGTGGATCCGCTCGAACTGGTGCCCGTGACGAACCTGAATGCCCTCCGGCAGGTAGTACGTGTCCCCATTGGTGACGAAATGAACACGCTCGCCGGCGTCGCCGGGGGCGATGTAGCGCCGGAGCAGGTCCTGGGGACCGGTGAACCACATATCGAGGTCATGGTTGCCCGGGAGGTACGTGACCCGATGTCGGGGGTTGTCCAGAAAGCGTTTGAGCGCACGAACAAAGACAGGATGCCCATCCAGGCACATACGCAGCTTCTCAGTAGCGACCTCGTCGGTTACCTCGATGGGCCATTTCCCCTGAATCCGTACCTTGAGGAGGTCGAAGATGTCGCCGTTGAGGATGATCTCCACCTCAGCGTCCGGGTCCTCCCCATAGTGGGCGAGGAGCTCTTCGAAACGCTCGTCGTGGAAGAAGTCCTCGAAGGGGTCGAGCTTTCCAGGCCGAGAGCCGGTGACCAGATGGAGGTCGCTGAGGACGATGCGATAGAGCTTCACAAGGGTAGGGCGCGCGGCGGGAAAGAAGCGGCGTGGCGACACCATCGCATTGGTGACGCTGGATGCAAGAGATGTGCGCTTTCCGCCTTCCCTCGCCCTGTCCGGCCGGGGTTGACACTGCCTCTGGGCCCCGGATACTCAGGGAAGGCCTGCGACCAACTTGCCTACCGATCCGCTTTGAGACTTGAAGCGTAGAAAGAGTGGAATGACGAGAGCGAGCGGGAAGAATCAACGACCTGAGTTTCAAACGGCGAACGCGCTGTTTGGGGCGTTTGTAGTGGGCGCTCTCCTGTTTTCCACGGCATGCATTCCGCCGCTCTTGAGTGAGCCCCCGGCACCTCGGCAAGAGGACACGGGGCCTCAAGGAAACCCGGACGTCGGGTTTCCCGACGGTGGCATCGGCGGCAACGACCTGGCGCTGACTCGACTCGCTCCGGGCAACGGTCCGTTTCTCGGTGGCAACGAAGTCCTCGTTCGCGGTGGCGGCTTCGAAGATGGCATGACCATCGAGATCGGCGGCCGCCTCGTCGACGCGCCGGACCTCGATGTCGTCGACCAGAATCGCGCTCTGATCCTGGCGATGCCGGCGGGCGAACCGGGACCCGCCGACGTCGTCGTCACCCTCGCCGATGGCAGCGCCGTCACGCTCGCGGATGGTTACACGTACAACGCCCTTGCCCTGGATCCCTCCCGTGGAAGTGTCAGCGGCGGTACTCGCGTGACCATCACGGGAATGGCGACGGAGTTCGCCGAAGGAGACGTGGTGCTCTTCGGACGCCGCCCGTGCACGGACCTGGAGATCGTCTCTACGAGCACTCTTCGCTGCGAGACCCCGGCATCGGCACCCGGCTACGTCGACGTGACGTACATGCCGTCTGAGCGCGACCCAGCGCTTGAGCCCATCGTCCTCGAAGATGCCTTCGAGTTCTACGACGCCTCAGACCCCACCTTTGGCGGTCTCGCGGGTGGGCCCCTCGAGGGCACCCTAAACGTGAGTGTCTTTGACGCCGCCACGGGCCTCCCAGTCCCAGACGCCTTTGTGTTCGTCGGCGACCAGGCGGAGGAGCACCAAGGGCTCACCAATATCCTCGGCCAGATCACGTTCTCCGGCGACGACCTCTTCGGACAGCAAGTCGTGCACGCCGCGAAGTTCTGTTACGAGACAACGAGCTGGGTGGCTTTCGATGCGCAGAACGTGTCGATCTTTCTGACGCCGTGGCTGGATCTTCGCTGCGGAGACCCCGGGAGCGGCGGCGGCGCTGGAGCTGGGCGTTCGGGTGCTTTCGTCAGCGGCGAGCTGATCTGGACCGCCGGCATCGAGTTTGAGGTCGTAAACCCGAACCCGTGGGACAACGTCCCTGAGCCAAGAAATTCGGACTGGACACGCGTCGCATACGTCTACGCGACGCAGCCGTGCGCTGGTACCAGCCCAAGTTGCACCAACCCCGACCCCTCGACGGGTGGATCGATTCAGCGAATCGTCGAATCCTCTCCGGGCCGACGTGGCTATCCGTACCGCATCTTCGTTCGGCCCGCTGCCTTCGCCGTCTACAGCTTGGCTGGTCTCGAAAACCGCCGCACGCGGGAGTTCGTGCCCTACGTGATGGGTATCGCCCGAAACATTCTGGCCGGGCCAGGTGAAGAGATCGACGGAGCGGATATGGTCATGAATATCCCCCTTGATCACTACTTGGACGTTCGCCTCGAAGACCTCCCGGAGCCCACTGTTCTTGGCCCAAATCGCTTTGAAGTGAGCGCCGATGTCGACCTCGGCGGCGAGGGCGTCATCGTGCGGCGAGTCTTCGGCGAGAGCCTGGACGTGGCGACGGCGGTGACCAAGGACCAACCTTTCCGTTTTTACGCGCAGCCTGCGATTCAGGGCGCGCTCTCCGACGGTCGCTACCGCGTTGAAGCGGGCTGGGTCACGGGCAGCTTCGGCAGCGACCCCGTCACCGTCGCGCGGCTCGCCGGCATTCGTGACGTCGACTCGGAGGTGGTTGTCCGCGGGTTCCCGCCCATCGCCGTGCCGACAGCGCCGGCCTTTGGGGAGCGCATCCCGGACGACAGGATTCTCCGCTGGGAGAGCGAAGGCGGCACCGAGCCGGATTACTACTTCATCGGATTCGTCGACTCGAACAACAATCCCGCTTGGCGCTACTTCGTCCGCGGCGACCAAACGAGCGCGCCCATCCCGAACCTCGCCGACATCCCTGGACTCGACCTCGAGGACATCGAGGACGGCCTTATCAGCTGGTTCATCTATGCCGTTCGAATCCCTGGTTTTGACTTTGACGAGATGACCTACCGCGACCTGCGCAGAAGCAGCTGGAACGCTTGGTCCGTCGATACCCACACCGCCCGCCAATGAACCAGAATCAGCCTCGCCCCTTGCGCCGCTTTCTAACGCTCAGTGCGTTGTGCTGCGCCTTCCTGTTCACCGCCGCATGCGGCGACGACGACGGCCCGGTTCGGCCGAACGAAGATGGGGGGCCAGCCGAAGACGCAAGCTTCTTTCGGTGCATCAACATCGACTCCCAGCTCTGTCGCGGCACCGAGCATCTTACGTGCGTCCCCGATGGAGAGTTTCTTCGTCGTGAGACGGAAGACTGCGCGACGAACGACCCGACCCAGCTCTGTGTGGCTGGCCTCGGCTGTCGACTCTGCGTGCCCAACGAGATCAGCTGCCGTGACCAGGACGTCATCATCTGCAACGCCGAAGGTGACGGGTTCGAGGTCCAAGAGTCGTGTCTGCCGAGTGAGGGCAACGTCTGCCGTGCCGGCGCGTGCGTGACCCTTTGCGAGGCGGCGGCTCAAGACCGGAGCTACGAGGGCTGCGAGTTTTATGGCGTGGACCTCGACAACGCGGCTCTCGCGTCCGGCGACGACGCGTCATCCCAGCAGTACGCCATCGTCGTGAGCAACCCTTCCAATCTCGCCACCGAAGTGTGGGTGGAAGTCAACGACTCAAGCTTTGAAGATGAGCCCACGGTCCGCGAAATCGACCGTGAGACTCTTCTTCCGGGCGACCTCTGGACGTTCAACTTGCCGAGACGCGAAGTCGACGGCTCCAGCTCCAATCAGGAGTGTGACGAAGAGCTTCTTTGCCCGGGCAGCGAGGTCTGTGTGTGCGGTGGAGGGCGACCTCCCTGTTTCTGCCGCGTGTCCGAGGACTCAACCGGGCGCAACGACGGGACTCATTCCGCGCTCTCCTCGCAGGCGTACCGGGTACGTTCAACGCTCCCCATCATCGCCTATCAGTTCAACCCCCTCGACAACGTGAACGTCTTCTCCAACGACGCGTCGCTTCTCTTGCCGAGCACAGCGGTGGGCCGGAACTACACAGTGGTCGGGTGGCCGCAGACGATTGCGGACGCGGACTGTGACCCCCTGGACCCAGCGTGCGCCGACATCGACTTCAACACGCGCGTCGATGACGAAGACTTGCGCGCGTTCTTGACGGTGGTTGGCACCGGCGAGAATACCGAAGTTTCCGTGACGCTCGGAACACGTGCGGGTCGCGTGTGGCGACCGGGGAGTGATTCGCTGATGTTCTCCGGCGATGAGTACACCGTGACCCTCGGCGAGTTCGATGTGCTCAACCTCGAGACGGACGGGCTCAACAACGACTTTACGGGAACACAAGTGAGCGCCTCCCAAGAGGTGTCCGTGTTCATTGGCGGTGAGGCCTCCGACGCGCCGCGTTTTGACACCTACGCCACGCGTCAGTGTTGTGCGGACCACCTCGAAGACCAGCTCTTTGCGAATTCGACCCTGGGATCTCGTTTCATCATCGCGCGAATGCCGCCCCGGACGGTGGCCCTCAACAACGCCTTCCGAGACCCCATCCGTGACAGCGTAGCCGAGGTCAACGAGCCGGAGTGGGTACGCGTTCAGGCGATTTCGCTTGGCGAGACGACGGTCACAACGACGCTCCCGCCGCCGGATGACCGCTTCACCCTGCAGCTGGGCGAGTCCATCATTCTACGTGCGGACCAAGACTTCACCATGACCGCGCTAGGCGGTCGGCCTCTTGCGGTTCTGCAGGTGTTGCCAAGCCAGAACGCTCTGGGCATTCCTCGGCAATACCCCGGCGGTGACCCGGCCATCGTCACAGTCCCGCCACGGGAGCAGTACCGCCGGGACTACGTGTTCCTCACGCCAAACCGCTACGCCTTCGACTTCGTCATCATCACGGCGGACGCGAGCGCGAACCTGCTTCTAGACGGAGAGCCGCCTGACCCGCGTCGCTGCACGACTTCCCCTGCTGACGGCATTGTGCGGCTGCCGGGTGACCCCCCACCGCGCGAAGTGATCTATCGGTGCCAGCTTTCGTTCCCCGACATTGCAAACTGCCCTGAAGAAGAAGAGGGCTGCGAAGGTGGCGTCCTCGACGGTGAGCAGAACGATGGGGTTCATACCCTCGTCGCCACGGAACCGGTGGGAGTGGTCGTGTACGGCTTCGATTCCTTCGTGAGTTACGCGTACGCCGGTGGCCTGAACCTCACCCCGTTCCGAGAGTAGCCTGCTGACGTGGAGTGCTCATGTGGCGTCCCGGGCAGCGCGGTATCGTACGTGGAGCGCCTTATCCCTGTTCAGGAGCGCGAGCGTCGGGACGTCCTCGGCTTTGATGTCGAAGCCGGTCTCGATGGTACACTCGTTCGTCCAGTCCCACAGGTCGAGGGCGAGTCCCAAGTAGACATCATCGTCGGAGTCGGTGCGCTCTTCGCCGCCACGGAGCTGCTTGATGCGTTCGAGCAACGAAACAAGGCTCGCCCAAGGCGTGGCGTGAAGGCGCTCTCGAAACACCTCGAGGATCGCGTCGTCGTCGAGGAGCTGGAGTTCTGGTAGCTCTCTCTCGTCGATGGGAAAGAGCGCCTCGCCGTCTTGGAAAATGAGCAGGTTGGCCGTGAGCGTATGTCCCACACCACACCAGCGACACCCGTTCATCATGCCCGCAAAACCAACGAGGTGGTGCGCTTCGGCTTCGCCATATTTGTCCGCGAGAAACGCGATGGTGTCGCCAATGGTTTTTCCAAACTTGACGAAGCCGCGGACGCCGTAGGTACGGACGAACTCTTCGTTGATGGCGTCCTGACGCCATCCTTGCACGCGGCCAAAGACAGGGTTGACGGCCTTGAGAAAGACTCGCTCCACAAAACTAAGAGGCTTCTTGCTCACGACTCTCCCTTCCGTCGTGCTCGCACGAGCGCCATGGACCGGTCGACGGGGAGCGGGGCGTCCTCGATTCGCTGACCTTCGCCATCAAGCCAAGCCGGGGCTTGCTGGGCTTTGCTCACCACCTTCGCGCCGGAATCGCCGGCGGCGTGACAGACAACCAGGGCGAGTCCCCGAAAGCGAGGTCGGCCGCTCACCCAGGCGGTTCGGCCGCCGGCCTCTTTGATGAGCTCTTGCATCTCGATGAGCTTCGCTCGACCCAAGAGCGTCGATGCTCCGATGGCGTCCAGGTCGATGGTGATTCTTGGGTGCCGGGCTTGCTTCAGCCAGGACTCAAGCAGCTCGTAGAGCTCGACGGCGCAGCTCTCATCAAGCGGGCCGCGGAGTTCGACGTAAACTCGGTCGCCGTCTTCTGTTAGCGAGATTCGTTGCATGATGAATGAGGAGGTCGCTCCGGACTGCTTCTAGAAGACCGCATCGTCCTGCAGAAGTCCAGCGTGTGCCGGCAATGTGAGCACCGCTCTAGGGCGCGTGCGCTCTAGAGCCCCGAAGACTTGAGGCTTCGGCTGACGTCCTCGCTGAGCGGCAGATGGAGACCGCATTCCTTCTTCTTACCCAGGATACGGCCGTCCCGCGGATCCATATCATCGCTCGTGGGCAACGTGGAGTGCACGTCCCCGATGGAGCGGTAGCCTTCCGCAACGAGGGGGTGAAGCGGCAGCGAGTGCTCGCTCATGTAGCGCGTCACCTCGTCGTCGCCCCACGGAAGGATGGGGTGAATCTTGATGCGTCCGTTCTGGACTCCGACGCGAGGTAGCGAAGCACGATGTTCGCTCTGGCCACCGCGGAGCCCCGCCATCCAGGCGACGGCGTTTAGTTCATCGAGTGCGCGCTGCATCGGCTCGACTTTGTGCACCCGAAGGTACTCGGTGACGCCTTCGTCTCCCTGCTCCCATTCTTCCCCGAAGAGCGCTTCGCGCCGCGCGGCGCTCATGAGGGGAGTTGTCACGTGGAGGTTGAGCTTGAAGCGCGCGCGTAGGGTTTCGGCGAAGCGGTAGGTCTCCGGGAAGAGGTAGCCCGTGTCGACGAAGATCACAGGGGTCTGCGGAGCGATTCGACTGACGAGGTGGAGCATCACGGCGGAGTGAGCGCCGAAGCTGGAGCTCATGACGAGACCTTCGGAGAAGTGCCCTGCGGCCCACTCGACGACCTCCTCCGCGCTCGCGTCCCGCAACGCTTCGTCATGGACTTCGGCCTCCGAGAGGTCGATGGACGTTGCGGCGGCTTGCATGCCCTTAACTTGATGCAGTTGGTCGACTTAAGCAATGGGGGGCGACAAATGCCTTGTTATGGGCATCCGCTGCGCTGTTTTATTTGCACTGTTTTAGTCAAGTACGGAGTCGACGTGTTTCTTGACGGTTCTTCGGTCGATCCCCAAGAGTCGAGCCGCGCCCTCGTAGCTCTTCTCTTGCTGGTAGACCGCGTTCGTGTACTCCCGGGTGAGGGTGTCGAGGTCGAGGTCGAGACGCTTTGCCCCAGTCCAGAAGTCCGGGCTTTCGCTCTGGTAGATCGGATCCACGGCACAGCGGCCCGTCAATAAGACCCGGCGGATACACTGCTGAACTTCTCGAACGTTTCCAGGCCACTCGTATCCAGCGGGGATGTCGCGTGCGATGGCGCTGAGCACCTCATCGATGAGACTTGCAGCGCCGTCGCCCACGGTGCGCTCCAGAATGCTCTTGGCGAGGCGCTCCATCTCTCCGCCATCGGCGCGAAGTCGATCGCACAGAGGAGGGACGTTCACCACATCCGAGCACAGGCGGTAATAGAAGTCGTTTCGCAGACGCGAGGAGCGGCGTAGCTCATCGATGGGTTGATGGGTGGCGGCGATGACGCGTCCTTCGAAACGTTCTTCCGCGTTCGCCCCAAGTGGCGTGAACACGCGTTCCTGGAGAACCCGAAGCAACTTGATCTGTGCCGGGACGTCGACCTCTCCGATCTCGTCGAGGAAGACGACGCCGTGGGCGCTCGAACGAGACAGAGCGCCGGGGCGTGAGGAGACGGCGCCGGTAAAGGCGCCCTTGATGTGGCCAAAAAGCGCACTCTCAAGGAGCGGGCCAGGCAGCTCGCTCAGGTTCAGCGGGACGAAGAGCTGCGCGAAGCTCTCGGCGAAGCCCGCGCCGGTCCACGGGATGAGACCGGAGCGTCCAAGCGCCGCCGCCGCCGCGCTCTTGCCGGTGCCCGTGTCGCCGACGAGGAGAACGCTAAAGTCCTGCATTCGGCCCTCGAGATGGCGGTAGAAACGCAGCGTGTTGTGCCCGAAGAGCTGAGACCAGAGGCGCTCCTTGAACTGGCGCATCGGGGCGGACTCGCCGACGAGGTACTCCGAGAGAAAAAAGTACGCACGCCTCAGCTGGTAGAAGAGTGTCAGCGCGCTCGCGTGCTCCCCTGTTGGGATGCCGCGTTTCGCGAGGAGCCGAACCAAGGAGGCGTGCTTTGGGAAAGGCAGCGCTTTGTCTGTCTTGGCTTGGCGCCGGATGAGGTCGTCGAAGTCATCCGCGCTTAGGTGGAACGCCTCAAAGTACGCGGCGTAACGAACGTGCTCCGCGTCTTCGCCGTGCAGTTCACTCACGAGGGGGCAGCGGTCCAACGTCTCCGTGACTCGGTGAATGAGGCGTTCGACGATGTCCTCAGCGTCCGCCGGGAGCTTCGTGAGCTCGGCGTCGAGTTGCCACCGCGCGTCGCTGTAGGGGTTGGCGAAGGCCGCGCCGGATACTTTGGAGAGGAAATCGCGGTCAGAGGAGCTCATTTTTGCCATGTCCGATATGTACATGGAATGTACATGCC
This sequence comes from Polyangiales bacterium, assembly GCA_045106895.1. Lineage (GTDB taxonomy): Bacteria > Myxococcota_A > Polyangia > Polyangiales > Houyiibacteriaceae > JBCCRV01. The sequence goes on along the minus strand of JBGCFM010000063.1, from coordinate 22,292 downwards.
GCGTACGTCCAATGTGCTGCTGAGGCTGTTTTGACCCAATAATGCCTAGAAATCTCCGCAGGCACGGTCTTCGCTTTGCATGGAGCCATGCTGCAACTGCTTCGAAGCCGAACGTTTGGCCCGCTCTTCTGGACTCAGCTCCTGGGTGCGTTCAACGACAACCTGCTCAAGAGCGCCCTCGTCGCCGGGCTCACCTTCGGCGGCCTGAGCCAAAGCGCGATGCCATTGGACGTGTTGGTGCAGCTGGCGACGGCGATTCTCGTCGTCCCGTTCTTTCTCTTCAGCGCCATCGCTGGAGAGATCGCTGACTCCATGGACAAGGCGCGACTCGCCCGGATCCTCAAGGTCATCGAGGTCGCCATCATGGTCCTCGCCTTGGCGGGTTTCGCGCTGAGCTCCGTTCCGGTGCTCTTCGTCGCGCTCTTCGGCATGGGGGTTCAGTCGGCGTTCTTTGGCCCGGTTAAGTACGCGCTCCTCCCGCAGCACGTCGCCGAGGAGAACCTCGTCGCCGCGAACGCCTTGGTGGAGGCGGCGACCTTCATCGCCATCGTCATCGGAACGCTCCTCGGAACGCTCGGAATGTCGTGGATGGGCGGGCCTTGGTTTGTCGGCGTCACCATCGTCGTCGTCGCACTCTTTGGTGCTCGTAGCGCGGCGAAGATTCCGGACGCGCCGAGTGCAGCGCCGCGTCCACTACGCGAAGCGGTTCGTCCCTGGCAGGCCCTCAAGAGCACGGTTCGTTCCGTGCGCACTCGTAGCCTTCGGCGCAGCATCGCCGGCGTGAGCGCGTTCTGGCTCGTTGGTGCGGTGCTTCTCGGCCAGCTTCCGCTCCTCGCCCGCGACGCGGGGGCTGGCGAAAACGGCCTCGCGCTCTTTCTTACAACGTTCAGCATCGGCATCGGCGTGGGCTCGTTCCTCGCGGAGAGGGCGTCATCGCGGCTCGGGAACCTGAGTGACGCCATCACCGGCGTAGGCGCGCTTGGTCTCGCACTCTCCCTCTACGGACTCGCCGGGGCACAAGGCGTGCTTTGGTCGTGTGTCGCGCTCTTCATGGCGGGACTCAGCGGCGGCCTCTTCATCGTTCCTCTCTACGCGGCGATGCAGTCAGGTGCGGAGGAGGACGAGCGCGCCCGAGTCATCGCCGCGAACAACTTTGCCAACGCTCTGTTCATGGTCGTCGGCGCAGGCTACGCCGCGTGGATGCTCTCTGGCGGTCTCGCCGTCAACGCTTTGGTGTCCCATCTCGGCCACTTCGCCCTGCTGATGTGCGGCCTCGCTCTCATCATCAACCTTCGCGAGGTGTTGCATCTCCTCATTCGCCAGACGGTCCGAATCATGTACCGAATCGATGCCACGGGTCTGGAGCGTCTGCCCGAAGAAGGCGCGGCCCTCGTCGCCGTCAACCACCAGAGCTTCGTCGACGCCTTCGTCGTCGGCGCGATGCTCAACCGGCCCATGCGCTTCGTGATGGACCACCGCATGGCAAACCTGCCACTGCTCAAGTACTTCTTCCGCTTCGCCGGGGCGATTCCAATCGCCGGCTACCGGGACCGACCGGACATCCTTGAGGCGGCCTTCGAGAGCATCGATGCGGCGCTGAAGAACGGCGAAGTCGTCGCGATTTTCCCCGAAGGCAAGTGCACCCACGACGGCGACGTCGACGTCTTCAAAGACGGCATCAAGCGCATCGTGGAGCGCACCCCGGTGCCCATCGTTCCGACGAGTCTCGACGGTCTCTACGGCGGGTTCTTCAGCTACGCCGGCGGGTACCCGATGACGCACCTGCCGCGCTTCTCTCGCTCGCCCGTCGTCGTTCGAATGGGGATGCCGGAGCCTACCTTCGACTCTCCTGCCAAGCTTCGCGAGAAGGTGCTGGCATTGAGGGAGGCCTCGGGGCCCGCCTTATGACGCAGCGCATGCGGACGGGCGCCGTACTCTTATTCGTGCTCCCTCTTTCGGGCTGCCATGGTGCTGCGCTGGCTTCCGCTGTGTTGGGGGCCCGCACTCCGGGCTCATCGCGCGCGAGGTCGGCTTCGTCGCCTTCGCCGGAAGAAGTTGATGTCTTCGCGGTGGAGGAAGATGACGAGGTGGACGTCGCCGCGCTTTCGAGTGTCGGATTGGCCGCCGGGGTCCAGAATATCGACAGCACTCCCGCGCTGACCGGAACACTCGACTACTCCGCGGACCTCCGGGCGTTTCGGGTTGGGCTCTACGGCCTCTTCGCAGGAGGCACGACGAACATGGAGGTTCGCCTTGGTGTTCGCCTCAGCATGGTGACGCGCATCGATCGTTGGGCGTTGGAAATTGGTGGTGAGTTCTTTGGCTTGGTTCGCGTTCGAGGGGTGACCGGCGCCGGCGGTGGCCTTGGCCTGCGCGTCGGCCTCGAGTATCGACTCACCGATGATTTGAACCTCGCCCTGGCGACCTCCATCGCGGCCATCGAGTATCGGAGCGTCGACTTGGGAGCACAGTCTGACTTCATCGGTTCTGGCAGCCTCGGTCTGCGGCTCTTTTTCGGCGATGCGGAACACACACCCTTGTGAACGAAGAGAGCTCCCACAGAGCAAGCGAGCTGGCTACACAAGCTGGGCGAGGGTGGTGTCGCTTTCGCTGAGCCACTGGATACACGCTTCCGGACAGGCATCGACGCCAAGCGACGCAAGTTCCACGAATGCCTCCGGGACCCATGCGACGACGTAGCTACTAAAACTAGGCTCGCGGTCGTGATCTTCGAACATGCCGACCCAAGTTCCCCAAGGAGGTGCGTTGTGTACGTCAAAGTAGCCGCGTGATTCGGTCTCGGCGGCGCCGTCGGCGAGGTCCGCGTCTGGGAAATACGCGAGCAGTCGCCCTGACGACGTTGCGCGAGGGGTCAGCGAACGAACTTCAGATGCGCGCCGCCAAATCACGGATTGGACAGCACTGAAATACGAAGCTTCTAGGATTCGAGGCCTCGTCGAGGTTCGGCGAAAACAAGAGCAGGGATCTTTCGGGTCCGCATAGGCGGATGTCCACACTTGGGTTTCTGACAGCGACCACTCGAACGCGGTCAAGCTCCTGCTCGAATCGGGGACGGAATGAGCAAAACGTGCTCGTGCTGTGGCTCGGCTGACCATCGCGAATCTTCGCGGGCTACAGCGGAGAGCTTCTCGTCACGGAGCGCATCTGGACGAACTCTTCCGCCGCTGTCGGGTGAATGCCGATGGTGCCGTCGAGGTCTTTCTTGGTGGCGCCGCATCGAATCGCGACGGCCATGGCCTGAAGGATCTCGCCGCTGTGCTCGCCGACCATGTGGGCGCCGAGGACCTTGTCGCTCTCCGTGTCGACGATGAGCTTCATGAAGGAGCGTCCGGCCCGCCCGGAGAGGCTCTGCTTCATGGGGCGAAAGGAGGAGGTGAAGAGCGAGAGCGGCCGCCCGAGCTTCCACGCTTCTTCTTCGCTGATCCCGACGGTGGACATCGTCGGCGTCGAGAAAATCGCCGTCGGAATATTGGCGTAGTCGATGGTCTTTTCGCCGGCGCCGAAGAGCTCGTCGATGAAGACGATGGCCTCGGCGATGGCGACGGGAGTCAGCTCCATGCGCGTGATGACGTCGCCGAGTGCGAAGATGTGCTTCGCCGAGGTCCGGAACTTCTCGTCGACGAGGATTTGTCCCCAATCACCGGTCTCCACACCCGCGGACTCAAGGTTGAGGCGGTCGGTGTTGGGGCGGCGCCCCGTCGCGCGGAGAACCACGTCGACGACGATCTCTTCGCCAGAGGCCAGGACCGCGTCGGTGCCTTCGGGGCACTTCCTGAGGCTGGTGACGGTGTCGTTGAGATGCAGCTGGACGCCGGCTTCGCGCATGCTCTCGGCCAAGAACTCCGAGCACTCTTCGTCGAAGCCGCGCAGAAGGTGGGGCCCACGATGAACGAGGTGGGTTTCGCTTCCGAGGAGGTTGAGCAGGCACGCAAACTCGATGCCGATGTAACCGCCACCGACGACAAGGACGCGTTTTGGCAACGCCTCAAGGTGAAAAATCTCGTCGGAGCTGATGCTGAGTTCGGTGTGCTCGGCGACGAGGCGAACCGGTTTGCCGCCGACTGCGACGAGGATGTTCTTCGCGCGGATGGTGCGCTCGCCGACGGCGATTGTGTTCGCATCGACGAAGCTGCCGAAGCCTTCGATGACATCGACACCCGCGTTTTCGAGCCCCTTTCGGTAAAGGCCGCCAAGGCGCGCGAGCTCCTTATCTTTGTTCTTGATGAGCGTCGACCAATCGAACGTGGGTTCCTCTCCCAGCGTCCAGCCGTAGGCGGCGGCGTCTTCGAACTCGTGGGTAAAGCGGCTCGCGTACACCATGAACTTCTTGGGGACGCAGCCTCGGTGGACGCAGGTTCCGCCGAGATCCTGGCCCTCGATGATGCACACCTTTTTGCCGAGCTGTCCCGCGAGTCGGGCTGCGCGAACGCCACCGGAGCCGCCACCAATTACCGCAAGATCGTAGACCGTGTCGCTGCTCATCTCGCCTGCTTAGGGCATGGGAGCGCGCCGCACCAGCCCCGGTGGTTCATCTCTGCGGGCCCACCCCTTTACCAAATGGCGACCCGCCGCTATGACCGGGTCATGAGCACCCTCAAAGGCAAAACACTCTTCATTACTGGCGCGAGCCGCGGCATCGGCAAGGCCATCGCCCTGCGAGCCGCGAAAGACGGCGCGAACATTGTCATCGCGGCGAAGACCGCTGAGCCGCACCCAAGGCTCGAGGGCACGATCTACACCGCCGCGGAGGCCGTTGAAGCGGCCGGCGGCACCGCGCTTCCGTGCGTCGTGGACATTCGTTACGAGGGAAAGATTCAGGACGCCATCGACAAAGCTGTCGAGAAGTTCGGCGGCATCGACATCCTCGTCAACAACGCCAGCGCCATCAACCTCACCGACACAAAGACCGTCGAGATGAAGCGCTACGACCTGATGCACTCGGTCAACACACGCGGCACGTTCCTCTGCGGCAAGCTCTGTCTCCCGCATCTGGAGAAGGCAGAGAACCCGCACATTCTGAATCTCTCACCGCCGCTCAACATGGACGCTCGGTGGTTTGCGCCCCACGTCGCCTACACCATGGCGAAGTTTGGCATGAGCATGTGCGTCCTGGGCTGGGCCGAAGAGTTCAAGCGTCGAGGCATCGCGGCGAACGCCCTTTGGCCAAAGACGACCATCGCGACGGCGGCGGTTCAGAACCTCCTCGGCGGCGACACCATGGTGAAACGTAGCCGGACGGCGGAGATCATGGGCGACGCCGCCCACTGGATTCTGACCCAGCCAAGCCGCGACGTGACTGGGAACTTCTTCGTCGACGAAGACATTCTCACCGACAAGATGGGACAAAGCGACCTGAGCAAGTACGCCATCGACCCGACTCAGGACCTGATGCCTGACTTTTTCCTCTAGGAAAGGAAGTCTCAGCGGCGGTTGAACCGGCGGAGAAGCCGTCGCTGACTACTCTTCCTCGCCGGCTTCGCCCGCCGCGTCGGGCTTGAGCGCCTCGCCGCGCTTACGCATGCGAGCCGCTTCCTCGTCGAGCCCGAGTTCACCGAGGACACGCGCGGCGTTGAGGTGGTACTCGTGGTGTTTGCTTCGGTTTGAGCCGCGCGCCAACGACGCCCACATATCGGCCGCGCGCTGCATCTTGCCGTGCTTTTCGTGGAGTTCCGCGAGCGCCTCCGCGGTCGGTGGCGGGTAGTCCATCTCGCGTCGCGCGACCATGAAGTCGATGACGCCTTCAAGGGTTCCGATGGCTTCGTCGTGGCGCTCGGCGTCACGGTAGGCGAGGCCAAGCTCCTGGAGGATGCGCCAGTCGGGCTGCTCCGCGTCGCCGATCTCCGCGGCGGTTTCGAGCACATCGATGGCTTCGTTTGGACAGTCCTTGAGTCGTAGGAATGTGCCCATGGCGTGGTACGGCCGCGGGTCATCCTCGAAGGCTTCAACGGCGAGGGTGAAGTGGGCCATCGCTCCTTCGAAGTCATCTTCGCCGTCGGCGATCCCCGCGAGAGCGATGTGCGCGCCGAGCCACGGTTCATCCACATCTTCGGCGTCGGTGGCTTCGAGGTAGTTCTCAAGGGAGACCTTGCCCGCGGCGGCGTCCTCGTCGGCGAGCTGCGCGCGTGCGACCTCAAGCCACAGGTATCGGGGCTCATCGGCCTCTTCCACCATCGCTTCAAGCGCGACGCGCGCTTTGCTGAAACCGCCGCGATGAAGTGTCAGGATGGCCTCGCGAAGGTCTTCTCCGTGGGCCTCGAGCTCCTCGCTCTGGTCTGCCCCCCAGTTTCCGCTGATGAGAACCCAACGTTCTTCGTCGCTCACGTCGACGATGGTGGCGCGCTCCTTGGCGTCGTCGCGCTGAAGCGAGTCAACGAAGTCCTGAATCTCAGCACGAGCTTCATCGCCCACTACGACTTCGAGGGCGCCGTCGAGCTCTTCCTGGGCCATGTCCAGGTCGCCTTGCTCGACGAGTCGCTCCGCTTCGGCGAGGCGAATCCGCGCGAGCTCATCTTTGCAACGCGACACTTGCACCCGCGCTTCGTCGGCGGCGGCGCCTTTGAGCCGCTCCGAGAGCTTTTGATAGGAGAGGAGGGCGCCGCCATAGTCGCCGCTCTCGAACTGCGTGGTCGCCTTCTTCTGCAGAGCTTCGGGGCTCCCGCCGAAGAGCTTTCGGAGAATCATGTGGCGCCTTTCTTCGCCATGCGGTTTCGCGCGGCGGTCTTGAGGGGCCCCGGAATGCCGCGGCTTCGAGCGAGCATCTTGAGGTCGTTTGCCCGAAGGTGCCCCAAGAAACGTAGTGAGATGCCGATGGGCGTTTTCGGGTTTGTGACGAGGGAGCGTTTGATCTCGTACGAGCGCAGCCACTCCTTGCGGTTGCCGATGTAGCGAAGGATGTCGTCGGAGACGTTGCGCGAGTTGGCGATGCCCGACGCTTCGTTCTCCGTCATCGAAGGCGACGAGATCGCGGCGTGGGACACAAGGCGATTGGGGTCGCGCACCAGCATGGCGCGCGCCGCCGCGTCGCCAACAACCGCCAGTCGGATCTTCTCCGCGATGGTCATCTGCTGAATGCGGAAGGAGAGCGGCTTGAACTTGTCTTTGACCTCTTCGGTCTTCTCGACGATGTCGACGTCGAAGGCGTCTTCGTCCGCGACCTCCGTGGCCGCGAGCTTGAAGTCGACGTCCGAAGGCAGCGGCTCGTCGGAAGGCTCGGGGATGAGCTGTCCCTTGATGGCTTCGGCGTGCGCTTGGAACGCCGGAATCGCCGAGAGCTCGACGCCGTTTCGCGCGCAGAGCTCCACCATGCGGTCCGCCGTGGACATGCGGACGTTCTTGTTCTTGTAGAGCGCTTCGACGATCTGCGGTGCCGCCAGGAGACGCTCTTGGTTGATGGCGATGAGCTCCCCGATGCTCTCCGAGGCTTGGCGTGCGACGCGTTCGAGCGTGTAGTCCGTCATCCCGGCGTTGAGAACGAGCGCCTCGATGGCGTCGTCGTTTTCCCGGAGGATGTTGGCGAGGGAGTCGACGGCGGAAGGGTGCAGCTCTGCTTTGCAGGCAGGCACGATGACCTCCGGCGGCATCTTCATCAGGCTGGCATGGGCCGCGTCCGCGATGTCCGAGTCCGGGTCCGCCGCGAGCTGCGTGAGCAGCATGAGGAGGTTGGCGCCCTGAATGGGCACCAGCCCTCTCGCGGCCATGGTCCGCGCGCCCTTCGGCGCAGCAGGATCGCCGAAGCGACGGATTTTCTCGGGAAGTTGGTCCGCTGGCAACGGAAGCCGTGGGGGGACACTACTCACCCTCGTGTTCTAACGAGATGCGGACGAAGCCGTCAACCGCTAGCGACCAACGAAGACCGGCGGGCGCTTCTCAAGGAGCGCCTTCATTCCTTCTTTCGCATCGTCCGTGGCGACGCTCTGTGCCTGAAGCGCCGCTTCTCGACGTGCCGCCGCGCGAGGGTTCCAGTCGAGACCGTCGTAGATGGCTCGCTTCGTCGAGCGCATCGCGAGAGGCGCCGCGGATGCGATTTCTTCGGCGAGGGCGCGCGCTCGAGGAACGACTTGGTCCGCTTCTACAGCTTCGTTCACGAGGCCCATCGCCGCCGCCTCGTGGCCTCTGATAAGACGACCGGTGAGCAGAAGCTCGTTGGCGCGTACTACCCCAACTAGGCGAGGGAGGAGGTAGGAGATTGCCATACCTGGGTGCAACCCAAGACGGGTGAAGTTCGCGCCGTACTTGGAGTCCTTGTTCGCGATCCGGAGGTCGCACATGAGGGAGAGCCCAAAGCCGCCTCCGACGGCGTGGCCGTTGAGTGCCCCGACGATCGGCACCTGGACATCCAGGAGCGAGAGGAAGGGCCGGTACATGGCGTAGGAGCGCTCGTCGGGCGCCCCTTCGCCCGCTTGGATGTTCGACTTGAAGTCGGCGCCGGCGCTGAAACAGGAGCCCTCTCCCCGGACGATGAGGCAACGCAGCTCTTTGTCCGCTGCGGCTTGCGCCGACGCCTCGCTGAAGGCGCCGAGAAGCTCCGGGGTCATCGAGTTTCGGTTGTCACCGCGGTTGAGGATGAGCTCTCCGATGGAGCCCCCAGCGGAGTAATAGACGGCCTTGGTGGAAGCAGGGTTCATGGCAGGACCTTGACGCCTTCCGAGGACCTCGCGCGTGACCTTCCTCATAACGCCAGGCCAAGGCCGGGTGTGGGGCAGGCAGCGCGCTTGTGCCATAGTGGCCTCATGTTTCGCGCGATGGTTCTGTGTCTTACGTTCTCCTTGGCTTGCGGCGACGACGTGGCGACAGATGCCGGCAGCGACGCGGGGCCTGATGCCACCTTCGATGGTGGGCAAGACAGCGGGCCACGCACGTGTACGAGCGACGAGGTGTGTGACGACGGCATTCCGTGCACGCGGGACCTCTGCATGGGCGGGTTCTGCCGAAACCGCGACGATTCCGCGATGTGCGACGACAACGTCTTCTGCAACGGTGTGGAGGTATGCGACCGGGAGGCAGGAGGCTGCGCGCCTGGCCAGTTTCAGAGCTGTGACGATCGCGACGTCTGCACCATCGACCGCTGCGACGAGGAGTCCAAGACCTGTCAGCACAGCGTGCGCGACTTTGACGAAGACGGTGACGCCGACTGGAATTGCGCCGGCGGGACCGACTGCGATGACCGAGACCCGCTCCGCTCTACAAGCGTCGCGGAGATCTGCTCCGACGGAATTGACAACGACTGCGACGAAGAAACCGACGAAGCGGAGTGCGGCCGGCCCATGCACGACACCTGCGATGATGCCCTCGACGTGAGCCTTGGCGGGGTGTTCGAAGTTCGCAGCGAAGGCGCCGCACCGGACCACCCCTTGACCTGCGCGCCTCCAGGGCGCGGCGACGTTGTCTTGAGCTTCACCCTCGAAACCCCGCAAGACCTGACGGTCCGCGCAGCAGGCTCAAGCCTGACCTTCTTGGGCCTTCGGACCACGTGCGGCGTGAGCGACTCGGAGTTCGAGTGCGGCTCCGGTTTCCCAGGGCAGGTACGCGCGAGGGCCCTCGACGCCGGCGAGTACTTTGTCGTTGTGGCGGGCGGCGGGAGCGAGCTCGTCGTCGAGGTCGTCTTCTCCGACGCCACCGAAGCGCCCACCAATCAAAGTTGCGAAAGCCCCATCGACGTGAGCGCCGGCGGCTCCTTCATCGGTAGCCTTATCGATGTGAGTGATGCCGTGGAGACGGGCTGCGGCGAGGCAGGCTGGGTCGACCTCAGCTACGTGTTCACGCTGGAGGAGGAGCAAGACGTTCTCGTGTCGGCGCTTTCCCGCGAGGGAGGCGCTTTGGCCGTGGAGGTTCAGGACTCGTGTGGCGGAGAAGCGAGGCGATGTATGCGAGGCAATCCAGGGGGCGGGCGGCTTCATCGCGTCCCCGCCGGCACCTACTTTGTCATCGTTGAGTCGGGCCCCGCCCTCGAAGCGGAGTTTACGCTCAGCGTGGAGTTCGAGGAGCCCAGCGATCCGTCCCCAGGCGACACCTGCGACGACCCCCTTCAGCTGAGCGCTGCGGCACCCGTGATGGGCAGCCTGCGTGGGTTGCAGGACGACCTGAGCCCCACGTGTGGTTCGTTCTACCCGGACGCTGTCCACCGCTTCACCGTCGACGAGCGAAGCGACGTCACCATCGTCGCCGATGGCGGGGGCGCGTTTGTGTATCTCTCGCTTCGGACTGAGTGCGGCGCCCCGGATGCCCAGCTCCGCTGCAGCAGCGGAAACCCGGGGCGTGTGCTGGCGCGCGACCTACCGCCGGGCGAGTACTTCGCCATCGTCGAATCCCCGTCGCCTTTGGACTACGAGCTGACGCTCTCGTTTACGCCGCCAACGCCTGTTACGGACGTCAGCGGAAACGACACATGCGAGAGCGCGTTCGTCGTACCGCCGGAAGGGGGCCTCTATCGCGGCAGCACGCGCGATATGAGCCCAGATTACTCAACGAGGCTCTGCGGGTCCGCCGCGGCTTCTCCGGACGTCGCGTTTCGCCTGGAGCTGTCCGAGCGACAGCGCGTCGTCGTCACGAGCGCAGGAAGCGATTTCGACACGGTGATTCACCGGCATGGCGCGGTGTGCAGCGACCGCAACGAGCTGGGTTGCGACGATGATAGCGGGGACGGCGCTTCTGGCCGCTTGGAGGAACTCCTCGATGCGGGCGTTCACCACTTCGTCGTGGACGGTTGGGGCGACTCCAGCGTCGGCGAGTACTTCTTTCAGGTCACGACAAGCGCGCCTTAGTTGTCGTCCGGCCGCGTGCTCCCGGCGTCGACCAGCGGGCATGCGCGTGAGTAACCGGTCTCGCATGCGCGCGCGAGGGCCGCGGGAGACTCGAAGGCCGCCTCCTCGCCGAGCACCCCTGCGGCGCCCAATCGCCCAAGGACAGAACAGGCGAAGGCGCCAAGCGTGCGGCAACTACGCTTCAAGAGCTCATATGCGGCGGATGGATCCGCCTCGTCGAACCCCGCACCGCTCGCCCGCATCTGTCCAAGCATACCGCAACCGAAAGCGTCGTCGCCGCGGCAGGTGTTTTCGAAGACGCGACGAGCACAGGACTGCGCGGCGTCGTCCTCCGCGCGAAGCGCGAGGAACGCTGCATGGTTGGTGCACGCGTTGAGATATCCGTACATGCAGCCCTCTTCGTAGAGAGACTGAGAGCTTGGGTCTTCGGCGTGATCGAGTGCATATGCGGCCTCCGCGCAGCTCGCGCCGACGCCGGAATGGCAATCCGCCAGGCATGCAGGTGTCGCGCCGTTCAGACAGTCCTGGTGCGCGTTCAACATCGCCGTGTCGGCTGGCTCATCCGAGAGACGGTCCACAATGCACTCGCGGTTCCACGAGTATGCGGCTCGGCTCTCCGCCGTTGGCGCTTCCATCGATGCTTCGAAGACTTCGTTCACGAGGGCGAGGAGAGTGGCGTCGCGGACGTCGAAGAAATAGGGTCGATGACGCACGATTTTCCCATGCGGAATAGCGCCGACGGTGCCGCGAGCGGCGAGCCGGCCGTCTGTCCATGTGACAAGCCGAACGTCCACGCGTTCGACCGCGATGGGCGCGGACTCACCGCCTTGCTCGCTGCGTTCGCCCAGATACTCGTATTCGCCTTCCCTCCTGCTTCGGTATACAAAGGCCACCCAAACAACCTCGTCCCATCGCTCTGCGCGGATGGCATCGGGGAGGTCAAACTGGATGCGGGCCATCCTATTCTGGCCGTCGTCCGACGTCTCGACGACGATTCCGCGGGCTCCAGGGCTCATTGCGGCTTGGCGAGCGCCGTGATGAACCGACGCCCGCCAATGGGTCGGGGAGCCGAGCGCTCCATCGTCGGAAACCTGCGGATACCCGCGGCTGGTGAGTCGGGAGAAGCCCACGAGGCGTTCGAGTTGCGCGAGCTCACCGTTGGACGCGAGGGCAAACTCCTCGCGAAGCGCCTCTCGCCGCGCCTCTATCTGTCGCGCGTCGATCATCAGCCAAGCGAAACGAGCGGCGCCGGAGACGACGACGAGGGCGATACCCACCCAGATGAGCTGTTTCATACGGCGACCCATGTTGGAGACTATGCCCGAGTCTCACCCTCGACCGGTGTCTCATCGCTGCGCCTTTTTTGACCCCACGTCACCCACTCCGATATTCGCAGGGGTATGGCGAACGAAGAATCCGACTCAAAAGTGGTGCGACCCTTCGCGTTTTTTCGTGCGGGACGAGGAGAGTTCTCCGAATCGCAGAAGAAACCGATTCTCGAGTTTGAGGGTGTCTTCAAGTACTTTCGCGAAGACCAGCCGACACTCCGCGACGTCTCCCTGAGCGTCGAGCGGGGCGAGTTTGCCTTCGTCACCGGTCCCAGCGGCGCCGGAAAGAGCACGCTTCTCCAGCTCGTCTATCGCAAACACACGGTGGACGAGGGGCGAATCCTCTTCTGCGGCAAGGACATCGCGCGTCTCACGTCCGCGTCGATCCCGTTTTTGCGGCGCAACCTCGGCATCGTCTTCCAGGACTTCAAGGTCGTCCCTCACTGGAGCGTCTTCGAGAATATCTCCGTGGCCCTCGAGATCTTGTCGATGCCTCGTCGCCTGGTTCGCGCCCGCGTCGCCGAAGCGCTTGAGCGGGTCGGTCTCGCTGGACGCGGGAATGAGCGCACAGAAACGCTCAGCGGCGGCGAACAGCAGCGCGTCGCCGTGGCCCGCGCCATCGTCTCCGAGCCAGCGCTTATCCTCGCCGACGAGCCCACGGGCAATCTGGACCCTCACCTCGCCATCGACATCCTGACGCTCTTCGAAGAGATCAACGAGTCCGGCACGACGGTGCTCTTCGCCACGCACGATCACTCGCTCATTGCGAAGCGTGACCACCGCATTATTTCCCTCGATGACGGCCGCGTGATGGAAGCACGCCGCGGTCTGACGAGTTGGCCCGGCGCCGCAGAGCGCGAGAATCTCAAGATGGTTGCTGGAGGAGAGTCGTGAACACCGAGACGGATTGGAAGACCATTGTTGCGCGCGCCAAGCGCGGCTTACGCGAGGAGATGCGCCTCTATCTTGTGGCGATCAGCAGCCTTGCGGTCGCGTTCCTGTGTGTCGGAGGCGCGCTTCTCTTCGACGCGAACCTTGGCGCGATGGCGGAGCGATGGGGACAGAGTGGCCGAATGAGCATCTACCTCGCCGACGGAGCGGCCGCGACGGACGTTACGCAGCTGCACACGGTCCTCGAGGGCCTACCAGAGGTGTCGGGCGTTGAGCTGATCAGCGCCGAAGCCGCGCGAGCTGCCTTCATGAACGACGCGCAGATGGCCTCGGAGCTCTCCGGCCTCCCCGCGGACGCTTTCCCGGCATCCCTTGAGGTCGCCCTCGCTGCCGGCACACCGGTCCAGCGCAGTGCCGCCATTGCGAGCCGTGTTGGCGAGTTCCGCGCGGTGAGCGATGTCGAGACCTACCGAGGTTTCTTCGACCGGCTCAACTCGCTGGTCTCTGCAGGGCGCGGCGTCGCCGGCATCTTGGCGCTCCTCGTCGCCCTCTGCGTGTTCGCCGTCATCGGCAACACGATTCGGCTCGCCATCGCGCGACGCCGCGGAGAGATCGAAGTGATGAAGCTCTGCGGGGCCACCGACCGATTCGTTCGCAGCCCATTTGTGCTGGAAGGGACCTTCCAAGGCCTCGCCGCGGCGGTGTTAGCGGTCATCGTCTTGGTGATCTCCTTTTTGGTTGTTCAACACCACGTAGACGGAAGCGTCGCGGCGCTTACGGGCATTCAGGCTCGATTCTTGGCGCCTTGGGTGCTCGTCGCCCTTGTAGTGGGCGGGGGTCTCGTCGGAGCGCTGGGTTCCGCGCTTTCCCTTCGTCGCTACCTCGCTGTCTGAACATGGGAACGAATTAAGATGAAGCGTTCACTTCGCATCGCGCTGGTCCTGGCCCTCGTCGGAATCCCAGCGTTTGCCCAATACGGGGCGCCGGCCATTCCGCCAGCGAGTGGCTCCGCCGCCGCGGAAGCGCGTGTTCACGACGCGAACACCAGCGTCGAAGCTCAAGAGAGTTCGCTCGAGGAGCTTCGGGGACGCCTCACGGAGCTCGACGACCAAGTCGCTCGGCGCGTTCGCACCATCTACCGCTTCCAGCGTGCAGGCATGCTCCCCGTGGCGGGAGGGTTCGATGCCATGCTCTCCCACTTGGGACGCATGGATCGCCTGCAGCGAATGCTCGAAGGCGAACTAAGTGAGCGGCGTGACGTCCGAGTTGAAGCAAATATCGCCGAGAGCCGCTTGGCCACGGCGCGCGCTGAGCACGACGAAGCCGAACGCGCCCTCGCGAGCGCGAGAGCTGCGATGCCTCCGGACCACGGTCTCAACACCTTCTTCGACCCGAACTACACGCCTCGGCTCCCCGTCGCGCCCGTGCCTCAATACGGGATGCGCCTCCGAGGTCGCCCCACACGTTCCTTCCAGCAACAGCGAGGCGCTTTGCCGATGCCCGTTGCTGGAGGCGGCGACATCACAGACGCGAGCCGGGAGGACGGTACGGGCCTCGAGTTCGGCGTGCCTGCTGGCCGTGCGGTCAACGCCGTCGCCGAAGGAACCATCGCCTTTGCCCGACGCTATGGCGTTTACGGCACGATGGTCGTCGTCGACCACGGGCAGAGCTTCTTCACGGTTTACGCGGGTCTTGGACGCACGGATGTCGCCGTTGGCCAGTCCGTACATGCGCAGCAGTCCCTCGGCGCCAGTGATGGCCCCGTGTACTTCGAAGTACGCCGAGGAACCCGTAGCCTCGACCCACGCAGCTGGATCGGCCTGTAGAGCCCGCTTCAAGCTCGCAGCTGGTATGCTTGGGGCATGTCTTGGCGAGGTGCGCTTCTCTTCTGTTTGGGTTGTAGTTTCGACCCAGCGGGCCTCGAAGGCAGGCCTGGCCCCTGCCTTGACGGGTACACGGAAATCGACGGGCGCTGCTACACGCCGGACGTAGGCGCCGGCGATAGCGGAACGCCGGACGTGGACGTGCCTCCCGATGTCCAGGGCATGTCAGACGTCCCCGATACGGAGCCGATGATCGTCGTTGACGCGTTCACGCCGGACGTCGTCGCCGCGCCGGATGTCGCGGGCTGTTTCTGCGGGATGACCGGCCTGAGCGGGTGCGAGCCCTGCGCCGATGGGGAGCATCGTTCCTGCCGTGATGGAGAAGTCGTCACGGGGTCCTCCTGCGTCGATGCCAATATCGTCGCCACCTGCAACGGAGACGAAGAGGTCTTCGGCGAGTGCGCCGCCGGATGCGGCGAGAACAACGGATGGGGATGCGACTTCGCGCCGTCGTTCGTTACGCCCGTGGCACGGTTTAGGTCCGTGCTGCAAGGCAGCGAGCTGCGCATCGATAGCCGTCGCCGGACCGTCGAACTAGACGGAGAGCCGGTCACGGAGGGCGTCACCAGCGTCGACGCAAACGTGGTCCTCTATGTCAGCGCTATCGATGTGGAGACGATTGTCGTCGACGGTCCCGGGGGAGTCGGAATTCGCGCCAGCGACACCATTCGAATCCGTGAAGGCGTCGACCTTGGTGCACGTGGACCCGTCCCTGGGCCCGGCGGGTCCGCGATGGGGAGCCCGCGTCCCGACCCGTGTGGTGGACTCGGCGCGGAAGGCGAAGGAGAGGGCGGCGGAGGACCCTCTGGAACTTACGATGGTGGCGGCGCTGGCGGCGGCGGCGGCGGTTTTGGAAGCCGTGGTGGCAACGGCGGAACCCGCGGCACAGTGTGCTCGGGCTACAGCGAAGGCGGCGGCGCTAACTCGGTCCGCTTCGTCGGCGGGAGCGCCGGCGGTGGATCGGAGGGCGCACGCGGCGGTGGCGGCGGTGGCGCGTTGTATTTCAGCGCGCGCGTCGCAATCTTCCTGGATGGCGTGCTCGAGGCAGGCGGCGGCGGCGGTGGCCCCGGGGGGGAGACGTCCGGCGCAGGAGGTGGGGCCGGCGGTCTCCTCTATTTCGAGGCACCGATTGTCGCGACGGAGGGTGTTGAGCTTCGCGCGAACGGAGGCGGCGGCGGCTCAGGCGCTCGCGCTGGGGTTTCCGGGGAGGACGGAGAGGACGGCCGCGTCGCGGAGACGCGGGCGCGAGGCGGCGGTGGACTCGGTGCACCGGGGGGAGACGGAAGCGGTCCCATGGGCGTAGCATCGGACGGTTCCGGTGGTTTTCTGCGCATCGCCGGCGGCGGTGGGGGCGGAGCGGGCTGGATCATCATTCGGACCGGCGACGGCGAGCCCGTTCCCGAAGTTCAGACTTCTCCTGTGATGAGCTCGCCCTCGGCTCAATGGCTGCGGCTTCCATGATGAACGTTGTCCCCACTATCGTGATGCTCGCGCTGCTCGCCTCGTGTTCATCCGCCCGGGCTCAGTCAGACGAAGTAGTCGCGCTCTTTGAGCAAGGTCTCGCCGCCTACCGTCTCGCGAATTACGAGGAGGCGGAGCAGCTCTTCGCCCAGGCCCACGCTCTCGAGCCGCTGCCGGACCTTAGCTACAACCACGCGCGCACTCTGGAGCTCTTGGGTCGTTTTGGGGACGCGGCGGACGTGTACGCTCGCTTCCTTGACGAGGCCCCGGACGCGGACGACCGGGACGTTATCGAGACGCGCATTCGAAACCTGCGTGCGCGGCACGCGCGTGACCTCGTCGAGCCTGAACCAGAGCCCGAGCCCGAGCCCGAGCCCGAGCCTCCCGTCGTCGCTCCAGAACCGGAATCGAGCGGCCCATCGCTGGTCGGTCCGATGGTGCTCATCGGTGGTGGACTTGCGCTGAGCGCCGCCGGCGTCGCAACGGGCATCGCGGGAACGAACGCCCACGACACCGCGGTGAACGCTGCAACGAGCCAACGCGACGCGGACGCGGAGAACCAACGCGCGGCACGCCTCGCTCGAAGCACCAATGTCCTCTTGGCCCTCGGTGGCGCGGCGCTGGCCGCCGGGGTTACGTGGTTGGTGGTGAAACTGGTGAGCGGCGACGACGACGAGGCGGAGGTCTCGCTTCGGCTCGCTCCTACAGGGGTCGCGCTCCACGGCGCGTTCTAGGGCCTCTTTCCGCGCTCTTCTCAGTCGACGCGAAAGATGCGCATCGAGGGCGCGGTCGTCATTGCCGTCGCCATCGTCGGACGAGTCGCCATCGTCGGACGAGTCGCCATCGTCGGACGAGTCGCCATCGTCGGACGAGTCGCTGTGGACATCGACGCTACGCGCATTCCCACGCTTGTCTCAGGTCTCGCCACAGGCTCCGGCGCCGCAGTCGCCTCCAGCGCGACTTCCATGCGAAGGGTGCTGTCAGGCACAAATGTCCGAGTCGCCGTCACGTAGCCTTCCAGCATCAAGGTCAGTGAGCGAGTCTCCGTGCTGTGTTCGATGAAGAGATCCAGTGGCGTTCGGCCTTGGGCTTCCCCTTCGATGTCTACGGCGGCGCCGGGGGGAGAGCTCGTGAGGTGAAGCACCACCGGTGGAATCGCAGGGTCAGGGGCGTCTTTGACGATGCGCGCGATGGAAGGTGAGGTGAAGACAAGTGCCAACACCAGAGTCGCGATAGCGACTGCGGCAAAGACCAACGCCTGCTTTTGCCACGCCGGCCGAGAGCTCTTGGGCGGAGGACTTTGTGCAGGCGGACTCTGCGCAGGCGCGACGCTTGGCGGTCTCGATCGGCTGACTCGCGCGCCGCTGAGAGAGGGCGGAGTCAAGGACTGCGTCGCGTCCTTGGTCGCGATGAGCGTATCTCCCCCCGACTCGATGGAGCGAATCATCTGCCGCTTCTCTTTGCGGTTCTCGGAGAATTCTTGCTGGAGTAAGCGGGCGAGTTCTTCTCGCTCGTTGCCCGTCTGGTTCAGAGAGCGAATACACTTCAGCAGGTCGGCGCGCATCGCAGCGGCGTTCTCGTAGCGGTGGTCCGGTTGCCTGGAGAGGGCGCACCGGCAGATGCCATCAAGGTAAACGGGCACGTCGTCGCGGACATCGAGGGGACCCGGGATTGGGTCGAAGCAGATGGCCCGGACCGTCTCCATGGGGCTACCTCGCTTGAAGAGCCGCTGGCCGGTCAGTAGCTCCCACAGGACAACGCCGAGGGCGAAAACGTCAACGCGGTGGTCGAGGGGGCGGCGGTCTAGCTGCTCCGGCGCCATGTACGAGAGTTTGCCTTTGACCACGCCGGTCTGTGTCTTGGCGTCCTGAACACTCGACTGGGCGATGCCAAAGTCGATGAGCTTCACGTGCCCGTCATAACCTAGGAAGATGTTGTGGGGGCTCACATCGCGATGAATGATGTTGAGCGGCTCACCGCCCGGCGCGGTGTGCGTATGTGCGGCGTGAAGGCCCGCGCACGCTTCCGCCACCACGAAGGCGGCGAGGCGCGGTTCGAGGACGGTGTCTTGATGCAGCACGCGACTGCTGAGCTCATCGAGGCCTTCGCCCTGGAGGTACTCCATGACGAGAAAGAGCACCCCGTCGTCTTCGCCGAGCTCGAGCACGCTGACGACGTTGGGATGACGCAGCCCCGCCACGAGCTTGGCTTCATCCAAGAACATCGCCCGAAACTCGGCCTCCTCCGCAAGGTGAGGAAGAACGCGCTTGATGACGACGGCGCGCGAGACACCCAGGGCGCCGTCGAGAGCGCCCATCAAGACCTCAGCCATTCCGCCTTTGGCGAGGCGCCCGATCACCCGGTAGCGCCCGACGGACGTTTTGTCGGCGCCCTCCGCGCCGCTCGTATTGAGCGCCCCCATCGCGAGCCATGCTAGTGCGCGATTCACAGAAACGGAAGGACCCGTCTCTTCAGGGTTCTGAGCAGACTCAGGGCGAATAGGTGTGGGCGTAGGCGTCTGGACTCATGTCCGAACACTCGAAGGTCGTGGATCGAGGGCCCGCTGTGCCGCTGAGCATGTCGACGATGACATCATCCTCGCGAATGGTGACGTTCCAGGATGTGGTTTCATCCACTCCGCCGAAGTTGTTGACGCAGACGAGGTACTCGCCGGCTTCGGGATCGACGAAGGAGATGCGCTCGGGCCCTGTGCCGCTGGTGTCGTCCACGTCGAGTTCTCCGCTGAACCCACCACTGTCCAATGGGCCACGTTGCCTGGCGTAGTAGATCAAGACGCCGTCTGGACGCACGACATGAAGGTCGACGTCTCCTCGCGTATCCCACTCGAGGATGAACTCGAGCGGCAAGTCCGCCAAGCAAAGTCCACCCAGGCAGTCTTCGTTCGACGCGCAGACGTTGCCACAAGCGCCGCAGTTCATTGCGTCGCTGCGAATCTCAGTGCACACGCCGTCGCACTCGCGCTGTTCTTCGGGGCACCCGCCGCTATCGGGGACTCCGCCGTCTCGTCCGCCGAGAGATACCGGTTCGCAGCTGCACCCACCGAGTATGGTCAGTAGGAACAAACACTGCGTTCGTTGGCTCATTGTAGGTGCTACCATAGCGTTTAGAGATTGGGATAACAAAGAGGAAGACGAAGACGAAGCTCTCCGCTTAACGACAAAAGGCGCAGCCGAAGCCGCGCCTTTGCTCGATCTCAGGTCAGAGCTACTGGAACATGCCGTAGGTCTGAAGGTGGGCCATGAGGTTCTCAAGATCCTCGTCGCCGATGGTGTCCGTGCCAAAGGCAGGCATGCGGCCAGCGCCCTGGCGGATGATCATGCGCGCCTCAGCAGCGGAGTCGCCGCTGGTGTGCAGGTCGTCGCCGACGCCTTCGTGGCCGCCAGGGTGGCAACCTTCGCAGAAGTTGGCGAATACGGTCTCGCCGGCAGCAGCGTCGCCGGAGATGGGTCCTTCGAACGCCGAGAGGTCTACTGCCTCGCCGCCGGAGTGCTCATCGTGCTGGTCGTCGCTGTCGGAGGCGTTTCCGCCGCCGCCGCCGCAGGCGATGGTGAGTCCGAGAGCGCAAAGAAACGCGCCTAAGAAGTGCTTCGTCATTCTAATAATCTCCTTATGCCCGCTTTTGGGGCTTCCGTCCGACTTGTACCAGCTTTTGGCTCTGAATGTGCTGCGCACTTTCCGCCTCGGCTACGTCGCTGTGACAGGATGCCTTGCCTTCGCTTGCGCCGACAACAAACGCGGTCTTTCCGGCCATGCGGTGGATCTCCTCGGGGCTGAGGTGTCCACGCTGCTCAAGGATCGCCTGCTGCTCTGGGGTGAGGGCTGGTGATTTCATCACGCGCTCGCGCACGAAGCCCTCGGCCTTGCCGCTCGCAAACTCGACGATCTCCTTGGAAATTCGCACGGAGCACCAGTCGTGACCGCACATCGCGCAGAAGTCCGTATCCACGTCGAGGTCTTCGTCGTGGAACGCTCGTGCGGTGTCCGTGTCGAAGGCGAGCTCAAAGTGCTTCTCCCAGTTCAGCGCCGCGCGGGCGCGCGTGAGGTCATCGTCCCAGTCGCGGGTGCCCGGGATCCCGAGGGCGATGTCCGCGGCGTGGGCTGCGATCTTGTAGGCGATGCAGCCCTGCTTCACGTCGTCCCGCTTTGGCAAGCCGAGGTGCTCTTTGGGCGTCACGTAGCAGAGCATGCTCGCGCCGTGGTAGGCCGCCGCCGTTGCGCCGATGCAGCTAGTGATGTGGTCGTAGCCAGGGAACACATCCGTGACCAAGGGGCCAAGCACGTAGAAGGGCGCGCCATGACAGAGCTGGCGCTGGAGCTTCATGTTGTATTCGATCTGGTCGAAGGGGACGTGGCCTGGACCTTCGACCATCACCTGAACGCCCATGCGCCACGCGCGCTCGGTCAGCTCGCCAAGTGTCGCCAGCTCCGCGAGCTGGGCTTCGTCGGACGCATCGGCGAGACCGCCGGGGCGCAGACCGTCGCCCAAGGAGAACGACACATCGTACTCACGCATGATGGCGCAAATCGCTTCGAAGTGCGTGTACATGGGGTTCTGCTTGTCGTGGGTGATCATCCACTTCGCGAGGAGCGAGCCACCACGGCTGACGATGCCGATGAGGCGCTTGCGTACGAGCGGAAGGTGCTCTTGAAGCACGCCGGCGTGAATCGTGAAGTAGTCCACGCCCTGTTTGGCCTGGTGCTCCAGCATGCTCAGGATGTCCTCGATGGTGAGGTCTTCGATCTTCTTGCCGATGATCATCGAGTAGATCGGCACCGTTCCGATGGGCACAGAGGAGTTTGTCAGGATGGCCTGGCGTGTCGCGTCGAGGTCACCGCCGGTGGAGAGGTCCATGACCGTGTCGCCGCCCCACTGCTCGGCCCACTTTAGCTTTTCCACTTCTTCGTCGGTGCCGGAGGAGACCGGAGACGCACCCATGTTGGCGTTGACCTTCGTCAGCGACGCGCGACCGATAACCATGGGGTCGAGCTTGTGCTTGAGGTGCACGACGTTCGCGGGAAGGATCATTCGACCGCTGGCGATTTCGTCGCGAACCTGCTCCGCCGTGAGATGGGGCTCGCGCTCTGCGACGCGCTTCATCGCCGGCGTGACGATGCCGAGGCGCGCGCTCTCGAGTTGCGTGACTGGGACGAAGCCCTCGGGCGCCGTGGCGAACTCACCGTCGCGTGTCCAGCCCTCGGGGAGGAAGTCCCACGCGGTCTTGGCGCTCGGCTGAGGCATGCCCGGCGTGTCCGGCGATGCGTAGGTCAGCGCGCCGCCCACCTGCGACTTCAACGCGAAGGAGCCAGGGTTCGTCCCCGAAGCGTCGTGGCTGGGGTTCGTCGCGCCGTGAAGGGGGAGCGTGTAGGGAAGGTCGTTCGTTGCGGTCATGCGTTCCTCGTGTGGATGGAACGCGCCCGCAAAAGAGCGGAATCGCGTTCCCTACGCCGGTATGAGCCGGATCAGGTTCAACAGGTACATCTCAGCTCGGTCGCCCGAACGCCCTGCGCGTGGAGACCTTATAGCGGGCCTTGGGCGGCGCCGCTAGTGCTGCTGTGAACGCCGTAGGGCACGAAAACCCCTAGGTGAGGCCCACAGATGTGGTGTAGTCCCGCGATGACGTCGCTTTTGCTCGTGGATGACGATGAGGCCTTTCGGCAGTCCGTGTCCGGCGCACTTGAGGACGCAGGGTTCGAAGTCGTCCACGCGAGTCACGGCGAAGAGGCTCTTCAGGTTGTCGCGGCGGAGGTGGTCCACGCCGTCGTCAGTGACGTGAACATGCCGTTTATGGACGGATTTACACTCTGCCGGACCTTGCGAGAGGCCGATTCGCAGCTTCCGATTCTCTTGCTCACTTCGCGCGACTCGGAGATCGATGAAGTGCTCGGCCTCGACCTCGGTGCTGATGACTACATGACGAAACTGTTCT
>JBGCFM010000062.1:0-177744 GCA_045106895.1 Polyangiales bacterium | reverse complement strand
GGAGTCCCCCTGGAGCAGAGAAAAGAAACGGCTGCGCCGGTAGTCCGAGCTGAAGATGCTGAAGACAAGGGTACCGATGGCGACGGCGCCGGCGAATGTGAGCAACCATCCGATGGCTGCTGTCCCGGAGCGTTTGGGCTTGGTCATATCGGCTAGTATTTAGCGTGGTGACCGGCGGGTCAATCCTTCGAAGGAACGACGCTTCGACCGTGCTGGTAGCGACGGCGGGCCCACTCCGCCATGCCCATGCCGGCGGCGATGGCGATGGGGTAGCTGTGGTTGATGCCGTACATCGGGATGCCCACGACGCTCGTGGCAGCCTCGATAATGCAAGGCGCACAGCCGTTGTCTTCGTTGCCAAACACAAGCGCGGCGTTGTCGGGCATGTCGACGTCCCAAACGCCAACGGCGGCGTGGTCTTTTTCGAATGCGAGGATGGGCCAACCCTCCTCTGCGGCGAGGGCGACGAATTCCTCGGACGTCTCTACTTCGCGGATGTGTTCGTAGCGAAGCATGCCCATCGCGGCGCGCTCGTACCAAGGCTCGGTGCCGATGAGGATGATCTCTTTGACCAGGAAGGAATGCGCTGTGCGGACAATGGCGCCGATGTTGAACGGATTCTTGGCGCGGTCGACAACGACGCGAAACGGGTGGCGGAGCCGATCGAGTTCTGCCTTCATCTCTTCGCGCGGCATTCGATAGGGAGGGACCTTCGCCATGTTTCACGCTACGCGGGAAGGCCCGTGCTTGGCAAGGTGTGGATGGCGTTAGAGCAGAATCGTCGCAATCCGAACGCACCACACGAGGCTGCTGCTGATGGCGAGGGCCACGACGACTTTCTCAAACTGGAGCTTCTCCATCGTCGCGATGACGGGAAGACCTCTCCACATGGAGTAAAAAGACACGGGGATCGTGAAGAAGGACACGAGGAAGAGCGCGACGCCGAAGGCGTTGGCCGAGGAGGCGCCGGCCCAGTCGAAGCGAACCATATGACTGAAGCTCGTCGTGAGACCACAGCCAGGACAGGGGAGCCCCGTGGAGACCAAGAAGCCACAGGGAGGCAGGCCCAGCTGCATATGTGTGCCGTGGCCTTCCGCCGCCGGATTGAGCGTCGTGGCGGTGGCGATGACGGCGAGGGGAAGGGCGCCGAGAACAAACCACGTGATCCGCGATGCGATACCGCCGAGCTTTGGTGCGGGCTCCGGTGCCGATGGATATCCAAAATCGGCGGCGTGTTCGTTTGCCTCGGCCTTCTCGTCCGCGACGTTTGGGTGAACGACGTCGTCGACCGCTGCATCATCGACATCGTTTACCTCAGGCACGCGGTGATCTTTAGGGATCGAGCCGACGGCGTCAACGCTCGTCGCTTGAGGGCTAAGCGAGCTTGGGCTCGCTCCACGCGGGGTTCCGGGAGGCTTTGCCATCCACGTCCGCGACGCAGGGCTGTTCGCACTCGAGGGGCGCGATCTTGGCGGCGACCTCTGCGCCGATGGGGTTCTCTCCGCCCGCCGCGGCGTGGGCGAAGTGGGCATGGAGACACTTCACGCCTCCTGCGACACCCGCGACGCCGCCGCGCGGTTTGATCGCGACTTCGCTCTTGACCAGAGCATCACGTTCCTCGGCGTAGGCTGCGTGGGCACGGTCGAGAGCTGCCCCGAACTCCGCGTCACTCTTGCGACGCGCTTCGTACTCTTTGACTCCCCCGGCGGCTTCGAGGCGTGCGATGCGCTTGTGAGCGAGGGGGCAGGTGAGCCAGTAACGCGTCGGGAAGGGCTCGCCGTTTTCAAGAACCGGGGGCACAGCGATAACGATGGGGAGATGCAGCGGGCACCGTTTTACGGGGTGCGATTCCGCGCGCAGCGGCCGTCCGAGCTGCGCACGCAGCGCTTCCTCATCGCTGAGCATGGGCCGGCTCAGTATTCGCCGAAGAGGTCCTGGACGCGTACGTCGAGGGCCGTGGCGGTCTTGTAGAGCGAGCTGATGGATGCGCTCGACTCCGCTCGTTCGATTTGGGAGAGCAGCGAAACGCTCAGTCCCGTGCGTCGGGCCATCTGCTTCAGCGTCAGGGAGCGCTCTTTTCGCAGGCCACGAATCGTCTCGCCGATGACGCGATGCAGGTTTTCTTCGGGCGTGCGAAGGAGACCTTTCTTGCGCATCACGCGGTCGAGCACCTTTCGGAACTCTTCCGGGTCGAATGGCTTGCCCAGATAGTCGACGGCGTCGAGCTTCATGGAGGCGACGGCGGTCTCAAGGCTGGGGTAGCCCGTGTAGATGACCACGGCGACATCGCTGTCTACGTGACGGATCTTCTCCAGCGTCTGGATTCCGTCCATGCCCGGCATCATCAGATCCAGGATGACGAGGTGGTAGCCGCCTGCGCGAACTTCGGCGGGCGCCTTGGCCGGGTCGGAGAGAGATGTGACCTCGAAGCCGTCCTTCGTCAGAAACGTCTCCATGAATTCACAAATCGCGTCGTCGTCGTCGACGACGAGGATTCGAATGGCTGGGGGTGGTTTGGCCATCAGTCGGAGTACCCGCAAATCTTGTTAAGAGTGGTCATGCTTGTTGAATGCCAAAGGCCCGAAAGCCTTCGACCTCATAGTTTGAGTCGCCTGCACCCGAAGATCGTGCCGCGCGTCTCCTCATTTTGGAGGACGCGGAAGCTAATGTGGGGAACTGTGAGTGTCAAAGACTTAAGGCCTTTGGGTGGGCAAAATGAAGGCTTTTACACTCATAAAGCGCCCGGCAGAGCTGAACTGTACGTGCGCTTCGCACCCGCCAGTCCATCCTATTCATCACATAACCGAAGCACGTCCGCGTGACCGGGTCCGCCCAGCCGAGCGCGCCGCCCATCCCGGCGTGGCCAAAGGACTGAGGGTTGGGGGAGAAGACGTGGCGCTCTTCTTTAAGGAAGCCCTGAGACCAGCCCAGGGGTTTTTGCAGGACTGAATCTCGCTCGGACCAGCCCTGTCGCTCATAGATCGGTTTGAGGCTCTCGGCCGAGAAGAAGCGTCGACCGTCGACCTCGCCCCCAAGCGCAAAGGGGAGGTAGGCGCGTGCGAGTCCATCGGCGCTCGCCGTCGCGCTTCCCCAGGGGAGGCTGGCTCGCCGAACTTCCGGCGTGTTGTAGGCAAGGGGGCCGGGCTTTCCGGCGCTTGGGTTTTCGAAAGCGCGTCGCGCGAGGCTGTCGCGCTTGGGAAGGTCACGGAGAATTCGCGCCTCTGCGGAGAGCGGTTTCGTGGTGGCGCGTCGCGCCATCTGAAATGCGCGCGTTGAAATCTTAGGCGCGTAGAGAGTCGCGGTCTTCTCCGCATCGCCCACGTCTTCGCCGATGCGGGCGCTGGAGCCAAGGGGGTCGTAGAGTTCGCGTCGCGCGTAGCTCCCAATATTCTCGCCGGTGATCTTCTCGAAGAGCACGCCGGCGTATAGGCCCCAGGTGATCCCGTGATAGGCCTGGCTGCTATGCTGCGGAGTCTGGGCTTCCAGCGCCGCGCGAATCGCACCCTGATGCTCCGGCTGGGTGCACTGCAGAAGCGAGAACTTTGTGTCCAGCACCGCCAAGCCAGCTTGGTGGTTGAGAAGCTCACGGACGGTGATGGCGGCCTTGCCCCCGCCGGCGAACTTCGGCCAATACGTTGCGACCGGCGCGTCCCACTCGAAGAGCTCGCGGGTGCTCGCGAGGTGGAACGCCATCGCGCTTAGGCCTTTGGACGCGGAGAACACCGGAACCCGCGTATCCCTAAGCCAGGGGGTCTTACGCTCCTTGTTGGCGATGCCTCCCCAGAGGTCGACGACCTTTTCGCCGTCCTGGTAGACGACGATGGCGGCGCCTACTTCCTTCGTCGCGAGCTGAGCTGCGAACACTCGGGCTAAGGGCTCAAAACCGGGCGCCGTGAAGCCCTCTGCGGGGTGCGGCGCCGACAACACTCGGGGCTTGGGCGGGGAGTGAGTCACGCCCCTTGTCATTGAGGATAGAGGCCCTGAAGTCAACGACCGAGCGCTCACCGAATCCCGTCTTTGCGCCTAGCCGGCGGCGCGCCATCGGGTTAAGAGGGGGCAATGGACGCGCTGATGCGGCAGGTCGATGTGGTTTTTTCGAAAGGCGATTTCGACACCGCTGCGCGCCTATTGAACGATGCTCTTCGGAAGCGCTTCGATCGAAACATGGCCATGTCGCTCCTCGGCATTCACATCCACCGCGATGCTGCGTCGGCGGCGGCTCAGTGTGTCGCCCAGCTCTATCAAGCCCTTCCCGAACTAAGAGATTCCGGGCTCCGCGAGATGGTCTTGGCGTTCGGCATCTACAACGAGCGGAGAAAGAAGAACCATCCGCGAAACTCCGTGAGTGGTCCGGCGGAGCCATGGCAGATGGCGCGCTTCGTCGCCGCTGCACATCACGTGCTCGGAGAATACGCCACGGCGAAGGATGCCCTGGAGTCTTCGCGGCCTCTGCCACAACCGGGGACGCTTGTATTTCGTGATGGCCGACGGAAGGCGTTCGGGAATCTCCGCGATGCGGACGATATGCGCTCTTCGATGTTCGTCTGCCTTGAGTCTGGTCGCGTAGCGGACATTCCTTTCACTTCGATCCGCCGCATCGACTTGCCCGGCGCGCGCACCTTCTACGGCGCGATGCTGCCCCCTGCATTAGTCACGCTGTGCGACGGGCGGAAGGCGCCCGTTCGTGTTCCTCTTCGCTACCCCGAGTCCGGCAAGCACAAGGAGGCTTCGGTCCGCCTCGCGCGCACTACGCTCTTCGATCACGGCTACGGCTACTGCGTCGCCTCGGGCATGGTCGACTATTTCGCCGACACCACCATCGTGGGTTTAGGTTCGCTTCGCGCCATCGAGTTTCATTAGCGCGCGACGCTCAGCGGGAGTTCGCACATCACACTAGCGCTTCTTCCACTGGCGCACTTGGTAACCATCCGTGTCGCACCAAGGGCCGAGGCGAAGCCAACCATCTTCGTCTCCGTTTGGCAGGTTGACTCCCTCGAAGCCCGCCTCACGTAGCTCGTCTTCGAGAGGCGCCATCGCGCTGCTGCCTTCATCCTTGGCGAAGGAGCAGACGGCGTAGGTCAAGGTGCCGCCAGGTTTGACGAGGCGGGAAGCGTTCATGGTGATGGCGCGTTGAAGCTCCACGAGATCGGGCAGGTCCGCCGCCGTCAGACGCAACAGAATCTCGGGGCGGCGATGCACGGTTCCGAGACCGCTGCACGGCGCGTCGACGAGGACATGGTCGAAACTCGCCTCGAGTCCCCCGGTGCCGACGGAGAGGTCGACGGTTTCAGCGCTCAGCGAGGTTTGAATACCGAGACGCGCGAAGGCCGGGGCGATCTGTTCAACGCGGGCTTCGTGGATCTCGATGGCGGTGATGTGTCCCCCTGGGCCCACCGCGTCCGCCAAGGCGACGGTCTTTCCGCCGCGTCCCGCGCAGCAGTCCGCGATGCGCTGTCCGGGCAACGCGCCGACACACTCGCTGATGATCTGCGAGCCGCCTTCTTGTACGACGAAGGCGCCTTCGTCGAAGCCGGGGAACGCACGCGGATCGCCACCGCCGTGCAAGCGAACGCCGTGACGGCCAAAAGGCTCAGCGTGCACATCCGGGCGATGCTCGGCAAGCGTCGCGAGCCATCCGTCACGTTCGACGTAGAGTCTCAGATCGAGAGGGGCTTTGGCCCCGCGGTAGGCCGCCGCCCGTTCGGCGCCGACGCTCTTTCGGAGTCGGTCTCGAATCCACTTTGGAAGCTCAAGGGTGGCCTCTTCCACGGGATCCGGGCGCTCGATCTTACGCAGAACGGCGTTGACGAAGCCGGCCACGCGCGGACCGCGGGCCGCGTGCGCGAGGTCGACGGCCTCATGGACGGCGGCGCGAATAGGCACGCGATCGAGGTAGAGGATCTCGAAGACCGCGCAGCGAAGGATGCTCCGGACGATGGGGTCCGTTTTCTCCGCGTGTGAGTCGATGAGGCGGTCGATGGACACCAGACGCCGAAGCGTGCCGTAGACGATCCCGGTAGCGAAGGCCGCATCCCGCGTGTCGAGGCCGGCGCGGTCGATCTCCATGTCGAGAACACGTGACGCCCACGCGCTGTCGTTCTGGACGCGGCGGAGAGTTTCCGTGGCTACGGAGCGGGCGGTCATCATGGTGTGTTTTCTTTCGGACTCATCGCACGTGTGCGCTTTCATCACCGGGGAAGAGTCGGTCAACGTCGTTCTTGATGGCGAGCCCCATCAGGAGCAAGAGGATGAAGAAGCCGATGATGGAGGCGATGCGCCGAATGCGAACGCCGATTCGTCGTCGGGTGGTGGCCTCGACGGCCAGGAACATGAGCTGACCACCGTCGAGAAGCGGGATCGGCAAGAGGTTGAGCAGCCCCAGGTTGACGCTGATGAACGCCATGAGCTTCAGGTAGTTGGTGGCGCCTTGCTCCGCGGCTTCTCCGGCGGCGTCAAACATCATCAGCGGTCCACCGATCGTCGAGACGCCCACGCGGCCTTGGAAGAGGCGAAGCACGGAGGTCACCGTGAGGGAGACCATCTCGGAGGTCTCTTCCCACGCACGCCGGCACGCGTGGGTGAACACGCTGGGGTTTTCCACCGCGTCATCGACGCGCAGTGGCATCCAGCCGCTCATGGCCAGATGGGTGCGCTCGTATGCTTGTCCGTGCTCCGTCACGCCGCGCTGCTGCTCAAGCGTCAGGGTGCCCTCGTGGAGTTCTTGGCCGCGGCGCCATAAGAGCGTGTGAGCTTCGCCGGGGCTGGCGCGAAGACCCGCCACGAAGCTTGGCCAAAGGCGCATGACTCGGCCGTCGAGGGCGATGATTCGGTCGCCGGGCTGAAGTCCAAGGCGCGCCTCCGGCGAGTCGATCTCGACGCGGTGCACGTAGAGGTCGGCGGGCTCGATGCCGATGCGAAGGGGGCCCTCCGCGCGCGTCCGCGTCGGGTTCACATTCGCGACGTGGGGCGTAAAGGTGGCAAGCTCCACGAGTCCGCCGAGGCTGCGCATTCGCTCGGGCCGCAGGTAGGTAATCGACACGAGAGACGGCGTGTTCTCCAGCGCCGCGCTGAGGTCTTCGTAGTCGTCGACGGGCGTCCCTTGGACGGCCACGACGACATCGAAGGAGCGAAGCCCGGCGGCATGCGCGGCGCCACCTGGAATGACGCCGATCACAGGACTGCGCCGGTACGGATCGATGCCCACGCGGCCGATGGTCTCCACGCGCTCAAGTTCAAGAAAGTGTTCGGTCTCCGCCGGCGTTAGTTCCACCTGGATCTGCTCTTCGCCGCGCTGAAGAGTCATGCGTAACGTCTCACCAGGGCGGTCCCGGATCTCGTTGCGGACATCCTCGAAGGTCGCGACTTCTTCGCCGTCGATGGAGAGAACTTCGTCTCCGGTGAACAAGACGCCATCGGCGGGGCGTCCTGGAAAAACCGTGCCCACCGTTGGAGGCGTCAGGCGATCGTCCCCGAGGAACACCACGAAGAAAAGAAGCAGCGGAAAGAGAAGGTTCATCGCCGGACCCGCGAGGACGATGGCGGCCCGTTGCCACAGGGGGCGGCCGTCGAAGCTGCGCTCTTTGTCTTCTTCGCGAACTTTGTCGCCGGGGAGCTCCCCCCACATGCGGACGTAGCCGCCGATGGGGACAATTCCGAGGACGTATTCGGTCTCTCCAGCGCGAAAGCCCGCGATGGCCGGGCCAAATCCCACGGAGAACTTGAGGACCTTGACGCCAAAAGCCTTCGCGAAGAGAAAGTGGCCCAATTCGTGGACGAACACGAGTGCCCCAACCAGCACAACGAAGTAAACGACGCCCATTCGGCGGGAACCCTATCAGTCCTCTCGCCAGAGGCGAGGCGAGGCGAGGCAGGCGATCGAGCCTATTCGTCGCACCTCGCTTTCCAACTGAAATGATTGGTAATTTCGGGGGGGGCTTTCGAAGAAAAGAGTGCGTCCGGGTTTGGCTGCGCCAGGATGTCATGGTAGCTTCCGCCCCCAATGGCTGAATCCCAGGTAGAAACTCAGCTCAGCGACGGCACGAAGGTTCGCCTCGAAGTCGACTCGCCGGAAGCCACTCAGCGACTCGCCGTCGCAGGTCTCGATGCGGCAGCGGGCGCTATCGCTCGCGCGCAAGAGACAAACTCGTTGGAAGCCCAAGGGGCCCTCTCCGAGACGGGCATCGTCGGCAAGAGCGCTCCGATGTTGGAGCTCTTTCGAATGCTCCAGCGCATTCGGAACTCGAGCGCGACGGTATTGATCCAAGGCGAGAACGGCACGGGCAAGGAGCTCGTCGCCCGCTCCATTCATGATCAGTCCACACGCAACAAGCAGCGCTTCGTCGCCACGAACTGCAGCGCGTTCAACGACAACCTCCTCGAGAGTGAGCTCTTCGGTCATCGCCGAGGTGCGTTCACCGGAGCCGTCAGTGATAAGCCCGGTCTCTTTCAGGTCGCGGACAACGGCACGTTCTTCCTCGACGAAGTCGGTGACATGTCGCCGGCGCTTCAGGTGAAGCTCTTGCGCGTGCTTCAAGAAGGCATGTTCCTGCCCGTGGGCGCGACGGAGCACCGCAAGGTCGACGTGCGCATCATCGCGGCGACGAACCGTGACGTGCAGCAAATGGTTCGTGACGGGACGTTCCGCGAGGACCTCTACTACCGACTGCATGTGGTCGCGCTGCGGGTCCCTCCTCTCCGAGAGCGACTCGATGATATTCCTCGCTTGGTACAGCACTTCCTCGAGAGACTCAGCGAGCGGGATAAACGCACCAAGACGTTGAGTCGCGGTGCCCTCGACCGCCTTATGGGACACCGGTGGCCGGGTAACGTTCGCGAGCTTGAAAACGAGATCGAGCGGCTCTGGGTCCTTAGCGGAACCGACGAGTTAGTCGGCGAAGAGCACCTCAGCCCCGCCGTGGGACAGCCCGGCAGCGGGCGTGCCGGCGGTGCCGCGAACGCGCCGATGAGCGGTCCGGCGATCACCCCCGGGCAGACGCTTCCGGCTGCCGTCGAAGCGCTCGAACGACAGATGATCGCCGAAGGCCTCCGAGCTTCCAAGGGCAACAAGACCCGCGCTGCTGAAGCGCTCGGAATCTCCAGGCGCAACCTGATCCGCAAGGTCCAGACTTACGGATTGGAGAGCGCGGGGAAGAAGCGACCTTGAAGTCCATCGTCTTGGTGGCGGTCTCCGACCCGTTTCGGATGGAGTTGATTCAGGAGGCCTGCGAGACCGCGGGCCACGAAGTGATCCTCGCGTCCGACACGGAAACTGCGCTCACGGTGATGGCTCGGGACCCCGCGTCATTGCTCATCATCGACGAAGAATGCGCGATGATCATTCCGATCCTGCGCGCGGATCGCGAACTCGGGGAAGTTCCAATCGTCGGTATTGGGGAAGCCACCAAAGGTCTCACGGCCTGCCTCGGCGAGCCCCTTCGCGTCGACGAAGTTCAGCGCGTCCTGCGTCGACTTCTGCGCAACGCTCAAGAATCACGTCGCCGTCGCCGTTCTAGCCGGGCGATGCGTGCAGTCACAGGCGATCGAAGCGCCGGGAACCTCTCACAACTTCGTGTCTCGTTGCCGTATGAGGTGACGCAGGCGCAGCGCTACCGCCGCCCCCTTGGTTGCGTTGTGATCCACGGTGAGCAGAACCTCGTGAGCAACGAGTTGCCGCGCTGCCTTGGGTTTATTCGGGAGTCGGACCAGGCGTATCGAACGGCGCCGGGCGAAGTGGTGGTCTTGCTCCCCGAGGCGGATGAGACCGGCGTCGCGCTCGTCGTTGGCAGAATCGCCGGAGTCTGCGACTCGTTCCGTTTCGGTGTGCTCGTTGTCAACGGAGACGACGCGCCGACGGACCTCCTCGAAGCGACCCGCGCCCGCGTCTGCTAGTCGAGTTGTGTGAGCGCGGCGCGTGCCGCCTCGTGGTGCGGTGATGTTTCCGGGACCAGGCCGAGGTAGCGAGCGGAAGCCGCGGCGTCTCCGAGCTGGGCCGCGGAGAGTCCAGCCCAATAGTTCGCCTCCGCGTCCCCGCTCTCGATGGCCTGCAGGGCCTCCGCCAGCGCGAGCTCGGAGTCGCCACAGAGCCACCACCAGTGCGCTCGTTGCGAAGGGGAGGCGGCCCCGGAATAGGAGAGCACCATCGCGCGTGCGGCTTCGTTTTGTTCCGTCGCGGACAAGGCGCGCAGACGCAAGGGCATCGTCGCGGCGACCTGAAGGGCGGGGTGTTCGAGAAGTCGCAACGCCATGGTGGGGCGTCCTTCTTCCACCTGCGTGCGTGCCGTCGCGAGGAGCTCCGTGGCGAACACCGGCGCCACGCGCATGAGCGCAAGAGCGGTCTCGGCGGCAAGGTCTGCGTCCTGTTGATGGATCGCCAACGCGAGGCGTGCGCGAAGTGCGATGGGGCGACTCGCTGTTTGTGTGATGGAGGCGAGCACGCGCGCCGCCGCCTCGCTTCGAGGCAGGAGCATCGCCAGCCGTTGCGCTGGCTCCGTCGAGTTCGGCGCAAAACGGTGGGCGTCCGCGTAGTGTTGCGCGGCGTCGTCGAACTCACTTCGGCGCTCGGCGACTCGGCCCATCATCAGTGCGATGGGCTCGGACTCGGGGTCGAGGGCGACGCCCGCTCCCAGCAGAGAGTCCACCTCGTCCATTCGGCCAAGACGGAGCGCCGCCGCGGCCTGACGAGCGATGACATAGGCGTCATCGGCAGGGCCCGTTCGAGCGAGGGCGTATTCGCGCAGCGCCGTCTCGTCGTCGCCGGCGGCCACTGCAAGCTCGGCCTGCATGAAGTGCTCGTAAGCGTAGGGCGAGACGAAGACCCCCACGTGGACTTCGCCCTCCACGACGCGAGCGACGGGGTAGGCGCGCCCGCCGCAGGCGGCGGTCAAAAGCAGGAGAGAGGCGAGCGCATGCCGCGGCTTGATACGAATTCGTTGCATCTTACGGACGCTCGTTTGCGCACTTGGGCTCAAAGCCATCGCTGCAGGTCAGAACGAGGGACGTGCTCCCGCTCTCGATGGGCCACTCGATGATCTCTCGTCGCTCCGCGATGGTCTCCGTGCCGTCTCGGTTTCGCTGGAGAAACTCGACGACGAGGACCGGCGGCTGCGAGGTGCCGCTCATCGGTGACTCCATCGCCAAGGGGAGCGACACCGAAAAGCCATCGCCGACGACGGACGCGTAGCTGTCGAGATATGGGCGCAGGAGCGTAATGATGAACTCGCCCTCCGCCGACACACGGGTGAGCAGGTCCCCCTCTTCATAGACCATCTCACTGCGCGCCTCGAAGCGAACGTTTGCCATGGGGTCCAGGCGCACGCGGATCTCGTCCACGGCGGCGAGGGCGACGGCCTGTCGGCCGCTGTCCGTCGAGGCTGAGACAAGCTCAAGAACAAAGGCGTCGGGGTTCGAGGACCCGCAACTCAGGGCGACAAGGGCGCCGATCATCAGCACACAGCGCATCATGGACCTCCCGGGATGGGCGGGACCGGAATGACCTCTTGGCCGTCATCGCCGCCGCTCGCCAGCGCGATGGCCGCGATGACGCCCGCGACGACGACGACGCCTCCGCCGATGGCCGCCCAGAACCACCACTTCTGGTGCACGCTATCTTCGCTGGACTCGTAGGTGTCGTCGCGTTCCATACGAGCGGTGAGTGACGCGCTCCGGTCGAGGTACACATCCACGCGCGCTCCTTCGCTTGGAACCTGAATGGACTGTTGGAACGCCTCGTATCCCTCGGCGCTTACCGCGATCGTGTGAGTGCCCGCCGGGATGCGGAGGGCCGATGCCGGCGCCGCGATGGTCTGATTCTCGTCGACGACGATGTTTGCTCCGGGGACGTTGACCGTCACGAGCAGGAACGCGTCGGGAGGCGGCGGCGGCTGTGCACTCGCTTCGGCATTCGCTGGGGTGTCGCGCTCAGGCTCCGTCTCCGGCACGTCCTGGGCGTGGGCCGCCGAGAAGCTCGCGAAAGAAAGAAGGAGCGCCGCGGAGAGGAGTCTCATGGGCGCAGCATACGGAACGGATCGCGGCGAGGAAACTTCCGAAAAGTTCACCCAACAAAGAAGAGTGGAGCTATAGACCCGACATGCGTACGCTTTGGTACATCTCGTACTCGCCATGGTCTCGTAAGGCCCGGATGGCGATGGCCCACCACCAGGTCGAATACGAGCGTCGCCCCTACAAGATCCCCTTTGACGAGGTTCTCCTTCGGGCGCGGCTCCGGCAGATCGGCGGAAAAGTCACCGTCCCGATTCTCTTCGATGACGAGCATGTGGTGCGGGACTCGTACGATATCGCCCGCCATGCGGAGGCCCTTGGCAATGGGAGCCCGCTCTTCGAAGATGAGCCGAGCTGCGCGCGCTGGAACGCCCTGAGCGACGAGGCCTTGGCCGCGGGAAGGCGGGGGGCGCTACAGCGCGTGCTGGGCGACAACGAGGCCCAGCAGGAGAACCTTCGGGGTCTCGTGCCAAAGCCCCTCATTTCTTCCCTCACCCCAGTCGCGCGACTCGCCACGCGTCGTCTCCTGAAGAAGTACCCCGCGGGCGGCGAGACCCGTCTCGTGGAGATTCTCGAAGAGCTGCGGGCCGCCCTCGCCGGGGGGGACACAATCCTGGATGAGTTCAGCTACGCCGACATCGCGATGTCTTTTGTTATCGACTTCGTGAAGCCGGCGCCGCTTCGCTCACGAGGACCCGCGACGGAGCGGATCTGGGCCGAGCCCGGCCTCGAGGAGCGCTTCGGGGACCTCGTGAGATGGCGGGATCGCGTCATGACGCGCTACAGCAATTGACGTAGCCACGACGCCGGCCGAATATACCCAAGAGCATGAGCAGACAACGTCAGCCTGACCCGAAGGGGACTGTCATCGCCGGCCGCTTTCGCGTCGAAGGTCCGCTTGGGCAGGGCGGTATGGCGCACGTCGTGCGCGCGACTGACTTGGCCACGAAGCGACCCATCGCGCTCAAGCTTCTCAAGCCAGAGATCGCCAAAGATGAGCAGGCGGTGGCGAGGCTGCGTCGCGAGGGGGAGGTCCTCAGCAAGCTCGATCACCCGGCCATCGTGGGCATCGAGACCTTCGGCAAGCTCGATGACGGGCGCATCTTCATCGCCATGGAGTTGCTCAAAGGCGAGACGCTTGGGGAGCGCATCCGTCGAGACGGCAAGCTCTCTCCACAGGACCTTTCGCCGGTCGTGACGGGGGCCGCCGCCGGCCTCGCCGCCGCGCATCGTAACGACGTGATCCATCGCGACCTGAAGCCGGACAACGTGTTTCTCGTGGGCGAACCGATCCAGGTGAAGCTCCTCGATTTTGGCATCTCAAAGGTGTTTGGTCTCGCGAAGCTCACGCGCACGGGACAAATCCTAGGCACGCCGCGCTACATGGCGCCGGAGCAGCTCGCCGCGGACGACGACGTCGATCAGCGGATCGACGTCTACGCGATGGGCGTGATCCTCTACGAAGCTCTCGCCGGCACTCCTCCATTCGGCGGGGTGAACGCGAGCGAACTCGTCGTCGCGATTATTCGCGGGCGACCGGTCCCGCTGCGCACCTATTGTCCGACCATCGACCCCGCCCTCGAAGCCGTCGTGATGAGGGCCATTTCTCGCTCTCGCGATGCTCGCTTTGAGACGGCCCTTGAGCTAGCCGAAGCGTGGGTGAGCGTCGTCGACCCTCGCCCGACAAAGAGCGCGTCCAAAGGTGCCCTCGCCACGAGCTTCTTTGGTGGAATGGAAGCCGTGGGTCTCGCTGAGGTGGCCAGCTCGAACCCGCCGCCAGCTTCATCGACGCCGCCCGCCGAGGAGGCTCTGCGCGCCGGCACCTTTCCTGAAATGAAAGAGTTGAAGCCGGTGCACCCGCCGGCGAGTGGAGGTTGGAACACCTCCCCTGTCCATCCCAAAGGGCACGTTCTCCCCGCTGATCTCCCACCCGTTTCGAGCCAGGCTGCCCCGCCGGCGCCACATTTTGAGCCTGCTCGTTTGGAAGCGACGGCTCAGCAGCCGAGTGCGCCCGCCTACGTTCCTCCTGCTGCGCGGCCACCGACCTGGATGTTGGTCATGGCAGCGCTCATCGGTGGCGCGCTGACCGCCGGGGCCGCGCTCTGGTTCATGAACCGCGGTGACGCCCCGCAGGCACCCGAACCACGTGGAGCGGAGGCTCCCGCGCTGCTAGGGCACGCCGAGCCGCCGGGAACGGACGAGCCGCCCCAACCAGAGGACCCGGCTCCAGAGCCAACGACGCCGGAGGCGCAAGAGCCAGAACCTGCACCCGAGCCCAGCGAGGCCGCAGAGCCCGAGCCCTCGCGTATGTCTTCGACGATGCGGCGGCGGCCGCCTGTCGTGGAGCCTGAAGAGGCCGTCGCTCCACGAACGACGGGCGCCA
The DNA here is from genome assembly GCA_045106895.1 of Polyangiales bacterium. Taxonomy (GTDB): domain Bacteria; phylum Myxococcota_A; class Polyangia; order Polyangiales; family Houyiibacteriaceae; genus JBCCRV01. Next base: position 163,364 of record JBGCFM010000062.1, on the reverse strand, counting down.
TTCTCTCCGATGCACGCCAAGCGCTTTCCGTCGGCAATACCGCGGCATGTTTGGAGTTCCTCGATGAGATGGGGAGCCGTCGGACCGCCGCAGCGCTGAAGCTGGAAGGGGACTGTCATCAACGAGCAGGCGATCTTGCCCAGGCCCTGCGCACATACACGCGTTACTGCTCGGTCTTTCCCAATGGCCCCGCCATCGACGAGGTGCGCGGGCGGGTCGTCGGCGGAGGCGGCTCCTGCCCCTGAGTCGGGCCTGTTTTCCGCTCCCTACACACGAAAAAGCCGTTTGGCGTGCTGGCAATTCTGAACGCTCGCGGTGGGTCATCTTGGGTGCTATGTTTCGCCCCATATGGGTCGCTTACTCGTCATTCTTTCGCTGGTTCTTTCCGCGAATCTCGGCTTTAGCCCGACTACCGCGAGCGCCGACGCTCCAAGCCGGGACACCGTCCGCGCGATGCTGAGCTCGTTTGAGCAGGGACCGAGTCAGATTCAGTGGCGGGCTCTGGGCGCAGAGACCGTCGAGGTCCTCATCGGCCTCTACAACGACCCAAACGAGCCAGGGTTTGTCCGAATGCGCGCTGTCGCGGCGACGGCCAACTTCCCGACCACGGCAACCCGTGCGTTCCTCCTCGAAGTCGCTTCGGCTCCTGGCCAGGGCGACCTCTACATCCGTCAAGCGGTGTCGAGCCTCGGGCGCGCCTTTGGCGACCGTGCCCTCGAAGACGTACGTCCATTCTTGGTCCACAGTGAATACGTGGTTCGGGAAGCGGCGGTTCGCGCCCTCGGTGCCATGCGGGCACCCGTTGCGCGTGAACTCCTCCAGGCGCGCATGAGCGTCGAAAATGAGGACGCCGTACGCAGCGCCCTCGTCGAAGTCCTCGCCCGTTAGCGCGGAAACAGCGTTTGATCCTTCGCACCGAAACAGTCGAGCAGTCCATCGACTTCTCTTTTCGCGACGTGTTCGTGAAAGAAGTCCTGATGACTCAGGGCCAGCCTATCGGCATGGTTCGTAAACGTCGCGCCGCCGATGTTGCAGAGGGGAAACCCTGCCGTGGAACCGTGATGTTGATTCACGGCTTCGCGCAGAATCGCTACACGTGGCATTTGCCCAGTCGTTCTTTTTCGGCGTTTCTTGCGCACCACGGCTGGGATGTCTTCAACGTTGACCTCCGCGGCGCAGGTCGCTCGATGTCCTTTGACGGGCGACGTCCCCAAGCCCTCGATGACTACATCGAAGAGGACATCCCCGCCTGCGTCGAAGAAGCGCTGGCCCTCTCTGGCCAAAAGAAGGTCATGCTCGTGGGTCACAGTATGGGTGGCCTCATCAGCTACTGTGCCGGAGCGACGTCGCTCAAGGGGCGCGTCGCCGCCATCGCTACCCTCGGAAGCCCGTATCGCTTCGGCGCCGGCTCGCGACTCCTACGTGCGCTCTCCACGGTACTTGAGACCACGCGCCTCACGGGCGCTTTCGACCGCACCATCGATTTGCCCACGCGTTTGCTGGGTCGGCATCTGCACCGCCGCCGTCGGCTCTGGGACAGCAAGCTCTTCCCCACGCCGATTCGCGCGTGGCGAGCAGGAAATGTTGAGGACCAAGTTCTCGATGAGTACCTGAGCCGCGCCTTCGACCGAACGAATCTTCAGATCGGCCTCGATATCATCGCCGGCGGCGACCGTGTCGCCCTTCGAAGCCGTGACGGACGCGTCGACTACGGAACGGCCTTTGAAGCCATCAAGGTTCCGCTGCTCTGTGTGGCGGGAGATCGTGATGACCTCGCGCCGCCGGAGTCCGTGCACAAGGCCCTCGAGACCTGCGGCAGCAAGGACAAGACGTTCCGTGTGTTTCCCGTCGGTCACGCAGATCTGACCATCGGCCGTGACGCGGTCACGACGATTTGGCCTCTCGTGCACAGCTGGATGACACGACGCGCGCCGGCGCCGCCCGAGGCCTAAGCGGACATATCGAGGAAGAGAGCCTTCAACACTTCGTGAAGGTTCTTCTTCAGCTCCGCGCCCTTTTGAATGAAGCGGTAGATGCCAAGCTGATGCAAAAGCTGCAGGTCGTGCTCTTGGGCGCCCGCGCTTACCGCGACGATCTTCATGTCGTCGGCGATGCGCTCTCCACGCACATGCATGCACACCTCCACGCCGTTCATTTTCGGCATATGAAGGTCGAGGAGCATGAGGTCTGGTGCGCTCTCTCGGAGCATCGCGATGGCCATCTCGCCGTCCGTCGCGTGTCGAATGTTCACGCCTTTCCCGAGGCTCTGGGTGACGTAGAACTTCATGATCTTTGCGAGGTCAGCGTCGTCTTCCACGAGCAAGACTTCGACGCAGGCGCGGGGAGCGATGCTTGGAGCTGGGCGGGAGATTGTGGCCGGGCGCTTGTCGAGCTCTGAGCGCATCTTCTTGAGACTCCACGCGATACCCTCGGCGCTTTGCGGGCGTGCGCTTGGGTCTTTGGCGAGGAGCTCCGTGATCAACGCGGCGAGCCCTTTGGGGAGATCGTCACGCTCGTCGGCGATGTCAGGAATGAACCCCTCAGAGTGCATATTCCAGAGTTCTGCCAGGTCGCTCGCTTTGTAGAACGGACGGTGGCCGGCGAGCATCTCAAAAGCGAGGACCCCGAGGGCATAGATGTCGACGAGCTGACCGTCTCCGCGCTCCACGCTGTTCGACAGAGATTCAGGTGGCATGTATGGCGGAGAACCCGCGACCATCTTCTGCGAGTGGACGTCGAACTCGGGCAGCACCAGCCCGAAGTCCATCAGCACGACACGGGAGTCCGCGGTGAGCATGATGTTGTCGGGCTTGATGTCGCGGTGAGCGATGCCCGCGCGGTGCACGACAGCGAGCCCCTCCGCGACGTCGATGAGCGGCGCGAGGACCTCTTGGACTTTGAACGTTTCGCCGGCGTTGATGCGCTGTTCGATGTGGTCCGCGAGGGTGATGCCATAGATGCGCTCCATGACGATGAACTCGATGCCTCGGTGTTCAGCGAGTGCATGCACCGTGACGAGGGAAGGGTGGCGGAAGGCTGCGAGGGCGCGGGCTTCGTTTCTAAGCGGCGGGAGCGTCGGGTTTGGCCACGCTGCTTTGAGAGCGACGCGTCGGTCGAGGACGTGGTCCCGTGCTTCCCATACCTGCGCCATTCCACCTTCGCCGAGGAGGCAGCGGATCTCGTAGCTCTCGGCGACGATTTCTCCCGGCGCGAAGATTGGCCTCGATTCGCCTGTGTCGATCTCCTCGGGGGCGGAGTAGCCTTGTTCCGTCGGCGCACGCGACAAGGGAGCGGCCTTCGGCGGCGGAAGTTCCGTCGGAAGCAGAGGGGAAAGGGTCCCTGGGCGGCGTGTGGGCCGTTCTTCGTCGTCCTGAGCGATGCGGCACCGTACCACGCAGGGGCCGTTCACTACTGCGCATTTCGGGCGCTTTCCCCGCCCCGGATGTGGTGCCATGATTAAGACGTGCGCCTTCCAACGACGCCTGCTCTCCTTGTCGCCGCCCTTCTCCTGTGCGTAGGGGAGATCTCGACGGCTCACGCCCACGGCACGGCCGCCGAGGTCTACCAAATCATACCAAGTGATATGGGCATGCCCGCCTTCACGACGACCTATGGTTTGGTGCTCGACACGGACACGGGTTGGCGGTGGGTGTGCAGTGGCGCCATGCAACGCTCGCCCAATGAGCGCATTCCGGTGGTTCGTTCGCCGGGCGGGGAGTTCCTCGGCGCCACCTTCGGTGGACTACGCCGAGCCGAACCAAACGCCTGTGGCGGGGAGTTGGCGTCACCGCTCCTCGACCGCATCGTCATCGATATCGTCACGGACGAAAACACGCCAAGCGTGATTTGGGCCCTGACCTCCGATGGACGCAGCACAGACAATGGTGTGTTTCGTTCGGTGGATGGCGGGGAGAGCTGGTCGGCGGTCAACGAGACCGTTTCAACGATCCTCTTTGAACGACTGCGCATCGCACCCGGAAACTCCGATGTGCTGTATCTGAGCGGCGCCTTCCCACGCACCGAGTCCATGCCGGAGCGGCGCGTATTCACGTTCCGAAGCGTCGATGCAGGAGCGAGTTTTGAGAGCTTCGAGTTCCCGTTGGCCGCGGGGGAGCGAAATCTCTATCTGCTTGGTGTCGACCCCCTCATGGAGAGCACCGTGTACGCCCGAGTGGTACGTGCCGTGGAGTCCTACGACCAACCTGAACGACTGGTTGTCTCCCGTGATGGGGGAGAGACATGGGAGACGCTCCTCTCTTTGACGGCGGAGATCTCCGGTTTTGCCCAGCTCGATGGTCGTATCTATGTGAGCGCTCCACAGCTTGGGTCCTACGAAGACAGCGTTACCGGCGAGCAGGTCTTCCCGGAAATGGGCCTCTGGGTCTCCGAAGACTCGGGGGCGAGTTTTGAGCACCTCCAGCAAGACGTGTCCTTGACGTGTCTGAACGCAGTCGACGGGGAGCTGTGGGCCTGCGCGTCACACACGAGTGGGCCCTGGGATGTCGGGCGAAGCGCGGACGCAGGCCGCACATTCGAAGGTGTTTTCTCCCTCAACGACCTTGTTGGGCCCGTCGAGTGCCCCGGGCCGGTGGTGTGCGAAGTGGAGGACGCGGACCTGGTCCGCGACTACGCCCTCAACATTTGCCTCGCCCCGCCCTGCGCGATTCCTGGGAGCGCTGGGGTTTCCGGAGGGGGCTGCTCTATCTCGGATCAAAATGGGAGCGCCTGGGCATTCCTGGTCGGATTTGGGCTCTTGTTTTTTGCGAGGCGTCGGCGAACGTAGTTTGTACGGCGCCGGTCGTCCCCTTATCCTGTGGGAATGACACTTATCTTTGGTATGTCCGCGCGTCGATGCCTGCTCGCTGCCGTCGCCCTGCTTTTCGGTTCGCTCATCGCGTCCCCATCGCTGGCCCAAGATCGAGACGCGGCCCGCGCCGCCTTCCAGAGCGGCGTCGAGTCTTATGCGGCTCGCAGTTACGCAGAGGCCCTCGAGTCGTTTCAGGCTGCTTATCGCATCGCTCCGCACCCGAGCGTGCGTGTCAACATGGCCAATTGCTACGAGGGCCTCGGACGCCCGGTGGAGGCCCTCAACCACTTTGAACGCTTCTTGATCGAGGCAGAAAATCCAGATCCGGCCCAGGAGCGAGAAGTACGTGCCGCCATCGCGCGGCTTCAGCAACAGGTCGGTGAGGTGTTCTTCGATATCGAACCCGAGGGAACGACGGTGACCATCGATGACGAGACCACGCTGACGGCTCCGATCCTGGATGGCATCAAACTCAGCGCCGGAACCCACACCATCCGAGCGACACGCCCCGGCCACACCCCCTACGAAGAGCGCATCGAAATCGAAGGCGGCGCGCGGAGGGAGCTTCCGATCTACTTGGAAGCGGCCGCCGTTGGTGTGGACGTCGGCGTTGGCACGACCGTGGTTGACGAGCCCCTTGAAGAAGAGGAAAGCGGCGGCGGCGTTCGTCTGACGACACCCGTTCTCATCGCTGGAGGCGCGACCGCGGTATTGGGAGTGAGCGCGCTCGTCGTCGGACTCATGGCGATCAGCTCGAACTCCTCCTTCGACGAGGCGGTGGAAGACTCCAACAACCCAATGTTGAGTCGGATGGAACGCGCGGAGGCCCGTCAACGAGGCCTCGACGCAGAAGCGAAGGCGAACGGGCGCGCCCTCGTGGCAGACATTCTCGGCGTCGGTGCTTTGGTCGCCGGCGGGGCGACGGTGGTGTTCCTCCTGCTCTCGAGGAACAGTGATGACGACGAAGACGTGGCTCGGACAACGCTCTCACCCACCGTGTCGCCGGAACGTGTCGGGCTTCAGCTGCAGGGGAGTTTCTAATGAAGCGCGTACTGCTCACTCTCGTGCTCTCCGTCGGCTGCTCCGCCGTCGTCAACCCTGACCCTTCGCTCCTTGGCGAGCCCGGCACACCCATGGGGTGCGCCACGGATTGCGACGACGGGGTGGCGTGCACCGTCGACCGCTGTGATGGGACCGTCTGCGTCAACGAACGAGACAACGCTCAATGCGCGGATTCGGAGCGCTGCGACATGCTGATGGGCTGCGTGGATGCGAGTTGCACCTCAGACGCCAACTGCGACGATGGACTCGCGTGCAACGGAGTCGAGACGTGTGAAGGCGGCCGCTGCGCCGAGGGCACGCCGGTGGTCTGCGATGACGGCATCGACTGCACGATGGAGCGCTGCAACGACATGACAGGTCTGTGCGAGTCACGCTCCGATGATGCTGCGTGCGACGACGGCGTTCCTTGCACCGTCGACAGCTGCGCTGAGACGGGATGCGTGTACACCCCGAACAACGCACTCTGCGACGATGGCTTCTGTTTCCAGGGCGCTGTTTGCACAGCGGACGGCTGCCAAGGCGGCTCAGCGACAGACTGCTCGGACGGTGACGAGTGCACCGTCGACACGTGTGACGCCGAAGCGCTGATGTGCGTCAACGAGATCGTGGACATGGACGGAGATACGTTCAGCCCCACTCCGAGTTGTGCACAGGTCGACTGTGATGACACCAACCCCGACATCTTTCCTGGCGCTATGGAGATCTGCGACGACATCGACCAGGACTGCGATGGCGACGTCACGGATGGATGCGACCCACCGACGATTCCGGACACCTGCGACACCGCGCAGCTTCTCGCGGCTCCGGGGTCCGGGCCCGTGACCGTGAGCGGCGACTTTGGAGTGTACAACGCTGACTACGACCAAGAATGTTCGAACTCGCGTCGGGCAGATGTTGTGTTCGCTTTGGATCTTGAGGCAGGCCGCGACTACATCATCGACACCGTAGGCAGCACCGCCGATACCATCCTCGCCGTCACCGATGAGTGCGGAGACTGGAACTTTGCGGGACGAGGCTGCAACGACGATATCGACGGGGACAACCGTCAGAGCCGGCTCTTTCTCCGAGGGCTTGGCGACGCACCAGGCCTAAGCCGGGTGTACATTCTGCTCACGCGCTTTGACGACACCTCGGGCGCCAACTGGGTCTTGAACGTAAGTTCCGTCGCCTCCCAGGGGAATATGTGCGGAGACCAGATGGACATCAGCGCCGGCGGTTCCGTCGTCGGCTCGATCTCCGCTAGTGCAAGCGCGTTCTACTTCAACGGCTGCATCAGCAACGGTTTCATGCGCCGCGAGCACTTCTTCAACGTGACGACACCAAACGAAGAAGTACGTGTTCGCTCCTGGTCGGACGACTTCGGTCACTCCGTCGCTCGCTACCGGCAGTGCAACCGCGGCGCTCGGCAGTGTGACGGCGCTGCGTCCGGGAACCGGACCGAAATTCGATGGAACCCCGATCGTGAGACCGATCTGATCCTCATCGACGGCGCCGACAGCGACGGCGGCAACCTTTACACCCTGCAGTACAGCCCCGGCTTTTAACGAAAAACGGCGGCCCTAAGAGCCGCCGTTTTAGCTGAGCCCGAAGCGGGTCAGACTTCGAAGTCGCCCTGCTCAAGGATCTCGCTGATGCGGTAGAGGAAGCCGTTGGCGTGTACCCCATCGACGACGCGGTGGTCGTAGGTGAGCGCCATGTGCATCACAGGATGAATCGCGATGAAGTCCTCCCCGTCGCGCTCAACGACGACTGGGCGCTTCTTGATGGTGCCGAGTCGAAGGATGCCAACGTTCGGCTGCGAGATGATCGCGCCACCGACGAGGTTGCCCTTGCGGCCTGGGTTGGAGATGCTGAAGGTCTTGCCGCCAAGGTCATCTGGCGTGAGCTTGTTGTCGCGTGCTCGCTCGGCGATGTCTGCGATGGCGCGGACAAGACCCCGGACCGTGAGGTCGTCGGCGTTCTTGATCACTGGGACAACGAGGCCCTGGGGGGTGTCCACGGCGATGCCGAGGTTGACGGCGCGGAGCTTGACGAAGGCATCGTCGAGAACGCGGGCGTTGAGCTCCGGGAACTCGCGGAGTGCGCGAGCCGTGGCATGCACAACAAAGCTCAGGTAGCTGAGGCCAAGGCCTTCCTTCTTGTACTGACCCTTGTGAGCGTCGCGAATGCGAGCCGTCGCGTGGAGGTCGCACTCGGCGAAGGTGACCACCTCGGGGGAGGTCGCCTTCGAGTAGATCATGTGGTCGGCGATGATTCGGCGTCGTCGCGTGAACGGGACAACTTCATCTCCATCCGCCGGGCGGTACGGCGGCACGCGGAACGCGCTCGTCGCTCGAGGGGCCGCAGCGGGTGGCGGTGTGGCTGGACGAGGAGCTTGTTTCGGCTTCTCCGCCGGGGCCTTGCGTTCGACGGTCTCGTCGCGCTCCGTTGCGGCGAGGAGGACATCTTCGGACGTGATCCGGCCGCCGTCTCCGGTGCCGCGCACCGCCGAGAGCTCGACCCCCTGTTCACGTGCGAGCTTTCGAACGGACGGGGAGCTTGGCGCTTCCCCGCTTCGCGTGACCTCTTCGTCGTCGCTTTCGTCCGATTTCGCCGCGCTCGTGCCACCGCTCGCGTTCTCGTCAATCTCGCAAAGCAGGTCGCCGACTGCGACGATGTCGTCCTCAGCGCCTTGAAGATTGGAGACAACACCAGCGACTGGTGAGGGCACTTCCGTGTCCGCCTTGTCCGTTAGGATTTCGACGAGCGGTTGGTCTTTTTCGACACGCTCGCCTTCTGCTACCAGCCATTTGCCGATGGTGCCTTCTACGACGCTTTCGCCGAGCTGAGGCATGGTCAATTTCGTCGTCATAGATCCTCCGAGAATCGGTCCGGACCCTGCCATGAATCGGGGAATGTGACTAGCTTTTCGACCCCTCGACCCTCGCAAAAGCAGTCGCCGCCCACCAACAAGCGCCTATTTCTCGCCTTGGCACGGAGCGGCGCGGGCCACATGCTCCAGGGGTGAGCGAGCCAAGCCACCCAGTAGAGACGGATGAACTCGCCCAAGGGCTACAAAAGCGCGATGGGCGTTTTATTCTGCGACTTGCGCTTCGCTTTGGCGTGGTCGCTCTCTTTATGGTCTGGCTCTTTCTCTCTCAGACTGGCTCAAGTCTGGCGAATTGGGCCGCGGATGGCTTCGGTTCTCTCACGGGGCCCTGATTCGGGCGCTCCGGCGCGGTCCAGCGAGGCACAAGTGTGGTAGGTACGCCCCGTGGATGAACGAGCCCAACGAATCGTCGATACGGCCATCGAACTCGCTGAGCAGAATGGCTACGCGGCGGTTCGTTTGCGAGACATCGCGACGAAAGCCGGAGTCGCCCTCGGCACGGTCTACAACCGCTTTGCGAGCAAGGAAGAGATTCTCGTCGCTGTGATGGCCGCCGAAGGGGAGCGACTTTTCGAGTCGATGAGCCAAGGTGTCGAGGGCAGCACGCCTCGAGCGCGAGCTGAGTACTTTTTTGTGCACGCGACGGCGGCCTTCCTGGCTCGACCGAATTTGGCCCGCGCGGTTCTTCGTTCTCTGGTGGGCGGCGGGGACATCGCGGTTCACGTCCTGGGTCTTCAGAAACACACCACGCGGCTGCTCATGAAGGCCATCGCCGGAGACGACTCGCCCGACGACGAGGAGCTGGAGGCCGTCGCGACGATCTTGCAGCAAGTCTGGTTCGCCTCCCTCATCGGATGGACGAGCGGTCTCTATGCGACTCAAGACGACGTGGTCGCTCACGTCCATCGCGCCGCACGCCGCCTGCTCTCCTGAGCCTCGCGGGGGGACGGTTGGCGCGCTTTTGGGGCCAGTTCAGACGGACTTCCGGACGGTTCACCAAAAAGGGTGCGAAAGTTTCTCGAAAAGCAGAGCAAGCGCATAGCATCGGGGTATGAGGGAACTCGCCTGGATGACGTTGATGGGTGTCGCTTTCGCGGCTGTCACCACTCCTATTGCCCGGGCGAACCCAGAACCTCCAGCGACCTACGACGCGCGTGTGGCCGGAATGGGCGGCATCGCGCTGACCACCGTCGACAACGCTGCGGCGATTTACCACAACCCCGCGCAGCTGGATCAGGTCGGGAGTTTCTCCGCGACCTTTGTCCTGACCACGCTCCTGGTTAACCTCGAGGCTCCTTTCGCGGGCCCCGGCACCGAGCAAAACTCGGGTATTATCCTCGCGCCGCTTTTCTTCGTTGGGGCCGCTGGCGAGGTTGTGGAGGATGTCACTCTTGGCTTCGCTGCCTACGTCTACACGGGGTTCGGCGGTGGGTTCAACGACGTGGGGTGCATCTCGTACCAAAGCGCCGTGGCGGGGGCGCATCCGGATTGCGACAACGCTGACTACCGCGGCCTGCTCGTTCCGCCTCAGGATCAGTCCGTTCGGCTTTTTGTCACCGAGCTTTCTCTGTCTGCTCAGGTGTCCCTTGCGCCGAACCTCTCCCTGGGTGCCTCTCTGCGAATTCCGTGGGCGCAGCAGACCGTGAGCGCAACGCAGGAGGCGTTTGGTGTGTTCACGAACGCGGAACAGAACGTGTCGGGTGTCGGGCAACCGGGTGTGCTCGTCGGCATGACCTACCGACCGACCGCTGACCTCTCCATCGCGGCTGCGTACCGCTCCAAGGTCAGCATTGAAATGGCCGGAACAACCAACACGGAGGTGTTTGGCAACCAGGTGCGGCTCCAGACCACGACGGCTTGGCAAGTGCCGCACATGTTCAGGGTGGGTGTGTCGCACACGTTCTTTCAGCGCCGTCTGCTTCTCGCGGCGGAGTTCAAAGTTCAGATGCACTCCACGGCGAATCAACAACAAGTGTTCGAGAGCACCGGAGACCTGGAGAACCGGACCGTCGCGGACCTCAAATGGAAGAACGCGTACGTCGGTACCCTCGGTGCAGAGATCCTCTTGCGAACAGGGATGCCCTTGCGACTAGGCATGACCTTCGGCCGTTCCGCAACGAACCCAGAGACCATGACCTCGTTCTCCCCACCACCAGGGGTTCAGTATGGGTTTTACGGGGGCATTGGCTTTCACGCCGATCCAATGACACTCGACCTCGGCATCGGCTGGGGGGGCGGCCCCGCGCACACCATCGAACAGCCGAGCGCTTACTGCGTGCCTGAGTCACAGCGCCCACGAGGCCAACCCGGAGATCTCGTCGCCGGCGGTGGATGCCCAGGAACGTACGACGTCGACAGCTGGTTTGTGTCCGTGTCGGCGACCGTCGATATCGAATAACACCGGGCGAAATCGCGGAAAACCCCCACTGTTTACACTCAGAAATCAATCTGCCATTCTGAGTACGTGAACAACGAAAACGATTCGATCGACTCTCTTGAGTCAGCGAGCGGTAGCCGCCGTTCGTTCTTCGCCATGCTCGCGATGGCGTTTATGGCCTTCTTCGGCAGCGGGTGCATCGTCCGCGCGCAAGGCCCACGACGCCCCCGTCGCCGTGGCGTTGTTGTCCGCGGTGGACGCCGTCAGCCGGCCCGTCGCGCTCGTCGGCGCCCCGCTCGACGTCGCGCCGCTCCCCGTCGTCGCACGACGCGCCGGCGCAATCGTCGTCGGGCCGCGCCACGTGGTAGCGCGACCATCCGCGTCAACTAGTTGAGGCCGGTCTTCGGGGCTTCGATGGAAGGCTCTGTGAGATCCGCGATCAAAGTACGTAGCCGCTCCAAGTCGACAGGTTTACGGATAAAGTGAACCTGGGCGGCTTTGGCCGCGGCGCGGACATCGCCCTCTGAAAACACGATTCGCTCCGCCGAGGGGTGCTCTTCGCTGGCGTCGCTCAAGCGCGACCAGTCAGCGGTCTCGCCTGCATCCAGGTCGATGAGAAGCACATCGGGACCCTTTTCCTCGGCGATGCTGTTGAGTCCGTCGACGATGCGCAGCCCGGGTGAGGCGAGGCCACGGTCGACGAGTTCCGTCGTCGGCGCGTCCATGTAAAAGAGCCACACGGATTTGGCCATCGCCGTTGTGTCGGAGATACGAGGCGCAGCGATTCCGAGAGGCAAGACAACGCGGAAGACCGAGCCGACGCCAACTTCGCTCGTCACACTGATGGTGCCGCCGAGGAGCTCCGTGAACTCCTTGCACAAGGCCAGACCAAGCCCCGTTCCGCCGTAGCGTCGCGTTGAGGATGTGTCCACTTGGGTAAAAGGCTGGAAGAGCTGCGCGCATTGCGAGGCGCTCATTCCGATACCTGTATCGGTGACCTTGAAAACCAATGTGTCACCGTCGAGATCCGCGCTGAGAGTGATCTTGCCCTTCTCCGTGAACTTCGCCGCGTTGCCCAAGAGATTCAGCAAGATCTGGCGCACGCGGTTCCGGTCCGCGCTCATCACGAGCTCCTCCTTGCACGAGAGCAGCAGCTCATTCTCCTCGAGTATTGGGGACATGAGTTCTTGAAGCTCCACGAAGAGCTCATTCAAGGCGAAGCGTTCCGCGAATACGCTCATCTTCCCGGCTTCCACCTTCGAGAGGTCGAGAACGTCGTTCACCAAGGCCAGGAGCTGTCGGCCCGCACGACGTATTTTCCGAAGGTCGTTCAAAAGCGCCGCGATCTCCGGGGTTTGCTCGACGAACTCTTCGGTTTCTTCGATGAGAATCTCGCTGTAGCCGATGATGGCGTTCATCGGCGTGCGCAGCTCATGGCTCATGTTGGCGAGGAACTGGGACTTCACCTGAGCCGCGTCTTCCGCCCGATCGCGAGCCAACGTGAGCTCCTCTGCGGCGCGCGCACGTTCCTTGAGGTGGAGCGCCAGCTGACGCCGCGCGCCCTCTAGAGCCCGGGCGAGCAGACGGACCTCTTCTGCGGACGACGGACTCACGGTGATCGGGCTGTCGAAGTCGCCGGCACCGAATCCGCCGGCCGAGGTGCCAAGCTGGGAGAGGGTGCGTGTCACCTGAGCGACGGCGAGGACCATCGCGCTGAGCGTCACGACGAGGAGGAGGAGGCAGAAGAACGCGAGCTGCCGGGTCCGATCGGTGGCGGCATCGAGGAGCAGGTCCAGGGAGGTGTCGACCTTGAGGAGGCCCACGACCTGGCCCGAGCGAGTGGTGATCGGAGCGTAGGCGGCGAGCCAGGTGCCGTAGGGGTTGGCGTAAGGCTCGGTGACCGAGGCCTTGCCCGTCAGCGCTTCGGCCATCGCCGGGCGGTAGGACGTCGCGCTGCGAAAGGTGGGGCTCGAGCGACTGGACCCGATGACCAACATAGCACCCGGCCAGGTTTGGTCGGGCACGGCCCGTACGCGCGACGTGTCGCCGACGATGATCGTCTCGATGGCGGTGGTCAGGCCATTTCGCTGACGAACCGCCGCTAGCTGCTCTTGAAGTCGTTTTAGGTCGACGGGGGCCTGGTTCCAGCGGTCGATCCGGTCCGGGACGCTACGCACGATGCGCTCGTGAACGTCACCGTCGATGGCGAGTGCTAGCGTCGAGGCGATGGCTTCTAGCCGAGCACGCTCCCCGCGTTCGATGGAGGCCGAGATTCTGCGACTGCTCTGCTGGAGGAGCACGCCCATCGCCACAATGAGCGCCAGGCTTGTGACGACGACGAGGCGGGAAAGCAGCGTCTTCGGGAGCAGTGAGGCCATCGCGAAGCGGGAGATTCGCACGTTTTATTGCGCCCTGCGAGGGATTCGAGGGAGTCTATGGGCCTGGCGACGCTAGACTGTCGCCACAGAGCGAGCATCCGTGCTCCTCTCCGCTCCAGGAACCCCATGAGAATCTTGCTGGTCGAAGACAACGAGCTCAACCGAGACATGCTCTCGCGCCGTCTACGTAGGCGGGGGTACGAGGTCTTGGAAGCCGTCGATGGTGAGGAGGGTATCGCCATCGCAAAGAAGGAAATGCCCGCCGTCATCCTGATGGATATGAGCCTCCCAAAGATTGACGGGTGGGAGGCGACGCGGCGGCTCAAAGGAGACCCTGCGATGAGTCATATTCCGATCATCGCGCTCACGGCGCACGCGATGAGCGGGGACCGCGAGAAGGCCTTGGCGGCTGGATGTGACGAATACGGGACGAAGCCCATCGACCTCAAGAGTCTCCTTTCAAAGATCGAAACGCTCGCCGCAGGAAACGCTGAAAGCTAGGGCTTTCGCGGGAGCGCGGCCTTGAGTAGTATGACCAGGGGCTCATGAGCGAAGTTAGCGCGCGACTACTCGTCGTCGACGACAACGAGGACAACCGAGATATGCTCGCTCGAAGGCTCGAGCGGCGCGGCTTCGACGTGAAGACGGCGGACTGTGGAGAGACGGCCATTGCCCTCATCGACTCCACGCCCTTCGATTTGGTGCTCCTCGACGTGATGATGCCGGGGATGAGCGGCCTCGAGGTGCTCGAACAGGTTCGAAAGACCTACCCGCGCGCCGAGCTGCCTATCCTCATGGCGACGGCGAAGACCAGCAGCGAGGATGTCGTCGAGGCGCTTCGCCTAGGCGCCAACGACTACGTCACCAAGCCCATCGACTTTCCAGTCGTCGTCGCGCGCATCGAGAACCACCTGCAGACGCGGAAGCAAGCGCCGTCCATTCCCGCGGCGGCGACCAGCATTCCTGCGGATGGGCGAGTCGCCCCGGGGCAGGTCTTGGACGGGCGCTACGAGATCGTCCGTACACTCGGTGAGGGTGCCTTCGCCATCGTCTACGAAGCAAAGCAGCTCTCCACAGGGCAGCGCGTGGCCGTTAAGATCCTTCACACCCACCGCGCGTCGGACAACGACGATGTGGAGCGTCAGCGCTTTGAGCGCGAGATGCAGACCATCGGGAAACTAAACCACCCGCATATCGTGCGCCTCATCGACTACGGGACGCTCAAAGCCACCGTGCAGCCCATCAGCGAGGGGTGGATGGAGACGGCGGACGGTGCCGGCTTCGACGTCGATCAGTCTATCGGCGGCACCCGCATCATCGTTCGACGTCTCCCCTACATCGTGATGGAGTTTGTTGAAGGGGAGACGCTCCACGAGCACATGAAGCGCGAGGGCGCGATGGACGCTCAGAGCGCCGTCGACTTGCTCGTGCCGATCGTGAGCGCCGTCGCCGAAGGTCACCGATGTGGCGTGGTGCACAGAGACCTGAAGCCCCCGAACATTATCATCGGGCGTTCCGTCGGTATTCGACCTCACCCCACCGTGCTGGATTTCGGCATCGCGAAGCCGAAGGACGAAGAGACGTTGGCGCAGCGAGGTGAGTCACTCTTTGGGACGCCGGAGTACATGGCGCCCGAGGTCCTCCTCGGAAGCGTCAGCGCTGGAACGGGCGCGGACCAATACGCGCTCGGTGTCATGCTCTACGAGATCATCCTGGGCGAGCGAGCGTTCCGTGCGGACTCCTACATCGACCTGATTCAGCAGATCTCTGAGAAGAAGCTGCCTCGCCTCGACCAGATCGCGGACGTGTCGCCGGAGCTTGCTCAGGTCATTCAGCGAGCCATCGAGAGAGACCCGGACGACCGATACTCCAGCGTCGCGACGTTTGGGCGTGGGCTCTTGCATCACGCCAGTCACGAGGTTGAGAGCCAGTGGACAGGCAGCTTTGCGGTGCCTTCGGACCCGCCGCCTGGGCCACCAAAGTCCGATTCAGACGCGCCCTCGGACTCCGATCCGCAGGACGACACTCAGCCAGCCCTTGCTGTGCCGGCGGCCACCGATTCGGCGACGCGGCTCGGTTTCGGGCTCATGATCGGCGGAGTGATTCTGGTGATCGCAGCTATCGCGGCCTACTTCTTTTAGTGCTTCCTCTCAGGGCTACTGAGATGAAGCCCTGGGTCTTCTTGAGCGACCTCCGCTACTTGCGGAGCTTCCAGCCGCTTGAGAGCAAACGCTCGCAAATGAAGAAGAGAATGATGACCAGCGAGCCGACAAACGCGGCGGCGTGAAGCACGGGGACATCGGAGACTCCAAGGAGTCCGTAGCGCAGACCATTGACCATGTAGAGAATGGGGTTGGCGCGGCTGACGAGATCCCAAGGAGCCGGGAGCATGTCGACGGAGTAAAAGACGCCGCCGAGGAACGTGAGCGGAGTCAGGACAAAGTTGGGGAAGATGCTCAGGTGGTCGAATTTTTCTGACCAGAGCGCGGCGATGAGGCCGAGGCAGGCGAAGCATCCACTGACGCTGAACCCGAAGAACACAACCCAGCCGGGATGGGCCATCTTGAAGCCCGTGAAGAGGCTCGCGACGAGGTACACCAAAGTGCCCACAATGGTGGCGCGGAGCATGGCGGCGCTGACGTAGCCCACGAGCATCTCTCGGCCGCCCATCGGCGCGACGAGAACGTCCACGATGGTGCCGTTGATCTTGGACTGAAAAAGGCTCGACGAGCAGTTCAGGAAGGAATTGCTGATGATGCCTAGCATCACGAGGCCTGGCACCACGAACTCGATATAAGGGACGCCGTTGATCTCCCGGAGGCGCGAGCCGAGGGCGACTCCAAAGACCAGGAAGTAGAGGCTCGTCGTAATGAGGGGGCTGAATACGGTCTGCATCCAGACCTTTGAGAAACGCCGAACCTCTTTGAGGAAGAGGGTCTTGAGGGAGATCATGTTCACGAGGAAGCTCCCTCGCCCTGGTTCATATCCTCGGCGGAACTGGGGTCATCTCCGCGAATCAAGTCGACGTAGATCTCTTCTAGGTTTTTCGCGCCGGCGCCTCGCGCCATCATTGTGTCGCGGTCTTCGACGACGATGAGTTCGCCCTTCCGTAAGATGCCGATGCGGTCTGCGAGCTCTTCGGCTTCTTCGAGATAGTGCGTTGTCAGGACAATGGTCGTCCCGGCGTCGCGGAGGCGGCGCACCTCCGTCCACAGCTCCTTGCGCAGCTCGACGTCGACGCCGGCGGTGGGTTCGTCCAAGAAGAGCAGCTTCGGTTGATGAACGAGTGCTTTGGCGACCAAGAGACGTCGCTTCATTCCGCCGGAGAGCTGGCGCGTGTAGGCGTCTTTGTGGTCTTCGAGGGCGAAGGTTCGCAAGAGCTGCAGCGCTCTCTTCTCATCGGGCTCAACGCCCATGAGCCCGGACTGAATCATGAGGGACTCGACGGGCGTGAAGAAGGGATCGAAGTTGATCTCTTGGGGCACGAGGCCGACGAGCTGTCGCGCCGCCCGGTAGTCGCTGACCACGTCGTGGCCGAAGACTTCGATGCTGCCTTCCGTCGCCCGCGCGAGCCCGGTGATACACGCGATGAGGGTCGTCTTACCGGCGCCGTTTGGGCCGAGGAGCGCAAAGATCTCGCCGGCTCGAACCTCAAGGTCGACGTGGCTCACGGCGGTGAACTCGCCGTAGCGTTTGACGACGTTCTTGCATCGAAGGGCCGGCGTACTCATCGCGCGCTTCATAGGGCCCTTTGTCGCCATCGTCACCGCAAAAAGCGCGGCGCGTCCAATTGCGGAGACCTCGCTCGCGAAGACTGCAAAAAAAAGAACGGCCCGCGATGTGCGAGCCGTTCTTTGAGGAACGAATGGTGGAGGCGACTACTCGCAGGAGCCGGAGGCGCTCGACGCCAGGGATGCCAAGATGGCAGCGGCGGCAGCCTGAAAGTCTGAGTCGCAGATGGACGACGCGACGGTGAAGGCGCCCGCCGCGTCGAGCTGCTCGGCGACCTCCACGATGCGTCGAGCCGGGTACGCGTAGCCCGCTTCGCTTTCACAAACGGGCGTGAGCTGACTAGGCATGGCTGGGTCCGCGGCTTCGACCATACGTGGGTCGGCGAGAATCTCTGCGTTCGTCGCGCCACCCATTCCTGTGGGGATGCCGGCGATGGCGGCGTAGACGAGCTGACTCGGGTCGGCCTTGAGGGCGAGGAAGCCGTCGGAGTAGCGCGAGGTGGGGTGAAGGGCGGTTTCCGAGTACCTCGAGCATCGAAGGTTGAGGTCCGGGTCTGTGTAGGTTGCGCTGTCGCGGTTGAAGATGTCGGGGTCCAAGGCGGAGCAGTCGTCTTCGTCGCTGAGGTTGATGAGCGCGAGGGTGGCGTGTTCGCGGACAAGCCCTGAGTTGGCGCCGTCGCCGTGACCCACGGAGCCGTTGACGAAACGAGTCAGGCTACCTGCGGGAGAGGCGTGTGTGCTTGGCGCCACCGCCTTGAGCATGGCGTCGAGGCTCTGCTCGAACCCGCAGCCCTGCGTGCCGGTCATCGCGACGCACTGAACGGAGCTCGCGAAGGCACTTGGGTCGCCACCGTCGAAGCTCTGAATCGCTGGGTAGCTCGGGTCGCAGCCGGCGCCGACGCCGTGCTGGAGGAGGATGCCGTCGTCGCCGAAGTTCGGCTCGTTGCAGGTAGGAATCGTGAAGCCGCCGGTTCCGATGTCGGATGAGATGGAGCCGAGCTGAAGCGAGTCGATGACGGGGAAGTCTTGAACGCCGTCGCCGTCGGCATCGCCGGTGACAAGGGCTTCGACCAACGCTGGAAGTGCCGCCGCGAGGGTCGCCTGCTCCTCAGCCATGGAGCCCGAGTTGTCCAAGAGAAGAAGCACGTCGAGGGCGCTCGTGGCGCGTCGGCAGCACTCGTCACCCTCACAGGCGACACCGACGAAGGCGCGGCTGACGCTGGTGAGGGATGCGCTGACTCGTCCATCCGCGGCTTCGCTTTGGCTTGCCGCGAATCCGCCGTCTTGCTGCGCCCAGAAGAGCGTCACGATGTTGTCGTCGCCAACGTGGGGAAGGTCGAGGGCCGATGCGCTCAGAGCGGGTTCGATTCGGTACACCGGTGAGTAGGCGCGGAAGCCCTGGGGGATGTCCGCGTCTTCGATGGTGATGCGCACCATGGTCTCGTCGCGAAGGGCACCCGCGGGGACTCGAAGCGTCGCCTCCCCAAGTTGAATCTCGGCGCCTTCGGGTCCGACGAGTTGTTCCGCGAAGTCGCCGGCGACACCGAGTTCACTGACCGGACGTTC
Organism: Polyangiales bacterium; assembly: GCA_045106895.1. Classification (GTDB taxonomy): domain Bacteria; phylum Myxococcota_A; class Polyangia; order Polyangiales; family Houyiibacteriaceae; genus JBCCRV01. The sequence goes on along the minus strand of JBGCFM010000062.1, from coordinate 144,574 downwards.
CATAACCTCGGGCTCCACGACGGGCGTTGAGGTGGTGCAGGCGGACCCAAGGGCGAGTCCGAAGGCGACAAAAGTGGATAGACGACGCATAAATTCTCCAGCAAAGGTGACGGGGCCTCGGGCCCTTACTCAGCTGTCGTCGTGGCGTCTGCGGATTTCCAATCGAGCCGGCTTTAATTTCGAAGCTGTCGTAACTGGGCCATATTTCGAGAAGAAACGATGACTCCGTAGATGTCGAAGCCGAGGAGAACGACGCCTTGGCCGATCATGGCCCACCCAGCGCCGGCGGCGGTGTTTGGGGAGCTGGTGCGGCTCGCGAGGCCAACGAGGAGCGCCCCGCCGACCATGTACAAGACATCCAACGCGCCGTTGACGGCGAGGCTGATCCGCTTCGAGCGTTGAGCGGAGATCGCGGCCTCCAAGACCTCGTCGTAGACCAGAAGCTCGCCATAGCGGTCGCTCTGGATGTCCTGCAGGCGCGAGCCGCTTACATCGAGGAGACCAATGCCCAACGGGATGTTGAAGGCCGCGAAGGAGAGGGTGGTGAGACCTTGGCTGAGCCAAAACGGATCGTCTCTGCCAGCGATAGACATCACCAGGCCACCCACCGCGCTAACGACGCCCCATCCGGTGAGCAGCCATCCGTCGGTGCGTCGATGCGCGTGATGCTCGAGTCGAAGCTCTCGAAGTGGCGTCCAGCGAGCGTCGCTGCTCTCGTCGCCGAGCGATGCCGGCGTGTCGATTTCGCTCGCCGCGTCCGCGACGCGCGGCCCTTGAGCCGCGGCGCCTGCGCTGAGTGCGAGCACCATCAACGCAGCGCAGACGGCCTGCATTAAGCTCGTATGCGATTCAAAAATCTTGAGGGGGCTTTCTCGCCAGCGCTGCTCAGCCCTGCGTTTCTCGTCGTCGAAATATCCAGATATTCCTCCTCCTCGTGCCTTGGTCTGAACAGCGCTGACTTCGCCTTCCCCCGCAACCTTTCTGAATCGCACACTAGCGTTCACGAAGGTGAAAGGACTTCGCGCGAGTCAGATGTTCAAAGCCGACGCGACCCAGAGTTGCGCCACGGCCAGAGTCTTTCACGCCGACCCACGGGAGATCGGGGTCGAGGGCGTCGCATCGGTTCGCGAAGACGGTTCCGGTCTCAAGCTGGACGCCGAGGGCCGCGACTCGGTCGAGATCGGCGGACCAGACGGAGGCCGTGAGCCCGAACCGGCTATCGTTCATCAGCGCTACGGCTTCGGCGTCGTCCGCCACCGGCATGATGCAAGCGACGGGACCAAAGGTCTCCTCCTGCATGATCGTCATCTTGTGCGTGAGACCCGAGAGGACCTGAGGACCTAGGTAGGACGCGCCGCGTTCACTCCCGGCGAAGGGCGCTTCGATGTGTGCTTTAGCGCCGTCGTGAACGGCGGCGTCGATCTGCGCCTGAATCGCGAGTGCGTTGCGTTCGCGGACGACGGGACCAAGCGTTGTATTCTCGTCCCGCGGGTCGCCGAGAACGTACTCCTTGGACTTTGCGACAAAGGCTTCGAGGAAGCGCTCGTAGTGGGACTGGTGAACGTAGATGCGCTCTACGCCGCAGCAGCTCTGACCCGAATTGAAGAAGGACCCATCGACGAGGTTCTCAACGGCGAAATCGAAATCTGCATCTTCGCGTACGTACGCAGGGTCTTTGCCCCCCAGCTCCAGACCCATCGCGACGAAGCGCGACGCGGCGGCTTTGTGAACCGCACGACCGCCTTCGACGGAGCCTGTGAAACACACGTGGGCGATTCGCTCGTCGCCGACGACCTTGGCGATCTGGTCGTTGTCCGCGTGAACGAATTGGAACGCACCAGCCGGGAGGCCCGCCGCTTGCGCCGCCTCCTGAAGTCGTTCCGCGACGAGAGGGGTTTGCTCGCTGTGCTTGAGGACGACGGTATTGCCCGCCAGCAGCGCTGGCACGAACGCGTTTACGCTGGTGAGCCAAGGGTAGTTCCACGGCGAGAGCACCAGCACCGTTCCAAGGGCTTCGCGCGTGACAAATCGCCGGAAGCCGTCTTTCTCGGGCGGGTGAATCGCGGCGAGGGACTCTGGTGCGAGCTCGATCATTCGGCGTGCGCGATCTTCGAAGCCGCCGATTTCTCCCGGCGCGAAGCGAATGGGTCGGCCCATCTGTTCGGTGAGCTCTTTGGCGAGCTCGTCCTTCTTTCCGACCACGGCGTCGACCATTTTCGAGACGGCTTCAATCCGCGCATCGAGGGCGAGGCCACGCCACTCGCTCTTGCCCGCAGCGTCGAGGGCTGCGTCGATGTCTTGGTCACTGGCAAACTCACGTTCGAGGAGAACAGAGCCGTCGATGGGCGAAATGGTCTTGAACATGCCCGCATGGGACTCCGAGAGGAGGTGGCACGTCAACTTCGTTTTTGCCGTGCGCTCGCCTACGCGTTGAGGCCGCCGCGGGACGGCTACTTTGTCGCGACGATGTGCGAACGTGCGCCGGTGGAGCGAAGCTCGAAGGTGTTCCCCGCTGCGTCGAAGTGCTCGACGCTTCGGAACCCGGCGTCGCTGAGCAGCGTTCGGATCTCACGCCACGAGTACAGACGGATGGACGTTGTGAATCGCTGGTAGGTCCCGTCAGCTTCGACGGTCCACTTGGAGACGATTCGGCCGCTCTCCATATCGTAGCGACGTTCTTCGGCGATCCATGCGTCTCCGGCCTGCCAAACCCCGCTCGGCTGGAACACGGGCAGCAAACCTTCGGCGACGGATGTGTCGATGACGAAGCGACCGCCTTCGCGCAAGGACGCACAGACGGCGCGGGCAAACTCCGAGTCGCCTTCGCCCTCGAGGTAGCCGAAGCTCCCCCACCAGCAAACGGCGGCGTCAAAGGAGGCGCCTACGGCCAGCGCGCGCATGTCGCATTCGACAAGAGTGACGGCTTGGCCACGGGTGTGCTCGCGGGCTTTGGCGAGGAGGGAAGGGGAAAGGTCCACGCCCGTGAGCGTGTGGCCAAGGTCTGCGAGGGCCCCGGTGATTCGGCCGTTCCCGCAAGGCACGTCGAGGATCGTCGAAGGTCCCTCCAGGCCGAGGCGCTTCGTGATGAGCCCGGCGTGCACCGCGGGATCTCTGGCCTCCCAGAAACCGTCGTGGATCGCGTGCCAGGCGTCGGTCTCGAAGACCTCCGCGTACCATTCACTCATGAGGGCTAGATCTTCCCGTGCTTGCGATACCAAGCGCGTGTTCGCTGGACGCCTTCGTGTTGGTCGACGGACGCTTGAAAACCGAAGTCCTCCCGTGCCTTCGCGCCGCTGCAAAGCCACGCGTCTTGTTGGCTCATCTTGGCTTTCTGTCGGTTCATCAACCGTGCCTTTCCGTCGACGCGTGAGGCGAGCTCGCCCGCGTGGGCGGCGAGGGTGACGATGGCCTCTGGGAGGTTGAGGTTTAGGGCTCGCTTGTTGCTCGCGCCGACCACTTTCTCTTGGAACTCACCCCACGTTGTCGGCACATCGTCCGTCAGGAAGTAGCCCTGCGAAACCGTGTTCTCGTGCGTGGCGCCGTCGATGATGGCGCGAATGCAGTCATCGACGTAGATGGCGCTGAAGGCACGGTCGCGATTTCCGAAGAAGAGGTTGAGTCGCTTTTCCGCCAGGCGAAAGAGTTCCAAGTAGTCAACGTCACCCGGTCCGTAGACGCCGCTGGGGCGCATGATGGTCCACGGCACCTCGGACGCTTCCACGAGCTCTTCGGCGGCGCGCTTGCTTTGACCGTAGAACTCGACGGGACGTCGCTCGTCACTCTCGACGAGAGGCTGGTGGCGGCTCGATGGACCGTATGCCGCGAGGGAAGAGATGAGCACAAAGCGCGTGAGCGACGAGGACTCCTGCGCGGCAGCCAGGAGGTTCTTCGTGGGCATCACGTTGCCGCGCTCAAAGTCCGCGTAGCTTCGCCCCTTGGTCACGCCGGCGACGTGGAGGATGACGTCGGGCTGCTCTTCGGCGACGACGCGGCGCAGGGAGTCTGCATCAGCGTAGCTCGCCACGACGGAGCGACCTTCGGTGGCTGCGGGTGAACCGTTGCGGCGAATGGCCACCACATCGCTGCCCGAATCCAAGAGCTGGCGTCGCAGACGACGCCCGATGAAGCCACTGGCACCGCTGATAAGGACCTTTGAAATCGTTGCCATAACTCTGCGTTTAGCGTTCGAGACGCCCAGAGCAAGGGGATTGCCGTTTGGTTCCGGCCTTGCTGATTTTTTGCCCGCAGATCCACGCTCCGGTATCGCTGCCTTCAAGCGCGGTGGGCGAAACCGTGCATCCGGGAGGATCTGATGTTGAAGAATGTTTTTTGGTCGGTCGCACTTGTGACCAGCGTTGCCTGCGGCACACAGACAGCCACTGAGGTGGCGCCGAACCCTTATGTGTCGAGCGGCGGTGTAGCCGCCGCGGAGGTGCCGCCGGCTCCGGTGGAGGTCGCTGAATTGCGACCCTACGGCGAGACCGACACCTTGGCTGTGCTCCCAGAAGCACCTTGGTCCGGCGCCCTCGTGCCGGCATCCGACCTTCCCGAGACTGTCGCGACGGCTCTTGAGAGCGCAGAGAACCGCACCTGGTGTGCACCGATGGTTCCAGCCAGCGCTGGTGAGCCTGCTCGCGCGGCGACCCTCGCCGGCGGCTGGGCGCTCGAGTTCGACCAGCGCGGCGCACCAGGCGTTCGCGCCAACGGAAACAGCTGCGCCCGATGTGGCCGCGCGGCCTTTGGCGTCGCCGGCACCTCGATGGGCACCGACGAGGCTGTCGATATCGACGCCGACGCGCCCGTCGCAATGTTCAACGACGGAAGCACGCAAGACGTCGTCGCCGAAGACGGTGTGGCGTCCGCGACACTCACGGTTGGCGGACAAGGCTGCGTCTACCAGGTTTGGTCGTTCCTCGGCGAAGACCACTTGAACTCGCTTCTTGAGGAGCTTCGCTTCGTAGAGCTCGAGACCGCCGCCGACAGCGCCGTCGCTTCTCACTAAACGACGCGTCGAAGAGAAAAAGAAAAGAAGAAAGGCCACTGCAAACGCGGTGGCCTTTTTCTATTTTCGCTTCGCGGTCGTTCTCGCGCCGCTCCGGTTCAGATGAGCGGGTTGATGCGCGTGAGGTTCGAGCCGCCGGCGTAACCGTAGCTGCCAACGTTGTGGTAGCCGTAGACCATGATGCCGACGGGGACGTCGGAGTCGATGTTGTGGACGCCACCGTTCACCAAGCAGGTGTAGGTGTTGAAGGTCATGCCGCCGACGGAACCCGCGGGCTCCACATCGCAGCTAGGTGCCGCGCCGTCGATGGTGAAGTTGGCTCCTTCGGGCGCGCTGACGACGACGTAGTTCGTCGCGAAGGTCTCCGGCGTGAGGACGATGTAGTTGTCGCGGTACTGCTCGAAGGGCGGGAAGAGGATCATCGACGGGTCTCCGCCGTGATCCGGTTTCCAGCTCACAAGCCAGCCCTGGCTCACGAGGAGCTGCTGAATGCTGATACCTTCGTTCGACTCCATCGTGAAGCTCTGGTCGGCGTAGAACTCAACCCACTGACCCGATGCCAGCGTGAACTGGTTGTTCGGTGCGGCGAGGGATGTCGTGACCACAGTTCCGTCACGGTCCGCGATGATTCGGTAGACGTCGGGCTCGCGCCACGTCGGGTGGTCCGTGCGTACCGGCGAGCGGGTGATGACGAAGTTCTTACCCCACGATGTCGTTGGGAAGACCTGCTCCTCGAGGTGCTCCGTGCAGCAGAAGTCGTCCGGAGCGCCGCTGGGGTGCGCAGGAATGGAGCCGCCGCCGACGATGCCGCGCTCGCCGCCAGAGAACACCGCGACCGGAGCCGTCGACTGAACGAGGGTGCCGGACATGTCGCCCGGGATGCCGTCGCTCTCCAGGTTCAGGACGTCGTAGGGCCCGAGGGTCATCGTGATGGTTTCACCGGCGCTGTAGGCCTGAATGCTGCCGCCGCCTTGGATGCCGCCTGCCACCGTGTCGCCGCCAAGGGTCACGCTGACCTGGGTTCCTTCTTGGGTTCCGACGATGGTCACGTAGCTGTGGTCGGGGATGCCTGGCATGTCACCGATGGGCTCGATGGGGTTCGCCGTGGGCCAGCCAAGAACGCGGTAGTGGGAGTCGAGGGCAGGCACCGGAAGGAGAAGCGACGCGTCGTTCGAAGCGCTCTCGATGATGGGGTTGAACTGATAGGCGACGACGGGGAAGTTGGTCTGAATCCGGTACGCGTTGTTCGACAGGAACGTTCCCGGGCCCTCCACCTCGGGCGTGCTTCCGTCGAGCTCTCTCGGGTCGAGGTTGATGCGCACAAGTCCGTTCGGCGGAATGATGTGTGCGGGGCCTACCTGTGTTTGCGCCGCCACGTTCGGGCGCCCGACGCTCTGGTACACGTTGGCCTGCACCGTGACGTTGCTGGGGTTGGCGAGGATGACGGCGAACTGCTCTTGCGCCGGTGGCGTGCCGCCGCCGATGATGGCTGGGAGCGCGTACTCATTGTCGAGGTCGACGGCGAAGTAGTCGCAGCCAATATTGCTTCGGTTTGAAGCCGCAGCGGCGCACGCGTCGACACAGATTCCACTCTGGCAGCCTTCGTTGATGGGGCAGGTCTCGACGACGGTCGACGTCGTTCCGTCCGAGGCGCATTCACGGATCTCTTGGCCGTCGCAGAAAAGCGCGCGCGGCGTACATTCACCACAGCCGACGCCGGCGACGCACATGGATGGCGACACACAAGTCTCGCTCGTGGAGAAAACGCCGCCACTACAGACGAGGACGTCAAAGCCGTCACAGCGAATCTCGCCATCGGTGCAGGGGCCGCCGCTCGTGTCGGCGCCGCCTGGGCCCCCATCACGTCGAGGGCGGTCGTCATCACCGCATCCGGCGGCGACCAAAAGACAAAGAAGGGAAAAATTGACGCGGCTCATGGCGCACAGACTACGCAAGACCAGGGCGAGGTCCAGACCGAATCGGGGCTGGGGACTACGCTGATTGAACTCAAACGATATTAAAATGCCCAGAACGCGACCCTTTTGGTGTTCTGCGCATGAAACGAGCGGGTTTTGCCACTGCTGGCGCGGCTGAGGCTGCTACCTTCGCGCCGTGGACGAATCGGCGGACAACGAAAAGCGGGCAGACGCCCTCCGAGACATCTTTGATGAGCTTGTTCTCCCGCTCCTGAAAGCGGACGGATCCGATGGCGAAGTCGTCGGTTTTGAAGAAGAGAAGCTCGTGGTTCGCGTCTCCGGCGCCGCCGCTTATGGGGTGGGCTCGCACTATGTGCGCACCAACATCATCGTGCGGGCGCTGCATGAAGTCGAACCAGGCCTTGAGGTGCACTTCGACAAGACCGCCGAGCTCCCCGTCAAGGCGTCGTGAGCCTCGTGAGTGAGGAAGCCGAAGGCAGCGAGCTGCTGAAGCTGCGCGGTTTGAAGACCGCGTTTCACACAGACGAAGGCATCACCCACGCCGTCAAGGGCGTCGACCTCACGCTCAAGCGCGGCCAAACCCTCGGACTCGTGGGCGAGTCGGGGTCCGGTAAATCGGTCACTTCGCTATCGGTGATGGGGCTCCTGCCGCCTCGCATCGCGCGTGTGTCCGCGGACGCGATGCTCTTCGGCGAGCGCGAGCTCGGCGGGATGAGCGAAAAGCAGATGCAGTCTGTTCGCGGCAATGAGATCGCGATGATCTTTCAGGAGCCCGGCACGTCGCTCAACCCTGTTTATCGCGTCGGCGCTCAGATCACCGAAGCGATTCTTCAGCACGAAGACGTCACCAAGGCCGAAGCGCGTGCTCGCGCTCTGACGCTCTTCCAGGAAGTGGGCATCCCAGATCCCGAGCGCCGCCTGGAGAGTTACCCGCACGAGATGTCCGGCGGTCAGAAACAGCGCGTGATGATCGCGATGGCGCTGAGCTGTAACCCTGAGCTGCTCATCGCGGATGAGCCCACGACGGCTCTCGACGTCACCATTCAAGCGCAGATCCTCGCGCTCTTCAGGCGCCTGCGCGACGAACGCGACATGGCGATTCTCTTTATTACGCACGACCTCGGTGTCATCGCGGAGATCGCTGATGAGGTGGCGGTGATGTATCGCGGCGACCTCGTCGAGCACAGCGATGTGCGCTCGATCTTCGAGAATCCAAAGCACCCCTACACGAAGGGTCTCCTCGCATGTCGGCCGCGGCTAGAGACCTCGTGGCGTCGTCTTCCGACGGTGTCGGATTTCATGGAGGTGGAAGGCGAGGGCGACGACGCGAAGCTCATCGAGAAGGTCTTCGACCATGCGACGGCGGATGAGCGCTTTGGCCAAGGCCGCGGCCGGCTGCTTCATCCCGCCAGCGAGCTTGCGGAGATGGGCCATGAGCCGCCGGATGCATCGGCCACCGATGAGAAGAACGCGTGGATGAAAGACGCGGCCCTTGTCCCGGAAGGCGCGGAGCCGATGCTCGAAGTGCGTGACCTCAAGGTGCACTTCCCCATCCGCGGCGGCCTCTTCGCGCGCGTCAAAGACTGGGTCCGTGCCGTCGATGGCGTGAGCCTTCGAATCTACCCCGGTCAAACGCTGGGTCTCGTCGGTGAGTCCGGCTGCGGCAAGACGACCCTCGGACGCGCGCTCTTGCGCCTGCAGGACGCCACCGCGGGAGACATCGTGTTTCGCGGACAAGACGTACTGGGTTTGCGCCGCAGAGAACTCCGCGACTGGCGGCGTCACGTGCAGATCGTCTTCCAGGACCCCTACGGGTCGCTCAACCCACGTATGACCGTCGAAGCAGCACTCACCGAAGCGATGAGCATTCACGGTATCGGCGCGGACAAAGACGAGCGCCGGCAGCGCGCGGCGAAGCTTTTGGACGAAGTGGGCCTCAAAGAAGAGCACCTCACGCGTTACCCCCACGAGTTCTCGGGCGGTCAGCGCCAGCGCATCGGCATCGCACGGGCTCTGGCCGTGGAGCCACAGCTCATCGTCTGTGACGAGTCCGTCTCAGCCCTGGATGTGAGCGTCCAGGCCCAGGTTCTGAACCTGCTCAAGGACCTTCAAGAGGCGCGCGGTCTCACGTACTTGTTCATCAGTCACGACCTGAGCGTCGTGAAGTTCATGGCGGACATGATGCTCGTCATGAACGAAGGCAAAGTCGTCGAGGCGGGCCCTTCGGACGCCATCTACCTGGACCCCAAAGAGGACTACACGCGGGCGCTCATCGACGCGATCCCGAACGACTCGCTCGCGAACATCGACGCACGGCGTCAGGCCCGCGAAGCCGCCAAGAACTGAGCCGGGCATGTACGGCGAGGAAGGGGAGTACTTCTGGGCGGACCATCTGGACGCCGCGAGCCATGTTCTTGAAGAGTACCCCGAGGTCGTCGTCGGTCACCGCGTCGTCATCGCCGCGTTCGATTCCGGTCCGTTTCAGGCTTCCCGCGAGGAGCTGAGCGTCGGGTGGGAGCAGCGCGGAGCCGTGGCCGTGACGACGGTGATTCGTTCGTCGGACGATGTCCCTGCCTCCGGCGAAGGGGACGAGCTGTGGATCTTTGGCAAGGATGAAACGGTGCCTTCTTTTGCCGACTGGAAGCACCTCGGCGGCTACTACAGAATCACGCTGGCGAAGCCGGAACTCCGCGACGTCCAGGCTCCCTCACAAGATGAAGTGTGGCTTCGTGGTCACCGCCGCAAACTTCAAAACGCCGTTCGCGAAGGCCTCAAGAAGTACCGGCCGCTGACCTTTCTTCGCGACGACCTCATCGCCACGCGTGACCCTCTTGTGATCGCCGCGCTTCGAAATCGCCTTGCCGAAGCTTCGCGCTGCCACTGCGAAGCGCGTGGTGAGGCTTGCTGGGTCACGCCCAGCATGGACGACTTCGTGGCTCCCTACGACCTACTCGCGTTGGGTATCGCCAGCGTATGCGGGCTCTACCGATGTCGAAGCTGTCGCGCGTTCTGGGTCATTGCCGCGGGGCGAGACCGACTCTTGTCTGTCGCGTTTCGCATTGAGAGCGCAGAGCATTGGGCAGCCACTGACGTTGCTACGGTGCAACGCGCTTTGCTTGAACAACGTCGCGGCAAGAGCGACCGACTCTGCCGATGGGCGAAGTGCGGCCGGCGTGCCCTGCATGAGATAGAAATCTGCGCCGACCACTCCTACTCATTGGGTCCCGCAGAGCGAAAGCGCGAATAGCGATTCGCTCAGTGCTGACCCTGGCATTTGAGACACGGCGGCGACTCGCACGTGGCTTCGCCGTCTTCGCTACACACGCCGAGCAAGCCATCGCGGAGCCGGCACTGATCCCCGAAATGTTCGCAAGTTTCCGGCATGCTTACGCCTGGTGACCCGCACCCGACGAAAAATAAAAAGAAAAAATATTTCATGGATTCGTTCCCGGCGTTTGTTGGGTCGATTCGAGGGCGGCTCTGTCGATGGCGTCGGCGAGCGGTGAGAGTGTGGAGAGCGCACGAAACTCCACCGGCGTCACCCACTTGTGCGCGTCGTGTTCGTTCGACAGAACGACGTCGCCAGCGCCGGCGTCAGCGCGAAAGAGCACGACAAAATAGTCCAACCCGGCGATTGGGTAGGCTCCCAGGGGGCGCGCGTGAAGCTCAATATCGAGCCCCGTCTCTTCGACGGCTTCCCGCGCCGCGGCGCTCTCCACTGCTTCGCCGGCTTCCACGCGACCCGCCACCACCTCCCACAAACCGGCGCCTCGTTTCCATTCCGCGCGGCGAAGTGCAAGGACGCGCCCTTCGCGAAAGATCGCGACGCCGGCGATGAGGGCGTAGCGTTTTGGTTCTTGTATTTCTGTGTTTTGCATCGCTCGCGATTGGCTTTCGACGGTGTCCGTCAATGTCAACAATAGTGGATCCGTGCAGTTTTTGGATCCATTGCATGATCGCTCCGTAGCATTCGCTCACGACTTGCGGTCAACACCGAGTCGTCTTTCGTATGGACTTGATACAAGAGCGAATCCTCCCCACCCGTTCGGCCCTTTCTGAGCACCTGCTCGCGAAGGCGCATGGCGATCTTGACTTGCCTCCTCTCTCGGAGCTCACCACGGCGTTGATTCGCTTGGCTCAGGGAAAGCGCACGAAGTGCTTGCTTCCCGTGGGCGTCGCGCCTCTTGAGTACGCCCTCGTTCGACGCGGCCGTCGTGTGTTCGTCAGCGTCTACGAGACGTCGAGCGCGCCGGAAGTTCATCAGCTCGAGCGCCCCGTCGACCTCTCACGTCTCATCCGCGCCTGCGCCGACGAAGCGCGGGCTCAGGCTCAGACGGAGCCCGACAAGGCGGCGCGACAGATCGCGCTCCACTTCGCAGAGCGCGTGCTTCGCACGGACATTCGCGCCGACGTCGCACCTCGACGCTCGCGTCTCGTCAAGGGAGGCGCCAAGGAGCCGGGGAAGGGCGTGCTCTCGTTTGGCTACGAGGTGGAACTCGAAGAACGTGACGGGCCTACCAGTCGCGCACAGCGCGCAGACGTTCACGCGCTCCTCGTCAAAGGCACGCTCTGGGCACATCTCCACGGCCGACGTTGCGCCATCGCCAAGGGCCCGATTCTCCTCGCGGTTCAGCGAATGGTTGTCGCCGTGCGCGCGCTCTTCGACGCGTGGGAATCCGGGCGCCCGACGAACGTGCGTCTACGTGCGGGAGCGTTTGGCGTCGGCGTTCGGCTCACGAAGCACGACCTGGCATCGCTGACACTGCGAACAAGCGCCGGCGAGCTGAAGCTTAGCGACGTGCGTCCCGACGAGGTCGCCTTGCCCATCTTGGCGTTGGCCGCGGACCTTATCCGTTCTTTGGTTCGTGCCGACCGCTCTCAGACACGCAACCTCCGCGTCGTCGCCCTTCGCGACGAAGTACGCGCACTTCGAAAAGCAGTTCGTCAGCAGGGCCGTCCCGACGGATTCATCAACGAAGATGCGGAACGCATGCGCCTCGCGTCGCCCCAAAGCGAAGCTCCTGCGACGACGCCCCGCGCGACGCCACGTCCTGCCAATGCGCCGAGTGGTTCGATGCGCTTCGAGTCGCGCTGGCGACTCGACCTCGACGGCCTCTTCGCAGCCGGCACCTACTTCTGTGGCGACCGTTTGGTTCTCAGCGGCCCGCAACACACCCTCGCCGTGGAACGCGGCACGGGCGACGTGCTCTGGGCGCGCGAAGGCGCAGAAGCCACCATCATGGCGGGGCCTGCGCTCCTTCGAATGGGTCGCGAAGGCGAGGTCGAGATGTGCTCCGTCCAGGACGGCGAGGCCTACGCATCTACACGCATCGCTCCGCGAAGCGGACCTCAGCAAGGCTTCTACATGAGCGCGCCGGGGATCGCCCCCGTCGCCGTCGTCGCGGAAGGAACCTCCGGCCTCGTTGCCCTCGACCTTCACACCGGTCAGCCCCGCTGGCGTTTCCAGTCGCGTCGAGCCGGCGCGTTTCATGCGCGCCGCGCCGGACGTATCTTGCTCGTCGCCGACGAAGGGGCGATTCACGCCATCGACGCTGGCACCGGCGAAGACCTCTGGCGCTTTGCCATCCGCGGCCGTTTCTCACACGCACCCGTGGTCACCGGCGACCGCGTCATCGCCGTGGCCGAAGGCCGCAAGGGGCAGGTCTTTGGAATCGACCTCTACAGCGGCCAGGAGACTTTCCGCCTTGCTCTTGGCGAAGCCCCGGCGGCGGCGCCCGTCGGAGCGCCAGGCCTGGCGCTTTTGACCCTCGGCGACGAACGACTCGTCGCCATCGACGCCAAGAGTGGTCATGTCCGCTGGGACGTCAGCGACCCGGGGATCAGCATCGGCGCGTCCGCACTCGTCGTCGACGAACTGCTCGTCACAAACACGCCGGGTGGCGGTCTCGCGGCGACGGAGTTGAGCAACGGCTCCCCGCGCTGGACGGAGCTTCTCGGCGACCCCATCGGTGACGAAGTCCCAAGGCGCCTTGAACCTGTGCTTAGAGGCGGCGCGCTCTTCGTGCCCGCCGGCGATGTACACATCGTGCGCCCTAGCGACGGCGAGGTGCTTGGCTCCATCGATGGCGACATTGTCCCGGACCGTCTACGCGTCGACGAACGCGGCTGGGTTTACATCGCCGAAGAGAGCGGACACGTCGCGGCCTTCGCGCCGGTGACCACGCTTCGTTTGATTCGCGGCGGCGCTTAGGACTCGCGGGTATTCGCCGCTACTCGCACCAGCCGCCACGCCCTTCGCCGTCGAAGCCGCGGGCGCAGACGTCCTCGGGGCCTTGCGCGTAGTGGTCCTCGATGAACGCCGCCATGGACTCTTCGTGGACACAGGTGCCGAGGTAGACGTGTTCCCACGCAGTCATCGCGAAGGCGCCTTCGCTTAGGTCGGGGTTCGGCACGACGATGAAGCGCGCGCTTACGTCATTCGACGCGCACGCTTCGTCATCTCCGTGGGCCGCGATGAGCGCGTCGATGGTCTCTAGGAGTGTTCCGCAGTCGTCGCCGCAGCCGATCTGAAAAACGATGGCGCCGTGTTCCATGGCGTGAACAAGGAATCCCTGAGGCACGGGCTCCTCGTATCGGCGAAAATCGGCCCAGCGCGAGTAGTGGTCGCCGCTCGCCGGCGTGGAGAGACTGTAGGTGAGCGGCTCGCACGGAGTGATGTGCCCGGCTCGTCCGGTCATGTGGAGGGCCGTCGTCACCGTGCACTCGGCAAAGCCCCCAATTGGGTCCTCGTCGGGCATGGTCGTCTCTATTTCCGTCAGACGATCTGCCGGAGCGTCGGGCTGGACGTCCGCCGGAGCATCCGCGACGACGTCCGCGGATGTGTCGCTGGCGGCGTCTTCGGAGGGCCCAGCGTCAGGAAACGACATGTCGTCGTCGCCACAGCCCAGGGCCAGAAGGAGCAGAAAACCCAAGGGAAAACCGAATCGCATGGGTCCCTCTATATCAGCAGATGGAAAGGGTTTCACCTACTCACGTGACCGCCGGGGAGGAGCGTGCTAGCAAGCGCGCGCCATGGCCGACCCAATTCCAGCTACATCTCGCGAAATGCTTCGAAATATCGCGATCATCGCCCACGTTGACCATGGAAAAACGACTCTCGTCGACGCCATGCTCAAGCAGACCGGGGCTTTCCGCGAGAATGAGGCGGTCAAAGACCGCGTCATGGACTCCAACGACCTGGAGCGAGAGCGTGGGATCACCATCCTCGCCAAGCACGCTTCGGTGCGCTGGGAGGGTCACAAGATCAACATCATCGATACCCCCGGCCATGCCGACTTCGGTGGTGAGGTCGAGCGTACCTTGCGTATGGCCGATGGAGCCTTGCTCCTCGTCGACGCCGCTGAAGGCGCTCTGCCGCAGACGCGCTTCGTCTTGGGCAAGTGCATCGAACTCAACATGCCGATCATCGTGGTCGTCAACAAGATCGACCGTAAGGACGCCCGTCCTGACGAGGCCCTGAACGAGGTCTTCGACCTCTTCTGTGACCTCGGCGCCAGCGACGAGCAGGCAGACTTCGCCGCGATCTTCGCCATCGGCAAAGACGGCATCGCCCAGTACGACATGGAGACGAAGTCCGACAGCCTTGAGCCGCTCTTCAAGACCATCGTCGAGCGCGTTCCCGCTCCGAGCGAAGACCCGGATGGTCCGCTTCAGATCCTCGTGCACAACACGCTCCACGACGACTACGTTGGACGTCTTGCCATCGGCCGCATTCGAAGCGGTTCGGTGAAGCATCGCCAGCGTGTCGCGCTCCTTGGCGCCGACTCCAAGGTGACGACACACGAAATCGGAACGCTCTGGGGTTTTGAGCTCATGGACCGAGTCCGCATCGACGAGGCGAGCGCTGGCGACATCATTGCCATCAGCGGCATCCCGGAGGTCGTCATCGGCGACACGCTGACGGACGCCCAGGAGCAGGCGGAGCCTCTCGAGCGCATCAAGGTCGACGAGCCCACCATTAAGGTGCGCTTCCTCGTCAATAAGTCCCCCTTCGCTGGGCAGAGCGGCAAGTTCGTGACGAGCCGTCACGTTCGTGACCGCCTCTTCAAAGAAGGCCAGCGAAACATTGCGCTTCGCGTCGAAGAGACCGATGAAGCGGAAGCGTTCCTCGTGTACGGTCGCGGTGAGCTGATGCTCGCGATCCTCGCGGAGACGATGCGTCGCGAGGGCTACGAGATCGCCCTCTCCATGCCCGAGGTGGTCATCAAGGAGATCGACGGCAAGGAGCACGAGCCTCTTGAGCACGTCGTCATCGACGTCGACGAAAACCACGTCGGCGCTGTCACCAAGGCCCTTGGCGAACGCCGCGGCCAGATGACGGGAATGAACAACCTCGGCCACGGCCGAGCCCGCATCGAGTTCACGGTTCCAAGCCGCGGTCTCATCGGCTTCCGAACGCTCTTCCTCACGGAAACGCGCGGCACCGGCCTGCTGAACACGCTCCACGGCGGCTGGATGCCCTACGCCGGACCGATGCTTCGCCGTAAGAACGGTGGACTCGTGGCGGACCGAACGGGTTCGACGACGCCTTACGCGCTCTTCAACCTTCAGCCCCGCGGCGTCATGTTCGTTGGCTCCAGCACGAAGGTGTACGAGGGCATGATTATCGGTGAGCACTCGCGGCCCAACGACCTCGACGTCAACGCTGTTCGTGAGAAGAAGCTGACGAACGTGCGTACCGCCGGCAAGGACGAGAACACGATCCTCACACCCCACAAGATTCTCACCATCGAAACGGCGATGGAGTGGATCGACCAGGATGAACTCGTCGAGATCACTCCGGACGCAGTTCGTGTTCGCAAGAAGGTGCTCGCGGCAAACCGGCGCCCACGGCGCGACGGCAAGAAGTAGCGGATGGCTTCAGAGCTCGTCGACGTTCTTCGGCATCTGCTCGCGGATGCGCCACACGTCAGCTCTATGTCGAGCGTCGACGCGTGGTGGAAGCGCCACGAAAAAGTCGGCGGACGATTTGCGACCAACGCGGCGCGCGCCTTTGCCGGCGGCTTCGCGGCGGATCGTTTGGGCTATGCTTTCGCGAGCGGTTACCAGGAAGCTCTCGGGGCGCTCTTTCCCGTGTTGGTGGGTGTTCGCTCCGCGTTCTGCATCACGGAAAAAGGCGGCACGGCGCCGAGCGCCCTCGATACGCACTTTGAACTCAAGGGCGACGCCTACGAAGTCAGCGGGTACAAAACCCACGTGACACTCGGCGCGCACGCCGAAGAGCTTCTTATCGTCGGCCACATCGGCCTTGATGATCACGAACGGCGTCGCATTCGCGTGGCGCGGGTTCCTGCGGGGCGCGAAGGAGTCGAGCTGATTCCTCGGCCGGACTATCCCTTCGCTCCAGAGATCCCCCACGCTCAACTCTCGCTCACACGCGTCCGCGTCAGCATGGACGAGGTGCTCGAAGGCGACGGCTACGATGAGTACGTAAAGCCTTTCCGGACCACCGAAGATCTTCATGTCACGGCGGCGATCGTCGGACACCTCATGCGCATGGGTCGACTCAGCGGCTGGGGCCCGGCGGAGCTCGAAGCGCTGACGGCGTTCGCCGCAGCGATCTTCCCACTTTGCCTCGTCGATCCTCTCGACGCCGCTGTTCACGTCGCCGTCGGCGGCATCCAGAGGCGTCTCGCTGCTCTCATCGAGAGCCTCCCGTGGAGCGCCGTAGAGCCAACGGTTCGAACACGTTTTGAGCGCGACCTTCCCATCATGAACGTCGCGAATAAGGCCGGTGAGCGTCGACTTCGTGTGGCGTGGCGCCGCCTCAACGGATGAATGCCGCGCTCACTTCCCTCGTCTCTCTCGCAGCTTCTATGATAAAGGTTTCCGGATGCAGCACGCTGTAGAACACCAACTCGATATCCCTCTGGCGCGCCTCGCGGCGGAAAAAGCGTACGCCGTTTACAGCGTTGAATACGCAGAGTTCAAGCCCACGGCGAATTGGACGAGTGACACGCACTGCGACGTCACCTTCACCGTCAAGATGGTCACCCTCGAAGGAACGATGGAGCTCGTGCCCGGAAAGGTCTTGATGGACCTAGACGTTCCTCTACTCTTCCGCCCATTCAAGAAGCTGGCGCTCGGCTACGTCGAAAAAGAGATCCGCATTTGGCTCGACAAGGCCGCGCGCGGGGAACTCAACGAGTCCGCCGACGAGGCGGAGTAAGAGCGAGGAGCCCGGGGCCCTCGGTTCCCTAGCGCGCCGCTCGCCTCACTACGCCGCTTCCGTCGGCGCTTCTGGCTTCGAGGGATCGTTGGAGTTCGTCGGCGTCGTGTTCTTCACCGCGAAAGGCCGCATCGGCATTCCGTCTTTTGGCCGCAGCGTGACGACGGGCTCCATCTCGATATTCGCGCCGGGCACGAGATCGAGTCGGTTGTCACGCAGGATCGTGCCGAGAATGATCTGCGCTTCCATCATGGCGAAGTGATTGCCGATGCAGATGCGCGGGCCGCCGCCGAATGGGAAGTACGCTGATCGGTTTCGGTCCTTGCTCTTCTCCGCGAGGAAGCGGTCCGGGTCAAAACCTTCTGGGTCTTCCCAATGGTCGGGGTGGCGGTGTGTGACGTAAGGGCTCGCGAGGATGAGGCTTCCTTCGGGGATATGATAGCCGCCCAGAGTGACGTCAGCGTTGGGTGAGCGCGCTGTCATCCACACTGGCGGGTACAGGCGCATGGCCTCTTGGAGGACACGCCCCGTGAGGTCGAGCTGTCGCGTATGAGCAGCGGAGATGGGTTCGTCTCCGGCCACGTTCCGCACCTCCTCGCGAACGGCGCGCGCGACACCAGGGTTCTTCGACAGGAGATAGAGCGCCCAGGTGAGGGCGTTGGCGGTGGTCTCGTGGCCTGCGAGGAAGATCGTCATCACTTCGTCGCGCAGCTGCGCGTCGTCCATGGTCTCGCCGGTGTCGGAGTCGACGGACTCCATGAACATCTGAAGAAGGTCGTTTTTAGGCTCGCTGACGCGTCGCTCCTCGATGGTGCCGAGGACCACTTCGTCGAGGGTGTCCATCGCCTTTTGGAACTTACGGTTGCGGTGCGTTGGGATCTTCTGCGGGACGTCGAGGACCGAGTTGAGGCGTCGGTTGATGTCTTCGACGACGTAGCTCACGGCTTCGCCGACGCGGTCGCTTTCGTTCGTGACGTCGGCGCTCAACATCGTCGCGGCGATGATCCTCAAAGTGACCCGCATCATCTCTTGGTGAATGTCGATGGTCTCGCCTTCTGTCCACGCGTCGACCATATCCTGAGATGCGCTCGCCATGGTCTCGGCGAAGCCGGCGATGCGTTTCTTCGCGAAGGCGGGCTGCGCGATGCGCCGGTTACGGAGCCACGAAGGGCCCTGGCTGGTGACCAGGCCGTTGCCGAGAACGAGACGCATCTTGTAGATGCCGCGCGTCTCCTTCGTGTAGGTATTGCTCTCGCGGAGAACCTGGCGAATTAGATCCGGATTCGACACCAGGTGCACGACGAGGGACGCGAAGCGCAGCCGCACGACATCTCCGTGGTTCTCGCGGAGCTCCACGAACTTGTCGAGCGTCTTGCTGCCTTGGCCCAACGCGATGGCGCGGGCGTGTCCGAGCAGGGGGAGCGCGCCTGGAGGCTCCGGGGCGAGCAAGGCGTCGCCGGGCGCCTTCGGTGGGTTCAGAAACGCCGACGGGTTGATGGCGCGGAGCTCTGGCGGAAGGCGAGCGTTCTCGGCTCGTTCGTCGGCCATGTGGCGGGCGCGCTCGCTGAGCAGCTGCGGCGAGGGCGTGTGTTTTGCGGCGTGGTTCATCAGGTCGTGCCTTTGTCTCGAAATCCGGTCTCGGGAACTTATTCAAGAAACAGAATCGGATTCTTCTTTTGGTCTCTGCTAGAGTGCGGCCTCACTTCATGTCTGACAAGTCCACCACTCAAAAAAAGACCAGAAAAGCGAAAGGCGCCGTAATTAAGGGCGTCCTGGGGCTTGCCTCGGATCTTCGAAGCGTCGCCCGGCCCAAGCAGGGGCGTTCCGAGGCGACCCTCCAAAGGCTCCTCGATGCCGCGGAGAAGCTCATCTGCCGTGATGGGCTGGCTGGCGTGTCCATCGCGTCCATCGTGCGCGAGGCGAAGAGCTCCGTCGGCGGGTTCTATGCGCGATTCCGCGACAAGGACGAGCTGCTGCGCGCCCTTCATGAACGGGAGCTTGGGCGCATCAATGACCAGGTTGGGGAGCTCCTCAATCCGGAGCGATGGGACGGCGTTCCTCTCCGCGCGATCATCCACGCGCTCATCTACGCGTACGCCGAGAACTCACGGGGTCGCGAGCGTCTTCAGGCAGCGATCCTCGAGGCGACGGCGCGCAACCCTGATGCGTGGGCTCCGGCGTTCGACTTTCGCCGCGAAGTCACGGACTCCGTTGCGGCGCTTCTGTTGATGAGGCGTGACGAGATCACCCACCCGGATCCTGAACAGGCCGTTCGTTTTGCGCTCAGTCAGGCCTTCGCCGTCCGCGACATTCGGTCTCTCTACGCCCACACGGATGTCGTGCAGGAAGTGAGCGATGAGGCGACGTCGAAGGAGATGATCCGCTCCATGATGGCGTACCTCACGATGCCGAATGGATAGCGCGCGCGTGGACTCACGCGAGCGTATTGAGGACGACGAGAGCCGTGATGAGGGCGGCCGTCGCCGCTGTGCATTGAGCGGCGCCGAAGCCGAGATGCTGCGGTAGGTATCCAAGGACTCGCTCGTGCTCTGGGGTGCGAAAGGCGCCTTCTTCGGCGCCGCGAACTTCGAGGACGACTAGCTCCGCGTCGAACTCATCGCGCCGAATGTGCGCGCGCTTCGAGCCAGCACGCACGCTCCGCGTCCACAAGATGGCGTGCAGGTGTGCGACGAGGGCGATGAGCGCAATGACCAAGCCCACGACCAGGAGCGCGCTTGTGGGCCAAGAGAGGTCTGCTTGCGGCCGTAGCTGGAGGTAGGTGCAGCAACCACCGCCGAAAGCGAAGAGCCACGCGCTCGCGCGCAACACGTGGAGCGACGCCGCCGTAGCACCGGTGGCGATTCGGTATCGAACGGCTTTGATGTAGCTGGCCAAGACCGCAGCGAAACCAATGCCGAGGGGGCCACCCCCAATGAAGGTCCCGAACACCGAACCGACGAGCAGGCCCCCAACCGCGGAACCTGCTCCTTGGCCGGCGACGAAGGATGAAAGTCCAAAGGTCGTACCGGCGTTGAGCGCACCGAGAAGCGGGCCCAACCAGAACGCGTGGCTCAGGCTTCGTTTCCAAAGGAAACGATGGAAGCACCAGGCCCAGAGAGCCGTGCTCAGCACGAGTGGCACCCCATCCTTCGCCGTGTTGTACGTCGATTGGTCGTGGAGGATCGCGGAAACGAAAGCCGGAGCCGCGAGCGCCGCACACAGAATACAAGCGCTCGCCACAAGACGCTCGGTGCGTCCTTCTTTCCAGTGCCAAGGGAAACGTGTCTCCATGGCGATGGAATGCCCCTCGTGAGGGGTCTATTCCCGCCTTCGTTTAGGCTTTCTTCTTCTTGAGCTCGTCTTTGCCGGCGCCGACCTTGGCCACGGCCATGGTGATGAGCGTGCCGACGACGATGAGGCCGAGGGCCGCCCCGATTTGTCCGCCGCTTGGCGTGAAGAACTCGGTGGGCCACTTTTCGGGCGTGAGCTCTTCGAGAAGCTCGGGGGTCACGGTGCGTCCGCGGGCGTCCAAGCCTCCGATGACAGGTTCAACGCCCTGCTGGAACGGCCAGAGGCCTACGACACTGCCGACGAGGAACCCCAGGAGAACGCCGAGGGTCGCCTTTTCGTATCGCTCGAGAACAAACTTTAGGCCGTTCGAGACCACGAGGACGCCGACGACGACGCCCAGCCCAACGGGAAGAACCACGTCCATCGCGGGGCCCATGATGGCGTCCATGGAGCGCGCCTTGAGGCCTTCTTTGAATGCGTCGATGCCGCTGAGGATCGGAACGTAGGCCCCCATCAACACCAAGAGGTAGCCGCCGCTGACGCCTGGGAGAATCATCGCGCTCGCGCCCGCGACACCCGCGATGAACATGAGCAGGAAGCCGGTGTTCGCGCCGGCGGAGACGCTGGTGAATCCGAGGCCCGCAAGAATGCCGAAGCCGACCAAAGCGCCGCCCCACGTGGCGCCGGTGGCAGGTCTGGCAAGCTTCCAGACGAGGGGGACGCCGCCCAGGGTCAGTCCGATGAAGAGGCTGTACATCACCCAGCGGTGGCTCACGACGAGGTCTTTAACCGGCCCCGAAAAGACCAAGATGGCCGCCGCCGCCGTCACCACGATGGTGCCGAGAACGAAGAGGGAAGCCTTACGAAACTTGAGACGCGATACCTCTGCGATGGCGTCGATGAAGCGCAGGTAGACGCCGGAAGCCAGGAGCATGGTGCCGCCACTGATGCCAGGGACGAGGTTGGCGAGACCCATGAGGAGGCCGCCGATGGCGCTTCGCAGGCCCAAGAGTCCGAAGTTCGTGGGCTCCTCCTCGCTGGCCGATTGGACCTCGTCGGTTTTGGCTTCTTCTTGGACTTCTTCGGTCGTTTCGCTCATGGAGCCGCCGTCATAACAGGGGGGTCGGGCCTTCGCACGCGCTCGCTCAGCCGTCGAAGGGGCAAACGGAGAATTCGCAGGTGCCGTCGATGCACTCCATGCCTTGACCACAGAGGCTGAGCTCGTTGCAGCCGCCGTCACCGCGGAAACAAGCTTCGCCTTCAACGCAACCACGCCCTTCGTCGAAGACCTGCGGCCACGGGCAGTGGCAGGCGGGTTGTGCACAGGCCAAGGGGCTGCGCTGACCGCAATGAGAGTGCGCGCAGAAGCCTCCCCACTCGCCGCCGCTTCGCTCGCAGTATTCCTGGGGCGGAACGAAGATAGGCGGCGGGATGCAGGAGTCCTCCCGGACGCAGCCACGTCCTTCGACGAAGTTGGCGAAGGCTCCACAGTCACACGTGGGGCCGTCCGCGCAGTCGTCGCCGCTTGGGAAGCCGCAGACGAAGCCGCAGTCCCCTCGACCCCAGAATCGCCAGGTCCCAGCACTCGCGCGGCAGAGCGTGGAGTCGCAAGTGCGGTGCGCAGCTTCGCATTCCTCCCGCTCGAAGGGCCCGGTGCCGCAGTCGGCGCCTTCGCAGGCGCCGCATTCGATGGGAAAACAGGAGTGCCCATTCCACTGCCAACGGGCTGGCTCGTCACAGAGGAACCTGGGGCAGTCGACGGCGCGGGCGTCCTCTGCGGCGCAGCTGCTTGGCGTCCCAGCGTCAAAAACGGGTCCGGCGTCGAAACCGGGTCCGGCGTCGAAACCGGGGCCAGCGTCGAAACCGGGACCAGCGTCGAAGCTGAAGGCGTCCATCGAGGGGGCGTCCGCGGCGGCGTCCGGGACGTCGCCCATACCGGAGTTGAAGCAACCAGCGTGGAAGACAACGCAGAAGAGAAGCGGGGCAAGATGTCGCAGGCTCGATGAGATCATGGGGAAGCAGCTCGGTTCGTACAAAAATGTGTGCCGGGGTGGTCCAACCCAACGGCGCTCCGTCACAAACAGCAATGCCCATGCCAGCGACGGAAACTCACGCTACCCTCGACGTATGCGACGTACTCGGGCTCTTCTCCTGTTTGTCCTGCCTGTGCTTCTCTTTGGCTGCAATCGCGCGAGCTGGGGACCGGACTCAGGCTGGGAGACCTACAACGACCCCGATTCACCCGACTTGGAGATCCAAGACAACGACCAGACTCAGGGCAGCTACACGCCGCTCCACGCGAGCGAAGCGGAAGACGCAGACGACGAGGACTGAGCTTCGATGGCGGCCACTCCATCAGCGATGGTGTACTCGCCTGCTTGAAAGCGTCGAAGCGTCTCGTCGGCGCTCGCGGGCTGACGGGCGCACCAACGAAGGAACGCGAAGAACGTGAGGTCAGGGTTGTCGACGTCATCACCCAGGCGCAACTCCCCCGCTTCGAATGCGTCGATGGCTGCGATGAGGTTCTCGTGATAGCGCTCGAAGATCGCGACGTCACGCCAAGCGTTGGCCCGGGGGTCACGCCCACTCACAATCTCCTCCGCGTCGGCGCGGACCTCATCGAGGGCGCCGGGACTGGCTTTGAGAAGTTCGAAGTCGTAGACGAACTGAAGGCCATCATGGTGAGCCGCGAGGAGATGACGCTGGATACGCCAGGTCGGACTAAGCAGCCCAGAGAAGTCGAGGGGTGCCACGGCACGAAGCGCTACGAGGACCGGTAAACGCAGCGCGCGCTTATGCAGCATGCGTGCGCGCCACGTGTTTCGCACAGGGTGGCCTTTGCAGTTTCCGATGCTCTCGCTTCGAAAGAGCACCCGGTGGAGCATGCGAACGACCCCCAGCTGCACCTGCCACAGATTTGGACCCTCCTCGCCGAGGATGGCGTCGAAGCTGCGGAGCTTTGTCTCGGCGTCGCGAGGTCGAAGGAGTAGAGGCGTGCGCTCCGCGATATTGAGGGCGACAGACCAAGCGAGAGAGTTTGAGGTAGGTGGCATTACTTGAGTTTCCGCAGGCTGATTTCGTCCCGTGCTTCAAGAATAACGAGGAGGGGGAGTGGGCTTTTTCGTGGTCCTTCGAGCCAAGCGATAGTCGCGCGATACGCGACGACGTTGGACGATGGCTCGGCGTAGAGGAGCGGGTGCAGCGCATGCACTTCCATCAACACACGCGTGACGGGGTAGAGCATCAGCTCGAAGGTGAGGCTGCGGGACGCGCTCACGAGCGCTTCGAGGATGCGGCCGTCGCCAAGGGCTAGCTCGCGCGGTGTCGCGCCCTGGTGAACGAGTTCCTCGAAACTTCGAAGCGCATCTCTCACCGCCGTCATTTCGATGGTCGCCATGGTGGTGAAGTGCTCGATGAGCGCCGCGGCGAGGTGACGGCGAAGGCGGAGCAGATCGCGGGCCATCTCGTACACCGAGAGAGTGCCGAGGCGCTCCAACTCGGGAAGCAAGGAGGCTCCTGCATGCGCCTCACGCATCGGGCGGACGACGTAGCCGCTCCCTTGCCGCGTCTCCAGGAGGCCTTGGGTCACGAGGGCGCCGAGAGCGGATCGAACAGTGACACGGCCGACGCCGAGATCGGCAGCGAGGGCTCGCTCCGCCGGTAGACGTTCACCTGCGGCATACGCGCCGCTGAGAATCGCGTCCTGGAGACTTTTTCGGCAGGTCGCGAGGGCTGACATGCCCTGATTGTAATTGGTAGGACCAATTTGTCAACGCCCTGCACCAGATCTCACGTGCAGCCTGGAAAGCGCTGACATATCCTGCTCGCCATGAAGAACGCGATTCTGTTTCTCGCTGTTGCCCTCGCCGTCGGCTGCACAGACGACCCTACGACACCGGCGGCGGAATGCGTTCCTTCGGAAGCGGACTGGAACGAGAGCGTCCAGACCCTCGTCATGGAGAATTGCGGAACCTGTCATGGCGACACGCCTGACTTCGGTGCGCCCTTTACACTGCTCGACTACCAAGCGATCACCGCGGGCATCGAGGGGGAGCGCATCGTGGACGAGATGCACCGTCAACTCTCGGCGGGCACGATGCCGCCGCGCGGGTCCGCGACTCCGACGCTGGAGCACGCCAACGCCATCGCCGGCTGGGCGAGCTGCGGTGAGGTTACCATCGAGGACACGTCGATCTCCTCGCGCACACCTTTCACCGCGCCGGACGACGCACCCGAGGGACTACGGACCATCGACGTTCTTGCGGGTGACTTGGCCATCGCACCGGACCAACTCGACGACTACGAAGACATCGACTTCACGAACCTGACAGAAGAAGACGTGTTCATTCGTCGCTTCGAGGCCGTCATCGACGCGAGCCAAGTGGTCCACCATCTGACTCTGCGCCGCGGGGACCCAGCGATGGGCGACTCGAACATGAAGTACCTCTACGCATGGGCACCGGGAACCGGCGCCATCGAGTTCCCGGACGGTGGCGTGCGCCTTCGCCCCGGCGACAACCTTCGACTCCAGATTCACTACAACAACGGACCTGGTCTAGAGGGCATCCGAGACTCCAGCGGCGTTCGCCTCTTTGTGGGCCCCGTGGAAGGACTCGAATACGAAATGGCCGACCCTGGTCCTGGTGCCGCCGGCTTCCGCATTCCGGCTCGCTCCAGTGAGACCGTGGAATCGACCTGCACGATCACCGAGCCCGTCCGGGCCATCGCCTCGATGCCGCACATGCACGAGAACGGCACCGCGTTTGACCTGCTTCTCCAGCGCGGCGCGGGAGCCGCAGAGTCCATTCTCGAGCTCTTCTCCTGGAGCTTCGAGACGCAGCTCTTTTACAACCTCCCCATCGACCTGGAAGCCGGCGACGAGCTCACGGTCCGCTGCGACTTTCAGAACAACACAGACGACGCGATCTTCGCTGGACCGCGTACCGCAGACGAGATGTGCTTCGCGTTTACTTACGTGACGCCTCCACCCCAAGGCGCGTTCTGCGTTCAGGGCGGCGACGGAACACCCACGGTTCTTGAGTACGAGCCCGGCATGTGCTTCGCGAGCCCAGAGACCGAGCTCAGCGTTGAGTCCGCGGAGATCGTCGAGACCGGACCCGAGTTCGACGCCACGGGCACGCTCCCTGATGGCCGCTTCGTCATCGAGCGCTTCATTCTTGTCACCCCCGATCCGGGCCTTGTCGGGCTCGCCACTATCACCGCCGCCGCCCAGCTCGAGCGAAGCGAAGGCATCGTATCCATCGATGGCGCGTTCCACTTTATCGCGCCGACGGACGGACTGCGCACCGGTGTCCAGAACGAGATTCAGGTCAACGGCACGCTCAACGAAGATGAGGGCCCTTCCGCATTGACCGTCACGTGCCCCGAAGAAGACGCAGGAGATCAGGCCGGCATCACCTTCGGTACCGTAGAGGGATCGCCCGCGGCGATGGTGAACCTCGGGAGCAACCCCGTGCCTATCGTCATGTGGTTTGTGTTCGAGCCTGCCGAGTAGCGTCTCGTTCGGCGCGAGTTTTCTCCACCCGGAGCGCGACGAGCGTTCCACATCCGCCGTTCGCCTCGAGGCGCGCGGCGGAGCTCATTCGAACGACGTTGCCGTGCTCGCGGAGGCGGGCATACGCGGCTTCATAGCGATCACGCCTCACCCCTTTTAGCGCCGACGTCGGCACGGGGTTGAGGTCATAGAGATGGATCGCCGGCGGATGGGGCAACGCGAGGACACGCTCGGAGAACGCGTCGAGTTCGTCGTCTGAATCGTTCATCCCCGCCACCATCAGGTAGGCGAGGGCGGTCTTTTTGCGACGCTTTCGTGTCATCCGTGGCTGTTCGTCTCGCAAGCAGCCAAAGAGGGCATCGAGGGAAGGGCCGCCCGGCACGACGGCTTTGCGCGTCGCCTCACGGCCCGCGTGCACGCTGATCGTGAGACCGTTGTGCGGAGCGTGAAGCCAGGTGCGCAGCCGCGCGATGGGTCCGCCGGATGTCGTCAAACTAATGGCGACGCGTGAGTCTCGACTACGGCCCCACTCAAGGAACGCGCTCGTGGCTTCGTGGTTGTGCAGAGGCTCGCCGACGCCGGAGAGCGTCACTTTGGTGATGGCGTGGCCTTCTTCTTCGACGCCTTCGAGCTGAAACTGCAGCTCCTCGAGCTTTAGCGCGCGTCCCAGTCCACGCGCACCGGACGCGCAAAAGGGGCACGCGACGGCGCAGCCCACTTGGGAGGAGATGCACAGGGTGTCTCCCCGGTAGACGACGGCTTCGACCTCGGAGCCATCGTCCATGATGGCGACGTAGCGTTGGTTGGATGAGCCCTCTGGGCGCGACGCTGCGACCAAGCGCATCAAGAAGCCTCGGCCATGTCGCTGACGGCCGAGCCTGATTCCTCGAAGTGGTGCTTCCCGAGTGCGTCGAGGTCCATCTCCGCGGCGGAGAACTTCGCGAGGGCGTCGACGTGCGCGAAGAACTCCTCTTCACTCGTGGAACGAAGCGCAGACTTCTTGAACGCACCCTCGTCTGCCACGGCGCGACCGAGCCATCGAACCAGCTCCTTCAGTTTGCCCAAGGGGTTTGCACGCGCGCGGACTTCGAACGCCTTCGCATACTCCTGGCGCACATGATGAAGCCACGTCGCAACATCTTCGCCGCTCGGGTCGATGGGCTCGGTTCCCGCTCGAAGCGCTGCGACCTGCGAAAAGATCCATGGGTTACGCATCGCGGGACGCCCCATCATCGCGGCAGCGCATCCGGTCTCCTCGGCGATGCGAAGTGCGTCGCTCGCGTACCAGATGTCGCCGTTGCCAATGACGGGGATGCTGAGCTCTTCCGAGAGCACGCGAACGATGCGCCAATCCGCGACTCCTTCGTAGAAGTCGCAACGCCTGCGCGGGTGAACGGCGATGAAATCCGCGCCGGCGTCTTCCACGACTTTGGCGATGGCTACAACGTTTTCTGCGTCATCAAACCCAGCACGGATCTTCGCCGAGAGCTGTGTTCCGAGGCCAAGGGCGTCCAACGACTCGCGCATCTCTCCGAGCACGCGTCGCAATAGCTCCGGGTCCTTTAGCATCGCGGCGCCCACGCCCTTACGGACGACACGCGGCATGGGACATCCAAGGTTGATGTCGACGATGTCCGCCCCTGCCTTGGCCACATGAGATGCCGCGTCCGCCATCTTGTCGGCGTCGTTGCCCATCACCTGCACGGAGAGCGGGATGCCCGGGACTTTGACAACGCTGCGAGCGAGCGCCGGCCCGGAGATGGGGGCACGAGAGATTCGTACGAACTCTGTGCACAGGAGGTCCACACCACCTCGTTCAGCGACGAGGCGGCGAAATGTGGGGTGACCCACGCCTTCCATCGGCGCGAGGACCGTAAAGAAAGGGAAGTCCGGCACAACGCTTGTGTAGGCGATGGCGCCTGCGCTTGCCACCGGACGTGCGCTTTCTCCCCCGAACTGTGCAGATTTTTCTGACCGCGTTATGGTGATTTCATGTTGCGTAGCGTCGCTATTTCGGGAGTTGCCCTGCTCATCGTTTCCTGCGGAACCGGTGGCGGTGTGGGCACCACACGTGCGTCGCACGAGCGCTCTGGGGAGACCCATGAATCCGCCGCGGCGACAGGCGGCGTTGAGACCGAGGCCCCCGAGGCCAGCGAACCCGAGTTTCCTCCCTGTGACACCGCCGAGGTGCCGCTCTACGCAGATGGCGAACAGAGCGGGAGCGTCTGCCCTCGCGATGCCGACGCCCAGGGCTACACGCTCCTCGACTTGAGCGACGATTGGACGCCGTACATCTTCACGGAAGCTGAGGTGGGCGGCAGCCAACCATATCGCCCAATCTTCTTGGCGCTGGCGGACGAGCGCCTTCGTGAAGTCCCGGAGGGGTATGACGAAGAGCAGTACCTGGAGCTCTTTGGCATCTTTCCGACGTTCCGCGTCATCTTGGAACGCATCGCCGACGATGAGCGCCATGCGTGCCACGAAGCGATCGACGACCGGTGGCTGGAGCGGCAAGAAGATACGATTCGCGCATGGCGACCGAGCGCGACTCAGCAGCGCCGCAGCGTTCGCCAGGCACGCGCGCAACAGCGCCGCCTCGAGTCCATCGTCGAAGGCGATGAGGCGCTCAACAGCATCGATGAGCTTGAAGACCACCCGACCCATGGGAGCGCCTACGCACGTTACGCAGAGGCACAAACGCAGGTGGGTGCGGTAGCAGCAGCGCAGGCTCACCTCCGCTGCGATGGTCTCCTCCGCCGACCAAGGCGCGTGAGAGAAGGTGTCCTCGGCAGTCAGACTGCGTCAGGGCTGCGCGATTTTCAGCGGCGCCATATGGTGGTCTCCGCCGGCTTTCTCGATGAAGAGACGCGTCATGCGCTGGCAGAAGACAGCCGCGTGAGTGAGTTCAAGGGCCTCCTTCGTGTGCTGCGCGAGCGCGTCGTCGCGGCGACGGGTCTCATCGAGGACGGTTCCGCTGGGCATTCGTGGGGGCAGGTTTTGGGGCATGACCTCGACGCGCCGCAGATTCGATTCGAAGCGGGCCGAGAGCCTGCAGCGAGCGCGGCCCCGGACTTGATCTCGCCGGCGACGGAAGCGGCGGCGAACGCTCTCGGTCTCGCCGACGCCGCCACCGCTGCTGTGGCGCTTCGGGCGATTCGAGACGCGAACCTCGAGCGCGTGGCGGTTCAGCTGCCTGCGGTGCCGGACTACCACAGCGCACATATGGAATTGCGCGCGGAGATCGACCGCGGCGACGTGTTCTACCACTACCCCTACCGCGACGATGGGCGGCCCATCGGGGGTCGCGTTCGTGAGCGCCCTATCGCCACGCTCTACGTCCAACACGAGGGTCAAGAGATCGCGCTGCTTCGTTGGGGCACGACCATCGGCGGCTGGAAGCCGGAGACGCGCCCGAACGGGAGCGTTGGGCTTCGGTACAAAGACTCCCCCACGGGGTCGCGGATTTGGCGCGATGTCATCGCTTCACCGACGTGGTTGCCACCACCAAGTACACCCGACGACGAACTCGTGCGACGAACACGGGATGGCTACGAGCCTCGACGGAGCATCTTTGGACCCGGCTACCGAAGCGCCTACGGCCTCGTCATGATGATGCACCACTTGGTGCAGCCCCCGCGCAACGAAGGGGGAGAGCCTCGTCTCATCGACGAGGGCATTCGTGTACATGGCAGCGTGAGCTACCGTTCCATCGTTCGAGGCACCAGTCATGGCTGCCACCGTCTCTACAATCACCTCGCCGTGCGCCTCTCCTCGTTCGTGCTCGAGCACCGAGCTCACACCCGCAACGGTCGAGTCCCTGCTCGCTACCTTCGCGAGGTTATCGTCCGCGGCGATGAGCCAGAGGTCGTCGTTCCTAACCCACTTGTGCCGAACTCCATCGTCGAGTCTGCTGGGAACATCGAGGCGCGGGTGGACGTTGAAATCAACACGCGTGGTTACCTCTTTCAGCTGACGCCCCCGGTGACCGTGGATGTATTGGAAGGGAACATTCGAGGGCGACGTCGAACGCCCATCGACGCGTTCCGGCTTTTGCCGGAAGAGTTGGTTGAGGCTGTGCAAGCGGAAGCCGCCGAAGACGGCTGACGCTTTTCCGCCCAGCACGCCGCTGGCTGCGTTGCGCTGCGCGCTTCTCCGCCCTGCACGCCGTGCTCTGCGTTGAGCTGCGGCTCGGCATCCACAGATGCCGTCACCTTGCTCGCCTTGATCACGACGCGCAGGACGAAGAATCGCCGAGGTGATTCTAGGACTCGACGACCCGAGGTCGCCTTGCGCGCCTTGCCAGCGACGCGCTGGACGAAAAATCGCCGATCCTACGGCGTGTTGCCGATGGCGGGACGAGAACGGTGCAGGCTGTATCGTCACCCAACTGGGGTGTCCGTTCTTGTCGGAACTTTACACTGAGGGCGGTGGTTCTTTGATACCGTCGACCCGGTGAAGTGCGCTTCGATACGAACGTTCATTGGGGGATCCACGGTGGCGTTCCTGGTCCACGCTTTTACCGTCGTAGCGCTTGCGCAGGACGTTGTTGAGCCGAGCGACGGCGGCGCGCAGACCCAAACTCGAGACGTTGAGTTGCCTCTGAACGAAGAGGAAGCGCGAGCACATTTTCTGTCAGGACAAGGGTTCTTTCGGCGTGCGGACTATGAACGAGCGCTGCACGCGTTCGAGTCGTCCTTCGAACTCAGCGGGCACTTGGAGCTGAAGTACAATATTGGCGTATGCCACGAGCGCCTTGCTCAGCTCAGCGGCGCCATTGAGGCGTTTCAGCTCTACATTGACTGGGCCCGCGAATCTGGCTCTCAGTCTCTTGACCTGGACGCTCTGGATGTCCGCATCATTACCTTGCGTCGTCGCCTGAGCGAAGAGCAGGCAGCCCAGGCGACATCTGCGGAGCCTGAGCCTGAGCCGCTTGTCGAGCTTCCCATCGAAGAGTCCGCGGCGCCGCCACCCAGCGGCTTACGCCTGCCTGCCATCATTACACTTTCCGCGGGTGCCGTCGCTCTCGCCGTCAGCGCCGTGTTCGGCGGCTTGGTACTCTCGGAGAACAACGGACTGTCAGACTGTAAGAGCAACCGGCTCTGCACCGACGAAGAGCTGAGCGCACTCGAAACGTACAGGCTCGTGACGGACGTGAGCCTCGGCGTCGGCGTAGTCGCCGCGGCGGCCGGCGTCACGATGCTTGTCATGCATCTCCGGCGCCGCCGAGCGTCTAGCCAAGCCGCTGTCGCTCCCGCCTTTGGACCTTCGTACGCCGGGCTTTCCGTGCAAGTTGAGTTGCCATGAGATTCGCGTTTCTTTTCGTCTTTCTCGGGGGGTGTTCTCTTCTCTTCCCCAGCGATGATTTTCAGGGCGGCGACGTAGGCATAGACGCCGGGACTGACGTCGGCTTCGATGTTGGTTTTGACGCCGGGTGTGTACCATCGGCGTGCCCGAGTGGCCGCTGCGACGAGGACGAGTGCGCCCCTGTCTGCGAGGGAGATTCATGCGTCAACGTGGCAGACGTCGCCGCGACAGCTCGCTTGGAGAGCTCAAGCTACCAGCTGGAGCTCGTTGTCGGCGTGCCAGTCCAATCCGAGGAGCTGGAGTCCGCCAACTACTCACTTCGCCTTGAACTAGAGACGGAATTCTAAGCCGTGACCTTTCGATCCCCCAGACGCCTTCTTGGAGTTTCGCCCATGCGTACTGCGCAACCCGCCCTCGCTCGCACCCTTGGTGTCGCCCTCTTGGCGGCTCTTCTTCAGTGGATGCCGTCGGTGGCGAGTGCAGCGCCGCTTCTTCCTCTGCGGGGACTTCTCGCCGACTCCGAGGGCGAGCCCATCGATGGAAGCGTAAGCGTGACTTTCTCGCTTTATGCCGAACTCGAAGCCGAGGGGCCTGAGTGGACGGAGTCCCGCATGGTGTCCTTTTCGGCAGGGCGCATGAGCGTGTACCTCGGCGACCTCCCCACGAATCCATTGGACCTGTCGCTGTTTCGTGACTCCCCCGACGTTCATCTTGGGATCCGGATCGCAGACGACGAAGAGTTCGAACGCGTGCCTTTGGGGACGACAGCGTACGCGGCCTTCGCGACGTTCTGTGGCGAAGCGAGTGAACTCGAGGCGAGCGCCCGGACCGCTCTCGTCGGCGATTCCGTAGCTGCGGCGGCCACGGCGTTCGGTGACACGCTTGGCGGACTTAGCTGTGCGAACGGGGAGTCGGCGCTCTTCGTGGACGACGCGTGGAGCTGCGAAGCGCCCGTGACCGACGTCACGGCGGAGGCGGGCCTCAGCGGCGGCGGCAGCGGCGGCGGCGTGTCGTTGAGCGTGGACACATCGTATGTTCAGCGGCGCATCAGCTCTACATGTGCGGCTGGAAGCTTCATTCAAGCGGTCGCGGAAGATGGAACCGTGACCTGCGGGGCGATGACGGGAACGGGGGCGGTCAACGTCTCCGGCGCCCAAGTAGCATTTCGACCGACGGTGTCGGGGCCTTTTGAGGTTGTTGGGGTGAGCGAGAACTTCGGCCAGCTCTTTGCACGTACGATGACTCCGGTGGCCAGCTCAATCTGCTATCTGACGCGGGTCCGCGTCATGGAGGACAACGACGAGGACGATGTCGTTCAATGCGAGATCGTTCCGGACTCCGGGCGGTGGAGTCTCCAACTGCGAGCGAGCGGCGACGACATCCCCTCCATTCCTTCATCGTGTCAGGCGCGCTGTTTGAACTTCTAGCCGAAGTAGCGCTCGCCGCCGTCGCACAGAATCGTGACCACGCGGGTGCCTGGCTCCATGCGTCGTGCGACTTCGTGAGCGGCGTGAACGTTCGCGCCGGCGGATGGTCCTACGAGGAGCCCCTCTTCCCGCGCAAGACGACGCATCATGCGGTCGGCTGCGAGGTCGGTGACTGTGACGATATCGTCGATGAGGTCACGCTCGAGGACGCTTGGGACGAAACCTGCGCCAAGTCCCTGAATCCCGTGCAGGCCAGGCCGCCCTCCGCTTAGGACGGCACTCGCGCGAGGCTCAACAGCGACGATGCGAACGTCTTTGTTCTTCGCGCGCAAGCCGCGTGCGACACCGGTGAGCGTGCCGCCGGTTCCGACGCCCGCAATGAAGACGTCCACGTTTCCGTCCGTCGCGCTCCAAATTTCTGCCGCGGTACTCTCCTCGTGGACTTGCGGGTTGGCAGGGTTGTCGAACTGCGCGCAGACGAAAGCGTCGTAACGTTTGGCGAGCGCAGCGGCTTCGTCGACGGCGCCGGCCATGCCGTCGTCACCTCGCGTGAGCACGATCTCCGCGCCGTAGCTCTTGAGGATGTCGCGCCTCGCTTGGCTCATGTCCTCCGGCATCACGATGATGCACCGGTAGCCCCGAACCGCGCTGATCATCGCCAAGCTGATGCCGGTGTTGCCGCTCGTCGCCTCCACGATGACGGCGCCGGGCTTGAGACGTCCATCCGCTTCCGCGGCCCGAATCATGCTCCAGGCAGCCCGGTCTTTGACGCTCCCCGTCGGGTTGAGTGCTTCGTGCTTCGCGCAAATCTCGGCGCCCCCGTCTGGCGATATTGCGCCGAGGCGTACCAAAGGGGTCTCGCCGACCAAGGAGAGGATACCGTCGTGAATTTTCCCGCTCATAGGCCCGGGAGCATAGCCGATGCGCTGCTCCGCGCAGACCTTTGTGCTCTCGGCCTTATGGGGCAGGGCTTTCTGTCCTTGGGCCTTTCTGCTAAGCAGCCCCATGCTTCGCCATTCTTTTCCTCTGGTCCTTGCGGCTTCGTTTCTCCTTCCAGCGTGCACGTTCCGCGTTCGCGCGACGGCCTCGCTCTATGTGCGGCCTGCGCGTGCTCAGCGCGTGTCCACCGAGTGTCCGCCCCTTGAGACGCTGACGGAGACCCAGACTGCCAAGACGGATTCCCGTTCCGTATGGGTCGCGGGTCACTTTCGCTACGACGACGACTGGGTCTGGATCGAAGGCACTTGGATCGTTGGCCGTGAGGGATACGCATGGGAGCCGCCGGTGTGCGTCGTCGAAGACAACACTCACCGTTTTCATCCGGGCTACTTTCGTCGAACCGAGCAAGCCCCTCCTCCGGAGTACCGCCAGCCTGGCCACATTCGTATGTCGTGCCCGAGTGAAACGGAGCCCGCCGATGTCCCTGAGCGAATCGTGCTCGTCGATGGCGTCGAGATTCCGCCGAACACGGGCGCAGGCGTCACGATTCCGGGTGTGAGCATTCGTCCCGCAGATCCGAACCTCCCCGACGTAGACCGTCCAAACGCCGAACTTCCAAACGGTGAACTCCCTGCGGGCGACCCAAATCTGCCCGGCGTGGACCGACCGACGACGGTCGTCCCCGGCACCGAACTTCCCGACACAAACGGCAGCGCTCAAGGTGTTAGCTGTGAACTGGTCATCAACCGCGTGCCCGCAGGTGGATATGTGAACATTCGCGGCACGGGCTTTACGCCTGACACGCGCGTCATGATCAGCGGCAACGTCGCTGATGTTCGCCGACGGAGCGAAGGCGAGATTGTCGTTGGCGCTCGCGCCGGTATGGTCGCTGTCTACGTGGCCGAGACACGCTACGAATGTGGTGTCGTGGAGCTCATCGGCCGTTAGAGCTGCGAGTCCCGGCCATCAGCGGCTCTGCTCAGACTGGAAGAAACGCGCGGTGAGAGTACCCAGCTCTCCCGCGCAGAGTTTCATGCGCTGCGCGACGGAGGGTCGCATGAGAGATGGCGAGCTCTCTCGGGTCATCGAGACCGTGTCCGTGGGCTGACCGTTGAGCGACCACAGGGCCTCGGAGGTGACCGCTGTCGAGCTGAACCCAATGGGGCCACGTGGCCCGCGCTGAACCATGGTGAAGGCGACGGTGAGGCGAAGCACACCTGGCGCGGGCGGTCCGCTTGCCTGCTGAACGGGGACGCCTGCTCGGTTGGCCAAGCGTTCAAGGAACACGCTCTGCATTTCGACGAAGGTGTTATCGAGGTCGGCGTGTTCATCCGGCGGGACCGATTGCATCAGCTGCGCGACGGGTTGGCCATCAATGATCATACGTGAGAAGTCGAAAGCGACCTCGAAGCTAGGCGCGCCGGCGAGCGCCGAGGGCGGGCCCGATTGAACGAGGGTGAGCCACGGCGGGCTGCAGCCGACGAGTACAAGGAGCGCGGTCAAAGGGATGAAGCGAAGGGTGGAGTAGTTCACATCGCATCTATAGCCCAACAGCCGCTTTGCCTGCGAGTGGCCGCTGCGAATCCCTGACTTGGCGAGACCTACGGACGCCCCTATCCTCCGGGAGTGGCGTTTCTAACGAAAGAGTGGCCCACGCGGGCGAAGAACATACAAGACGCGCAGACGCAGTTTGGTCCGCTCGCCTCGCGCATGTTCGATGCGTTGCTTCAAGGGGATCCGCTCGCGGACGCCGCCGTGGAGGGCGCATCGGCAAAGTGGATCGATGTCGCCGCGCGCGGTGAGTCGCCCTCGGAGATGCCGCAGGCGATGCGCGAGCTTGTGCGTCACTGCAGTGAGCCGCCGTCGTGGGTCGACTGGGAACGGTGCGACTCGGCGGGCCGACTCCTCTTTCGCAGCGGGGTCGCCGGCGGCATTGTCCTCGGTGCGCGCTCGCTCATCGGTGGATACGCCGCGCCCGCAGGAAACAAACCCCTGGCGTTTAGCGGAGGTTTGTCTGAGCGGGTGCAGTTCCGTTTGGCGGAGACGGGACGTTTCGTCGTTGCGACGTGCACGCCCCGGAGTCTCCGGCCGGGCGGAGATGGATGGGGCGTGACTCTTCGTGTCCGTTTGATGCACGCGAAGGTGCGCCAGATGCTCATGGCGTCGCCGCGGTGGACCACAGATGACTGGGGCGTGCCGATCAATCAGCACGATATGGTCGGCACGTCGTTGCTCTTCTCGACGGTCTTCGTCGATGGCATTCGAATGTTCGGCGTCCCCGTCAGCGACGCCGAAGAAGAAGACTATGTTCACCTCTGGCGAACGTCTGGGTGGCTGATGGGTGTCGAGGAGGCGATTGCACCGAAGGACAACTTCGAGTCGTACCGCCTCGGCGAGTTCATCCGAGAGACTCAGGGCCCGCCCGACGAAGACTCGCGTGCGCTGACACGCGCGCTGCTTGAGTCACCTCGATTATCGATGAGCAACGAGATGGCGACGAAGCACATCGCGCTGGGTCAGGGGTTCGCACGCGCGCTCCTCGGAGAGGAGCTGGCGGAAGGGCTGGGCGTCCCAAAGGTGCCGCAGCGATTTGTTGTGCCCGCCGTGGGTGCGCTGGTTCGAGCGGCACGGGTGCTGGCGCCGCGGGGAACCCGAGCGCGCTTTGAGGAATATGGACGTCGCTACTGGGCGCGAAACGTAGAGACAGGCCTCGCCGGTAGGCGCGCGACATTTTCGTTGCCGGATATGCTCCTGGGTGTCCCGAAGGCCGCCTGACTCTGTTTTTTGACCGTTCTGCGCGAGGGTGGCGTGTTTGCAGCTTGTTTGTGCCGCTCACGGCTCTTTTTGTGGGGGTCGAGTCTCGTCCTTCGCGTCTTCATCCAGGGGCATCTGGATGGCGCACTGCGTCAGAACTTACCCAAAGCGCGGGAGTTGTTTGCTAGCGTCCGCGGATGCCGTTCAAACCGAAGTACGAAACGCTGGTTCAGGTCTACACGCAGAGCATCGAAGCGTATGCCGACCGTCCACTCTTTGGCACCAAGAGCGGCGGAACATGGCGATGGCTCACCTACGGAGCGTTTGGTCGCAAGGTCGACGCGATGCGTGGCGCGCTACACGCGCTCGGTGTCTCCAAGGGCGACCGCGTGGCCATCGTCTCGAACAACCGTCCTGAGTGGGCCGTTGCTGCCTACGCTTGCTACGGGATCGGCGCAGCGTTTGTGCCAATGTACGAATCGCAGCAGGCCAAAGAGTGGAAGTACATTCTCGAGGACTGCTCGGCGAAGGTGCTCTTCGCGGCGAACCTCGGCATCGCCTCTCAGATCGAAGAGATGCGCGACGAGCTCCCTGCGCTGAATATGGTTGTCGCCATCGATGGGGAAGCCATGGGCGAAGGCATCACGACCTTCGACGAGATGCTGAAGAGCGAACCCGCGGACTTGGCAGACGTGAAGGGCGAAGATGTCGCGGGCTTCATCTACACCTCAGGCACGACGGGCGCGCCGAAGGGCGTCATTCTCACGCACGCCAACCTCGCCGCCAACGTATCAGCGATTCACGAGTTCTTTCCCATCAGCAGCAGTGACCGCTCCCTCAGCTTCTTGCCGTGGGCGCACAGCTTTGGTCAGACCTGCGAGCTCCACGGTCTCTTCTCCATGGGCGCGTCGATGGGCATCGCCGAAGCCGTCGACAAGATCGTGGCGAACCTCTCGGAGGTGAAGCCTACACTCCTCTTCAGCGTCCCGCGTATCTTCAACCGTATCTATGACGGACTCCACAAGCGCATGGCGGAGGAGGGCGGCGCCAAGCTCAAGCTCTTTGAGGCCGCGGTTCAGACTGCCGAGCAGCGTAAGAAGCTCGCCGAGGCGCGTCGCCGAAGTGGCTGGACAGACTTCAAGCACCGGGTCTTCGACAAGCTCGTCTTCAGCAAGGTCCGAGACCGGTTTGGCGGACGCCTGAAGTACGCCTTCAGCGGCGGCGCTGCCCTGAGTCGTGAAGTCGCCGAGTTCATCGATAACCTCGGTATCATGGTCTACGAAGGCTACGGCCTGACAGAGACCTCACCCATCGCCACGGCCAACTGCCCCGCAGGTCGCCGCATTGGGAGCGTGGGCAAGCCAATCCCCGGCATCCGAATCGAGATCGACAAGGGCGTCACGGAAGACCCCGACAACGGCGAGATTCTCATCTTCGGCCACAACGTCATGCAGGGCTATCACGAGCTTCCCGAAGAGAACGCCAAGGTTCTCGTCGAAGGTGAAGATGGGGAACGCGGCTTTCGCAGCGGCGACATGGGATACATCGACGACGACGGTTTTCTCTACATCACCGGACGCATCAAGGAGCAGTACAAGCTGCTCAACGGCAAGTACGTTGTGCCGACGCCCCTCGAGGAGAAGCTCAAGCTCTCACGCTACATCGCGAACGTGATGGTTCACGGTGCCAACGAAGGGTTCAATATCGCCGTCGTGGTTCCAGACTTCGAGGCCATCAAGCCCTGGGCTCAGGAGCGCGGGATGGCCAGCTCCGAGGCTGCACTGCTCGAGGACCCCAAGTTGATGGCGCTCCTGCGCGACGAGATCGACAAGTACGGTGCTGAGTTCAAGCAGTTCGAGAAGGTGAAGAAGATCGCCCTCGCCGCCGAAGACTTCACCACGGAAAACGGAATGCTCACTCCCTCGATGAAGCTCAAGCGTCGCAACGTCTTGGCTCATTACACCGACGCCATCGACGCTCTGTACAGGTAGGGGCGTTCGGCGCGCGCCGGGCTTCTCCCTCAAAGGCGGCAGACCAGCGTTCGATATCGGGGGTAGATGTGGGGGCGTGTGCGCGAACGGGAGAGTGAACGCTGTTCTTTGGCCGAAGTCTCGTTGACGCCGCGACTCGCTCCCGGTGACAATCGCGGAGATGCGCCAGGTCTTTGCCTTTGCCTTACTACTTACGTTTTCGACGGCCTATTGGCCGGCAGATGACGCGCTCAGCGGCGCTAGCGCCCAGTGCATCGACG
The DNA here is from genome assembly GCA_045106895.1 of Polyangiales bacterium. Lineage (GTDB taxonomy): Bacteria > Myxococcota_A > Polyangia > Polyangiales > Houyiibacteriaceae > JBCCRV01. Next base: position 105,965 of record JBGCFM010000062.1, on the reverse strand, counting down.
AGGCGATTCGCGACGAGCTGAACGCACGTCGTCGATACCGCGGCGTTACCGAGCGAATCTTCCAAAAAGCGCTCCGGCACGAGCTGTCGATCATGGGCGGCATCTACTCCGCGGACTTGCTCTCAAGTTGGGCGCTCGTGCAGGGGGCGTACACGTTTCACGCGACTGAAGCCATTGGACTCGAGCTCTCCTTCTCCTACACGCGCGCACGCTCCGAGGTTGTCCGAATCATCGAAGAAGACCGAGGCATCGTCCTGTTTCGGGTCGAGAATCCAGTGTACGTCTATGGCGGTCACCTCCTGTGGTCGCTGGCCTATGGAAAGGTGCGTTGGCTCGGCGGCAGCATTGGGCGCTTTGACTTCTATCTCGCTGTGGGCGGCGGCGTGACGGACAACCAAACTGCGCGCGGGCTCACGTTTAGCGGAGGCTTTGGGTTGAAGTTCTACTTCGGCGATTGGTTCGCCCTTCGAATGGATGTCCGCGATCAGGTTCTCCAGCAGGAGCTCCTCGGCGAGTCACAGATTGTGAACAACGTCACGGCCACTCTCGGTCTGTCCATCTTCATGCCGTTTCGGCAGTAGGAGCGATGATGTCTCTCATGCGCATATTCGTCGCTTTGGCTCTCGTTCTCGTTTTCACGGTGCCGAGCGCTGATGCTCAGCGGCGACGCCGGCGACGACGCCGTCGTCCTCCAACGCCTCCGCCGGCCGCTCCCGCAGAGACACCGGAGGAGAGCGACTCCGAAGAGAGCCCCGCGGAGGAAGCTCCCGAAGAATCGGCGCCCGCTCCTGAGGCCGAGGTTGAGGTTGCGCCAGAGCCGCCGGAGGCACCCGCCGCTCCCGAAGCTCCCGCCTCGGCGCCTCCTCCGGACTTGTCTCCGCTGCGCGCCGAGCTGGCGACGCTCATGGATGAGCTGGTTCAGACACGGGCGCGCGTCGCCGTCCTCGGTCGACAGCTCTTCGAAACGAAGGTCCGTGTGCGCGTCGAGAACCGCGCTGACGATGCGGTCCTCTCGACGTTCTCACTTCGCCTCGACGGCGCTCCGGTTTTCGTCATGAGCGACCGATTGGGTGATGAGGGCGTCCTCGTGTTTGAGGGCTTCGCGGCCCCAGGACCACACGAGTTGACCGTGGAGGCAGAGCAGCGAACACGCGCCAACGCGGACTACCGCTACCTTCAGACGGACCGCTACCGCTTCGAGGTCGTCCAAGGTCAGATGACAGACGTCGTGATCATCCTCGATGACGACAGTGACATTGGCGAAGACTTCGCCGACGACGGCGAAGGAGAGTACGACGTTCGGACGCGTGTTCGCGTGGCGACGCGTCCACTGGAGGACGAGGGTTGATCCGAGCGAAGTCAGCTTGGCTCGCCCTGAGCCTCGTCGCCGGCGCCGCGCCGAGCGCGTTGGCGCAAGAAGAGACCGCGCCCGCATCCGCGAACGTTGCCGAGGGCGGAGGCGTGACGCTCGCGCGCTACCTGGAAGCGCTCTCGGCTGAGCGCCTCATCGCAGCCGAGACCGGCTCGGTGGAGCGCCTTCGGGAGCTCGTTGTCCGCGGGGAAGAGCACTACTTTGAGCAACGCTACGACACCGCCGCGCTCCTGCTCTACGAAGTGGTCGAGTCACCACGTTTCGCGGACTTTGCAGATTCAGAAGAGTTCGCCGGTGCCGAGTTGCTCTTGGCAGGCGCCCTCGCTGAGCTTGGGTCTCTTCGAAGCGCATCGCGCTACCTTGAGCGCACCCTTCGTCGCGGAAACGAAGACCCTTACTTTGGGCCTGCGTATCGCCGCTTCGTCGACGTCGCGCTGGAGTCCGGCGACATCGGGGGCGCGCTCACGCAGCTTGAGGCCATCGGCACCGAGAACCTGCCCGATGACGCCGCCAATGAACTCCGCTACCTGCGAGGAAGAGCCGCCTACGATTCCCAAGACGACGGCGCCGCCGAAGCGTCTTTCGCGAACATCACCCAGCGAAGCCGTTTCTACGCGAACGCTCAGTATCTGCGCGGTGTCATGGCGGCGCGGCAAGGAAACCTCGACGACGCGGAGGCTCGCTTCTGCAGCATTGCAACGACGAGCGACCAGACGCGCACCACCTTCTACGTCGACGACCGCTACTACCGCATCAAAGACCTCGCTTGGCTCGGCCTTGGCCGCGTTGCGCATGAAGGTCTGCGAAGCGACGACGCGTTCTACTACTACTTCCAGGTTCCTTCGGATTCGGAGCGTGTCGCCGAAGCGCTCTTCGAGGCAGCTTACTCCATGTACGAAGGCGACGACTTCGACACCTCCATCGACCTCCTCGATCAGCTTGAAGCGCGTTACCCGGCATCTCCTTTTGTGGATGAAGCTCAGCTCCTCCGCGGGTACGTGCACCTTGGACGCTGTGAGTTCGAAGAGGCGAGTCAGCTCTTCGTGTCCTACCAGGCGCGCTTTGGGCCACTCGTCGCGGAGATCGACGCCGTCTTGGGCAGTCAGGTGCGTCAGTCGGAGCTTTACGGAGACCTCCTCCGCGCTGAAGCGAGCGCCATGGAGAGCAGCGAGGCGCTGAGCGCCGACGAGGTCGCCGAGAGCGCCCGTGATCGACTGAGCACGATGGAGGGGATGCTCTTGGCGCTCCTGCGCGTCGACCCCGACTTCTACAACCTGCACGCGCAACTTCGCACACTCAACGCGGAGGCTGCCCGCGCGGGTCGTCTCGCGGCGGATCTCCGTGGGCTCAGCGCCCGGGTTCGTCAGGAACGTCCCGCCGCCGCCGTGGAAGAGGTCGCCTTCGAAACGGAGATCGCTGAAGTGCGGAGGATGGTCCGGACGACGCGGGAGATGCTCGGCGGACTCTCACGCCAGCTCGACGCGCTTCGTCGTGGCGGAGCAGAGGCGTCCGACTTGCAGCCCCTCGAAGCGTCGATGACTCAGCACGCGGAGAGTCTTCGGGCATTGGTTCGACAGCTTCGCTCGGCCGAGCGTGCTCACGGCGAAGAAGCCCCCGCCGCCGACGCTGAAGGTGTCCGAGGGCTGCTCGCCATCGACGCTCGCGCGGCGCGCACTCTCCCATCACGGGTCGACGCGATGCGCTCACGCCTGACAGACGCCGCCGGAAACGCCGCTGTTCGTTCGCTTCGTGGACTTCGCCGGCGACTCTCAGGCTCCCTTCGTCGCGCTCGGATTGGACGCATCGACGCGGTGATGGGCTCGAAGCGACGCATTGAAGTTCAAATCGAGAGCCTTGCGGCGGGACGTTTTCCGCCGGAGCTGATCGACCCACTTCGTGTTCAAGGCCTCCTTCGCGACGATGAAGAATACTGGCCCTTTGAAGGAGAGCTCTGGGAAGACGAGTTCGAGCAGCCGCCGACACGCGACGCTGAGCCGGAAGAGGGTGAGGGCGACGTCGCTCTTGATGAGCCCGTGGACGTAGACGACGCTGAAGGAGGCGAAGAGTGAAGCGCTTCGTCGGGGTCGTGCTTGCGCTGGGTTGGGCGTCGGGCGCCGTGGCTCAAGAGGGCCGGGAGGTGTCTCGCTTTCAGCAGCCCACGGAGGAGCGTGGCATTGAAGCGTCGGACGAAGACGAGCTTGGCGACGCCGAGCCTGCGCTTCGGCCTGAGAGCATTGAGGAGCGCCTTTATCTTCGTGAACGCCCCGACTCCCTCGGGAATGCGACGCGTGAATACCGAGAAGAGCGACTGGAGGCGTTGCTCACCGAGCGTGAAGCTTGGGTCGTCGAGCGACGCGCCCAGGCCATTCAGCTCCTCGAAGAGTTCATCCGCGTGGAGCCGGAGCAAGCCGAGGAGATGCCCGACGCGCTCATGCGTCTCGCCGAACTCACATGGGAGAACGCCCGTGTGGAGTACCTCCAGGCCTTCGCCGCCTATCAAGAAGTACCGGAGGCAAACCGTGGAGCGGTCCCGACGCCAAACTACGACCGCGCGGTATCGCTCTACGACCGAATCCTCGCCAACCACCCAAGCTTCGGGCGCCTCGATCTCGTCCTCTACATGAAGGCGTATGCGCTCCTTGAGCGTGGCCAAGGCGAGGGCGCCCTCGTACTCTATCGGCGCATACTCTCGGATTTTCCAGAGAGTCGGTTCGTCGCGGACGCACACTTCGCCCTCGGCGAAAGTCAGTTTGGCGCGGGCAACTGGCAACCCGCGCTGGCGGAGTTTGAGGCCGTGATGGCTTTCCGCAGCAGTGAGCTTCACGACATTTCGCTCTTCAAGAGCGCGTGGTGTCTGTGGCGATTGGATCGCACCCAAGACGCGGCTCTTCGTTTTCGGCAGGTCCTCGACCTTGGTCGTGGTCGTGGGAATATGAGCGCGACTCAACGTCGCCGTCTACGAGAGCTCCAGGACGAAGCCCTCGACTACCTCATTCAGGTCTTCATCGAAGATGAGAACAACACCGCGCGTGATGTCTTTGCCTTCCTCGAGGAGATTGGCGGCGAACGCTACGCCCAGCGCGTTCTTGTGCGCCTCAGCGACACGTACATCGGCCAGGCGCGTTTCGAGCCAGGCATCGAGGCCTTTGAGCTGCTCCTTGAGATGGATCCCATGCACCGCGACGCGCCCAAGTACCAGCGCGAAATCGCGACGGCGTACGCGTCTCTTGGCAACAGCGACAAAACCATCGAGTCCATGCAGGTGTTGGCGGCGAACTACGCGCCTGGATCAAACTGGGCGCAGCAGCAGGGCGACAGTGAACGTGTTCTTCGCGAACACCGGCGCAATGAGCGCCTGATCCGTCGCCAAGCGATGGCGTATCACGAGGTGGGTCAGCGCGAGAATCAGCGCATTGAGCTTGAACGCGCGGTGGGTCTCTACGGAATCTACCTAGAGCACTACAGCGACGAAGAAGCGTCGTACCAGGTCGAGTTCTACCAGGCGGAGATTCTCTTCCACAGACTCGAACGTTATCCCGAGGCGGGCGACGCGTACCTCTCGGCGGCGCGAAAGAACCCGGAAGGCGAGTACACCCGCGACGCGTTGTACAACGCCATCGGCGCCTACGAGAGGGTTCGCGAAACAGAGCTTGAGAACTGCACGGGGGATGCCGCCTCGCCGCCGCAAGAGCCCGAAGGGACCCCTGAGGAAGAACCTGAGGCCGAAGGCCCGGAAGAGGCCCCCGCGAGTGCCGGCTGCGGTGAATCGGAAAACGACCAGAAGTTCTCCTCGGCGATTGAACTCTACGTGCAGCTCTTTCCGGATGACCCGGACCTGCCCGAGATTCTGTTTCGGCAGGGACGCCTCTACTATGACCGCGGCGTCTATGACCCTGCGGTTCGCCTCTTCGGTCAGCTCCTCGAACGCTTCGGCGAGAGTGAGTACGCGGCGCCGGCGGGCGAGCTCATCCTCGACAGTTTCAATCGCGCGCAAGACTACGGGAACATCGAGACGTGGGCGCGGCGCCTGAAGAGCGCGCCGGCGTTCTCCTCCGACGAGGCCCAAGCGCGCCTTGATGGCCTCATCTTGCAGTCCATGTTCAAGGTCGGCGAGCAGCTCGCAGAGCGCGGCGAACACGGCCAAGCGGCCGACGCGTATCTGCGCGCCGCTGAAGAGTTCCCGAGTGACGAGCGCGCTCCCCAGGCGCTCTTCAACGCCGGCGTGGAGCGCCAACAAGATGGCGACCTTGGCGGAGCGGACGAGGCGTATTCCAAACTCGTCGAGCGTCATGCGGGCTCGCCCATCGGTGCCCGTGGCGCGTGGGCGGGTGCTCAGATGTACGAGTCCATCGCCCAGTTTGGCGACGCGGCACGCTTTTACCAATCGTATGGCGAAGAGTTCCCCGAGGAAGAGCGCGCGCCGGATGCGCTCTACAACGCTGTGCTCCTCCGAATGACCGCGGGTGAGAACAACACCGCCATCGAAACGGGGCGCCGTTTTGTTGAGCGCTACCCCCGACGACCTGAGACAGACGACGTCTACTTCTTTATCGCCCGAGCCCAGGCCGCGAACGAAGATTGGGACGACGCCGCGACGACTTACCGCGAGTACATTCGCCGATCCCGAAACGCGGACCGCAAGATCGAAGCGCAGACACGAATCGCCCTCGTTCTCATCGCCGCGGGAGACGAGTCGGGGGCGGACACCGCGCTGGCGGCTGCGGTTCGAAGCGCACGTCGCGGACGTCAGCGTCTTAGTGACGGCCTCTACTTCGCCGCCCAGGCACGCTACCTCCAAGGCGAGCGCGTTCTTCGTGAATACGAAGCGGTTCCTCTCGCCGGCGACAGCGAGGGCCTCCGTGGTCGACTCGAACAGAAGAGCGAGCTTCTCGGCCAGGCCGCGCGCATCTTTGCCGATGTCGTGAGCTTTGAAGTCGCGGAGTGGGTGACGGCGAGCCTCTTTCAGATCGGGCGAAGCTATGAGCTCTTCGCCGAAGCGATGCGTGCTTTTGAGCTCCCTGAGGGACTGACGGAGGACGAAGAGCAGGTTTACTTTGATCAACTGGCTCGCTTCATCGTTCCCATGGAAGAGCGCGCGCTGGAAGCGTTCGAAGGGGGCTACCTTCGAGCCCTTGAACTGCGGATCTTCAACCGCTGGACGGCACAGATTCGGGAAGCGCTCACACGCTTGAACGATGTCCAGTACCCAGCGCTTCGCGAAACCGGTGGTGAGACGGTGGAAGCAGCGCCGATTGCGCAGCCGGAGTTCCTTGGAGGACTGCGTCGTGATGCGGGCGAAGACGACGCTGGTGCTGCTGGCGACGACACCGAAGGTGAAGACGAGGAAGACTCATGAGCACTCTCTCTCGATGGCTCCTTCGGATGGCTCTCTTGGTCGCCGTTGCCTGCGGCGGAACGCAAGTCCAGTCGAACGAGCTTCCTCCGGCGAACCCGGAGGCTGTACGCGAGTACAACGCCGCGACACGTCTGCTTTCACGACCTGGCGCCCGCGCGGCGCGCCGTGCCCGCGCACGCCTCGAGCGGGCCATCGAACTTGACCCAAACCTCTGGGAAGCGCGCTATGACCTTGGGGTGGTCCAGCGTCGTGCGTCGGAGCTAGAGCAAGCCCGGGCGTCTTTCGAAGCCGCCATCGCGGTGCAGCCTGGCGCCCCCGAACCTCGCCTCGCTGCGGCTGAGGTCGCCTACGAACTCGGAGACCGCGGCGCCGCTGCGCGACAGCTCCGAGCCCTCGTCGAAGCGCACCCCGCTAACCTTGAGGCACGCGTGGCCCTCGCCGTGGTTCTTCGCGAGGACGAGTCGTGGGATGACGCCCTTGCTGAGGCCCGAGAGGTTCTCGTTCGTGACCCGACGAGCACGCGCGCGCTCCTCGAGATTGGCCGGGTCTATCGCGCGCGAGAGCTTTATGACGTGTCGCGTTTGGTGTTGCAGAAGGCTCTCGACCTAGCGGACGAAGACAACGCTTCGTTGCGCGCGGAGATCATGAGTGAACAGGGTCTCCTTGAGCTAGCCCGCGGCGATACACAGGCGGCGTTTGCGGCCTTCGAGGCGGCCATCGCTTCGGAGGCGGGGTTTGCGCCAGCCCGCATGAATATGGGCGCCGTACTTCTGCGGGCGGGCGACTTTGCGGGAGCCAAAGCTCAATACGAAGCGGTTCTCGAGAACGACGAAGACAACTTCGACGCGCGCATTGGACTTGGCATCGCCTTTCGCGGCGAAGGCGATCACAGCAGCGCCCGCCAAAACTACCAGCGCGTCTTGGACGCGGACGACCGGCACCCTGACGCTCTCTTCAACATCGCGGTACTTCAAGCGGACTTCCTCGATCAGCGGCCTGAAGCTCGCGCGAAGTTCGTTCGCTACTTATCCATCGCACCGCGCAACCACCCGGGGCGTGAAGAGGCCGAGCGCTACGTGCGTGAAATCCCTGACCCCGCCGCACCCGCAGGAATGCCATGACGCTCAAGAAGAAGAAACTCAGCCCAGCGCTCCTCTTGGGACTCGTCGTCGCGAGCGCGCTCGGGAGCGGCGGGTTCGTTGCGGCGCAGGACCCCGCGGGACGTTCCGAGAGCGCGGCTCCAGCGGGTGATTCTGCTGCGAGCGATGAGTCTGCGGAGAACGCGGACACGCGCGAGGTCAATGAAGGCGACTCGAAGGTGAAGGTCTTTCGCTTTAGCGGTCTCGACATCTCCGGCCGCCTCAAGTCGCCTCAGCTTCTCTATTTTCTTAACCGTCTGCGCGCTGAGTTCGACCGGCCAAAGTTGCCGCATCGCTCGTTCATGCCGGAGCTAGAACGCAGCACGAAGACGAAGTCTTTCTAGACTCATAAAGACCACCCGGGGAAACCCTTGAGGGGAAACCCTTGCCTTCGTCCTTCGTCGCGCTCGTTTGACAAGATGGCATGTCGATTGACGATTTGCGCACGCTCTCGGCTTTGACCCAAACAGCGCAGGCGCCTACTCTGAAGGCATGATTCGACTCCTCGTGCTCGCCCTCGTCACGCTCAGCGCGTGGTCTTTTAGCTCGGATGCTTCGGCGATGAGCTGCCAACGTCGTGTCGTGTCACGCGGCGATAGTCAGGCCCGAGTCCTTCAGTACTGCGGCAATCCGGAGACCAAAACAGAGCGCCTCATTCAGAACTCGTCGTCGGTCCTCGTGCCTCTCGCGAGCGGCGGGTTTGCGCTTCAAGGACAAACCGTCTCCGTGGTCCAAGAGCGCTGGGTGTACAATTTTGGACCGCGTCGCTTGATGCGCGAACTGACCTTTGAGGACGGCGTCCTCATCCGCATTCGAACGCTCGGTTACGGCTCCGAACCTCGTGAGGCCGCGGCCGCTGAGAAGACGCGCGGGTCGCGTCTCGCCGTCAAACTCGACTGACGAGGCGTACTACTCGCCGAGCAGGTCGCCCTGGAAGCGAAACGCGAGTCCGATATAGGGCAGCGCCTGGCTGACGTCTGCCCCGGTGCGCCAACGGTGCTTTAGGTGCCACTGCGCGAGGAGGATGAGGGTTGGGCGGTTGAAGCGAGCGCCGGGCGTATTTCGAATCTGCCACGCCAAGATCGGTCCGATGCGATGGATGTCGTTGCTGGGCGCATCCTCTCGCTCTTGAGCCGTAAGACCTTGGTAGTGCTGGTCGTTGTAGTACGAGTGCGAGTAGCTCCAGCGAACGCCGGCAGCCAGCTGGGTCGTGCCTGGGTTGAGGATCGCGAACACGTCCAAGTCATTGACGACCATCCAGCCATCGTCTGGCATGAGCATGTCGTAGATCTGATCGTAGTAAACGGTGTCGCCTGCGCGCATCGTGTAGTTCGTCCGCGTCGCACGAAAGAGGTTGCGTACGGCGATGGGCCCGACCTTCATCTGAAGCTGAGCGCCAAGGGTAAGCAACGAGCCCGTCGTCGTGTAGGCCTCCGTTGCGTCGTTCTCTGCGCGCTCTCCGATCGCTGTGTCGCTGAAGTCTGAGGTTGCGTTCGGGAAGGAAGCAAAGAGGTCGAAGGTGCCGAAGTTTCCGATGAACTCAAACTGCGCATAGAGCCGGAGAATGGTGAGGGGCTGCACTTCGGCCAAGATTCCGATACGTCCCCACGCGGGACTAATGCCGCCCGTTGCGCCAATGCCGACGTAGTTTTGTTTCAGTATGTCGGAGTCACTCTCGAAGAGACGAAACCGGTAGCTGGCGCGCGTGAAGTTGACGAGTCCGAGAGGGTTTACGCGAACCGCAGTAATGCTCTGGTATGCAACGGAGTGAGCGGGTTGGGGATCAACCTGTGCGCTGGTCGTGGAAGTTTGTGTGAGGATTAGCGCGGCGAGCGCGATGAGAATGGACCGCATGACACCATCGTACCCGCGTTTGGCACCAAAGCGCGAGGGTGCTGGCGAGTTCGACGGTCCGCCTTAGAGTGATCGGATGACACTCACTCTCGATGTTTGGTCGGATATCGCATGTCCTTGGTGCTACGTCGGAAAGCGACGTATGGAGGACGCACTTAAGTCGTACCGAGATAAGACGGACGAAGATGTCAGTGTTCGGTGGCGCTCGTTCCAACTCGACTCACGTGCACCTGCCGAATACGACGAGGACGTTCGCTACGTGCAACGACTCGCTCGTAAGTACGGTCGTAGTGAAACTGAAGCGCAGGCGATGATCGATTCGATGCGCGCCACGGCGCAGAAGGAGGGGCTCGATTTCGACTTCGTATCGATCCGCGCAGGAAACACCTTCGATGCCCATCGACTCCTCCACTTTGCGCTGGAGCACGGAGTTCAGGATGCGTTGAAAGAGCGACTCTTCTCCGCGTACCTTTGCGAAGGGGCGCTGATGAGCGACACAGAGACGCTCGTTCGCTGCGCCCAAGACGTCGGCCTGGAGGCCGCTGAGGCTCGCGCGGTGCTTTCGTCCGACAGGTATGCCAGCGCTGTCCGCGAGGACCAAGCCACCGCGGCTCAGATCGGCGTTCGAGGAGTTCCGTTCTTCGTGGTCGCCCAACGCTTCGGACTCTCCGGCGCCCAGCCGCCGGCCCAGATCCTTGAGGTGCTCATCCAGGCATCACAGGAGCAACAAGCAAAGGGCTTTGCGGAGGGAGCGGTCTGTTCTCCGGAGGCGCCTTGCTAGGCTAGGGGGCTTCCGTCGGCTCGCTCTTCGACGCGGACGGGGATTACGTCCACGGAGCGCGGGCACTAGAGTCGCGTGATGACCATCGTTCTGCAGTCACAGCGCTTGGGCCCGCCGCCATGGCCCACCCTCGACCCCTTCCTCTTCTGTGTCCATCACGTGGATGCATTCCCCGCGGGCGACGACGCGATGGCCGTACCGAAGGCCGCGCGAGTAGGGCGCCGTATCGGAATGGACTTCGAAGGCAAGGACGGCTTTCGTATGTATCACGGTCAATCAGTGCCGGGGTTTCCGCAGCACCCGCACCGCGGCTTCGAGACGGTGACCGTCGCTCGAAAAGGCTACATCGACCACAGCGATTCCCTCGGCGCTACAGCGCGCTTTGGAGAAGGGGACACTCAGTGGATGACCGCTGGCGCGGGCATCGTTCACGCGGAGATGTTCCCGCTCTTGAAGCAGGAGCAGGGCAACCCGGCGGAGCTCTTTCAGATTTGGCTGAACTTGCCCGCCAGCGACAAGATGGTGGACCCCTATTTTACGATGCTCTGGCGGGAGGACATCCCGGTGCTGAGCAGCCGGGACGAAGCCGCCCTAACGACGAAGACGACCGTTGTCGCCGGCGCTCTTCCTGGCGCCAAGCCGCCACCGCCACCACCGAATTCTTGGGCCTCCCGTCCAGACGCGAACCTCGCGATTTGGACGATAGCGATGGAGCCCGGCGCAAAGCACGTCGTGCCCGCGGCTCCGCCGGAAACTCGCAGAAGTGTTTACGTCGTCGAGGGGAGCTTGCGAATCGAAGGAACGGACTACCCGGCGCCGTCGATGGTCGTCGTGGCTGCGCAGCGAGCGCTCCCTCTTGAGTCTGCCGAAGGGTGCGAGCTTTTGGTGCTGGCGGGGAAACCCATCGGAGAGCCCGTCGTTCAGCACGGGCCATTTGTGATGAACACCGCCGAGGAGATTCGAAGGGCCTTCATGGACTACCAACGAACCCAGTTTGGCGGATGGCCGTGGCCTTCGGATGACCCGGTGCACCCTCGCGGCGCAGGGCGCTTCGCTTCACACGCCGATGGGCGCCGTGAGGACAGGAGCTGACGAAGGTTTCACCCCGATCTGTAGGAGGTGCGTCTGTGTATGTGCGGCGTAAAGAGTATCGAGAAGAGTGGCCAGGCGTTATGCTCCAGGGGTGAACACCGGCCGTCCTCTTCGTGTTGCTCTGGTTTGGAACAACTCGATCCTCTTCGAAGAGCTGTTCGAGAGCGGCGAGACGGTTCGTTTTGGCGAAGACGGCGTTCATCCTCTGCCGGCCGGCGTGGAGCTCGCGACGCTTGAGCTCTTTGTTCCGCATCAAGGTGGCTTTGCGATCCATGCGGGCCAGACCGGGATGTCCGGCGAAATGTGGGTGGACGGGAAGCGAACCGACCTCACGCGCCTCTCGGGCAATATCCCCATTGGCCGCGACGACTACGGAGTGGTCATCGTTGGCACCGTGGCGATCTTCTTCCAGCCCGTCAAAGGCGCCTTGGCTCCGAGGCGTCAAGGCTTTCGCTTGGACTGGGTGCTCGCCGCGAGCGTGATGTTGGCGGCGTTCTTGTGCGCCGTCGTCGGCGTCATCAGCGTGATGGACTACCGCTGGCGCGGTGAAGCCCCTGACCCCTTTGAGCTGGACGAGGACCTGATCTCGCGTTTCCTTGTCACACCTCCCGAAGAGCTCTTCGAAGAAGAGGACGGCGGGACGGACATGGAGGACCCCGGTCTTCGCCAGCGGGAAGAATCCGGCGGCGAGCGAGCAGAGAACGAGGAAGGTCGCGTCGGTCGCGAGGACTCTCCGCAAGAGGATTCGGAGTTCGAAGGCGAAGTGGACCAAGAGATCGTTGCCCGCGTGCAGACGATGGGGCTTCTCGGTGCGCTCTCCGGTGGTGAAGGCAATCCCCTCGACCAGGCCCTCGATGTGCCGACGGTCGGCGACATTCTCGCCGGGACGGGTGCGCTACGTACCGACCTTGGGCGTGGTTCCGGCGGCGCAGGCCTGCGAGGCACGGGCATGGGCGGCGGGGGCATGGGCCCAGGCAGTCTCTATGGCGCGGGTCGCGTGGGAACGGGCATCGGCGCGGGCATGGGCGGCACAGGCATGGGCTCCGGCGGTATTGGCGCACGGGGGCGCAAGAACCGTGAGGTTGCCGTGTCCTTGATGCGTGGGCGACCGCGCGTGAACGGTTACCTCTCCGCCGAGCAGATCAACCGCGTCGTCCGTGCGAACCAGGCGGCTGTTCGATACTGCTACGAGGTCGCCGTTCAGCGACAACCCAACCTCCGAGGCCGCATCGAAGTCGCGTGGCGCATCAGCCTTGCGGGCCGCGTGACCTCGTCCCGCGTCGCACGCTCCACGATGAACAACGCCGGCGTCGAGGGCTGCATCGCTCGTCAGGTTCGCAACTGGCGTTTCCCGGAGCCCGACGGCGGCGAAGTGAGCGTGGAGTATCCGTTCATCTTCGGCGTTCAGGGCGGCTGAGCGCGAGCGGAGAGGCCCTAAGGCGTCGAACGAATCTCGCCGGTGATGACGCAGGGGCCCTCGGGCCCGACCAGCGTAATACGGTGAAGACGAAGGTCGACGCTCTCGCTGGAGAGCGCCCGCACCTCGATGTGGCGCGGACCTGTGCCTGGCCGAACCTCGTCTCCGTACCCTTCGGTGCTGGCGCCGACGCTGACGTGATAGAGGTCGCCGCGCTCTTCGATGTGGAGGCGTTCGGGGTTGTCGGCGTCCCGCTCTTCGAAGAGAAAACCGGTGGTCGTTGGCAGGATGCTCACGTCCCCTTGAGGGACTCCGCAGCTTCCTTCGCTTTCTAGCGCCGCGCGGATCGACAGCGACTCTTGGGATTTTATGTAGAAGAACGCGCCGGCACCGAGCCCGCCGAGGACGGCTAGGACCACGAGGTATTTCCAGCCGTGTCGTTGAGGAACAACGATGGCTTCGCTGGGTTCGTGGAGTTCCCCCGGTGAAGAGGCCGCCAAGTTCGCTGCATCGAGCCCCCCGGCTTCGGACGTTGGCTCGGCCTTCTTTGGAGCGAAGACCGGTGGGGCATCGGAGCGGATCGTATCTCTTGGTGGCGGGCCCTCAAGGTCCACGGCTCGGAGGGCGTCCGCCATCGCTTCCGCGCTTTGAAAGCGATTCTCAGGATCGGGCTCGAGTGCTCTGTCCACGACATCCAGGAGGGCGCCTGGGAGGTCTGGTCGCAAGGTGCGCAGAGAGGGGGGGCCCTGACTGATACGCTCGATCACCTTTCGTGCGGGCACCGTCGCATAGGGGGGAAGCCCAGTCAGCGCGCAGTAGAGGAGGAGGCCCGCGCCGTAGAGGTCGATGCGATGGTCGACATCGTCGCCGCGAGCTTGCTCCGGCGCCATGAAGCGCGGCGTCCCGACGATTTGACCCGTCATCGTCAGGTGACGTGCGTGCACTTTGGCGATACCGAAGTCCACAACCTTGACGACTTCGCCGCCCGCTTCGTCTTGATGCAGAAAGACATTTGGCGGCTTTAAGTCTCGGTGAATGATGCCCTTGGCGTGAACGGCCTGGAGCACGTCGAGGAGTTGTCCGACGATCCAAATGGCTCTTGGTGGTTCGACGCGTCCATCTTTGAGCACATCGACGAGGGACTCCCCGCGCAGAAGCTCCATGACCAAGAAAGGGCCATGCTCTGGGTCGTCGTCGAAATCACTGACCTCGACGACACCATCCGATCCAACGCTCGCCGCGGCGCGAGCCTCCTGGTGAAAGCGCTGCATGATCGTGGAGTCACGCGAGAGCATCGGGTGCATCATCTTGATGGCGACGGGGCGCTGCAGCTTCAGATGTGTGGCCGCGAGAACGACACCCATCCCGCCACGCCCGATGACCTCATCGACGCGATAGCGATCGACGAGTGTCGACCCGATAAGTTCCTCTGCCCATGCGTCGTCGTCACTCACAGCGGCAAAACCTATCAGAAATGCGGGTGCCAAGTGGGTTCAACGCCCTTGGAGGAGTCCAAGGCGCCGCGAAAGGGCCGACCCCGAAATGCCGTGGTATAACGGGGCCTATGCGGTTGCGAACCCTATGCGCCATGGCTCTAGTCCTCGCCACGGGCTGCGACGGCGAGATCGCCGAGCCCACGACGACCATCGAAAGCCCCGAATTGGCAGCGTTTAGCCCCGACGAAGGGCGAATGCGACGCTTAACCCGGGACCAATACATCACCGCGGTGCAGGACGTCTTCGGCGACGAGATCAGCGTCTCCGGGGCTCTTGCGCCTGATGAACGCGCCAGTGGTCTCCTGGCGATCGGCGCTGGTGAGACGACGGTCTCGGCCCGAGGCGTCGAGCAGTACGAAGACGTCGCGTACGTCGTGGCGGAGCAAGTGGTCGCCACCGACATCGGGTGCGACGACCCAGACTGCGCGCGCGACTACCTTCGCGTGAATGGCCGTCGCCTGTGGCGTCGTCCCTTGACCGGCCGCGAACTCGACGAACTCGGTGAGATCGCCCGAGCGGCGTCCGTCGTGGAAGGGAGTTTTCGCGGAGGGTTCCGGTACGCCATTGCCGCGCTTCTGCTTTCCCCCCACTTTCTTTACCGTTCCGAAATCGGGGCCCGCGCAGAGGGCGGAGTCTACCGCCTGACTCCGTGGGAGCACGCCGCTCGTCTCTCTTACTTTCTCTGGAACGCGGCCCCCGACGACGAGCTCCTCGACGTCGCGTCTCGTGGAGACTTGAGCAATCCGATTTTTTTGGAGCGACAAGTTGAACGTATGCTCGCGGCGCCGCGGGCTCACGCAGGCGTGCGTGCGCTTTTCGACGACGTCCTTCAGCTCGAAGGGCTGACTTCTCTTCGGAAGGACCCGCTCAGTTTCCCACATATGAGCCCAGAGGTTGGACCGTCGGCGCGGGAGGAAACGCTCCGTGTTGTCGAGTGGCTGACCTTTGAGGATTCAGGTGACTATCGTGAACTCTTCACCACGCGAACCACGTTCCTCAACCGCAAGCTCGCGTCGATCTATGGTGTTCAAGCACCGGCGCGGGAGGGCTTTGCGCGCTACGAGCATGCGCCGTCGTCCGGCCGCAGCGGTATACTCGGCCACGTCAGCTTCCTCGCGCTCAACTCGCATGTCGCTTCATCATCGGCGACGCTCCGCGGCATCTTCGTGCGTCGAGTATTGCTCTGCGGCGAGATCCCCGCGCCGCCGGTCAACGTCGACACGTCCATTCCCGAGCCCATCGTTGGCGCAGCGACCTTACGTGACCGCGTGCAGCGCCACCTAGAAGAAGACAGCTGCGCCCAGTGTCATCGGCGGATGGACCCGCTCGGCCTCGGCCTCGAGAACTTCGACGCCATCGGCCGCTACCGAACCCATGACAACGGCGCGCTCATCGACGCCTCCGGCGATGTGGATGGCGTGGACTTCGAGACCCCAGAGGAGTTTGGCCAAGCACTCGCGCACGACCAGGAGGCCATGCGCTGCGCCGCCGCGAACTTCTACCGCTACGCCCACGGTCACCGAAACACAGGCCTCGAAGAGGAGGCGATTGTGGAGATCGAGTCGCGATTCGCGGAGAGCGGATATCGCATTCTTGAGTTGATGCGCGCCGTCGCGCTTCACGATTCCTTTTCTCGCGTCGCGGAGGCACGCCCATGACTCGCCACACCAAAGCACGCGGACTTCATCGACGTAGCATGCTGCGCGGAATGCTCGGCGGAGCCACCGTCGCGGTCGGTCTCCCGATGTTGGAGATCTTCCTCAACGAAAACGGCACAGCCTACGCGGACGGCGGCGCTTTTCCACGTCGCTACATCCAGTTCTTCTGGGGCAACGGCGTGCTTCCGTGGTTCTGGACGCCATCGACGATGGGCGCGGACTACGAGCTCACGGAGCAGCTCGCACCTCTTGAGTCGGTCCGCGACGACATGACCGTGGTGAGCGGCTTCGACGTGAAGACTACGGGGCGTATTCCTCATCACTCTGCGCGTACCGGTTTCTTCAGCTGCGCGCCGCTGGAAGTCATGGGCGAAGTGGAGCGCTGGCAGGCGCCATCTCTCGACCAGCTCTTGGCGGCGGAGCTGGGGGGCGAGACTCGCTTCCGTTCTTTGCAGACGGCGGCGCTCAGCAACGCAGGGTCGATCTCCGTGGCCGGCCCTGGTCAACATCTGCCCTCCGAGTCCTCTCCTGCGGCGCTCTTCGAACGACTCTTTGGCGCGGGCTTTCGGCTTCCCGGAGAAACCGCGGTCATCGATCCAACCCTGGCACTCCGGCGCAGTGTTCTCGACGCCGTGATGACACAGCAACGCCGGCTCCTCCCTCGTCTTGGTGCAGAAGATCGACGGCGCATGGACCAACATTTGAGCAACGTGCGCGAGCTAGAGCTTCGTATCGCGCGCCTCGAAGATGAGCCGCCGAACTACGCAGCCTGCGCACTTCCGGACGCGCCCCCGGCGACCTTTGCCGACGATGAGCGTGGTCGACCCGACGTCGATGCTGTGAACGTAGCAATGTCGGGGCTTCTTGCGATGGCGCTCGCTTGCGACCAGACGCGCATTGTCTCCCACGTGCTCTCGCCGTCCGTTGCGGACGCGGTCTTCCCCATCGACGGCATCGAGCTGGATGGGGTTCTTCGGGGTCACCATGACCTCACGCACAATGAGCCCCTCGACGACGGGTCCGGGCGCGGAGAGATGTGGCGAACGAACGAGGTGGTGAAGTACATCACGGGCACTCTTGCTCGTTTCGTGGAGGCGTTTCGCGCCATCCCCGAAGGCGACGGAAGCCTCCTCGATAACTCCATCGTCCTGGCCTCCACGGACGCCTCAAACCCAAGGCTCCACAGCCTGGACGACTTCCCTGTTTTGCTCTTCGGCCGTGGATGCGGACGAATGCGGACGGGCTTTCACTATCGCTCCGAAGGTGACAACGCGGCCCGCGTCAACCTGACCATCGCTCGCGCCATGGGATTGCCTTTGGCGGACATCGGGCAAGAAGAGGGCTTCGTCACCGACAGCGTCGCGGAGCTTGAGGCATGAAGAACCTACTCGTTCTTTTCGTGCTTGGCGCTTGCGCGGCAGATGTCGGCGGTGGCGACGAGCTCATGGTCGTCGCCCGCGAGGTGACCTTCGCGGCCCGCGAAGCGGAGGTAGAAGACGGCCCCGACATCAGCGTCGGCGTCGATCTAGACGGCGTCGATACCCAAATGATGGAAGAAGGGACCTGCTTTCAAGAGGACTTCATCGCGCCGGACGGACGGCGTGGCGTCGACAACGCCTTCGCCTTTCTCTTCGAACTCGTCGAGAGCTTCTTCCAGGCGGGAACCGTCGAGGGAATCATCCAGGGCACCATCAACGAAGGGCGTTTGCTGATGATGTTCGGCGTTACGGGCGTCGACGACTGGGAGAACGACGAGAGCGTGATGCTCGAGGTGTTCCTCGGTACCGGTCGCCCAGATGTCGGCGGCGACGGATTCATCGTGTCAGGTCAGACCTTTGACCGCGACACGGAGAGTGAGACGACCTTTGTTCCCGCGAGCATCGTCAACGGCGCCCTGGAGACAGAGCCTTTCGAACTCACCATGCCCATGGCCTTCTTCAACGTGTTCTTCGACCTTCGCCTCCATGGGGCGAAGATTCGCGCAGAGGTGACACCGGAAGGCGAATGGAGCGGTGTGGTCGCTGGCGCCATCGACGGACAGGACGTCGTCGACCTCGCGGTCCAGGCGGACATGATGCAAGAGATTCAAGTCTCAGGAATCCTTGAGAGCCTCCTCCCAAACTGGGTCGACCTCGGATACGACCCGGCTTCCGATACTTGCTCTCAGCTTTCGGCGACACTCGTCTTTGAATCGACGCGCGCGTTTGTCTTCGATGAGCCCGTCACAAGTGAATGAACAATGAGCACCACAGACTTTGAGCGCCTCGGCGGCGAAGCGCCCCTTCGCGCCCTCATCAACGACTTCGTGGACGGCTGTTTTGACGACATGATGATCGGCTTTCTTTTCCCGCGTAATAAGCGCGAGCGCGTGAAGAAGTTCGAGTACCAGCACGCCGCCGAGCACCTTGGCGCGGGCATCGTATACGAAGGTCGAACGTTAGAGCGTGCACATGGCTCGCATCGAATCATGGGCGGCCAGTTTGATCGGCGACTCATGATTCTGAAGAACGCCTTCGGCGCGCACAATGTTCCAGACGACATCGCCGAGCGTTGGACCGCCTACCATGAGTCCATGCGACACCGCATCACCGGCGACGCCAAAGGTGAGTGCACGCCCTAGTTCGCCGACTAGTCGACGCGACGGAAGAACCGAACCTTCGTCCCGCCGTGGTCGCTCATCAAGGCGCTCTTCAAGTTGACGCCCATGCGTCGTGGCAGGTCACCGTCGGGAAAGACGCACGCAAACTTC
Organism: Polyangiales bacterium; assembly: GCA_045106895.1. GTDB lineage: Bacteria > Myxococcota_A > Polyangia > Polyangiales > Houyiibacteriaceae > JBCCRV01. Next base: position 87,051 of record JBGCFM010000062.1, on the reverse strand, counting down.
CAGTCACTTCGTTCACGTAGGACGGTCCCGAGGCGCTGGAAGAGTGGCTGGAGCTTCTTCCCCATACGTTTCCCGTAAGGCGGGTTCGTCACAATCCAGCCGGCGTCTGCGTCCAGACCGGGCGCGGCGGAGAGGGGCGCTTCGTTGAGCGTGAGCATCTCTCGGACGCCGGCTCTCTCTGCGTTTGAGCTCGCGGACTCGAGCGCGCCGGCATCGCGGTCGCTTGCGAAGATAGGCGCGCTTCCTTCCGCGACAAGAGCGGGAAGCTCAAGGGAGCTACAGATAGGCGCGACTTCAAAAGCGAACCGGCGATTGCCGCCCGGGGCTACGCCGGCGGCGAGCATTGCGGCTTCGATGGCGATGGTTCCGGAGCCCATCATCGGGTCAACGAGCTGGGAGTGGCGGTCCCATCCACTGACACGCAAAAGCGCGCAAGCGAGGTCTTCGCGAAGTGGCGCCTTTCCGGAGGCCAGGCGATAGCCGCGGCGATGAAGCGGCGGGCCGCTCGTGTCGAAGGAAATAGTGACCTGGTTGTCGCTGACGCGGACGAGGACCTGCTGCCCGTCGCCTTCCTCGGTTTCGCCACCGAGGCGTTCATGGACGCCGCGCAAGATGCGCTCTTTGACGGCGCCTGTATGGTAGAGGCGTGACTTGCGACTCGTGACACGAACCCGCAGTGGTTGATCGCGAACAAGCCACTCCTCGAAGGGAACCGTCTTCGCTTTGTTGGTCAGTTGGGGCAGCTTTGTGGCCCCGAAGGATGCGATGCGAACGCGGATATTCTGCGCGACCCCGAGCTCACGATTCGCGCGGCCCATGTCGAGGAGCTCGCCTTCAAACTCGACGCCCCCAGGAATGGTGGAGTGATTCGAGCCGATGCGTTTTTCTTGTAGCTCCGCGGAAAGCACGTCTTCGAGTCCGGGGAGGCATGTGGCGAAGAGATTCATCGTCGGCCTTGTTGTTGTCTCAAAGTAAACTCGTCACGCAGCACTTTGAGTCGCTGCCGGAGGGGTACAATAAAGTCCATGCTCACGGTGTACTTCTGTTCACGGTGAGCACGCGTAGCATGCCACTTCGAAAGGGCGAGCCTCGCCGCCGCTCGCACGAAGTCCATGCCGAGACGACCATGTCTCATGCGTGCCTTGAAGACCCCAAAGGCATCGCAAACGAGCTCCACTTCGGCCCACGAGAGGTTGCCGAGGGCGACCTCGTCGGTGAGGAACTGTCGAATCACGCGGCCCCGGCGCCGCACCAACACGATGATGAGGATGATGAAGCAGACGACGAAGAGGAACCAGATGCCGAGGGAGCATACGAAGTAGATGCCTCCGGAGGCCTCAGCGAAGGAGGCGGAAGCGTTCCACATCGCATGAAGCATGATGGCGCCACCGAAGCCGAGGAACGGCGCGAGTCTTCGAACCCAGGCCTTCTCAGATTCGCGCGCTAAGCCGAAGCCAATGCCCGTCATCGAAGTGTAGACGGGGTGTCCCCACGGAAAGAGAATGCCTCGCGCGATAAACACGCCGGTGAGCTCGCCCGCTTGGGCGGCGCGGCCGTAGTAGAGGATGTTCTCCACAGCGGCGAAGCCAAGTGCGATGAACGTCGCGTAGATGATCCCATCGACGATGCCGTCGAACTCGCGGCGCAGAAAATAGAACACCCCGAATATGCCGACGGCCTTAAAGAACTCTTCGGTGATAGGCGCAGAGACGACCGCGCCAACGATGTCTGCGAACTGCTCATCGCCGCTGACGCTCAGAGCGACGGCGCCGACGGTGCTGTTGATCGCGATGGAGAAACCTGCCGCCGCCGTGCCGCCCCAGACGAGGCATCCGAAGAGGGCGTACCAGGGTTCTGGATCGTAGCGATCGAGAAGCCGCGGCACCGTCAGGTACATGGCTGCGGCGGGAAAGGCGAGCACCATTCCGAGGCACATGGCGCCGCAGGCACCGTCTATGAGCGCCGGTGCCATGAAGAGCGCGCCCAACGCCGTGCCGAAGACGCAACCGACGATCAGGAGACCGAGGCCGACCTTCTGACGCTTCTGCTCGCCCGCAGGTATCGTTAGCGTGGGGCCAGACTGATGGCTCACGGGCGAAGTCGCTCGCGGACGACGCCATATGACGCGGTCTCGCCGAGGAGCCGGCTTTGCTCCTCCAGGCGCTCCATCAGAGACTCGCGCTGCGCTTCGCTCGCCCGCCGGAGCATCGCCGTCGAGAGGCTGGCGACTTCGTCGACTTCGTCCAACGCAACCAAGTAGAGAAGAAGCTCCAAAGAGCGAAGGACGTCGCTGGCGTGTTCCGCGATGGCTTCGCGGGCGCGCTCCGCGGCGAGGCGGAGCGAGCGCTTGGCCTCGGAGTCGTCATCGGCAAGGTGGTGCACAATGGCGCGTGCGTGGTGCATGACGGCGCGGTCCGGGTCTGCGGCGACGGCGTCGTCGGCCGCGCCCGAAGCTGCCTTTACGGCGCCGGAGCGGGCCAACGCAAGAATGTGTCGGTAGACGTATTCTGGGTCACCGGGGCACACGCGGATGAGCGATTCGTAGTCTCGTGCGGCTTGGTCAAAGCGCTCGGTGTCCTCGTAGACGCGTGCGCGCGAACGTAACGTCCACTCGTCGCTCGGCTCGGCTTCGTCCGCCTTGTGCAGGTCGGCGAGGGCGTCCATGGGTTGGCCAGATGCCCGAAAGGCTTCCCCGCGTCTTGCGAGAAGCCACGCGTCGTCGGGTTCGCGTCGAATCGCCGCGTCGAGGACGTCGATGGCTTCCTCGTTGCGACCCAAGTGCACCAAGACATCGGCGCGACCCACCAGCGCTTCTCGCAGCGTTGGGTCGTTTTCGAGAACCATGTCGTAGTCCGTGAGCGCTTGCTCGAAGTCCTGCTTCGCCTGGCAGAGCGCCGCTCGGCCGAGCAACGCGCCTACTTCACTCGGGTCGAGGGCGAGTGCACGCGTGTAGTCCTCGAGGGCTTCGTCGCTTCGCTCCAACGCGCGCAGGCAATCGCCGCGACGAGTGAGCATGATGGCAGACGCAGGGGCTGCTTCGATGGCGCGATTCAACGCGATGAGGGCCTCGTCAAAACGTCCAAGCAGACGAAGCACGCCGGCGCGCCCGGCGATTGTCTCCTTCGAGTCCGCGTCGTGCCAGAGCGCCTTGTCGTAGTCGTCGAGGGCGCGTTCCAGGTCGCCCAGCGAGACGCGCACGTCAGCGCGTGTTCGCAGGAGTCGCGCGGACTTTGGGCGTCGTTCGAGGAGCCAGTTGAGGTCCTGCATCGCCTCTACGTTGCGCCCGCGTTTGGCGAGGCAACGAGCGCGTCCTTCGCGGGCCCAAGGGTAGTCGGGCTGAATCTCGATCGCTTTGTCGAAGTCCTCGATGGACTGATCGTCGCGTCCGAGCATGTGGTAGGTCTCCGCACGCGAGGCGAGTCCCCAGGCGTAACGTGGCTTCATCTCGAGGGCGCGGTCGAAGCCAGCGACGGCCTCTTCGTAGCGCTCCATCAGTCGCAATGTGTCGGCGCGATGGGCGATGGCCCAGGTGTCGGTGGGGTCACGCTCCAGCAGCCGCTCGAACTCGGCGACGGCTTGCTGGTGCCGACGGAGCTCTACGTAGGTTTCCGCGCGGCGACCGATGGCGAAGCTGTTCGTCGGGTCGAGGGCCACGGAGCGGTCGAGGTCTTTGAGAGCCGCGTCGTACCGGCGAAGATCGAAGAGCACCATCCCGCGATTGGCCAAGGCCCACGCATATCGACCGTCGAGCTGAATCGCCTGGGAGAGATCGGACCACGCTTCCATTCGTTTCTTGAGCGCTCGGTACGAGGCGCCGCGACTCGCCCACGCCCATGAGTTCCTCGGGTCGAGTGCCAAGGCGCGGCTGAGGTCTTGCACAGCCTTCTCGTGTTCGCCGAGGAGTCGCAGGACCTCTCCGCGTTGAGCGAGTGCCCACGGGTAGTCGGGCTTGAGCTTGAGGGCTTTGTCAAAGTCGGGGAGGGCGCCTTCCCGGTCGTTCAGCATCGCCTTCGTCTTCGCGCGGCTCGCAAGCACCCACGCGACCTCGGGTTCGTGTTCGATGGATGCGTCAAAGTCGAAGAGGGCGCCGTCGAGGTCGCCCTTCAGGCGTTTGGCCTCCCCGCGCGTGGCGAGCACTGGGCCTCGCTGGCTGTCGAGTTCCTCGGCGCGACTCAGGTCGGCGATGGCGTCGTCGTAGCGAGCTTCATCAAGGAACACCTCTCCGCGTCGAAAGAGCGCCCATCCATATTGCGGGTCGACGTCGATGGCGGCGCTCAGGTCGGCGATGGCCAGGGCTCGATCGCCGAGGCGTGCGTGGGCATCCCCGCGTGATGCCAGCGCATACGCGTATTTCGGGTCACGAGAAATGGCCTTGTCCAGCACGGCGAGCGCTTCGGCGTGTCGGCCGAGACGACGCAGGGCTTCACCTTTCTGGCCAAGCCCTTCGAGGTGGTTTGGGTCCTTCTCGAGAAGCCGCGCCAAGACGCTCAGAGCCGCCTCCGTTCGCTGGTCACGCAATAGCGCTTTTGCTTCTTTCAGCAGTTGGTCCAAAGGCTCGTCCACAGTGCGATGTGTAGTGGGTTTTCCGTCGCAAAACCAGCCCTTGATGGCAGGCTTCGCCTGCACCAGGTTACGGCCGTGCGGGTGATGATCTTAGGTCTTGATTGTGCCCCTCCGGCGCTTGTCTTCGAACGCTACGCGGGCTCCCTGCCGCACCTCAGCGCCCTTCGCGAGCGAGGGACGTGGGGCCCGCTACGTTCTTCGGAGCCGCCCATCACAGTGCCGGCCTGGGCCTGCATGACGAGTGGGCGCGATCCAGGGGAGCTAGGCCTGTACGGGTTTCGAAATCGCCGCCGCGACCGAAGCTATGACCTTCGCGTCGCCAGCTCCAAGGATGTTCGCCCAAAACGCCTCTGGGAGAGAGCGAGCGACGCAGGTTTGCGGGCTGCTTCGCTTTTCGTCCCGCTCACCGCTCCGGTTACGCCGATTCGAGGCACCATGGTGAGCTGCTTCCTGAGCGATGGAAGCAAAACGTTCTTTCCTCCGAACAAAGCAAAGTCCTTCGAGGAGCGCTTTGGACCTTATCAGAGCGACGTGAGCGACTTTCGCTCGGATGAGCTCGCTCGCATCTTCGATGAGCTCGACGGGATGCGAACACAGCACTTTTCCATGGCTAAAGCGGTCTGGGTCGAAGAGAAGCCCGACTTCATGATGATGGTGGAGATGGGACCGGACCGTCTCCATCATGCCGCCTGGCATCACATGGACCCGTCGAGCGCGCGCTATGTTCCGGGGAATCCGTGGGAAGCCAAAGCGCGCGCCTACTACAGTGCCCTCGACGCTTCCGTGGGCGAGATGTTGAGTGTCGCCGGCGACGCTTGCGTGATGGTGGTGAGCGACCACGGGGCGCGCTCCATGGTGGCGGGCGTCGCCCTCAACGACCTGCTTCGCGAGCTCGGTTGGCTGACGCTCTTGCGCGAACCCGATGGAGTCGAGCCGCTACGGAGCTGTGTCGACTGGAGCAAGACGCGTGCTTGGGCGGAGGGCGGCTACTACGCGCGGCTTTTTCTCAACGTCGAGGGGCGCGAGCCGAGCGGTGTCATCCCGTCATCCAAGCAACGCGCGGCGGAAGACGAGCTCGCCACCGCCCTGGAGGCAGCGCTCAAACCACGTGGCATCGACGTGCGCGCGGTGCGACCACGCGAGGCCTATGCCGAGACCCACGGGGAGCCCCCGGACCTCATGGTCTACCTCGGGGATCTCGCGTATCGCGCGCTGGGCACCGTCGGTCACGCCGACGTCGTCGTCGCCACCAACGACACGGGACCGGACGGTTGCAATCACGACTGGAACGGCATCTTTATCGGCGCGGGACCAGGACTGGAGCCCGGGGGCAAGATCGAAGGAGCATCGCTCTACGACATCGCGCCCACGGCGTTGAGATGCTTGGGCCTCGATCACAGCGACCTTCGAGGGAATGACCTCTTCAGCGGAAGTCACGAAGGAAGCGCGCACAACTCCTGAATCGCCTCGTCCAAACGGGCGAGTGGAAACGGTTTCTGCAGAACCGGTGCGCCGTGCTTTGATGCCATCGACGTATCGCCCTCGGCGAAACTACTCATGAAGATAATCTTCGCCGCGGGGTGAGCGCTCGTGAGCGCGGCGATGAGCGGATCCCTCGACTCTCGGACAAGCGTGTCGACGACCAAGACGTCCAGGCGGGGAAGCTCTACTACGGCCTGTCGGGCGGCTTCGATGCCGGACGCCCCCATCGCCTGGTAGCCGAGAACCTGGAGCGAACGTGTGAGGACCGACTGGAGGTGGCTGTCGTCGTCCACCACAAGGAGCGTCAGGTTACGGTTCGCGCTTTTGGGGGTCTGGCGTTCCACCGCTGGACTGCGTTGGCTCGCGCTCAACGGCAGGTAAAGAGTGACGGTGGTGCCCTTGCCCACAACACTCGTGATGTTGACGGCCCCCTGCGCTTGAACCGCGAAGGCATTCACCATGCTGAGACCCAGCCCCGTGCCTTTGCCATCTGGACGTGTCGTGTAGAAGGGCTCGAACGCTCGAGCCGCGACCTCCGGGGTCATTCCAACTCCCGCGTCGGAGACGTCGACGAGGGCATAGGCTCCTGCGGCGAGGGCGAGGGGGCTCGCGGAGACGTCGTCTAGCTCTGCTCTGTGGACCCTGAGACGAATCTCGCCGCCTTCAGGCATCGCGTTTCGCGCATTCACGCAGAGATTGAGGATCGCCGCTTCCATCTGCGCGTGGTCCACGGACACGATGAGGGAAGGGTCTTCGACGGCTGCGGTGAGCATGACCTTGGAGCTGAGTGTGCGCGAGAGGAGCAGCTCGACGCCTTCGATAATGGTCGAGAGCGCGATGGGCTGCGGCGTGAGCGACTCTTGCCTTGAGAACTCCAGAAGACGTTGGGTCAAGGCCGTGCCGCGTTGGATCGCATTCAGCGCCGCGGTGCCGACTTTGTCCGGCTCGTTGCCGCTTTGTTTTGTCCGCACGATGAGTTCAAGGCTCGCCGAAATCACCGCGAGCAAGTTGTTGAAGTCGTGGGCGATACCGCCAGCCAGCTCTCCGAGTGTGTCCATCTTCTGGCAGTGCAAGAGGAGCTTTTGCGCTTCGGCTGCTTCGGCGGTTCGTTTCTTGAGGAGAGCTTCCAGCTCGAGGCGTGTCTGCATGAGCTCGTTCTGAGCTCGCTTGACCTCGGTGACGTCGCGGATGGTCCCCACCAGAAAGCGCCGGCCGCTGGCGTCATCGAACGCCGACTTCTTCGTCACCATGATGCGAGAATCGCCGTCACCGTCGGTGACGATCTCCTCGTTGACGTTCGCCTCACCGGTCTGCAGGACGAGTTGGTCTTTCGCATGGAACACGTCCGCTTCTTCCTTGGGGAAGAAGTCATGGTCGCTCCGACCGATGAGCTCCTGACGCTCGCGTCCCATCAGGTCACAGAACGCTTGGTTCAGAAGCTGCCACTGATGTGAATCGTCTTTGACGAACACGGGGTCAGCGATGGCGTCGATGATTCGCTCAAGAAAGCTGAGGTCGATCCTCGCTGGCGCGAACTCGTCGCGGCCCGTCGTTGCTTCGTCCTCGATGACTACGATGATAGAGAAGTCCCCAAGAAAGGGAAGAGGTCACCGAGGCGCAAAACCGTAAACATACGCGGCACCGCTGCCAGCGATTCGGTTGTCTACGGAGCCCCCAACGCCTGTCGCGCCACCCCCTTCTTGTGGGGCGCCTACCAAGAGCCTTGAGCCATTCGCTGACAGGGAGACCGCGCCTCCAAACTGGTCTTGCGGGTCGGGCGCTGCCGCCTTGATATAGGCGGCCTCGGTCCATTGCGCGCCGGACTGGCGGAAGACGTAAACCGCCCCACTTTCTTGGAGAGCGTTCGAGTTTCCGTCTCCTGTAGCTCCCATTCCACCGCCGTCCTCAAGTGCCCCCACCGCCACAGTGCTCCCATCTGCGGACAGTGCGACGCGATTGCCGAAGCGATCGCCAGACTCTGCATTCGACGCTTTGAGGTACGCCGTTTGACGCCAGGCGTCCGCGCGCTCGAAGAGGTAGGCCGCGCCACTGGCCGCGCGCCCGTTTGTGCTTCCGTCTTCGTCCACGCCTCGGCTACCACCCGCTTCGTCGAATGCCCCGACAAGCACGAGGCTCCCGTCACCGCTTACAGCAACTCTGTAGCCGAAGTGGTCGCCGCCGTCTGCGTTTGCAGCCTTGAGGAAGCTATCGAAGCGCCACACATCAGCCTGAATTACAAACGTGTACACGCCGCCGCTTTCAGGCGCGAGCTCGTCCGTGTCCGGCGCCCCTGGACCACGCCCGGAGCTGTCTTCATCTGGCGCGCCGACGACGAGTGTTTGTCCGTCGGCGCTGATGGCTACGCTCGTGCCGAAGCTATCGCCTGCCTCCGGGTTCGGCGACTTTAGGTAGCTGTGCTCAGTCCACGCGGTGCCTTCCCGTGCGAACACATAGGCCGCACCACTGTTCTGTGAGCTGTTGTCAGTCGGCGCCGAGCCTCCATTGCTGTCCTCCGCGTTCGCGCCGACGACGATGGTGCTCCCGTCGCCGCTGATGGCGACGCTACTGCCGAAGCTGTCTTCGGATTCACCGTTGGACGCTTTGAGGTACGCCTGTTGAGACCAGCCTTCGTCTCGCGCGAAGACGTACGCGGCGCCGCTGTTTCGCGCTGCGTCGCTCGTGGCGTCCCCATCGATGGTGGTGGCGTCGCTGTCCTCAAGGCGCGCTGCGACGACCAAGGTCCCGCCGTCCTCGCTCAGCGCCAAAGATTCGCCAAAGACGTCGACTTCACCGGGAACCGCTGCCTTGAGGTAAGCCTCTTGCACCCAGCTGTCACCGCTTCGTCGGAAAACGAAGACCGCGCCGCTATCGGTTTGCTCGTCGTTTGTCGCGTCCCCGTCGACGCCCGGGCTCGTCGAGTCCTCAAGCCGGGCGCCGACGGCGAGCGTGCTTCCGTCACCGCTGAGGGCGGCGCTCCATCCGAAGGCGTCCCCCTCGCCGGTGTTGCTCGCTTTGATGTACTCGGCGATGACTTCGGTGCAGGCCACCCCAAGAAGCCCCGAGCAGGAGTCGGTGCCGGCGTCCGTTGCGTCGAGGGAACCATCGACGGACGCGTCAAGGCGCGGGCCGCTGGAGCGCGAGACGCAGCCATCGTCTGGCGAACAGACCATCCCCGCCATGCATGCGTCCGCAGGAGAAATTGGAAGGCAGACCCCAGACTCACACTCGGGCATGGCGCACGAGGCGGTCAAGATTGGGCAATCGCTGGCTTGCTGGCAAAGGGGGTCACCGCACTCGGGTTCAGCGCCCGTCAGGCAGGTCTCTGGCACGCAACGTCCGCCGAGACATGCCGCCGCCGCCGCCGAGTCGCCTGCTCCTGGGCAGGACACCCCACGGCAGTTGCGCGTTAGCACCACGGAAGCGGCGGTGGGTCCGTTGACGCGGACGATGAGGCGCCGCCTCTGAACGTCTTCGCCGTTGAGGAGCGCGACGATCTCGAGCTGTCGGTCGCCGTCCTCTAGGTCCCAGGTCCCAACACGAACGCCGCGCCGCCAGTCTTCATCGCCTACGGCTCGGCTGGTGATCGTGCTGAGGTCGCCAAGGACCTCGGTGCGGATTTCGTCGAAGTCGACGCCCGGAACCATATCCGTTGTTGCGCCGAGGGCGACGACGGACGTTCCGTCCTTGCATCCGCTCACGACAAGCGGCGCAGCAAGAAAGAGAGCGACGAGCGCGGTGGACGCCTTCATCGGAACCTCCGACGTGCGAACACGAGGCCAAAGAGCAGGAAGGCCCACGGCGTCGCCGCACCGGAACGTTGGTCTGTGGCACGACAAGAACAGCCGCCTCCCTCGCTCATAGGAGCTTCGCCCCCTGCATCCGTACGGGGACCGCTGTCTGGGCTACCGGCGTCCATGGCGACGCCGGCGTCCATCTCTGTGGTGACCATCACGCAGGCCGAGCTGCAGGTTCCAGACCCGCTTGGTCCGTCGTCGCAGACCTCGCCCGTGTCCACGATCTCGTCGCCACAGCGTGGAAGCGCGCAGGTTGTCCTGCAGGTGTCTGGTGCGTCGGCGTTCTCATCGCCGTCATCGCACATTTCGCCGGCATCGATGTTCCCGTCACCACAGGTCGCCACGACGCAACCCGGACGACAACGCGCCCCTTCTGCGTTGTCGTCGCCGTCGTCACATGATTCTCCTGCGTCTTGAACGCCGTCGCCGCATACGGGGGCTTCGCAGGACGTGCGGCACGCGTCAGGTCGCACATCTGAGTTCAGGCCACCTTCGTCGCACACTTCGCCTGCGTCGAGAACACCGTCGCCACAAGAGGCCAGTACGCAGGTCCCGCGGCACGCTCCCGGCTCATCCCCGTTCTCGTCGCCATTGTCGCACTCCTCGCCTTCATCGATGAGTCCGTCGCCGCACGTACGCAGTGCACAGTTCGTTCGACAAGTCGCTCCTGCTTCGTCGGAGTTCTCGTCGCCCTCGTCGCAGCTCTCGCCCGTGTCGACGACACCGTCGCCGCACATTGCGAGCATGCAGTCCGGTCGGCACGCGTCGGCCTCCGTGTCGGAGTTCAACGAGCCGTCATCGCAGAGCTCATCGGTATCGATGACTCCATCCCCGCAGAGCGGGAGGGTGCAGTTCGTTCGGCAGGCGTCGATGGTGTCGGCGTTCTCCTCCCCATCGTCGCACTCTTCGCCGGCATCCACGACTCCATCGCCGCAGGTGCGGAGAGCGCAGTCCAGGCCACAGCGAGCCAACGGATCCGATGAGTTAAGATCACCATCATCGCAGCCTTCGCCGTTGTCGATGACGCCGTCGCCACAGCTTGGCGCCGCACAGTCAAGACGGCAGGCATTGGGCTCTTCGTCCGAGTTGTCTTCGCCGTCGTCGCATTCCTCAGCCTCGTCGGCGATGGCGTCCCCACATGTTGGAAGCGAGCAGTCTGTTCGGCAGGCGTCGGCTTCCGTGTCCGAGTTTGCTGCGCCATCGTCGCAAGCCTCGCCAGCGTCGATTTCTCCGTCGCCGCAGGGAGGGACGCAGGACATGGCCACCTCGGAGCACTTGAGCTCCGCCGGGCACATTCGATCTGTTCCGTCCCCGCACACGCCTGCGCTACAGACGCCCCCGGTCACACAGAAAGAATTGTCGCAGGTCGCGCCATCCATGGTGTGGTTGGTTTCACATTCGCCGAGTGCGCTGCAGGTGTCCTGCGCGCTGCACGGCGATGGACCACTCCCGCACTGTGTGCCTGGTGGTTCGAGTAGGTCGGTCGGGCAGTTTACGCTTCCGTCGCAGGTTTCTGCGGCGTCGCAGGTTCCGGCGGGGCGGCACACGGTGTCGGTGGAGGCGACGCGGTCCGCGGGGCACGAATCACCTACGCCGTCACACTGTTCTCCGATATCACATGCTCCGGCGGCGACTCGGCAAACGGTTCCAAGAGGCGACAACGAGTCCACCTGGCAGAGGGGGCTCAGACCATCGCAGAGCTCTTGAGGGTCGCAGCCACCACGCGACTCACGGCATGTTGTCCCGGCCATCACAAGCTCGTCCGCAGGGCACGCTGCGGTCACACCCGTGCAAGCTTCCACGAGGTCGCAGGCGCCTACCGCCGCTCGGCATTCTGTTCCTTCTACGACGAAGGTGTCGCTCGGGCACGTGTCACTCCCATCGCAGAACTCTGCCACGTCGCAGACATCGGCGACGGGGCGGCACAGTTCGCCCGCGTCCGCAATATTGTCATCACATTCGCCAGCCCCGTCGCACGTGTCGGGTGCGTTGCATGGGGCATCTGCACCGTCATTGCAGGCGGCGCCGGCCTCGGCGATGTTCTCCATGCATCGACCGAAGGGGTCGCATGTGTCGGCGGCGTCGCAATCAGTGTCCCGAATATCACCGCACGACGAACCTTCCGCGATGGGTCCGCAGGAACCGTCGGCGAGTCCCGTGAGCGCATTCGTGCACGCTTGGCAATCGGAAGGAACGCCACCACCACATCCGTTCTCGCAGCACACGCCGTCGACGCAGAAACCGCTTTCGCAGTCCCAAACGTTTTCGCATTCGGTGCCGTCGTCGTAGAGAACGAGCTCAAAGGCGCGGGCGCCTCCGGAGTCGGCGCCGTTGATGTCCGTCACCGACGATACGAGAATCGCCCATAGGCCGGAGAAGGCCACATCACGACCCCAGTAATCGCCAAAGATCCCGCCGGGAACGTCGAGACGAGTCCGCAGCGTCCACGTCGATCCGATACGGCCCCACACGTGCGCGTATCCAGGGCTTGCGGAACGCGAGATGGAGTTCGCGGCGCCGGCAACGATGCGCGTACCGTCAAAATCAAGTCGCGCGCCCGCCTGCTTGTGCTCGCCCTCCGGGTGTACGAGGTAAGCCTCGCGGTCCCAGGTGGTTCCGGTTCTCAGGTAGACCGAAATGGTTCCCACCTGCGCAGCGCCGCCGGGCTCCTCGCTTCGGGCCCCTACGACGAGCCTCTCGTCGACGATGGAGACGTCGCTCCCGAAGTCGTCGGCGGCGACCGGCGCGGGGTGCGTGACGCGCGCCTGTTGAGACCATGTGCCCGCTCCATCGCGCACGAACACATACGCTGAACCACGTCGACTGTTTTCCGAGGGAGCGCCCATCGCGAGGTTGTCGCCATCGAGCGCGACGGACGTTCCAAACGCGTCAGCCGTGGTCCAATCCCCTTCGCGAACAACCGTTGCTTGCTCGCTCCACGCAGCCCCGTCCCGGACGAAGATGTGTGCTGCGCCCAGGACCTGATGATTCACGGCACCGACGGCGATGGTGTCCTCATCGATATCGACGGAAATACCAAATCGGTCGCCGGGAGCAGTCAGGGCCCCTAGAAGCTGTTGCTCCAGCGTCCAAACTCCGCCGGAGCGTGTGTAGGTGTAGGCGGCCCCAGCGGTGCTGCCGCGCGCTGTATCGTACTGCGCCCCCACGACAGCACGGTCGCCTTCGATGGCCACGGCCCACCCGAAGCGTGAAGCTCCCGGCGGCGCTGGGACTTGCTGCGCTTGAACCCACATCCCGCCCGTCAGCACGAAGAAGTACACAGAGTTGAGGGCGCCGATGATGGCGGTGTCGTCGTCCATGGCCACTGCGGTTCCAAAGCGAAGCCCTGGCCCAGCGTCCGATGGGACCATGTCATTTCGAACGAACCACGGATCTACGACAACCGGATACTCAGCGTCCACGTCGTCGAAGTGGAGCGCGATCATGTCGTCTTCGACGCGCATACTTGAAGGCAAGGTGCGACCCGTAGCGTCCTGAACGATGAGTCCCGTGTAGGCCAGAACCGCGTCGCCCTCGTTCACGAAGGTAATGCGGTCTTCGCTATCTTCGCGAAGCTCGACGCTCCCATCGACGCTGAGCCGGAGAGTGACTTCGCCGTTTCCGGCGGGTCGCGCGGCGATGTCGAAACCGTGCTCAAGTCCATGTGGTCCGTTGACGTACCACTCGACGAGCGCCTCAGCGTTCGCGGCCGAAGAATGACGAATCTCCGCGCGGTTTCCGTCCGCATGTACCTCCGCTTCGCCGGGAGACGAGGTATCACCTCGGCCCCACGCTCTCAGCCTGACGCGCTGATGCACGTCGCCGTCCAACGCGTCCACACTATCGCCGGTCTCCGGCGATACGTTTAGGGCCATGACGCCGCCCTCGTCGATGCGGAATCGAAACGCCGAAGCCAGAGACTCACCATGCCAAGCATCCCCGATCGAAGACAGGTCGTATGCGGCTCCGGCGGAGTTGTGTTCGTCGCGCCATCGCGCAAACATTTCGGCGCGGGCGTCGAACACGCTCTCCGCTTCCGTGGCGACGACGGGGGGCGCGATGTTGGCGACTTCCGTGCTTTCGGGCTCTGTCACCGTCGAGCACGCACCGAGGACAAGGAGAGCAAAGAGAGAACGCCGTGTTGTCATATCAAGCGATGCTAAGCGTTTCGCACGTTTTGAGCGAGTCCCACAAGCGCGCCGATGCCCCCATTCGTGACCCAGGAGCGCGACTCCGAGCAGAACGCGGTGCGCTTCGCATACACAGTGCTGTTCGACACGTACGCTTATTGGGATTCGCTCTTACACGAGCGCACATTCACTCCGAATGAAAGCTCAGCTCCACTTCGGCGGAAGTCGCTTCACCGTCGATCGTTAAATAGAACGCCTGCCCCTCCAGCGAGTCACGCGGCCTCGCGACAACGGTGCCGCGCACCTCGTCCGTCGACGTCGCGACGACTCCCTCAACGCGTGCATTGCCTTCGGCGATGCGCAACACCACGTCGAGCTGGGGTGGGCTCGCGTGCCCATGTCCAACGTCGATGTGCTGCGCGCCACGCAACGTTTCAAAATCAAAAGTGCATGGGCCCGGCGGGTGACAGTGGTGTGGCGTCACGAAGTTGCGCGGACCTTCGAGGGGCGGGAGCGGTTCCGCCTCGGTGGTGACTTCCGCGGGTCGCTCATCGACTTCTTCGTCGCTAACCTCCCTCGTTTCCATCGTCGGTGTCGCGCGCCCGGGCTCCGGCGGCGCCTCTTCCGAAGGCGGAGGCGACGTTCCGCAGGCGGCGAGCAGAATCAAAGCAAACGGCTTCAATCGATGTACCCCAGCGCCCGAAGACGTCTCTCGACAGCGGCTTCGCCGGCTCCGTCGTTTGCTTTCTTCCGAACCTGAGCGTCCGGCAGCGCTTCGGACTCTCCGGAGAAGTCCGCGAGGACTTCATAGAGCACGCGCCCCGCAGCGTTCGCTGGCACGGAGATGTCCATGCGCGCGAGGAGAGTCGCAGACGCGTCGGCGATGGCGGATTCAATCTCGCCGATGGCGGCGATGCGCGGGCCGTGGGCGATGAACAGGCCCTTGTCGCGGTGTGACCCTCCAAGGCTGCGGCCCTTTCGGCCATGAAACTCGTCGCGGCTGAGCTTGCGCCATGCTTCGCGGCAGTCCGCCGGCGCGCTCGCGCTTGGCATCAAGTTGTAGCTGTACCCGTCGACGAGATGCAGTCCCAGGAGAAGGTCGGGGGCGCGCTCTAAGAACGGTCCATGAAAGAGCTCTTCGCGGCGCCACACATGCTCGACGACAGGCTGCCCACTAAAGGGATCGCGCAGCGCACGGAGACAGCGCTCCACTTCACGAAGCGTCGCGTCACGCTCAGACTCCTCGACGACGCCGGAAGGTTCGCGATGACGTTGGTTGAGCCACACGCCCGGGAAGTAGTTGAGCTCATCGCTGAAGGCCCGGGTCCTCTCCATGTCGATGGCACCGAAGCGCGCGAAGGACTCGAGGAGACTTGGAAGCATCGCACCGCCGAAGCGAAAAAGGCTCTGACGCACAACCGGCGGCAGGAGAGTCAGCGCCGTGTCCTTGACGCGTTGGGTGACCCGCTTGCGGAGCTTTTCGGCGATGGACGACGAACGAAAAGTAAGGAGGCCGGCGTCGGCGAGGGCGCGGTTCAAATAGAGAACTCGATCACCGGAACCGCCGGAACCATGGTCGCTGACGATGGTCACTTCCACGTTCTCACCGGCCGCTTTGATCAAGCGAGCGACGGCTGCGTCGAGGGCTTCGTACACTCGCCCGAGTCCTGCGCGAGCTGCGGGACTCGACGCCCCGGGGACGTGACGCGGGGAGCCCGTGTCGTGGTGCGCCCACAGGTGATGGGACGCTGTATCGCTTTCGCCAAAGTAGAGGGCGAAGAGGTCCCAGTCTTCGCCCGCCAAGAGCCACGAACCCAGCTCGACCTTTCGCTCGATGCGTTTGACAAGGGAATCGGCCAGGTCGTCGTGCCAGCCGGGTCGCTCGGCGTCGAACTCATCGACGTCGTCGAACCGCGTCGCGCCAAAGCGCTCCTTGATCTTGCCGTGGAGCGCCCTCGGCCAGACAAAGCTGGGGTCGTCGTCGAAGGCCACCGGCGCATCCCACCCGGAGATGAACACGCCGTGGTCCAGTTGCTCGGGCGGGTAGGTCGCGGGAAACCCGATGCAGGCGCAGCGGCGGCCCATCTTGTCGAGGCGGGCCATGAGAGTCGGGGCCTCACGCACGGATCCGGCGGTGAAGTGGACCCGGTAGCCATCTCGCGTCGTGAAGTCAAAGACGCCGTGTTCGCCCGGGTCGACTCCGGTCAGAAACGTGGTCCAGTTCGGCAATGTTGCCGGCGGCTGCACGCTTTGTTGCCGCGACCACGCGCCGGACTCCATCAAACCAAACAACGTCGGCAGACGCTCTTGGCCCAGTGAGAGCATCAACTCAACGTCTGCCCCGTCGAGGCCGAGCACCAGGTTCTTCGCGGACCCGTTCATGCTGTTCGTCGCGTTTGAATCGCTCGGCACGAAAACGTCCTTGGTGTGGGCAGAAAAAGGAGGGCCGGGAATGTCGCAAACCGACATTCCCGGACGAAGTGGGCTCGCCTATTCGGCGCCTGGGAACTGCGAGAGGCAGTCCATATAACCAAGGGCGACAAGCTGGCGGCAGAGCTCTTCGGTCATCGCCTCACCAGGGTCATGGATCGTTGCGACGGCATCCGCGCTGCCTTCGAGCCAGCGGGTTCGGTTGGTGGCGCCAAGCTGCTGTCCCGAGAGGATGCGCAAGTAACGCATGGCGATGGGGTTACGACGACCATCGAGCTCGTTTCGTTCCCGCGGGTCGTTGTTCAGATCGAAGAGCACGTAGGTCAGGCTGCTTCGAAGGATGAGCTTCCAGCCGCCACCGGTGATGACTCGGCGGTTTTCCTGGAAGTCACTGAAGGCCACCGCAGGTCCTGGGCGGATGCCGCCGCGAAGGTAGTCCGCGAGGCTACGGCCCTCGAACACAGCGGGAGCCGTGACGCCGGCGGCTTCGAGAACCGTCGGTCCAATGTCCATCGTGGAGACCACCTGCGGGATGCTGCGGCCCGAGTCCGTGACGCCAGGCCAGCGCATCGCCAGTGGAACGTGCAGCAGCTCCTGGAAGACCGAGTGACCGTGTCCCCAGCTTCCGTGTTCGTCGAACTCTTCGCCGTGGTCGCTCGTGACAACGATAATCGTATTGTCGGCGAGACCGAGCTCTTCGAGCTTTGCGAGGAACGTCGCGAAGTGGCGGTCGTGCTGCGTGATCTCTCCATGGTGGAGAGCCGTGAGTCGACGAACATCGCTCTCAGAGAAGTAGGGCGTGTCCGAGTTTCGTTGGCGTTTCGCTTCCGCAAGCTGATCCGCCGTTGAACGGTTACGAACGCGGCCATCGTAGTTGGTGCGTGCATCGTACATCTGCAGGAACTCGTCCGGCGGATCGTAGGGCACGTGGGGGTCGATGGTCTGGATGTAGGCGAAGAAACGCCCGTCTTTGTTCTCTTCGATCCACGTCGCCGCTTCGCCGAAGACGTTCTCCGCTTCGGTGTTTCGGTTTTCGCGAATGTAGTTCGTGTAGTGGTCCCAGCCCTGGTCAAAACCGAAGGCACGGGAGACGTGGCCGTTGGCCAAGAAACTGCCGGTCTCGAAGTCGGCTTCTTGGAAGACCTCGCCGAGCGTTGTCACCGTCGAAGGCAAGATCGAACCGTCGTTCTTCGCCGTGTGTGTCACGGGGAAGAGGCTCGTCAGAATCGAAGCGACGGCGGGCTTCGTCCAGTTCTCCGATGACTGCGCCGTCTGGAAGTTTGCGTTCTCGTCCGCGAAGGCGGTGAACGCAGGCGTCTCCACGGGGGAGCGGCGGTTGTAAGGCCTGAGCTTGCTCGCACGAAGCGTGTCGATGGTCAGCACGATGACGTTTCGCATCTCCGCCGCTGCGACCATCTCGGGCTCAGGAATCGCGACGAGCACGCGCGAGAGCGCGATACGACCGTTGCCCGAGGCTTCAAGGTTGAGGCGTACGATCTTGCCGGCCAGAGGTGCGAGGTCGATGGTGGTGGAACCCCAGCTGTCGCCTACCGCGATGTCGCCGAGGTTGACGGTGTCGCCACCTTCCGGCGTCGCGCGCACAGCGATGCTCGCTTCACCATCGCTCACGTGACCATGGCTCAACAGCAGCTTGCCATCTTCGGGGACTTCGATGAACCAGCTCAAGGTTGTCGGAGCATCGACGGCGAGACCCGCGCGTGCGCTTGTGCCAACGGTCTCTCGCGAGGTGAGCGGCGGGGGCGCCTGGGCGTCCGTCGCGCCAGCGGAGCGCACCCAAAGCGACGCCACTTCAAAGCTCACGGACTCGCCGTCTACTTGAGTCGACTCCGTCGAGCGAAGCAGCAAGTAGTTTTCGCCCCGTCGAACCACGTTCGCAGGGACCTCAAGGTCGACGGTTTCGAAGTCATCGCCGACCCGGGGCTCGCCGACGTTCGTGCCGTTGACGAAGGCGATGAGCTGGTTTGAGCCAACGCCGCGAAGGTGAAGACGAATCGTGAGCGCCCCGTCTTCCCAGGCGGGGAAGTAGACGCGTCCTTTGTCGCCGAAGCGGCTGACGGTCTGCCCATCTTCGATGCGGTCAGTGCCCCAGCCGCTGTTCCACGTGCCGCTCGTGTACTTCATGCGCGCCGCGGTGCCGAAGTCGATGTAGAGGCCGCCGTGGTCGACGTCGGCGAGATGCGCTAGCTCGATGAGATCGAGGTGCGTCTGCATCCCTTCGACGGGGGCTTCTTCGCCACCGCCAGCTGCTGTTTCGCCGCCACCTTCGCCCGTCTCGCCGCTTTCGCCGCTCTCTTCGCCGTTTTCTTCGTCGTCGTCGCTGCAGGCAACGCCAAAGGCCAGAGCCGAAGAGCACGCCAATGCGCACAACAGCTTGAGAGGCAATTCGATTCGAGACCTACGCATCGTTACTCCTTTTGCGTGTCCTTTCGCCCAGGACACCGCATCGGCCGGGCTAACACGGCGGATCCACGCCTTCAACCGTGGCGAGTGGCCGCTTGTTCCCGAGTTGCGAAGAAGCGCAGAAACACCGGGCTTTCTGAGCGCCGCAGAGATGAGTAGGGCCATGCACGCCCGAAGCGTCACTTTCCGACGGATCGCGCGCTCTTATCAATCGCGATCCGCGCGGCCTCGTGAAGAGCCTCCACGAAGCGGCCGTCGCATGCCTCTTCCGCGACCCATCGACGGCCCGAGTCGCCGTCCGCGAGCTCGTCCAGGGCGACCGCCGCGAGAGTGGTCCCCGAGCAAACGCCGCGTGGGGAGAGCCCGGCGAGAGCCGCCGCGGAAGCGACGACGGGAACGCCGCGGGAGAGGGCGTCGATGAGCTTGATGGGCAAGCCACCTGGGGCGCCGCGCGGAACGAGCGCGACATCCGCCAAGGCGTGGATGCGTCGCCGGTCAGCCTCGCTCGCTAGGGGCAACACATGGCGGATGTGTCCACGAAGTTCCGACGTGTCGGATTCCGTTGCCACCACGAGGGTGAGGCGTTCACGAAGCGCGAGGATCTGGCGCCAGTCTTGGTAGCCGTCGAGGTTCCCTGCGTAGACGCCGACCAATCCAGACAGGCCGAGTTCGCGCCGCGCTGCGTTACGCTCAACGGCGTCGATACGCGCGGGGAGCTCCCACGGCGGTGGCACGTAGGTGCCGTCGAAGCGCTCGGCTAGCCAGGGCGAAACTGCAGCCACGTGATCCGCCCGCGAAGCCATCCAGTCCAGCGCGGAGCCCGACCAAGCGGCGACTCGCCGCAGCCGCGCGCCAAAGTACGTGGGGAGCTCGGTGTCCATTCGTGTGTGCGCCAGGTATAGGTGAGGCGTCTGCACCCGCGCGAGGTGTACCACCGCCGCACCCTCGACGTTGTGTCCGACCACCGCGTCTGGCTTGAACTCGGCGATGCTCCTGCGAAGTGCACCCACCATCATCAGATCTGCGCGCACCTTCGCTGCACTTGGTCCAGAACGAAGCGAGACGTTCGCGCCGCCACAACGTTGATGTGAGTAGCCCGCCTGTCGCTCACCTGTGCCGCTGCTGTAGGTCAGCAAGAGCACATCATCGCCCGCCGAAGCGAGGGCAGAGAGCTGCCGATGGATCAGCGCCTGCGTCCCTTGGGGGCTGGGGTAAGGCAGGCAGGCGACGTGGAGTGTTCGCATTTAGATCAAAAAACGCATCTCAGCGGAGGAAGCGCGCGAGGTGTTGGAAGTGTGCGATGTAGGCAGCGTAGGTCACGACGACAGCCACCACCGACGCCATGGCGGAAAGGCGTGCCAGGCGAGTGGCTCTCCAAAGCCAAGTTTCACGTGCCGAGGCAGCTTCGCTGGCGACGAGAAAAGCGCGCTTGGGCCAGGGAATCGACGCGTCGCGGTGGCCGCGTGTCGTCGATGAGAAGACGCCAATGAGGCTGACGCGGGCACCGTCGCTGTACTCTCCTTCTGCGCACTGCACGGAAGCAGGAAGGGGGAGCATGAAACGATCGCCGTCGAGCTCAAGTTCGATGTGACCGCTCCCTCTAAGCTGGCCCTTTCGGACCACGAGCTTGGGGAGCTCACCGAGGCGAAGAGTGCCTTCGACGATGGACTCCTGGTCTTTCTTCGTCAGGTCGTCCCGGTGCACAACGCCCGCGATCCTCTTTGCTTTGCGCAGCGTCGGCACGACGCGCGCAAGGGCGAAGCCGAGCAGAAGGAGCGCACAGAGAAGTGACCCGAGTCCCCAGGCCCCCACCTGGCGGACCAGACGTTCCATGAGCGAATCATCGAGGCGTTCGCCGGCGGAGTTTACGGTGAGGACATGCCAGCGTTCGCAGGCGTGGGCGAAAATCTGAATCTCGTTTCGCGCCTCGATGGTGGCGATCTCTGGGGCTTCGTCGGCGGGACAGCTCGGGCCATAACGAATCCGAGCAACGGGGCCAGCTGCGACCTGCACCGCCAGGCCCACGACGGTGGGCATGACCGAAACCCGGCCCGGCAGCGAGTAGCTGCGACGACCTGTATACACGTGTGCATCTGGGGCATGTTCCCGTAGAGCCATCGGCGCTGGACGGCTGGCTTGAGCTGTCAGAACAAGCACGCAAGGCCCGGAGATCGCCGCCCCAAGCACGATTGGCAGCAACACGCGCCATCGTGTTGCTGAGGCGTCCGCTCCTTCGTCCACGTTACGCGTGTAGCTCTCAACGATCTGCCATTGCGACAACGTCCATGTCGCCAAGTAGACCAGCGGCGCAAAAAGGACCTCCGGCCCCGCATCAGTGGCTATGAGGCGAAGTGTCAGGGTGCTCGCCGCAATGGGGATGAGCTGGAGTCCAACCAACATGAGACGACGCGATCGCGTGAGCGCGTCCCAGCGACGCACAGCGCTCTCGATCGTCGCGCTGTTGCCTGCGTCCAGGGCCAAAGGAACGAGAAAAGTCAGCGGGGCGGTTACGGCTGCGAAGACACTCGCGATCGCGACCAGCGCCGCGACGAGGTGTGTCGTGCGGTGGAAGATCGCCCAGACGCAAACCGCGAGGACGAGGTAAACGACGGTGTTCAGGAGAGGGACAACGAAGGGAAGCGCCTGTTTGGTGTCGACGACAATGCCTGCTCGGCCCGCTAGCCGACGGATCAACGCGTACTGCACGTAGGCCGCCCCAAAGAGGGCGCCGAAGATCAGAGACGTGGCTAAGATCGTCAGCATCGCTCGTCCTGCATTGTTCTCTCATCCACGAAAAAAGGCACACCCTTTCGGATGTGCCTTGGTTCAGAGTTCGAGCGCGCTAGTCGCCGACTTTGTTCACCGCGAAGTTGATGTTCGCGTAGCCAGCCTGAGCGGCGGAGAACATCACCTTCTTGATGGCGCGGAAGTCCACGTTGACGTCCGCCTGCATAATGATCGCGCCGGGGAAGGGCGTGTTCGGGTGAAGCAAGCTCCAGTTACGCTTGGCCTGCTCGAGGCTCTGAATGAGCGCTTCGATTCGGTCCATGCGCGCGTCCTGAAGAAGCGTCTGGGTATCGGCGACACGGTTGCCGTCGAGGGTGACCACGCGATCGTCGATGGAGATGATCGGCGAGGGGTCGAGAGGGTCTGTGTTTGCTGCACTCGGCATCGTGATCGAGGCCTTCTGCGCCACGAGCTCACCGGATGCGGCGAAGTTCATGATGAGAAAGACGACGAGAACGATGAGGAAGTCGATGAAAGGAACGAGTGGAAGACTCTGGTCGACCGACTTCTTTCCGCCACCGGCGACCTTGTCCCGCACAAACTTGAGCGGGATGTGATGAAGCAGAACCTTGCCTGGAACATGTACTGGCATCTTGAATATCCTTTGCTTCCTGCGTCCGAAGACTACAGAAGCGAAGCTCCATCGCCGAGGGACATCTGCGAGAATCCTTCGCCCACAACCATGTCCATGGCTGCGATGACGTCCTCGTAACGAACGCCATCTTCTGGCGCGACGATGATGTCCTGACGGTTGGGTTCAAGACGCTTACGCTCTTGCAGTTTGGCCCGAAGTTCCTCGGTGTCGTACTCGTCGCCGTTGCGGGCGATCGTGATCGAGTCACCGGCCGTCGAAGCGAGAACGTATCCGCTGCTCTGCACCTGCAGAATCAACTTCACGCGCTCTTCCGGCGGCGGCTGGTCTTCGGTTGCGGCCTGGCCTGGGACACTCTGGTTCGCACTGATGCGAGCGAGCTGGTTCCAAACGGCGGTCGCGAGCAAGAACATGACGCAGCAGAAAAGCAGATCGATGAAGGGGATGAGTGGGACCTCCTGGTCCACACTCTTCTTCCCTCCGCCGCCGCCACCTGTGTCAATACTTGCCATTGATTAGGCCTGCTGCAGACCCTGAAGGTTGACCTTCGAGCGATTGTTCACGACGAGGTTCATAACCTGAACCGTCGCAGCGTTGATATCGTCGAGGAGACCCTGGGTCTTACCGTTGAGCACAGCCATGCCCATGAGCGCGAGAATCGCGGACATGAGGCCGAAGGCGGTGCAGTTCATGGCCTCGGAGATACCCTTGGCGAGCATTGTCGCCTTGGATGCCTGGTCCGCGCCGGCAACAGCGGCGAAAGCCGTGATGAGACCGAGAACGGTGCCGAAGAGGCCCGAAAGCATCGCGAGGTTGGCGAAGAGACCAAGGAAAGGCGTACGCGCTTCGATGCGTGGAAGCTCACGAAGAGCAGCCTCGTCCATGGCGGACTGAACCTCGGCGTCGGGACGGTTGACCTTCATAAGGCCAGCCTTGACGATTCGCGCGAGGGGAGCGTTTGCGGCGCTGCAAAGCTTGATGGCACGGCCGATGTCGCCGGCCAAGATGCACTTCTGCATCGTCGCAAGGAAGACATCCTTGTTAATCGACGATTTGTAGAGGTACACGGTGCGCTCGATGATGAAACCAATTGCGAGTACGAGCCAGAAGAGGATGACGTACATGGCCCATCCGCCCTCTTCAAATGCCTCTGATAAACCATGCATGGAACACTGCCTCCTGCTGGAACCCTTTACTACGGGCCCATCCTTCACTAACGGCGACGACATCCCTCATGGATGATCGTTCAACTTGAACGTTGCCAAAAACCTTCTCAAATCCCTCGCTGGGAAGACACGCAAAAGCTACAAGTAGCTATATTCATTACGTGTTTCCCGAAATCCAGGGATAAAACGAGGGCAGATAATACAGAGTGGGTCATTGAAGTCAACCGTGATCCGCTTCCCTTCCGATCCATGCCAGCCATTCGCGGCGTAGGTGTCCATCGCCTTCAAGAAGTTCCAGACAACTTTTTGATCATCTTTCCTAAAGGAACCCTCTTCAAGTCCCGTGATCCTCTCCGTTGACAAGTTCTCGCGGGCTAGGTTAGCTTCCCCGCGGCGGGCAAATCAGGACTTCGGTCTTTGCTCGATTCTCAACGATTCCAACTGAATACATGTCTTAGGACGAAGGCGCGCCCATTGGTTGGACGCTCGTGAGTCGAGACGAAAAATAACGTGAAGGCAGGAAGCCTGAGCGTTGAGTGATTTGAGGAGCTGAGCTGATGGACGAAATCTGGCATGCACTGTGGGAAGGTCGGCCGTTCTCCTTCATCAACATCGGAGTGCTCGCGCTGGCGCTCGCCATCATCGGCGAACGCACCGTCTATATATTGACGAAGTACCGCGTGAACACGACCGAGTTTATGGCGCAGATTCGGAAGCTCGTTCAGGCGGGCAACATTGACCGAGCGATCAAGCTCTGCGAAGCGGCACCGCTTCCATTGCTTCAGGTTTGCAAAGCGGGTCTCACTCAGGTGAACCGCGGCGAAGAGGCGATCATCGCCTCGATGGACGAGAAACTCTCGGACGAGCTACCGGCTCTCGAGAAACGAATCGGTTCACTTTGGACGCTCGCGAATCTCGCGACTCTCATCGGTCTTCTCGGAACGATTAAGGGTCTCATCGCGTCGTTCAAGTCGGTCGGTTCTCCGGGCCTCGACCCTGCTGAGAAGTCACAGCTTCTCTCTGCAGGTATCTCGGAAGCTATGTGGAACACCTTCCTTGGTCTCTTCATCGCTGTTGTCTGTATGTCCGCTCACCTTGTGCTCAATGGCATGGCCAAGAAGCACAAGATGGAGATGGAAAAGGCAGCACAGCGTCTTGAGAACCTTCTCGTCCTTCGGAACAAGTAGGGCGAGCCGGGTACCGTTCCATGGCCGAGTTGACTGCAGCACAGCGCGCGTACGTACGAAAGCGCTCGAAGGTACATGAGCCCACGCCTGATGAGCTCGATGACGAGCTGAACATTATCCCGTTCCTCGATATCGTCATCAACCTCATCATGTTCCTGCTCATGATCACGAGCACGGTTGCGTTCTATACGCAGGTCGAAGCATCGCTTCCGACATACGCCGGTGGGGGTGTCGGTTCACGCGCTCCGCAGCAGGAGTCGCTCAACCTCAGCGTGTTCATCACGCCGAACGGTCTGACGGTGACCGGTTCCACCGGGAAGCTTCTTCCTGGTTGCCGCGACGCCACCACGGGTGACGTTGTCACGGTCCCTCTCAACAACGGCAGCTTCAACTGGGCGGAACTCACCGAGTGCGTCAAACGAGTGAAGGCTTTCGCGGACGAGCAGGGTCTCAACTACACCAACGCCGATGGCGAGGGACAGATCACGGTGAGCGCAGACCCGCTCATCGAGTATCAGGACCTCATCTCTGCGATGGATGCGGTCCGAGAGGATGGGGCCGACGTGCTCTTTCCAGCAGTTCTTCTCTCAGCAGGTGTGAGGTAGACGATGTCTGAAGAAAAAGCATCGATGTCCACGCTGAAGCGAATGATTCGGCGGAACCGTAAGAAGAACGAACACGAGCACGGAGCACACGGTCTCAACATCTATCCCATGATGGATATGATGACGATCCTCCTCGTGTTCATGGTTATGCAGTTCGCCAACTCGTCGGCGGCCTCCATCACTCAGAGCGAAGAGCTCCAGATTCCTTACTCCACCTCCACTGCGGAGATGGATGAGTATGTGGTCGTTCAGATCGCTCGGAACACGATCTCCGTGGACGGCGAGGAAATCCTCGGTCTTCGAAACGGCACCATCGACCCCAGCGAAAAGCAGGGCGGCGGAACCGGTTTTCTCATCACCGACCTGTTTCGGCGCATGGGCGAGATTCGCGATTTCAAAAAGCAGGTCGCGGCGCAGTTCCCCGACCAGGTGTTTGAAGGCAACGTCATGATCGTTGCGGATGGCCGAACGCCTTTCCGAACGTTGGCGGAAGTGATCTACACGCTAGGTCAGACCGAGTTCGCCAACCTACGCTTTGTATCGAACAAGGGCCGAGAGATCGGCGGCCAGTAGGGCCTGACTGGCTCCTGGAGTCAGGTCGGTCTCCTACCTAGTCGCGCTGCGGCGTCCAACGACGCCGCTCTAGCGCTACGTCCGCACCGAGCTCTCTCAGAGACGCGTCCGCTTTGGTTTCCAGGGCGGACGCTTCGTCGTTTTTGCCGACGGCGCGGAGGCACGCGGAGTGGGTGAGCTGGGTCGTGGCACGCTCGTAAGGGTCTGACGCCGGCGTTTCGAGAGCGCGCGCCGTCCACTCGTAGGCCTGCTCCGGTTTGGCGTCCGCCAGCGCGATGAGCGCCCCAACGCGTGCGAGGTGTTCTTTGTCCGCGTGGTCCGCTTGAATCGCGGCGCGGGCCAAGACGAGGCGAGCCTCCGCCGAGTCCCCACGCAGCATATGCACTCGCGCTTCAGAGAGCCGTGTCTCCGTGGCGATCTCGCCACCAGAGAGCTCGGCCACTCGGCCGATCCACAGCATCGCCTCCTCGGGCTGAGCATCCTGGCTCGCGATCAGCGCCATGTTGTTCGCAGCAACGGACGCCGCGGCCCGCGCGCCATGTCGAATACCAAGCACATAAGCACGGTCCGTGTGCTCACGGGCGAGTTCTAGGGCGCCCCGGTTGGTGAAACAGACGCCAAGGTTGATGTTCGCTCGAACCTGGCCGTAGATGTCGCGCCCTTCTGAGGAGAGCAGGAGATCGCGTTGGTTCGCGTTCAGTTGGCCGTCCCAATCGCCGGCACGGAGATAGTTGGCACCAAGCCGTCCGCAGAGCGAGGCCTGAAAAGCTGGGGCCATGATGCGAGACGCGATTCGAAGCGCTTCGAGGCCAAGGGCGATCCCCTCTTCATTGCGCCCCATACGGTAACCCAGTAGCCAACCGAGGACTGCGTGCGCGTTGGCGCTTTCCATCGGATCGCCCTCGCTCCCAATCAGCTCTACCGCCTGGCGGAGGAGAGTCAGGGCGAGCTGATTGTCCATCGCAGCCATCGCGGCTTGGGCACGAAGTCGGAGAAGCCTGGTTCGAAGAACGGCGCGATCGCTGAGTCCTTCGAGTGCCTCGACCGCCCGCTCGTCGGCTTGCGTATGTCGGTTTGCGGCGAGGTGAGCGGCGGAGAGCTGGGCCAACACACGAGGGCGGTCGATGGCTTCATCCTCGCCTCGTGAGAGGAGCTCCGCGTTCAGTTCAAGAGCTCGCTCAAGATCGCGGGCCGCCGTGGGGCGCTGAGCGCGGCCTGCTAACTGTCCGGCCTCGGACCACGCATACGCCGCGCTCGCGACGAGTCCGCAGCCCTCAGCGAGACGAGCGACACGTGGAAGGTTGGTGTTAGGGGCGTCCCTGCAACAGCGGGAGAGCCAACGCACCGCGAGGGGGCGGAGGTCCGTCTGTGCTCGCTGTGGCTCGCTCAACGAGGCCAAGGCCAGGCGTCGCAAAACCGCGGACGGCGCGCGTAGCCAACGCTCGTGTCGTGCGCAGGAGTGCTCAACTCTCGCCAGCACGCCCATCGCCATGAGCGAGTGGACGGTGGCTTCGGATGCACCCAGCTCGTAGAGCCCGCGTTCAGGAATGTCCGCGCCGAGCGCGTGAGCGGCGCGGAGTGCGTGGGCAACATCGACGGGGAGCTCATGGAATGCGCCAGGCTGAGCGCTGTCGAGCTTGAGTGCGCCGAGGGCACGGAGATCGGCGACGGTTCCTTCGGGGGGCACGCCTTCGCCGCCGAAGAGTTGCCAGAGCACGTCGCGGCTCTGGAAGTCCGGAAGGAAGTAGACGCTTTCGCTCGTATCACTCGGCGCCGGTCCGCGTTTTGAGTCCGAGCAGAGCACCCGAAGGACTCGAAGCGGCGAGTCGACGAGCGCCGCAAGGACCTCCCAGGTGCTCGCATCTACGTTGTCGGCGTCGTCGATCACGACGAGCGTTGGTTCTGCCGTCATCCGCTGCAGCACTTCGACGCTCGCCATGACCGCGCTGCGAGCGTCGGCGCTGGGACCCACGCCCAGGAGTCCGCCGAGCAACGCGTCTTCGGCGCTCTCCGTATCTTCAATCTCAAGGGAGACGACGAGCTGGTGGATTCTCTCCGCGGAGCGCCAGAGGGGTTCTCTATCGGGGGCTCCGAGAAGTCCCAACACGATGCTCGCGAGGCACTCGAGGGGCGGACTCTCGACATCACGCCGGCCACAGACCCGGACCACTTTCATCTCGGACTCGAGGCGAGCGGCGAGCTCGCGAGCGACCTGTGATTTTCCCATGCCAGCCGGACCGCAAAGCGACACCTCCGGCGAGCTGTGAAGTCGCTGTGCGAGCTCTGCGACGACATCGCGCCGCGCGACGAGAGCGCGCTGCGTGATCGCCACAGGTGGCGTCGAGCGCCTTACCTCCGGAAGTCGGCTGTCGGTGCTTGCGAGCTGCGTGTTGACGGTGACGAGCGGTTTCGGGCTCTCTGCGCTCGGCTCCGGAACGCCTTCGGGGGCGGACTCTGCAGCTTTCGCCCACGCGCTTCGTGCAGCGGCGGCGCTCGGGTAGCGCCGCTCGGGGTCCTCCGCGAGCAACTTTAGAACCACCTGCGCCAAGGGGGACTCTTCGCCGAGGCCAAACCTATCTGTAAACGGGAGTGGGGCGCTCAGGTACAGAGCGTTGGTGGGTGCACCGGCGTAGCGTGGGTATCCGCAAAGCAAACGAAAGAGCAGCGCTGCGACGGCGAAGAGATCTGTGCTTGGCCCGAGGACACGTTGACCACGGACTTGCTCGGGGCTGATGTACCCCGGCGTCCCACTGACAGCGGAGGTGATCTGCAACCCCCGTCGTTCGTCCCGTGCACTCGCGAGGCCGAAGTCGATGAGCCGAGTTTCTCTGCCCGTGGTCCCCGGCGTCAGGATGACGTTGGATGGCGTGATGTCGCAGTGGACGACGCCGGCGTCGTGGGCGTAGGTGAGGGCTTCCAGAAGGTGGCGCCCGACGGAGATGATGCCCTCGAGATCGAGCTGGTCAGCGACCTCTGCCACCGTGGGACCCGGCGCATGCTCATAGACCAGGAAAGACCTCTCTTCGAACTCTCCGCTGTCCAAAAGCGGCACGATGTACGGGTGCCGGAGGCGTGCGGCGAGGGCGGCCTCCCGACGAAACCAGTGACGCGCCGCGGCCCCGAGTTTGGCGTGTGAGACCTTCAATGCCCCAACGACGCCGGTCTCGACGTGGTCAGCCAGGTACACCTGGCCTGCCCCGCCGGCACCGATCGCAGTGCCTCGTCGCCATAAGCCCAGCTGGGCGGGCAGCGTGTTGTCGTCGAAAGCCATCCGCTTCTTGAGCGAGAGGTTAGCGCATCACACCGTTTTGGGGGGGGGAGGACCAAACAAAAAAGAGCCTGGAGCGAATGCCGCTCCAGGCTCAGTTCCGATTGGGATCGAGTTAGGCCGTCTTGGGTCGGGCCGTCGCGCCAGCGATGGCGCCGCCGATGGCTGCGATGGCGCCGACGATGAACATCACAGCAGAGCCGAGGATGGCGCCGATGAGTCCAAGTCCGCCCACAGCGGCCGTCGCGAGTTCGCCGCCGCCCTGACCGTTCGCTGCCATTTCAGCGGCCATTTCGTCGGCCGCCGAGTTCGCGGCCATCATGATGCCTACGGCGAGGATGATTGCGTACAGCACCGTGCCGACAAGTCCGGCACCGATTCCGGCGCCTTTGCCCGCCTTGGTCATGAACGTGCCGAGGAACGCGCCAGCCGTCAGAAGGCCGATGCCAATCCAGCCACCTGCGAACATGCTGACTACGCCGCCGAGGACACCACCGCCTAGCGCGAACGCCCAAGCCATTTTTGCTTCCATTGAACCTGGGTTCATTCTTTGCTCCTTGAATAGCCGGGTCTTCCGGCGTGATGTCATGGCCTACGCCGGTGACTGTTGAAAATTCCTTCGGACGGTATCCTGTCGCGGACTTTTTTTGCGCTGGCACTGTGTGTTTACTCCGTCACTTGATAAGGGGGCTCTGAAGCGGGCCTTGCAGCCGAGCGTTGGCGGTGCATCATCGGAGAGTGCGTCGACCTCGACACCTGCCTCTTTTGCAAAATGACTCCGCTGGGGTCGATCGCATGGCGGAGTATGTCCCGTTTCTGGAGCGTCCAGCCGGATTCAACCTCAAGTCCCTCGCCGACCAAGAGGGCCGTCGCTATTCCTACCTTCGTCTAAGCGTCACCGACCGATGCGACTTTCGATGCGAGTACTGCATGCCGGCGGGCGGGGAAGAGCAGCACGAGCGCCGCGCGGACCTACTCACCTTTGAGGAGGTCGAGCGGCTCGTTGGCATCTTTGAGGTGCTTGGCATCCGGCGATTGCGTTTCACCGGCGGAGAGCCCTTTGTGCGCCGAGGGTTCATTCGGCTCGTCGAGCAGATCGCATCAGCTTTTCCGCAGCTGTCTTTGGCGCTCACCACGAACGCCGGTCAGCTTGAGCGGCACGTTCCTCGCCTCAAAGCAGCGGGCGTGGAGAGCATCAACATCAGCATCGATTCCCTCGACGAAGAGCGCTTCACCCGTATTACTCGTGGAGGCGACCTCAAGAAGGTACGTGGCGGGATCGAAGCGGCCGCGGCGGCGGGACTCACCGTCAAACTCAACATCGTACCGATGCGTGGGGTCAACGAAGATGAGTGGGCGAAGCTGGTGGAGTACGCCTGGTCCCTCGGTGCCGTGCCGCGCTTTATCGAGCTGATGCCTCTGGGCGAAGGGAAGAAAGTCGAGGAGCGCCGCGTCGGCACGGGCGAAGTCATGGCCGCCCTCGGTTTGCGCGCTTCGGAAGGCAGCGTGGGGGGAAAGGCGCACGGTCCAGCGCGCTACGTGGACGCTTCGCGCGGCAAAGTCGGTTTTATCTCCCCTTTTAGCCACAACTTCTGTGACGATTGCAATCGCCTTCGCATCAACGCACGCGGTGATATTCGTGCGTGCCTTGCGGATCGCAAAGCTGTCTCACTTCGAGATGTGTTGAGGTCGGGAGGAAACGATGCAGACGTGGGGTGGGCTTTACATCAAGCGCTCGGGGCAAAGAAGCTCGGGCATGCGTTCAATGACGTCCTCGAGCGAGAGCACGAGAACGTCGGGATGTCGCTCATTGGGGGCTAAAGCGCTCATCGTCGCGACGCTCATCGCGAGCGCCTTCACGTCGAGCCGCGCCGCGGCTCAGGAAGAGCAAGAGCTGCTTGTTCGCGTGGAGTTGGTGCTTGAATCGCACGACCCCTCCGTCGACCGCGATGCGGTGATGAGCGCGGTTCGTGACGCGCAACGCGAAGCCCACGGCCGGGCGCTGACGGTGCTTCATGTGGTGGTGCCTGTGGACGGGGACGCGGAGATTCATGTGCACGCGCTGACCGACGATGCACCCGCGGCGATCGAGTCCTTTGTGATTCCGCGCGGTGGACCCGACTGGCTCAGTGAGGCCCTCGTCCAGCACGTCGCCCGCCGGCTTGTTCCCGTGCGCGTGCCCGTCAACTCGTTGCTTTTCTCCTGGGACGGGACGCGGAGTATTGGGACGCGTACGGACCTCGTAGAGTGGCAAATCTTGCGCGTCGAGGACGCGACGAACTTGTCTACGCCTCCGTCGCGCTAGCCCGTCGTCTCCGAACGGTGTTTTCGCATCCTTCGGGTTGATTCCCCCGTCCCAGGCGGCCAGGATCGGTGCGTGCGAAGCCAAGCCATAGGAACCTGCGTTGGGCTTTTGGCGTTGTTCATCGCCGGCTGCGGTCCGGAGGCGCCTACCCGCCCCTGGAGCGCGAGCGACCACGCACATTCGGCGCCCCGCGCCAACCAGGTCAACCCGGACCGCTCTCCACGAACACAAGCGCAGTCTCCTGAGGTGGCGAGGGCTCGTGCTATCGCCGCTCTGTATCGGGTCTCCTGCGCGAGCTGCCACGGCGCTCAAGGTGCCGGAGATGGACCCGAAGCACCGTCGGCGATGCCTGATTTCCGCAGCGCGGAGTGGCAACAGAGTCGAAGCAACGAAGAGATCGCCCAGGTGATTCGCATCGGCCGACCGCCTATGCCCGCCTTTGGTGACCAGATTCAGGGCGAAAGCCTTCAGGGACTCGTGGCCTACGTCCGTGCCCTCGGCGGCGCTCCCCCTCAGTAGACAGGTCTCTGGGCGCGGGATCTGCTGGTCCGTGACTCAAACGGGAAGGTATGGTCACGTTCTTTTAGGAAACTTTTCGGAAGTTTCCTCGCCGCTGCAGGCGTCTCACCTTCAAACTCCGGGTGCGTTGACCCGGCGCACACGCTTCCGAGACCTGATTGACCTCGCCAACCCACAGCCCAGACGCAAGCGCGGCGCGCGAGCCTGCACACGAAGACCTGCTTGTGGCGCTTCGCCGCCGTGGACGTGGAATCCGCAACGCGTTCGTCTTTCGAAACGGCATCGCGGCTCTCGCCCACTCTGGGCTCTACGTGGGCTGCGTGGGGCTCTGGCTCGGCATGGCGTTGCCTGCCCTCCCGCGTTGGCCGATCTTGATCGTGCTCGTCGTCGTCACCATCGGCATCTATCTTCTTCGCCGGACTTCGCTCACGGAGCAGGACGTCGTGGCGTACATCGATACTCGCTTGGGCGCGCAGGAGACGATCCTGAGCGCTTGGGACGCCGTCCATCGTGGAACGGTCCAGCCCTTCGATTCACACACGGTCCACCAGGCCCTCGACCTCCTGCGAGAGTCAAACGCGCCGACACGCCCAGCGCTCGTCCCCGTCGTGGCAAGGACGTTTCCTCTGGCTTTGGCAACGCTCGCTGCGCTCTGGTTTGTGCCTGTACCCCCGGTCGTTGCGATGGCGGGACCAGGCACACTTCGTATCGAGGACGCATCGCTCCTTGAGCGAATCGAACGACTGGAAGAGCTGGCGCCGGATGAAGAATCACGTCGGCTGCTGGCGGAGGCTCGCGCGGAGGCCGCGGAGCTTCAGCGTGCCCTCGCCGAAGGCGTGGACCCACGCGAAGCGCTCGATTCGATGGACTCGATTCGTGAGCAACTGGAGCGTGTGGAGCGGCAGTCGCAGAGCACGGAGTCGGAGGCTCTGGACGAAGCGGTTCGGGAGCTGGCTGAGGATGAGCCGGAGATGGCGGAAGCCCTTGGCGAGCGAAACTTGGAGAACCTTGATCGGGAGGTCACCCGTGCGGCGGCGAGGCGCGAAGAGGCGGACCGGGAGCGCGCGCGACAAGCGCTCGAGCGAGCCGCCGAGGCTGCGCAAGATGCAGGCGACGAAGAGCTGGCGGAGTCCTTGCTGCGCCGACGGAACCTCCTCGACCAGCGTGAAGAACAGGCTGCGCTCGCGAGACGCCTCGCTGAAGCGATGCCCGAGTTGATGGAGGGGGAGCTGGGGCGTCAGCTCGAACGTCTCTCGCGCGACGGGGATGCGTCGGACCTCGATGAAGCGACGGTGGATGCGATGGAGGAAGCGTGGTCGCGCCTATCGCCGGAAGAGCGACGCCAGTTGGCCGAAGCGATGCGCCAGCAGCAGGCTGCGGAGAATCGTCACGCCGCGGAAGAAAATGAATCCGGAACGGAGACGCTCAGCGCCGACGAATACGAGCGGATGCTCCGAGAATCACTCGAGCACTTGGATGAGCTTCAACGTGGCGCCGGCGAGAGCGGCCAAGGCGGTGGCGGAACGATACCAGTGCCGCGCCGTGGGCAGGGCGGCGGACAAGGTGGTGGTCAGGGCGCAGGGCAGGGCGGTCAGGGCGGCGGGCAAGGCGCAGGGCAAGGCGCAGGTCAAGGCGGCGGCGGTGGCTCCGGAGCTGGTGGTCAAGGCGGCGGTGGCGGACAAGGCAACGCGGGCGGCAGCACGCAGACCCTTGGAGGCGGCGAGGGACCTCTCGCGCGCGTCCGCCCACGCGTGGTCGCCGGATCACCATCACGCTCATGGATCGAGTGGGGCAACCCAGGCACACCGACGGACCAGGGCGCCGGCGGAGGTGGCGGTGGCGGTGGCTCCGTTGGACCTTCCGAGGGAGGCGGCATCGGCCGCTCACGTGTTCCGGCCGACTACGAAGATCATGTACGCACGTACTTTCACGGCGAACGAGAGAGAAGAGAATGACGACGAGCGAATCGAATATCGAGGGCTTCGGCCACACTTTGTCGGCCCTGAAGGACGCGATCTCGAAGGCCATCGTGGGCCAAGAGAAGGTTGTCGAAGAGGTGCTCTTCTGTCTCTTCGCGGGCGGCCACGTGCTCCTCGAGGGAGCACCGGGCTTGGGCAAAACGCTCCTTGTTCGTTCGTTGGGGCAGGCCCTCTCCCTCGATTTTTCGCGCATCCAGTTCACGCCGGACCTCATGCCTAGCGACATCGTCGGGACGCAGATGGTCGTCGAGGATGCGGGGAGAAAACGCTTCGAGCTTCAGCGCGGGCCTATCTTTGGCCAAATCGTCTTGGCCGATGAAGTAAACCGCGCGACACCAAAGACGCAGTCGGCTTTGCTCGAAGCGATGGGTGAAGGAAGTGTGACCATCGCCGGGGAACACCACGCCCTCGACCAGCCGTTCTTTGTCCTCGCGACGGAAAACCCCATCGAGATGGAGGGCACCTATCCTCTACCCGAAGCGCAGCTCGACCGCTTCCTCTTCAAAGTGCTCGTCCCTTCGCCCGACGAGAACACGCTTGTCTCTATCTTGGAGCGCACAACCGGGACGGAGAAGAACGAAGTGCCAAAGGTCATGGACGGTCCCACGATCCTCGCGGCAAGAGCGCTGGTTCGTCAGGTGCGCTGCGCTGAGCCTATCGTGCGTTACGTTGCGCGGCTGATCGGTGCCGCCGACCCGGCGGACGCCAGCGCCAGCGCCAGCGCCAAGAAGTGGCTTCGCTATGGACCCGGCGTTCGCGGCGCCCAGGGACTTCTCTTGAGCGCGAAGGTCGCGGCTCTGAGCGAAGGTCGAGCTCACGTGTCGTACGACGACATTACGCGAGTCCTTCACCCGACTCTGCGCCATCGCCTTATCCCGAGCTTCGAGGCCGAAGCCGAAGGCGTAGAGCCGGACAGTATTCTCGACGCCATCGCCGCGGAGGTTCCGCGCGGCTCCGAAGGGGTGAGGGCACTCGGATGAAGCGATTGACACAGGCGCTGCTTTTTTGCGCCGTGGCTTTGGTCCCATCGTTCGTGTCGGCCCAGGGCGTCGAGCTCAGCGTCCGCAACGGCTTCAACATCGAGGGAAGCGCGTTCGCGTTGGTGGATGTGATCAACCGTTCATCCCGAGAGATTCGGGGGACTCTGGAACTCTCCGTGGACGAGACCTCAGGTGGGCAGCGTTTTCGCATTGGGGCCGACGTGCCACCTCGCGACCGCCGGACGTTTCAGTTCGAGACGGGTTTCACGAATGGGTTTCTGAAAGCGCGCCTGCGCGAGGGCGAGCGGGTTATCGGCGAGGCCGAGAACTGGCAGGGGGGGAACGCAGACAGCATCGTCATCCTCGCCGACCCGCCCCGCCTTCAAGCGAGCACGAGCGGGCTGACGGGTACACGAGACGAGCCTTACGGCGGGCAAGCGTTTGACTACACGACGGGCACCATCGACTTTGACGCAGCCGGGGACCCCATCGTTCCACGGCGGGTTCAAGGGTGGCGCGGCGTTGCGCTCGTTGTAGCGACGGTTCGGGAGCTTGAACGCCTCGACGAGACCCAGTTGGAGGCCCTTCGGCAGCACGTCTTCTCGGGTGGGCGGCTCCTCATCTCGCCGAGCACGCCGGAGGAAGTGCGGGCGGCTTCCGTGCAGAGGCTCGCCGGGGATGTGCGGGTGTCCGGCGAGGAGCTCACTTCCACGGAGGCGCTTTGGCAGCCCGAGTATTTTGGCGGCGGCCGAGCGGTCGGCTTTGGCTACGTCTGGCTCTGCACCAAGGACATCAACGCGCCTTCTTCAGTGGGCTCGGAGCGGGTCAAAGGCCTCCTGCGAAGAATCGTGATGCGCGTGCCAACGGTGACGCCGCAGCTTCCGCTCTACGGCGCAGAGTCTTCGAACAACTGGCAGTCGCGGCACTCGTTTCGCGAACTTCGCGCGGCCCTCGATCCGAACGCGAGCTTTCGTCCCGCTCTCGGGCTCGTGGCCGTGCTCTTGCTCATCTACGTGCTCGCCGTCGGACCCCTGAACTTCCGCTACGTGCAGAAGCGCGGCAAACCGACGTTGGCCCTCATCACGACGCCGATTCTCTCCTTCGGCTGTCTCGTCCTGATGCTCCTCGTGGGCTTCATTGGAAAGGGGGTGACGATGCGGCATCGAAGCATCACCTGGGTGGAGTCCCTCGCCGGCGAGTCTCACGGCATGCGGCGCACCTACCACGGACTCTACTCCACACGTCCGGCGACCTTTGACCTCGAATCCAGTGGCATCACGCGTTTCGCGGGGAACTCCAGCGTGACGCTCACCCACGACATTGGGCCGTCCGGGGACGAGACCTTGGCTGGCATACGGTCCAGCCTTTGGTCGACGACGCTTGTGCGCGAAGAAGAGGTGGTCCCCTTCGGCGTGGTCGACCTGGCTCTTCAGGATGGAGAGCTTCAAAGCGTCACGAATCGCGGCGAGGAGCCTCTTTTGGGTAGTCTCATCGTTGGCAACGGCGGGCGCGTGTTTGAGATCGGCGATGTCGCTCCAGGTCAGACGGCCATGATCCCGCGGACTCCGAGCTACTTCTTGAGCGCGGGCGGTGAGGAGGGCCTCGCGCGAAGCCTGGGCTTCGACGAAGAACACGAGGATATTGTTGGCGGACAGTTTCGACTGGTGGCCGTGGCCGGGACGACGGCGCCAATCTTCTTTGCACGCCTCGACCGGAGCGACGGAACCATCGCGCTCTTCTCCGAGGAGAGCTCGTCCACGCTTGTATCCGTGCAGATGCCCGCCCAAGAGCTACCCATCTCGGGTGGAGTTCCGAGCGCCTGGCGCATTGGAACCGGTCCCCTCGACGACGCCGACCCGGAGTCGTCCATGTCATCCGGAGCGCCGATCGGCCTCGGTCAGCCATCGGAGGTGTCGCCATGATTCATGTCGAAGGTATTTCGCATCGCTTCGGTTCGACCCAGGTTCTCGACGACGTCTGGTTTCACATCCCAAAGGGTGAGGTCTTTGGCTTCATCGGGCCCAACGGCGCCGGCAAGACCACTACGCTTCGAATGATGGCGACGCTCCTGGAGCCGCAGGAAGGGCGTGTGATCGTCGATGGCCATGACTGCGTCGACGAGCCGGACGCCGTGCGCAAGATCTTGGGCTTCATGCCCGATGGTTTCGGCGTCTACGAACGCGTGACGGTCATCGAGTACCTTGAGTTCTTCGCCGCCGCCTACGACCTCGACATCCGCGCGCGAGCGCGCAGCGTGGAGGCCGTCGTCGAGCTGACGGAGCTGGGCGGACTGCGTACGCGGCAGGTCTCGGCGCTGTCCAAAGGAATGAAG
The DNA here is from genome assembly GCA_045106895.1 of Polyangiales bacterium. Lineage (GTDB taxonomy): Bacteria > Myxococcota_A > Polyangia > Polyangiales > Houyiibacteriaceae > JBCCRV01. The sequence goes on along the minus strand of JBGCFM010000062.1, from coordinate 49,938 downwards.
CAGCGACTCGCCATCGCGCGGACCCTCCTCCATGATCCCAAGGTTTTGATCCTCGATGAGCCCGCCAATGGGCTCGACCCGCGCGCGCGAATCGAAATGCGCGAACTCATCGAGCAGCTCAAGGGTCTTGGAAAAACCGTCATCCTCTCGAGCCACATCCTCACGGAGCTTAGCGATATGGTGTCGTACGTCGGCATCTTGGAGCGCGGGCGACTTCTCGCTTCTGGACCCGTCGACGCCATCGGAAAGCAGCTGCGTCCCGAACGTGTGCTGCGCATTCGTTTGCTCGAATACCCCGACGCTTGCGAGTCCGCGTTTGCAGCGAACCCAGATGTCACCGCCGTCGAACGAGGACCGGATGGCCTCTTGCGCATCGCCTATCACGGCGGAGATGAAACCGTCGCCGCCCTCGTCGCCGGCGCCATCGGTGCGGGCCTTTCCGTTGTCCGCGTAGAACCCGAGCGTGATGACCTGGAGCAGATTTTCCTTCAGGTGACGCGCGGAGAACTCCAATGAGTGGTGTCAAAGCGCTCTTCGCGCGCGTCTTCGCGGACCCAAACCCGATCCTCGTCAAAGAGCTGCTCTCGACGTTCCGCACGCCACTCTTCGTGCGCTTTCTCTACGTCGCCACGGGCATCGTGGGAATCATCGTCCTCATGTCCGGGGCCCTTGCGGCATCCGGAGATACCCCGCCGTCCGACGTGGGGCAGATCGTCTTCCATCTCTTCTTTGGAATCTCCGTCGCCGTCGTCAGCCTCGTCGCACCGCCGACGGCGTCGACGGTGATCACGGCGGAGCGCGAAGCAGAAACCTACGAGTCTTTGATCCTGACGGGAATGAGACCGCGGCGAATCGTCTGGGGAAAGTTCCTCGCCACTTACGCCGTGTTCGCGCTGGTGCTCATCGCCTTCTCCCCGGTTGTGGGAATCGCGTTCCTCTTCGGGGGCGTATCCCCGCTGCAGGTCTTCTGGGGGTTCTTCGGGCTCTTCCTCTTCCTCGGACCGGCCGTCGCTTTTGGCGTGGCCGTGAGCGCGCGCGTGGGAACGACTCGTGTCGCCATCATCGCGAGCACAGCGCTCTTTCAGCCGGCTTCGATGTTTCTGTGGTCGATGATTACAGCCATGGCATTCCTCGCTCAACGTGAGTGGGGCACGTCTGGGTCCGGGCCTTTTTGGTTCGCCGAGGCTCTCTCCACGAACTTTTTTCAGCTCGACGTTTTCCTACTCGTCTTCGTCCTTCCGATCTACGTCGCGGGAATGAGCGTTTGGTTCTTCTTGGAGACCGCCATCGCCGCGATAAGGCCGCCGGCGGAGGACCGTTCGACGCGGCTCAAGGTCTGGACCGCCGTGATGGTGTTGGGCCAGACGCTCATCGCGTCCTTGCTCCTCGCCTTCGTCATCGAGCCGAACGACCACTTTGGCTTCAGCTATGCGGCGCAGGTTCTCGGTTTTATGATCGCGATTTTTCTTGCGGCGATCTTGATGAACGAACCACCGCTGCCGCCTCGCCTCGCGTCGTCCCGCCCAGCTCCGCGTTTCGCCGGTCTTCTCTCTGTATTTGGTCCAGGTGCGATCCCGACGGCACGTTACGCCACGGTCGTTGTCGGCGGATCCGTCGCGGCGCTCACGCTCGTCTCCCTAGTGATCGGCTACGGCGCCGATAGCGATGAGCAGACGGGTCTCTTGGTCGTTGGCTGCGGGTCCGTTGCCGTGGCCATCGCGTACTATTTCGTCGGCGCGTGGCTTCGCGTGCGGCTCGGTAGCGGCATCGCGTCACGCGTCGTCGCTGGGGCCTTCTTCGTCATCGCCATCCTCGTCACGTTTTTCTGGTCCATCACCATCGACGGCCGCTCTTCAGGCCCTTCAGAGGCCCTCGCCGCATCGCCCATCGTTCACTTCATCTCCGGCGAGCGCGTGTCCAACGGGCGCACGGGACTCGGGGTCGCACTCGCGGAGATGGGCATCTACACCTGCGTCGCTGTCTTCGCGGCGATGCTCCTGACGTTCCGTGTCAAACGCGTGATGAAGGCCATTGAGGCACGGGACTCTCGTCGCGAAGAGCGTCGTGCAGCTCGGGTCCAGAGTCCGCCCTCGAACGCCCTGGCGGCTCCGCCCAAGGACGCGAAAGGAGGGGAGCAAGAGCCGTGAGCTCGCTTCTCGACCCCGAGTTTCTTCGCCGCCTGGAGCGACTCCGTCTCGCCGCGAGGCGCCGCTTTGCCGGCGCGTCGGGAGGTGCGCGCGCGTCGCTTCGTCGAGGCGCGTCGGTGGAGTTTGCGGACCACCGCGCGTACTCCGCCGGGGACGATATTCGGCGTATCGACTGGAACGCCTACGCCCGACTCGAGGAACTCGTTCTTAGGCTCTACGTGGCGGAGGAAGACCTGCGCATTTACCTCCTCGTTGATTCTTCCGCCTCGATGGGCTTTGGCGATCCATCGAAGCTGGTGATGGCGCAGCGACTCGCTGCGGCCCTCTCGTACGTGGCGCTCTGCGGAAGCGAAAGAGTGAGCGTGATCCCTTGGGCAGCAAAGGCCGCCGCTGCATCGGCGCCTGCTCGCGGCCGGGGTCGCGTCGGTTCCACGTTTCGTTTCTTGGAGAACATCAGGGCGGACGGCGAGACGGATCTCGGCGCGTGCGTCGAGGCGATGATCGCGCGACGCATGCGACCCGGGCTGGTCATGATCCTGAGCGATTTTTTGGACCCCGCCGGATATGAGACGCCCGTCGACAGGCTCCTCGCCTCTCGTTTTGAGCCTGCGCTTTTTCATGTTCTGAGCGAAGAAGAGGTCGCGCCGACGCTCGACGGAGACCATCGATTCGTCGATTCGGAGACCGGCGCCTACGTCGACTTGTCCATGGACCCGCACGTTCTTGATGCGTACGACGCTCGGCTCTGTGCCTTCTTGGACGGGCTTGAATCGTATGCGCGAAAACGTGGCGTGCGCTACGCGCGTTTGGTCGGGCACGCGGCCTTCGAGACGCTCTTGACGGACTACTTGCGGGCGTGATGACGTTTCTTTCCCCGTGGAACCTGGCCTGGCTTGGCCTCCTGATGCCCTTGGTGCTGCTCTACGTTCTGAAGAGACGCCGGGAGAACCTTCAGGTTCCATCGACCTTGCTCTGGTCTCAGGCGCTTCGAGACATGCAGGCGGACCGCCCGTTTCGGCGTCTGCTGCCTCACATGAGCTTGGTCCTCCAGGTGCTGGCCGTGTGCGCCGGCGCCCTCGCGCTCAGCCGGCCCACCTTCGGCGGTGAAGTCCTGAGCAGCGCCTGGCTCTGCGTTGTCGTCGACACCTCGGCATCGATGGCAACGCGCGACGCTGGCGAAGAAGATACCCGCATGGAGCGCGCGCAGGAGGCGCTCTACGCGCTGAGTTCGAGTCTCGGACCCGGCGCCCAAATGGTCCTCATCGAAGCCGGAGAGGTCCCGGTCGTGCAGGCGCTTCCGTCCCACGACGCGCGGGCGCTTGAACGCGCCATCGACGGAGTCGGAGTGTCGAGCGCGGGATGTGACCTCAGCGGAGCGCTGGACTTGGCGAGCGAACGTCTCCGGGATGCGCCCGGCGCTTCGCGCCTGGTCATTATCTCCGATGCCGCGATGGACGGAGAGCTGAACGTCACCGCCGACGTGGAAGTCGAGTTCATCAAGCTTGGCGGTGAAGAAGTTCGTAACCTGGCCATTGTTGACGCGGACGTACGCGCCTCGTCGGACCGGGACGAACGCGACGAGGTCTTCGTGCGGCTCCTGAGCACGTCCACGGTCGAAGAGGTCGCGTTCGTCACCGTGAGTGATCCGTCCACCGGAAGGGATCTCAGTTCACGTCGAGTCACCGTCCCCGCGGAGGGCACGGAGTCTATCCAGCTCACCATCGAGCGTCCCACCGACGCAGATGGTCTGTCAGCGCCGGTGCTCCACATCAAGCTCGGCGGAGCGACGGGCGCCTGGACGGACGCGCTCTCGCTGGATGACGAGGTCTTCGTTTCCACGCCGGGCAGCAGACGCCTTCCCGTCATTCTGGTGGGCAGCGCCCCGGCTCCCCTCCGGCGTGTGCTCCGTTCAGACGCTGCCATCGAGCTCTTTCAAGCGGACCTGGACACCCTCGAGGCAGCGGCCCTCGAAGCGCCTGGCGCCCTTCACGTGTACAGCGGCGCGGTACCCTCGGCTCCACCCCCTGGGGACTCGTGGGTGATCGACCCCGAAGGCGAACGTGTCTTTGAGTTCGAGCTAGGCGAAGAGGTCGAAGCGCCGCGCATCGTGACGTGGCGCGACGAAGATCCACGCTTGCGCTTCCTCGATCTGGGAGACGTCCTACTCGGTCGTAGCCGCAGCGTTGTCGGCGGGGACGTCCTCATCAGCGCGCAGCACGGTGACGTCGCCTCGACGCTCTCGCGTCCGACGGGGGAGACGACGCTCCTCGCGTTTGACCCATCGGACGGAACCTGGCCACGCGAGGCTTCCTTCGTCATCTTCTTCCGCAACCTTCTCGAGCGCGCCCGGGATCGTCGCGCAGCGGGGGGCATTCCTCCTGGTTCGCTCGGTCAGCCTTTGCAGATTCCGGCCCGCGTCGACGGGGATGTTCGGGTGGAAAGTTCGCGCGCACAGGCGAGTGTTACGCCCCGCGGCGGCGTCGCCATCGTGGACGTCGCGGCACGCCCGGGGCTCTTTCGCGTGAACGACGAACTTGGCCAACGCATCGCCGTTCGAAACTTAGTCGACGCGAAGGAGAGCGACGCCCGCGCTCGAATGACGCTGACGGTCCGCGGGGGTGAAGAGGCGACGGCGACGTCCGCCCGGGACTCCCACGAGATCACGAAGTGGCTCGCGCTGCTTGTTGTCCTCTTGGTGTCTGCGGAGCTCGTTTGGTCTTCGCGTCGTTCGAAAAGGCGGCGTCGCGGAAACGGTGCAAGTATATGATTTACTTGCAGAACCCATGGCTTGGGGCCATTGCGCTGGTCGTCTCAGGGTTTGCGCTTTGGCGCCATCAGCGCGGCCCGAGACAGCGCCGCGGGAAGCTCACGTTTGCCACGCTCACGCTCGTCCTCCTCGCCGCTACTGCGGCGGCTGCGGGGCTCGAGTGGCGAACGCAGGCCGATCAGATGGCGGTGGTGTACGTCCTCGATCGTTCGCGCTCGGCGAGCTCTGGTGAATCCGAAGCGGACGAGGCCATCCTTGCTTCCTTCGAAGATCGCAGCGAAGGCGATGTCGCCGGCCTCGTCGTGTTCGCGGACTCCGCAGCGACGGAAGCGTACGTCGGACCCGCGCCTCCACTTCAGAACCGAAGCGCCGTTCTTGCGCGGGACGAGACGGATATCGCCGATGGCATCCGGCACGCAGTCTCCGCGGTTCCGTCTGGATACGCCGGACGCATCGTCTTGATCAGCGACGGCCTCGAGACGCAAGGTGATGCGCGCGCAGCAGCGGCGCTAGCGGCGGCGCGCGGGATGAGCATCGACGTCCTTGCGATCGAGCGGGAGGCGCGTCCGGAGCTCTCTGTGGAACGTGTTCGCGTCGCCGAATCCGCTCGGCCCGGAGAACCGGTGGAGGTTCGCATCGTGACGAACGCACGCCAGACGAGCCCCGTTCGGCTCCAGCTGCTTCGCGACGGAGAGCCGCTTGCGGAGACGGTGACGGAGCTCGCCGCCGGGCGTGATGTTCTCGTGTTCCGTGACGTCGCACCGGAAGCGGGGGTTCATCGCTACGACGCCGTCCTCACGCCGCAGCGACAAGGTGACGACGAGAGCGCCGCGAACAACCGCGGCGGCGCCTTTATGCGTGTTGCTGGCGGCTCCCGGGCGCTCCTTGTTTCGTCGGCTCCCGCCGCGAACGAGGTGCTCACTCAGGTGCTTCGTGCCCGCGGCGCTAGCGTCGACGCCGGGGACGTGAGCGCGCTCCCTGCGGACGCCGCGGGGCTCGCCTCCTACGACCTCGTGGTGCTTCACGACGTGCCCGCACGCTCGTTGAGCGAAGCGCAGATGCGTGGGGTGCGCGCCTACGTGCGTAGCCTCGGCGGCGGCCTTCTGATGGCCGGCGCGCGACAGTCGTTCGGGCTTGGCGGCTACGTGGACACACCCGTGGAGGAGGCCTTGCCGGCGCGCTTCGATCTGCGCCAACGTCGCGACCGGCTCTCGCTGTCCATGATCATCGCCATCGATCGAAGTGGCTCGATGGGAGCGTCTGCGGGCACCGGAACGAAGCTCGACCTCGCCAACGAAGCGGCGGCGCGGAGCGCGAGCATGCTATCCGTGTCGGATCGCGTCGGCGTCATGCACGTCGATACCTCGGTGAGTTGGACCGTGCCGATGACCGCCGTCGAAGACCCCGGCGCCATCGCCTCGCGGGTTCGGCGAGCTCAAGCTGGTGGTGGCGGCATCTACGTCGACATCACCTTGGAGTCGAGTTACGCGACGCTCACGAGAGAGCCTACGCAGCTGAAACATCTCTTGCTCTTCAGCGATGGGAGTGACTCGGCACAACTCGGTGGGACGCGGGCACAGGTTCGAGGTGCCGCGGCGAGCGGCATCACAACCTCGGTTGTCTCGATGGGTCGCGGGGCGCACACCGCAGAACTCGAGGTGCTTTCGCGTCTTGGGGGAGGGCGCTTCTATATTGTCGAAGACATGCGTGAGCTTCCTCGGATCTTCACCCAGGAGACGATGGAGGCGAGCCGAGCAGCGCTTTCCACCGACGCGTTCAACGTGCGAGTGGGCGCGCCGAGCGTGGTCACTCGAGGCCTTCGTTTCGCTGACGCGCCTCCACTCCTGGGTCATGCTGTCGTCGCGCCACGCTCAAGCGCGACGCACGCGCTCTGGGCTGGCGACGATGAACCGCTGCTGTCGACGTGGCAGTACGGCCTCGGAAAGTCCGCCGTCCTCACCGTCGACCTCGCTGGGGAGTTCAACGGACCTTGGGCGAGTTGGGAGGGCTACGCCACGTTGCTCGACCAGACCACGCGCTTCCTGGAGCGAGGCCCTCAGAGCTTCGACGTGGAGGTAGGCATTCATTTGCGCGGGGGCGACGGACACGTGTTTGTGGACGCCATTGACGCCGAAGGCGCCCCCATCGATGGTCTCGCCCTCGACGGCACATTGGCGGACCCGAGCGGCGAAGGACGGAGCGTCACGTTTCACCAATCGGGGCCCGGTCGCTACGAGGCGACCTTCGATGCTTCGCAACCGGGGCCCTACCTCGTGAGCGTGGCGGACATCGAAAACGGCGGGTTCCTTGGGAGCGCAGGTGTCGTTCGGAGCGGGGGCCAGGAGCAGCGCGGCGAAGGGACCGACTACGCGCTCCTTCGGCAGATTGCAGCGCTGAGTGGCGGCGAGATGCTCGAGAGCCTCGACGGCGTATTTCACAGACGCAGTCCGCCTGTGACGGCGTTGCAAACGCTTGTGCCTTTCCTTCTTATGCTCAGCCTCGTGTTGCTTGTCTTGTCCGTAGCGATGCGGCGATTGCGCCTCGCTCCTCGGGGGAGCAGGACGAAGCCGTCCCCGGCGCTGACGCCGAAGCCGATCACGAAGCCTGCGCCTGCGCCTGCTCAAACGAAAGACGTCGCGGGCATTCGCGCCTCGCCCGCGCCGGAGACCGCAAAGCCAGCGCCGCAGGACGAAGGAGCTGCCGAGGAAGGAACGGAGAGTCCGGCCACCCTCGCGGAGCAGCTTCTCAAGTCGCGACGCAAACGCTGACAAAGTCAGGGAAGAAAGCTTCGAATAGCGCTCTCGAGCTCGTTGAGTGGGCTCGCTTTGGCCACCACAAGTGCATGGGGGTGGGCGTCTCGAAGTTCGCTGAGAGTCGCCTCGGAAGATGCGGAATAGAAAACGATGGCGACGGATGCTTGGGCACGGATGAAACCGAAAATCGCTCCGCCGTCGAGTCCAGGAATCATGAGGTCGAGGACGACGACGTGTGGTTCATGCTCACGAATCAGTTCAAGGACGCCGAAAGGCGCATCCGTCGTGATAACATCCAGCCCTTTTGCTCCAAGGTAGCGCCGCAGCATCTTCAGGATGTCGGCGTCATCATCTACGATGAGCACACGTGGCTTCGCTCCCTGAGGAGGCTCTTCCGCACCGGAGTCGATCTTGGTTCCCGTCACTTTGCGAGCGTCATCAAGAAGTAGATGCTCGTGGCGACGAGCACTAAGATCGCGACGAGTCCAAGGTACTGGAAGGTCGTGCCACGACGTTGATCCAGCCATGACTTGTCCGCGAGTGCGGCATCCCCGGCTGCTTCAAAGAGCGGAATATGTGGACCGCTGTCTTCCACGACGAGATGGGCCGTGTAGATGAGAGACGCTTTGCACATGACGCAGTCGAAGGCCCCGGGGTTGTCCCCCATGATCGGTTGCTCGCAGCGAGGGCAGGATTTGTCGAGGCTCTTCAGCGCGTAGTCAACGCGGCTCGCGGTACGGCCGAGCCCTGTGGTGCTAAGCCAGCTCGCGCTCCAGCCGAGAGGCAAGGCCATCGCAAAGAACCCGATGAGCGCGCCAATGCCGTAGTCGACTACGCCCGGGTCTGCGTTGGTGCTCGCACGAACCCAAGCGAAGAAAACGGCGCCGACAACGCCTGCAAGGATGACCCAGCGCGTGTGCAGCTCGAAGCCCTGGTAACGACGCTCGATGACGCGGTCGAGCCCTTGGTGCATCTCGCGAATCGCATCAAAGGGTAGCTTTCGGCCGTGCTCGAGATCGTCGACGAGACGCTTGGGGGCCTTGTTGTGTGTCTTGCAGAACTTGCACTTGAGCTTTCGCTCTTGGTCGTGAATCAGCAGGTTTGCGCCGCAGCCGACGCAGGGAAAGCAACCCAGCTGTCGAGTCGTGACGCCCACGATCTACTCTTCTTCCCAGGTCGCCGGGGGTGCCGGCGGCGCCACGGACAAACGGTGGCCAGGTCCCGGATCGTCGCGAGTTCCGACCATGCCCACCTTCAAGCGCCGAACAACGGCTTCTTGCTGGCGTTCTTTGTACGCGGCGTGGCTGGCGTCGCCGTGTTCGTTGGAGCGGTCCGTCGCGTGGTCCAAGATTTGAAACTCGGTCTGCACGAAGACGATGCGACCGAGTGGCCAAGCACCCGGGGGCGCCTCCGCGAGGAGCTTGTCTGGCAGGCGAATCGGCATGTCGACGACGAAATGGACGACGCGATACGCACGGGAACTAAACTCATTGTCGACGAGCTCGTTTCCGCCGTCTTCGAGGTTCGGGCTAAACTGAAGCGACTTTTGATGGGCTCGCAGATCGTCGCGGGACTCTAGGTAGCTCTTGAAGTGCACGAGGGAGTTCGTCGACTCCCGCGGGATCGCGTAGTTGAACGGAAAGACCTCACGCGTGAGGTGGTTCAGTATGGGGATCACGTCGTCCACTGTCTTTGTGACGATGCGGAAGCGAAGCTTGTCGTAGATCTGAGCCGCGCTGACTTCCTGTTTAGAGAGCAGCTTCGTGTAGAGGGAGTCTCGGTTCTTTCGTCCGCCGATGAACTCCACGATGGGGAACCCACGAGCGAGCGCTCCGCCGACGACGCGGTAGACCTTTTGCTCGACGAGATGAAAGAGCTCTTCGTCCGAGGTGGGGAGCATGAAGAGCAGCTCTCGCGCCTCGAGGTGGTGGATGATGTGCATCACCTTCAAGATCGCGCAGGCACAAAGCTGTCGATGGCCCTTGCTCGACGCGAGCTGCAGCATGTGCTCGATGTCGAGAGCGGCGACGCGCTTTGGTACCGGAAAGTCGAACTTGCGCCGCAGGTAGGAAACTGCGGCGTTCTTGACGGCTTCGGTCCGCGCGCGGTCCGCGGGTTCATTCATGTCGAGCTCGTGCGCTCGAAGAAGGTTGTCGATCTCCGTACGCGTTCGGAAGTTCAGGCGGTGCCAGTCGATGACTGAGCCGCCTCGGAGAACCAGGCGAATGCCTTCAAGCTCTGCGAGGGTTAGGCGGGAGAGTTTGGCGAACTCGTCCGAGCCATCGGTCTTCTCTTCGCTACCTTCGAGGCTCTCCATCTACGCGCGCTCAGCGCTGGGTCGGCGAAACCGACGTGGAGGCATCAGCGCGGGAGCGGGAAGCGTCGGAGGAGACTCGGCCGAGGCCAAGCGTTCCGAAAAAGATGCCGAAGGTGACCACGAGGACCGCCATATTCCCCCACATCGCGGCGTTGCAGCCGGTCAAAAGGAAGGAGAGGGAGAGGGCGAGCATTGTGGTCGACTTCATGGGGATTCGTTTCGCTTCGCGTTGAAGTGGGTGCTTGTTCCAGAGTGCCCAGGCTTGGGCAGCGTGTCCTACATGTGCGACATTACACGACAAGGACCTACTGCTCAAGTTTTGAGTGAGCCTCCAGCTCATCACAGCCGGCCTGTCTCTATCAGAGGCTTCCGCGATTCGCCAGGCCAACCATTACGGCGGGAGGAATCGTCTCTGAAGCAGCTCTTCATCGATCGTGGCCGCCAGAGCGGGTATTGTGCGCGCGTGGCCCCCACTGATTCACTTTTTCCGACGGATCCTTCCCCGGTCCTTCCCATCCTACCCCTCCGAAATTCCGTGCTTTTCCCGGCATCGGTCGTTCCCGTCAACGTGGGACGAGCGCGTTCGGTGAAGCTCATCGAGCAAGTCGTCGGTGAAGGAGTCGAGCGACCGCTCATTGGCGTCGTCGCTCAACGAAAGCCGGAGATCGAAGATCCTGACTTCAGCGAGATTCATCACCTCGGCACCGTCGCGCGCATATTGAAAGTGATTCGGCTGAGCTCCGGCAACTACTCGGTAGTGCTGCAGGGGGCCTCGCGCATGCGCCTGCTCGACCTCGAAGGTCGCTCGCCGTGTCTGAGCGCCAAGATCGAACGTATTCATGAACGTCCCGCAGTGGGCGAAGAGGTAGAGGCGCTCGCCGCACACCTTCGCGAAGCGGCGCGCTCGTTGACGACGCTTCTTCCGAACCAGCCCCGCGACGCCAGCACCATCTTGGACAACGTGCGAGAGCCAGGAGCCCTGGCGGACCTCGTCGCGTCAAACCTTCCCGTTGGAAACGACGCCAAGCAGTCGGTCCTCGAGACACTCGATGTGCGCGACCGACTTCGAAAAGTCCTCGAGCTCGTGGGCCGGCAGAGCGATGTCTATCGCGTCAAGAAAGAGATCTCCACGATGGTGCAGGAGGAGATGTCGCGTTCGCAGCGCGAGTACCTTCTTCGCCAGCAGCTGCGCGCCATCAAAGAAGAGCTCGGCGAGCCCGACGATGAGGACGATGTCGAGATGCTGCGGGAGCGCGTCGCCAGCCGCGATCTTCCCATCGAAGCAGAGAGAGCGGCGCGCAAAGAGCTCAAGCGCATGCACACGATGAACTCTGCGAGCGGCGAGTTCAACGTCGCGCGCACGTACGTGGAATGGCTGACGGACCTCCCGTGGAAGAAGACCACGCCGGACCGCCTGGACGTCTCCGAGGCGCGTCGTGTCCTCGACGAGGATCACCATGGCCTGTCGAAGCCCAAGAAACGTATCCTTGAGTACATCGCCGTTCGCCGTCTTCGTCACGATCAGCGAGGCCCGATCATCTGCTTCGCAGGACCGCCCGGCGTCGGCAAAACCTCCCTCGCTCGCTCCATCGCGCGCGCGACGGGGCGGCAGTTCGTGCGCGTCGCCCTCGGTGGCGTCAGCGACGAGTCCGAGATCCGCGGTCATCGCCGGACTTATGTCGGCGCTTTCCCGGGTCGTATCATCACGGGTCTCAAGAAAGCCGGTAGCCGTAACCCCGTCATGCTCCTCGATGAAGTCGATAAGTTAGGACGCGGAAGTCGCGGCGACCCAGCCAGCGCTCTCTTGGAAGTTCTCGACCCGGAGCAAAACTCGACCTTCGCTGATCACTATCTCGACCTGCCTTTCGACTTGAGCAACGTCCTCTTTATCGCGACGGCGAACCGCAAGGACACGATTCCCGGCCCTCTCCTTGATCGCATGGAGGTCATCGATTTGCCCGGCTACACGCGAAGAGAGAAGAAGGCCATCGCGCGCTCCTTCCTTATCCCGCGCCAGCTCGAAGACCACGGACTCACGCCCGAGCGCCTCGACTTTGCGTCCGAAGGCGTCGACGCCCTCGTCGATGGCTACACCAACGAGGCCGGAGTGCGTCGCCTTGAACAACAGGTGGCCGCCGTATGTCGCGCCGTCGCTGTGCGTTTTGCGCAGGGGGAAGACGTCTCGCAGATCGCGGATCCCGCGTTTGTGGAATCGGTCCTCGGCGCGCCGCGCTATCACGTCGAAGAACGCGACAAAAACCCCGCCGCGGGCCTCTCGACGGGTCTCGCGTGGACGCCCGCCGGCGGAAAGTTGCTCCATGTGGAAGCGCGCCGCATGCCGGGGTCAGGTCAGGTTCGTGTCACGGGCCAGCTCGGCGATGTGATGCAGGAGTCCGTCGCAGCGGCGTTCACGTATGTTCGTGCGCGCTCGGCGAGCTTCGGTCTGCCCGACGACTTCCTCCAGAAGATCGACATCCACGTTCACCTGCCCGAAGGTTCGGTGCCCAAGGACGGCGCATCCGCGGGGCTCCCCATCGTCGCCGCCATCGCTTCCATGCTCACACGTCACCGTGTGCGACCCGACGCTGCGACGACCGGAGAAATCACCCTTCGCGGGAATGTCCTTCGCATCAGCGGCGTTAAAGAAAAGTGCCTCGCCGCTCACCGCCACGGAATCAAGCGCGTCGTATTGCCTGCGCAAAACAAGCCGGACCTCGACGAGGTGCCTGACGAAGTGCGCAAGGACCTCGACATTCGCTTCGTCGGGAAGATCGCGGACGCGCTGCCGCTCCTCTTGGACATGCCGGATGTGCCGAAGGACGCTCCAAGCCCGGCACCGTGAGTGCGACGATCGTTGGTGGAGCCCGCGCGTTCATTCGCGTCTTGCTCAAGGAGCGGGCGACGCGCGTGGGCCTCAGCCTCGCGCTCATCGGCTCGCTCGCCTGTGTGGCGTTTCCGCTCTTTGGGGTGCACGGAATTGAAGCCGCTTTTGCCATTGGCGCGGCGTTTCCGTTCTTTGTGACGCCATGCGCTGCGGCGCTCGCGCGTTCACGTCGCAAGCAACCTCTCGCGGCCTTTCGCGCCGCCCTTGTTCTGGCGCTCGCGACATGGCTGATCCCGGTGCTGCTGCTCGCGCTCAACGCGCTGCGTGTGCGCCAATGCGAGCCGGGCATGGGCTTCCTCTTCATGGTGGCGGGGCCACTTCCAAGCATTGTTTTGGGGGCCGTCCTCGGCGCCGCCATCGGCGTCTTCGTGCGAAAACGCGCGCTCTTGTTCGCCGGCCTCGCGCCTCTCGTCGCGCTCTTCTTTGGGCTCCACGAGTTTTGGTCTTCCCCCGCGATCTTTGTGTTCAGCCATCTCTTGGGCTGGTTCCCCGGCACGCTCTACGACGTGGGACGCAGCTTTCCCCTGGAGCTACTGACGTTTCGCGCCCTGACGCTTCTCTGGATCTTTACGCTTCTCGCGTTTGTATGGCTGCGGCTTAGCCGAGGCCGTCTCAAGCAGGCGGCCCTCATCGTTTCCGTCACGCTCTTGGCCCTCAGCGTGTGGGGGCACCGCGCCGGCGCGACGCTCGGTCACCGCGCCACCGTTGACGACATCGCGGAACACCTCGGGGTCACGCGTCGAAGTCGGCGCTGTGTAGTGCATCACCCCCGCGAGCTTGAGCGTGAGGCGTCGCGTCGTCTCTTGGCGGACTGCGACTTTCGCGTGGCTCGTGCGGAGCGCCTGCTCGGAGTGACTCAACCCTCGCCTGTCCACGCTTTCTTCTACCGTGACGCCGCGGAAAAAATGCGCTTCATGGGCGCTGGCCGCACCTTCATCGCAAAGCCGTGGCGAAGCGAAGTTCACCTGCAGATGGCCGGGTGGCCGCACCCAGTTCTGGGTCACGAGGTTGTCCACGCCGTCGCCGCCCAGGCGGCCCGCGGTCCCTTTCGCGTTAGCGGTACCTTCGGTGGCTACTTTCCAAACGCGATGCTCATCGAAGGAATCGCCGTGGCACTGGATTGGCCCGAGAGCGACGGCCTCGACCCCCACGGCTGGTCGAAGGCCATGCGCGAGATGGAGATCCTTCCGCGCGCGAGCGAACTTCAGGACGTGGGTTTCCTCGGCTTTGACTCGCGTCGCTCCTACGCAGCGGCGGGGTCCCTTACCCGCTTCTTCGCGGCGCGCCATGGCACAGACGCGCTTCGGGAGGCGCACCGCGCCGGTCGCTTCGACGTCGTCGAGGATCTCTCCGAGCTCGAGGCGGCATGGCACGAGTTCCTCGACGAGATCGTGCTGCCGCCGGGCGCGATGGGTCTCGCGGAGCTTCGCTTTCAACGCGGCAGCATTTTTGAACGTGTTTGCCCGCACAAGATGGCGCGCCTTCGGGGCCAACTGGGCGCCGACTTGAGCGCCGGCGACGATTCCGCCGCCGAACGCACCTGCGCAGAGCTACTGGCCATCGAGCCTGCGGCCCTCGATGCACGCGCGGCCCTCGTCGGTGTCGCGTCTCGCCTCGGTCGGCACGAACAAGCGGACGTGTTCCTTCAGGGGCTCTCCGGCGCGCCTCCTCAAGTACGTGCCCGCGCGTATGAGTCCATCGCCGATGCCGCTTGGGCGCGGGGTCAGCGCCGGCGCGCCCGGCGCATCTACCGGCGGCTACTCTCGGAGCCTCAGAGCGCAGGGGAGCGGCGCCTTCGTGAAGTGAAGCTCTTGGGCTTGATGGCGGGTGGAGGCGTGGAGGCGCGCGTGCGTCGCATCTTTGTGGACGAGGCGCCGCGCGTTCCCACGACGGCTGAAATCGTGGACCTCGCACGCGATGTCGCCGACCTGCGGACCGACGGCCTCGGCTACTACTTGGTGGGGCGACAGCTCTTGGCCGCGGGGGATTACGGGCGCGCGGCGCAGCGCTTTGAACTCGCCACGCTTCGAGGTCTGCCAACCCTTGCTCTCAGCCGTGAGCTCACTCGTGGCCTGGCGCTGGCCCACGCCGGGAACGAGAACTTCGAACGTGCGGCGGAGCTTTGGCGTCGGGCTCTATCGGACCCGGCGCTCGAACACGAAGCCCAAGAGTGGCTTGAGCGGATCTCATTCATTCGCTCTCGCTAGCGTGCGATTCAAAAATCTTGAGGGGGGCTTTCTCGTCAGCGCTGCTCAGCCCTGCGTTGCTCGTCGTCGAAATATCCAGATATTCCTCCTCCTCGCGCCTTGGTCCGAACAGCGCTGCCTTCGCCCTCCCCCTCAACCTTTCTGAATCTCACACTAGTCGCCTAGTTGCGAAAGGCACGGAAGGTTTCGACGCGTGTGGCTGCGAGGCAGCCCATCATGAAGCCCAGCACGCCGGAGGCGTAGGCGAGGGCTGGAGCCAGCCAGAGCGCGCCGAGGAACTGGAGGCCACCGCCGCCGAGGAGACACAACGCGATGGGCGGGAGAAGCAATATGGCCGCGACGCCGACGACGCGAACGTAATGTCCAAAGGTTCGAACGATCATGAGCGTCATGAGCAACGGACGAAAGAGCGTCATCACGCTGCCGCTGATTCCCACGCCCACCAGAGACATCGGCCAGTAAAACAGGAACCCGATGATGGCGAGGAGGGCGAGCCCTGGCTGACCGACGTGCGCGGCGGCGATGGCTGGGGCCAAAAGCGCCGCCGCGGAAAAGGCGAAGGCGAGACCGAGCTGGCTCAACTCGTCGCGGGCGGGGAACGCCCACATCGCTTGTATCTTGTCGCCCTCGTCGTGCATGCCTGCGTTCGCCGCTTGGCCAAAGTGCACCGCCTGTAGCGCCGCTGCCAGAGCGAAACTGGCGGGTAGGGCGAGGATGAAGAGCTTGGGAATGTTCGCGATGAACGCCGCCGAGAAAACGCTCAACGCGATGGCGGCGAGCCATAGGATGCCGCCGCCGACGAAGGGCGCTCGAAACGCAGCGCCGAAACGTTCCTCGAAACCCGGGTGCGGGACCTCTTCGTAAACCACTTCGCGAATGTCAGCGCTCGGCGGCGGGGGTGCCGAGGGGAGAGGAAGCGTCGGAGCCCCGGCGAGCTTCGCGTTTCGTGCCTCGACGGCGAGGAGCGCCGCGTCATGTGCGCTCGTCGCGGGAGCAGGCGGGAGCGCCTCTGCTGGTTCAGCGTCGAAGTCCGGAAGCGGTAAGTCCTCACTCACCCGAGCACTATGCGTCGACCTCGTCTCTTTGCCAACGTCTGCGCGTTTCACTCGCAGCGCGTCAGCACATCACTCCTCGCTTGGTTCTGGCGCTTGGAGCGTTGCCTCGCATGCCTCCGCGCTTCGGTACCAGTGGAGAGCGTCGTCTGGATGGTAGGCGAGTATACGAGAGCCCTCGACGAGCGTGATGACCTCGGCTTTGTCGGACACGACAGTGAGGTCGAAGAGCCCCCCTACAGCCCCGTTGCCCCTCGGCATTCCTCCCCGCGGGTCGCGACGACGGATCTCGACGGTCCAGCTTCGGTTGTACATACGCATCTCTGGCGGATGCTCCTCGAGCGTGTGGCTCATCGTCGTCGCGTAAGCGCCACCTTCAGGCTCGTCCACGACCTCTCGGTGCTCTAGCCGGCCGCCCTCAGGCGAACGCCGGAAGCGCCAGCGGCGGCACGTTCGTCGGCTTTGGAAAATGGGTGACTCCTGAATCCAAACCCAGCGTGGCAGGCGAAACCGTGCGACGAGGCTTGGGCGAACATACCCTTCAGGAACGACGGGCTCAGGCGTGCCAGCGTCGAGGACGCGACCGTCGGTGGCGATGACCAGTCCACGCGTCATCATGGGGCGTTGCACAACGCGCGGGCCGCAGCGGCGGCCATGCTCTTCGACGTCGCCCTCGATGAACCCTTCGAGGACTACCGACCCGTCCAGGAAGCGAACACGAACTTGAGTCCGCGGATCGTCGCTTGATGGTTCCCGCAACACCTCGATGGGGATTGCACCAGAAGTGAGCGAAGACAGTCCCCCGTGCCGTTTCAAGGATGGCGCGGTGTCCGGTCGCGACGCGCAGTGGGGGCGTTGGTGCAGGTGACTCGCTCGGCGACGACTCGGGGTTCAAGCGTGTCCAGGCGACGAGTCCATGTTGGTCCGCGCCGGTCACGCTCGGACGTACGGGCCACCAAGCCCGAAGCGTCGTCTACTGAACGGAAGCCACCACGCCATTGACGAAGTGGACTTCGAAGGTGCGGTTTCGCGAACCCCAGTAGCGCCACGTGTCCTGCTGAAGCGAAGGCGTGCGGTGCTCGGGCGGGTAACCCAGTGCCATGATCACTCCTTGCTTGGTCATGCCCGGCGCTACCTGACCTTGCGCGATCCCGGCCTGGTCGGCGGCGGACATGGCCGTCACGTTGGGGCAGGCGGTGCCAAAGTAGCGAGCGAGCTGCTGCTCCATGGGCGATCGCGCCGAGCGATGCATCGTAAAGGCGAAGCGCTGTCCAGTCTGGGAGTGGGTGAAGCGCGCCTGACGGGTGTTGATGACGCCAAACTGCACTGGCGTGCAGACCGGGATTCGCGTTCCGTTGGTGTAATTCACCGAGGAGATGCGTCCTCGGGCGTCGGAATGGAGGTTCGTCAGGGAATACACCTGACCTTGGGTCTCCACCTGGTAGCGCGTTCGGCCGCAGCCAGCGACGGTCATGACAACAAGGGCGAGAAATAGCAGTTTGGCAGGCATAAGTAGGGGATCGCGCAAGCACGACTCGTGCCGTCGTGATTCTTCGGGGTTTCGAGGAGCTTTCTCTCCGGGAAGTGTCCGAAGCGTGAACCATGCGTCACGTGTGTGCGTGATTGGCACGTTCTGACGTCATCTCCACCGGCAGGCCCAAGTGCGTGATATGAATCCGCCCCATGGAAGAGTTTCTGCCGATCTTGATCCTCCTCGCCGTCATTGGCGTCGTCATCGTTCGCCTCCCGAAGGTGGATCTTGGGCACTCGAAGAAGTTCCTCCACCGCCGAGTCTGGAACTGGCTGCCCCTCGGCCTGACCTACGCGTTCCTCTACATGGGCCGCTACAACGTCAAGGTCAGTCAGCACGCGTTCGGCGACATCCTGAACGACGGCGTCCCGCTTATGACGAACGCGGACTTCGCCACCATCTTCTTCTGGGGAACGGCGACCTACGGCACCAGCTTCGTCATCAACGGCCCGCTCACCGACCGAATCGGTGGACGCAAGGCGATCCTCCTCGGCGCCGGTGGTTCGCTCCTGATGAACGCCGCCATGGGCGTCATCACCACGCTCGCCGTCGCGGACCCCGCGAGCGACATCGCTCAGAATCTCACGATCATCTTTTCGATCCTCTATGCGATGAACATGTACTTCCAGAGCTTCGGCGCCGTCGCCATCGTGAAGTGCAACGCACCTTGGTTTCATGTTCGAGAGCGCGGCGTCTTTGGCGCCATCTTTGGCGTCCTCATCTCCCTCGGCGTCTACTTCGCCTTCGACTGGGGCTACAAGGTTCTTGAGAACCTCGGACTCGAAGCCGTCTTCTTTGTCCCCGCCGGCATTCTCGTCGCGTGCTGGATCATCGTGTTCATCCGTGTCCGAGATACCCCCGGCCTCGCCGGCTTCACGGACTTCGACACGGAAGACGCATCGAGCGGTGACGATGGGCCGCAGTTGGGCGCCATGGAAGTGTTCAAGAAGATGGCGCGCAACCCCATCATCATGACCATCGCCTGCGTCGAGTTCTGCAGCGGGTTCTTGCGCCAGGCGATCATGCAGTGGTTCCGCACCTTCGCGAAGCAGACGGACAGCGTGCTGCATCTCAAGGACACGTTTGTTTACAACAACTGGGGCATGCTGCTCTGTTGCGCTGGCATCCTCGGCGGTGTCGTCGCCGGCATCATCTCTGACCGCGTGTTCCAGTCCAGGCGTGGGCCCGTCGCCGCGATTCTCTATGCCGCGATGGGAATCGCCGCCGTCGCCCTCGTCTTTGTCTACACGACGCCCGTCGTGGGTTGGCTCGTCGTCTTCATGTCCATGGCCGTCATCGGCGTCCACGGAATGCTCAGCGGCACGGCGAGCATGGACTTCGGTGGGCGAAAGAACGTGGGCGTCGCCGTCGGCATCATCGACGGCTTCGTCTACACAGGCACTGCGGTGATGTCGATTACGTACGGCATCTTGCTCCCCGACGACACCAATGTGGAGTTCGCGTCCGACCCGGCGAACTGGATCAGCTGGCCCATCGCGATGATTCCAATGGCGCTCATCGGCTTCGTTCTCGCGACACGGGTGTGGAACGCCAAGCCCAAGAAGGCGGCCGCAAAAGCGGAGGAGCCTCAGGCTTCGTAGTGGGTTGGCGCCGGCGCCGGCCTAAAGTCGGAAGTCGCGAACCACTTCAATGTTCGCTTCTTCGGAGGGACCCGTCGCCCACGCGTCGATGAGACCAATGTCCGCGCTCGGATGAATCGCGCGCGCCATCTCACAGATATTCGGGTTGCTGTCGAAGACGGCGACGACATCGCCCATACGCCGCAGCGCTTTGAACGCGCCGCGTTTGAAGCTCTCGTCGCCGAGTGTTGCGTCTGGTTTGAGCACGACTTGAATTCCGGGTGAGGCGACGATGAAGTCGTCATCACGCATTCGCGCAAGGGTCCCGAGGAACATGCCTGGGATGTCTCGTCCCGAGACGTATGCGATCTGTGCTCCGGCGTCGCGCAAGGCGCGAACATAGTGAGCCGCGCCGACGCGCGCCTCGTCCCACTGAAGGTAGAGCTCGCTGAAGAAACGTTCGCGCCAGAAGCTCGTGATCTCGGTCACGATTTCATCGTGGTGCACGCCACACTCACGCAGCGTTTGACTCAGCAGAGAATGAACATGCTCGTTCTCGAGGGAGAGCAGCGCCTCGCGAATGTCTTCATGACCAATCTCCGCATACTCCGCGAGGATCTCCAGCGTCCGTGGTCGATTGTCGTAGAGGGTTCCGTCGATGCCAAAGATGACGAGGGGGCAGGGGCCTCCATCGACGGACGCGACGGTCACCCGGTCGAGGACACGCTGTAGAACGGCGACCTGGTGAGGTAGTGGAGGCGGGTGCACAGATCGACGGTACTTCCGAAGCGTGGCTGGCCGCAAGGAAGTGCCGGGCTGTGATGCCCGCATTTGAGTTTTTGTCGAAAACACTCATGATAACAGTCGCTTAGCCGGAAGACTCTTTCGAGGCCTTGCGCGAGGGCTTTCGCAGCCTTAGGTTGCCGGCCGCTCGGGGGAGTCAAAAACTAACGCTTCATGGCCAACTTTCAGCCATGGGCATGCGTCCCCGTCTTTTCAACATGCGCGACAATTTTCCAGAGAAACGAGTTCGGCCGAGCCCTGTGGCGCTGACGACCCCGTTTGAAGAGGAAAGCGGCGAGCGTGTCGCACTGGGACGCCTCGGGAACATCCTCATCGTCGAGGCGGACCCGGATGAGCAGTGGCTTCTGGCCCGTCGCCTCACCGACGCCGGCGCTCGAGTGGTGGGTACGAGCTCCGGCGAGGGCGCGCTGGCCTTGGTGAGTGAGTGGACCGTGGATGCGGTGCTCATCGCTGATGAATTGCCTGGGATGGACGGATTCGAGGTCTGCCGCCGAATGGTCGAGGGGCGCCCCAACGTCCAGGTGCTCATTATGGCGAATGACCCGGCGGAGTCGGTTGTTGCCAGCGCCCGAAGGGCTGGTGCGCGCGGCTGTATTCCGCGCCCCGTCGACCTCGCGAGCCTTTCCGTCCGCCTCGCAGATTCCGCCTATCGCGAAGAAGAGCTCTTGGCTCTGGCGCCCTGATTTCGGGCCCACTCGATCTCGACTCTCTACCTCGTCAGGGGCAACCTTTTGCTCTAAGGTGCCAGCCCTTGTCTGTCATCTCATCCTCTTCTCGCCGACGGCGCCGTGGCGCGAGCATCCTCGCCTTTGGTGCGCTCTGTTTGGTGGGCGCCGCCATGGCCCAAAGTGGGCCAAGCATCATCGATGTCTCGGAGATCCGAGCGGGCATGCGGGGCTACGGGCTCACTGTCTTTCGCGGGACCACGCCGGAACGCTTTGACGTTGAAGTCATCGATGTCCTCCACAACTTCCGCCCCGATCAGGACTTGATTCTGGTTCGAACGCCGCACCCACTCTTGGAGCACGCGAAGGCCGTGGGCGGTATGAGCGGCAGCCCCGTCTACATCGACGGACGCCTCGCCGGTGCGTACGCCTACGGGTGGCAGTTCGGTCTCGACCCGGTGATCGGCGTGACGCCTATTCGAAGCATGCTTCAGGAGATCGATCGCCCCACGCGGCCGAGTTTCTTCGCCGGAGCTTCGCCTTTGCCACCGCGGCGTGGCGCCCGGGCGCGACGCCGCGCATCTCGTGGGGGAATTCCATCCTACCTCGGCGGCGAAACGGGCGGCGCTCTGGGACCTTTGCGACGACTCGCCCAGGCGAGCCCTCCGATGCCAACCGGCATCGAGCGCGTTGCGACACCATTGATGCTCGGCGGCTTCGACGAGAGCATCGCATCCATGCTTGGAGCCGAGCTTGCACCCCTGGGGCTCACGGCGCTTCAGGGCGGCGGCGGACAAGGGACAACGAACGCAAGCCCCGCCTTTGTGGATGGAGGAGCCATCGGCGTACAGCTAATCCGCGGGGATGTTTCCGCGACGGCCATCGGCACGGTCACGCATGTTGGTGCAGGCCACCGACTCGTCGCGTTCGGGCATCCGATGATGAACGGCGGAGAAGTGGGCCTACCAACGGCGACGGCGCGGGTACTTCACGTTCTGGCGAGCGCCGCCCGTTCGTTCAAGATCGCGGAGGCTCTGACGCCTTACGGAACCTTGGTTCACGACCGTCAGTCCGCCATCGTCGTCGATACGAACGCTGCGCCGGAAACGGTGCCGGTTCGCCTGCGTCTACGAGGCCTCGTCGACGCTCCACGCACCGAATGGAATATGCACGTCGCCAGTCATCGGACGATGACACCAGTGCTCGTCTTCGGCGCGATGATGAACGCCATCAAGGCTGCATCCTCGGACGAGGCGGACGTGATGTACACGGCGCGCTACACGGCGAACATCGCGGGGCACGACCCCGTGACTCTTGAAGACCGCGGGTACATGGGCGCGGGTCCAGCTGACGCACGGGCGCTCTCGCGACTTCGTCTCTTCGACATCATGGAAGTCGCCTACGGCAATCCCTTCGTTCCTTCGCGCCTTGAATCCCTCGAGGTCGAGCTCGAACTTCACTTCGGG
The DNA here is from genome assembly GCA_045106895.1 of Polyangiales bacterium. Classification (GTDB taxonomy): domain Bacteria; phylum Myxococcota_A; class Polyangia; order Polyangiales; family Houyiibacteriaceae; genus JBCCRV01. The sequence goes on along the minus strand of JBGCFM010000062.1, from coordinate 27,765 downwards.
GATGACGTGCTCGCCATCGTCGACGTCTCCACGCCGACGAGCATCGTCGACCCCGGGTCCACGGTGCCGGTTCGGGTGCGAACGCGCCGCTACGGACAAGACACAGACACGTATCGAACCGTACAAGTCCGAATCCCGGCGCGCGCTGCGGGGCAGACCGTCGCCGTCAGTTTTGCTGCGGGCGCCACGGTGCGACGCCAGCAAGCGGAAGCGCGGAACCTTAGGGACCTCGTCGATCGCGCCATCGAGCGTTACCCCGCGACGAGCCTTGTCGCGTCCGTTCGCTTGCGAAGCCAAGGCCTTCGTTTTCCTGGGCACGTCGCCGACTCACTCCCCCGGAGCGTCGTCGACAGCCTGCAGTTTACCACCGGGCAATCACCTGGGCGCGCCTTCGCGACCCAGATGCATCAGCCCTTCGATATGGGAGCCGTTGTCGCCGGACGCGCGACGCTCTCGCTTCAAGTACGACAGGTTTCAGAAGAACATCGCCGATGAATCAACGACTTCGAGTTCGCCGACTTCTCATCTCCATTGCCTTCGCGAGTGTGCTCGCGGGGGGCTTGGTATTCACTCAATCCGCCGACGCCATTTCGACACGCACGTTTCGTTTGGACTCCGCAGCAGACTTCGCCGGTGGTGAGCTCGATGGCGCGATGGTTCACTCCGACGGGCATCTGAGCGCGGGCGTTTCGACGGAGCGCGTGGGTCTTGAGGGCGTGCCCATCGCGCGCTGTCTTGCCGCCGGCGCCGGAGGCTCGTGGCTTGTTGGAACGGGGGACGAAGGCAAGATCTATCGCGTTCGTGGTGGCGCGTCCGAGGTCTTCGCAGAGACGGGGCAGCTGATGGTGGCCTCGTGCGTCGCTGGAGGCGGCACGCTCTACGCAGGCACCATCCCCGAAGGGCGCATCTTTGCCGTTGAGATCAGCAGCGGAAACGTTCGTGAGCTCGCGCAGCTCGAAGAGACGCAACACGTTTGGTCGTTGGTTCTTGAGGGCAACTCCCTCTACGCGGGCACAGGGCCCGAAGGAAAAGTCTTCCGCATCAACACGCAGTCCGGCGCCACCACGGTGGTCCTCGACACCGATCAGGGTCACGTTCTCTCCCTCGCCTACGATGGCGCGCTCTACGCGGGCACGGATGGCGAAGCTATCGTGTATCGCGTCGATGGGGACGATGTGTCCGTCGTCGCCGACTTCCCCGGAAACGAAGTCACGGCGTTGGCTGCGAGAGGCGGAATGCTCTCCGTCGCCGCCAACGAGATGCCAGCGCCGCGCACCACGAGCACGTCCACCAAGGCTCCGTCCAAAGCTGCAGCGCGGCGTGCCCGCCCCGGAAAAGGGCGGCTCTTTCGTGTAGACGGCGACGGTCGTGTCGAACGAGTCTTCGCCGTCGAAACCGAACACTTCGCATCCGTCGCCATCGACGCCGAAGGCGTCACGCTCATCGGTTCAGGGCGCGAAGGGCGCGTCTACCGCGTCGCGCCGGACCGAACGAGCGCCACCTGGTTGGATCTCGACGAACGTCAGGTTCTCGGCATCGACGTGAGCGGCGCGAGCCCCACGCTCATCACCGGCGACTCGGCGGCGCTCTATCGAACGCAGCCCGCGGGCGAGAGCCCGTTCTGGATCAGCAAGGTTCTGGATGCTGAGTACCGCTCCCGTTTTGGAAGGATCACTTGGACTGGGAGTGGCAGCGTCGGTCTCGCCACGCGTAGCGGGAACACCGCCGAGCCAGACGAGAGCTGGACGGAGTGGTCCGCGGAGTTGACCACGCCAGGGCCCGTCCGTTCGGCCAGCGCGCGTTACGTTCAGGTTCGCGCGCGGCTTCGCTCGAATTCCGAAGTGCGCCAGATTGAGCTCTTCTATCTGCCGCAGAATCAGCGAGCCGTCGTTGGGAACGTCGGCCTAAAGGCACCATCCAAGAAACGGGGGCGCGACGCGCTTCCGCGAGCGTCCTCACGCGTTGAGCTCAATTGGAGCGTGACGAACCCGGATGAAGATTCCCTCCGTTACCGTCTGCGTTTTCGCGAGGAGAGCCAATCGGTTTGGCGCGATATGTTCAGCGAGGACGTGATTCACACCGCGACGAACTACACCTGGGATACATCCGGGATCCCTGACGGCCTCTACGTCGTCGAGGTGAAGGCCACCGACGCTATCGCGAACCCGGCGGATCTTGCTTTGGCGGACAGCCGAGAGAGCGAGACGATCCTGGTGGACAACCATGCGCCGGAGATCACCGTTGCGCTTCGCCGAGGCTCACTCGCCGGTAGCGTCACGGATTCTTTGGGCCCGATCCGCCGCATCGAGTGGTCCGTGGACAACGGGCCGTTTCTGCCTGCGCACAGCGATGACGGCCTTCTCGACGAGCGAAGCGAGGCCTTCGCCATCGATGTGTCCGCCGTCGGCAGTGGTTCCCACATCTTTGCGGTTCGCGCCTACGACACAGGCGGCAACCGGCGCACCGCCGAAGTCGTCGGAACTATTCGATAATTATCCCACCGTGCGCAAACGAAGGCTGCTTTTGGGCACTCTTCGTTCTGCGTGATAGGTTGGGCATAACTAGCTTGTGGGCCTGCCTGGACCATGATGTTATCCGCGCGCTCGCGGCACTCTCTTACCGGGCACCCCACCAAGGAGGATTTTGAATGAACTTGAAGAACCTAGCGATTGGCTCCCTGCTCGCCACGAGCCTTATTTTTGTCGGATGCGGCGACGACGACACCACACCGATGGTGGACGCTGGCGGAGCGGATGTCCCTGCCGTTGACACGGGCCCAATCGACACCGATGCAGGACCGCCAGAAGCTCTTCCGGGTTGCGATGGAGAGTGCTTCTTCGTCGTGAATGAGCTCAACATCCCTTCCCCAGATCCGTCCGACGGCACCGTGATCGGCGCCAACCTCGACATGGAAGTGACCGCGGCTGGCGACCCAGGTGGTTGCGGCGTGGAAGACTACGTTCACCCCGACGGCACCGAAGGCGTCGACAACGCCCTCGCGCGTATTCTGCCTATTATTGAAGGCATGCTCGACGAGCCCATCGGCGACCAGCTCAGCGGGCAGATCTCCGACGGAGGGCTCCTTATCACTGTCGCGCTCACGGGCGTTGACGGGGCCAACGACAGCGAAGTCATGGGCATTCTTTACCCAGACGGCGCCATCCCTGGTGACGCGGCCCCTGTCCTTGAAGACGGCCGGCTCGCTCCAGGTCAGACCATCGACATCGACTCCGAGGCCATCAACATCCCCGGCGCCATCGTCGACGGCCGCTTCACCGCGAGCCTCCCGAACTTCCCCGTCGAGATTCCCCTCGACGAAGATGCGCCCCTCGTTCTCAACGTGAGCCAAGCCATCTTCTCGGGTGACATCACCGAAAACGGTCTTGAGAACGGTCAGATCGCTGGGTCCTTGAGCATCGAAGAGCTCGCGGCAGCCATCGGTGCCGCCGACGTCGGCATCGACGAAGAAGGCGCTCTCGGAATCCTCCAGGGCTTCGGCGACCTTGAGCCAAACCCCGAAGGCACCATCTGCGCACGTATCTCCTTGGGTCTTGGGTACAACGCCGTTCCAGCGATCCAGGGCGACACACTCTAGTCACGCACCCTTCGCTCTCAGGAAAAGCCAGCTCTTCGGAGCTGGCTTTTTTCGTCCGTCGCCGGCACTCGGTGGGGGCTGTGGACCGTGGTCTGTGGCCCCCATGTCTGAGAGGAAAGCATGTCCAACGTTGATCCCGGCAAAAAGCTTGGGCATCATGGAAAGCGAATATGGCGATTACGCACACAAGTGGGGGGCAGAGCCCTCAGTCCAAAGGGCGCGCGATCCCGTTTGGGAAGTACCTCCTCCTCGACCGACTCGCCGTTGGTGGCATGGCCGAGGTCTTTCTCGCCAAGTCATTCGGCATCGAAGGGTTCGAGAAGATTATCGCTGTTAAGCGGATTCTTCCAACGATGGCGGAGGACGAAGACTTCATCGACATGTTCATCGATGAAGCGAAAATCGCCGGTCATCTGAATCACGCGAACATCGTCCCCATCTACGAACTCGGGAAGATCGGCGAGAGCCACTACATCGCGATGGAGTACGTCTGGGGCAAGGACTTGCTTCAGATCATGAATCGCTTTCGTAAGATGCGGAAGCGAATGCCCGCAGCGATGGTGGCGTTCATCGGCACTCGTATGTGCGAGGCCTTGGAGTACGCGCACGGAAAGCGTGACCGTGACGGCCAACCGCTCAACCTGATTCATCGCGACATCTCCCCGCAGAACGTCCTTGTTAGCTACGAGGGGGCCGTCAAGCTCATCGACTTCGGCATCGCGAAAGCAGCGTCGCGAACCACGACTACACAGGCCGGTGTTCTCAAGGGTAAGTTTGGTTACATGAGTCCGGAGCAGGTTCGAGGCTTGCCCATCGACCATCGCTCCGACATTTTCGCCGTCGGTACATGCATGTACGAGATGCTCACTGCGGACCGGCTCTTCGTCGGCGAGAGTGATTTCTCCACGCTGGAGAAAGTACGTCACGCCGCGGCACGTCCACCCTCCGAGTTCATCCCCGATCTGCCCAAGGAGTTCGAGCAGATCGTGATGCGCGCACTCGCGCGGAACGTCGACGACCGATGGCAGTCCGCGGGCGAACTTCACGAGTCGCTCCAGCAGTTCCTTGTTTCGCAGCGACCAACGTTCACCACGACGAAGCTCGCTGCCTGGATGACGTCGGCGTTTGCCGACGAGGTGGCCAAAGAGAAGGGCCGACTCGACGGTTACGCGAAAGTGGCGCGACCAAGCAGCCCGCCGCCGGAGACCGGGCCAAAGCTCGCGCCGCGGCCGCCGGCGCCGAAGCCTGCGGAGCCGGACCCGTTCGCGGAGCTCGAGGGCGAGTCCACGATGATTACGGCGTCGCCCTTCGACGCCATGGAGGCCGCCGCCGCCGCGGGCCCGCCGGCTCCCGCCGAGCTGGAAGAGGAAGCGACGCAGATCTTCTTCTCGGCCGAAGAGTTCGAAGAAGTCCTGGAGCCCTCGGCGCTTGTCGCCGCGGCACCACCGCGCGCCTTTGCCCCTCCGAAGCCGCTAGGCGGCGTTCCCCCCTTGGCACCGAGGCCGTCTCCCGGCGTTGGACTGGGCGCGGGTCAGGCCCATTTGGAACCCCAGAGCGATCCCACATTGATGGGTATCGAGCATCCCGGAACCCCCGCGGCGCCTACGTTTGCTCCCCCGCCCTTCGCACCCCCGGGTCAGTCGGGTCACCAGCCACCGCCGGGTCACCAGCCACCGCCGGGATTCACTGCCCCGCCCATGGCTTCTGCCACCGCCGAACTGCCTCGACCACCGCTCGAAGGGGAGAAGGAGCCCGCGAAGAAGACCTGGATGCTCTTCGCCCTCGCGGGCGTTCTCGCCCTCGGCATCATCGGCGCTGCCGTGTTTGCCATGATGGGCTCGGACGTTGGAACGATCGAGATTCGGACGTCTCCGCCGATCAGCGCGGAGGTGCGCATCGATGGCGTCGCACGAGGTACTGCTCCCGTGCGCATCGAAGGTGTGCCGGCCGGGGACCGCGTCGTCACCATCGTCGCGCCTGGTTACACGGATTGGCAGGAGAACGTCGCCGTTTCCGAAGGCGGGATCTCAACGCTCTCGGTAGCGTTGACCGCGGCTGTTGCAGCGGAGCCTCCACCGGCGGTTCCTGAGCCCACTCCTGAACCACCGGTGGTCGCCGCGGCGGACCCCGTTGTCGACACGGAGACCGGGCTTCCTGAGGTGGAGGTGCCACAGGTAGACCCCGAGGTGGAACCCGAAGTCGCGGACGATCCTCCAGAGGTCGAAGACGAACCCGAGGTCGAAGAGCCCCGAGCGTCGCAGATGCGCGTAACGATGCGTGTTTCGACCATGCGTGAGACTACAGAGCCATCCATCATGCGCATCGCGCGTACGCAGCCGCCTGCTTCGATGATGACGCGCGGCGGACGCGGCACGCTCGTGATCAACACGATCCCTTGGGCCGAAGTCTACATCGATGGACGCGCCACGGGGCTCAACACGCCCGTGCGAGGTCACCGCGTCAGCGCGGGCTCACACCGTATTGGTCTAAAGACCCAGGACGGCGAGATGCACAACGTCACCGTCGAAGTTCCAGCCGGCGAGACCGTGCGCATCATGCGGCGCCTCAACTAGCCGATCGTTCATCCGAGCGACGGTGGGCGAGAGCGCCGGCCTGAAGATGCCCGTTGTTAGGCATCGCACCGGTATGAGATAAGAGCGGGTGCTTTGGGCGTCCAATCGAGTTGTATTTGAAGGGCCCGATGGCCGCCATGAGGTCGAAGCGGGGTGGGTGCGCGCGGAGGGCCGGACCATCGCGGAGTGCGGCCGAGGCCCGGCTCCCGAAGGAGCGGAGCACTTTGGCGACAAGCTGCTGACCCCCGCTTTTGTCGACCCCCACACGCACCTCGCGCTTGTCGCGCTGCGAGGGTTCGATCCCGCCGCATGCGAGGGCAACGTCGTCGAGGATCTGTTCTACCGCTTTGAATCCAAGCTCACCCCAAGTGATGTCGCAGCGTTCGCTCGGGTCGGTGCCTACGAGGCGCTCCTCAACGGCATTGGGATGGTGTGGGACCACTACTTTCACGCGGAGGCCCTCGCCGAGGCTATTTCCGGCGTAGGCCTCAGCGCTGTCATCGCGCCGACGCTTCAAAACCTCGCAGGGCCAGGGGTGAAGACGCTCGAGAAGGCGTACGAGGAAACCGTGTCTCTCAACACGGACTCTTGGCGTGCGCGGAACATCTACGCGTGTGTGGGGCCCCACGCGACGGACACGGTCAGCGCGGAGCATTGGGCCCGGGTCACGAAGCTTGCTCGCACGGAAAACCTTCCGCTCCATGCGCACCTCGCGCAGTCCCCGGAGGAGGTTGCGCGCAGCCTTGAAAGGCATGGGTGCACGCCGCTCCGCTGGCTCGACTCCTTGGGCGTCCTCGAGCCGGACGTTCACTCCGTCTTTGCCCACGCGATCTTTGTGGCGCGCGAGGAGTTGGCGCTCCTCGGTGAGTCACAGACCCTTGTCGCTTGTCCCCACGCGCAGCTGCTCTTTGGGCTGCCGGCTCGCTTTGATGTGTGGAGCGAGGAGAACGTGCGCTGGACTCTGGCGACAGACGCGTCGGCGTCGAACGACTCGGTGAACCTACTGAAAGAGCTTCGTTTTGCCGCCGGATGGAATACCGCGGGCGCCTCTTGGTCCTCGGAGTATGAGCGCTTCCTGGACGGGAATGCGAGCGCCGGAGACGTATGGGAGCACCGACAGCAGAAGGCCAAGGCTCCCGTGGATGGGCTTCTGACGAAGGTGTGGGGGATGGCGGGTAGCCTTCACCCGCAGTTCCGTGCCGGCGTCATCGAGGCGGGAGCGCTCGCCAACTTGCTCGTTTGGGACACGGACCATCCTGGGCTTTGGCCCGCGAACAATCCCCTCCACGCCCTGGTGTACGGCGACGCCGCGGGGGCCATCCATGCGATGGCCGTCGGGGGCAAGACCGTCGGCGTCGTCGGCGACTTCGCCCGCTCGCTCTCGCAGTCTGACGGCTACCGCGAGGCACAAGAAGAAGCGAGAGCACGACTGCGTGCCCTCGCTTTCTGATGTGTTCCTTGAAGGGGGCGCTCAGTAGGTGGTCAGCGCGGCGAAGTGTTCGAACGCAGCAGGCACCGGAAGGTGGAACGCCGGAGTCAGCGCCGAGTGCCGTCGCAAGAAGCGACGCCGGGTTCGAATCCAGTCCGTTGGGCGCGTCCGCTCTCCGCGCGGAACGACGAGAGAACCGACAAACTCACCGTCTTCGTAGACGCGATCGATGCTGCGTCGTACGTCCGCCATGTCCTCGGCGCTGATGACGCCGTTGCTTGTGGCGCGGTAGAACTGCACGGTCACGCGAACCGGAAAGCGCTCGTCGCGGACGAGTCGCATATTGCCCATCTCGCGAAAGACGCCCATGTCTTCGCCGTGACCGATGACGGCACGCTCAACGTCCGAGCGTCCAGAACTCCGGGACGCCGATGTTGGCGCACCGCCCATCATTGGCGCGGATGGGATGTTCATTTCCATCTCCATCTGCATTTGTCGGCGTGGGTTGCGCTGTCGAAGAGGGACCTGAATCAGCATCATCATGTCGGCGCCTTCTTCGAGGGCACCGACGTCTTGGGATGAGGTCTCGCCGCTCTCGATGCGCGCCTGAACGGCGCTTCGTCGCTCGGCGGTGAACGTGGTGCGCTGCCCCGCATGGTTGAAGAAGAGCTGCTGTCCCCAGCCTTGAAGGGATTGGTCGCCTCGGCGGTTGTCGACGATGGTGGCGCTCGTACCTTGGCGCGTCACGAGGAGTGTCATCACCGCCGGCGACTCGGGGTAGCTCTGGTAGTTGTAGATAACCGGGTTGAACTCAGCTTGCCCGACGGCCTGAATGGGAACGAAGACATGCTGGGCGCTGACGAGGTAGTGCGTATCGCGAGGCGCGCTGAAGTCATCCTCGCCTTGGAGGCTGCTTGGATCGCTGAGGTAGGCGCGGAGGTGACTCAGCACTTCGCGGAGGGGAACGTTGCGTAGCCCTTCGCCCTCACGCTGGTTTCCAACGCGGACCCACATATGGTTCGCGCGAACGTCGGCGGTGCGGTCGCTGAAGTTCGGGTGTCGAATGACGGGCAGAAGATGTGTACGCACGCCGCCTCCGGCGATGGGTTCCCGAACCTGAAGCGTGATGTCGCTGATGTTCGGGCCCACGGAGGAACCAGCGTTTCGCCCGGTGTCTTCCCACATGACGTTCACGACGTTGAGGCCGTGTTGTGCCGCGAGCCGTTGTGCGCCTTGGTTTGATGGAAGCGCAGTCACCTGACGAATGGTCTCGCCAAATGTAGGCGGTCGAATGCCCCAGGTTTGGGCGTGTGCGGTGCCGAATGAGAATGCGCTGATGAGCGCCAGAAGGAGGGAGGTTCTTGCCGTCATGGAAGAAGAGACGGCTAGCGTTGGCGAAGGTTCTTCTTTATTTATGAAGGAGTTTTGCAAAGCTCCCTCGCCGCTTCGCGGCTTTACTCCCTTGGGTGACGAGCGCTTTCGTTACTCGCCCTCACCGACGGCTTCGCTGGCCCCAGCTGGAAGCAGCTTGCCAAGGCGCCATGCGCGAAGAAACGCTTCGCGTTCCGCTCTCTTGAGGCGGTCGACGGCCTGGCCCACCAAGTGGTACGTCGCCGAAAGGCTCACAGCCGTCGCCAGCGCCGCCGTCGCCATCGTCCAGAGAGGGTCGAAGTTCGCCATCACGGGTTCGGTGATGAGCACGCCGGCATCGATGCGGTAAGGCATGGGGCTGAGACCGAGGAGCGCCAGGATGTACGGCAGTCCGAGGGCGACGGCGCTCGCCAACACAAGAACCCAACGTTGCGCGCGGGTAGCGCGCGTAGCGAGGATGAGTGAGGCTCCGTTCCCCACCACGATGCCGGTCGCCATGCTGAACGGTCCGGCGAGCGTTGAGATCATCGCGAGGACCGCAAAGCCAAAGCCCGACGCAACAGCGAGCGTCGAGTTGCTGGGGCGGAGGCGCACGAGTGCTCCGGTGACGGCGGTGAGGGCGAGCGTCGCCACGAGAGCAGCAAAGAGAGGAACCGAGCGAATCCCGGCTAGGTAGATAAACGCGATACACGGCAAGTACGCGGCGTAAGCCCAATAGGTCTTGCCCACAGAGCGCACGAGGTTGTCGGTGGCGCGGGCTTTGAGAGCCGCCTCCGCTTCCGGCGTGGCCTCGTTCGGGGCTGCGAGGAGACGCAAGAGACCGGCCATCGCGTCCCGGTCGCTGGGGTCGATGGCGAGTGCCGCGGAAAGCTCTCTCAGCGCTGCGGCGGGGTCTACGCCCTCAAGCTGAGTCGCGCGTGCGGTGTGCACTTGGGCGAGCCGCGCCCGCTCCAGAGCGGTGCGTTCCCCGTCGAGCCACGCCAAGATTCGTGCGTGCACTTCCCGTACGCTGGCGAGACGTGACTTGGGGTCGAAGGTGATCGCTTCTCTACAGAGCTGATCCAGCTCACTCGGAATATCGAGTAGCGGCGAACGCTCCGCCGGAGAGTCACTCTGATCCTGAAGCGTCGCTCGAATTTTCGCGTCTGGGTCGCCGCTGAAGAGCGGCTGAAGTGTGAGAAGCTCAAAGAGCACGACGCCAAGGGAGTACACGTCCGCTCCCTCGTCGACGTCGAGGGAGCCGATGGCCTGCTCCGGTGCCATGTAGCCCGGCGTGCCCATCTGCTCGCCGGTGCGAGTCTGCTGGGTGACGCTTGGTTGCCCCATGATCTTCGCGATGCCCCAGTCGAGCAGGTAGACCTCACCGAACTCACCGACCATGATGTTCGCGGGTTTGACGTCGCGGTGCACGACCCCACTGTGATGAGCGAAGAGGAGCGTTTGGCACACGCTTTCGAAGATCTCGATTCGTCGACGTAACGGAAAGCGCGCAGCGGCAACGGGGTCACCCGCGGCGACGGCGTTTAAGATGGCGTGCAGTGTCTGTCCTTGAAGGCGTTTCATTGCGAAGAAGGGCGCGCCATCCGGGGCGTCGCCCACGTCGTAGATGGGGACGACTCCAGGGTGTTCCAGCCCGCCTTGGACTTCTGCCTCACGAAGGAAGCGCAGGCGCAGATCCTCACGCACTGCGTACTCGCTGCGGAGCCGTTTCACAGCGACGTCGCGCCCCATTGAGCGGTCGCGGGCGAGGAGAACATGTCCCATGCCGCCTTCATCGAGGAGCATGGAGTCGCCGTAGCGTTCAGGCAGCGAGAGGTTGGAGGTGTCCGCCGGCTCGGAGTTTGTGAGAACGGTGGGCTCGGGCAGAGACGAGAAGCGTCCGATGGTTTTCTCGTCGTCCATCCTGGAATGGTCGCCCAGACCCGGTAGGGCACGCAAAAAGTCCGCGAATCTGCGGGAATCTAACCAAAGTAGGGATGACGCCGACGCGCTCGCCCGACGGCGATTTGGTCAGCGATGGAGCTTTTAACCTCGTCGATGTACCCCAACACCACGTCATCCGGCTCGTTGCCGCTCCCTTCAAAGCGGAGGGGCGCGCCGATGTTCAACATACACTTTGCTGGCATCGGAAGCGGCAGCAAGGTCGGCGAGAGCGGAAGGTAAGGGAGGCCGAGACGGCGGGCGATGGGTTCCATCCGCGAGAAGCTCATGGCCATCTCTTCCCCGCCGACAAAACCGAAAGGCACGATGGGGGTTCCCGTCCGCAATGCGAGTCGCATGAAGCCGCTGCCGAACTGCAGAAGTTTGTAACGGTCCCAGACGACGCGGCCGCTCCCTCGTTGGCCTTCGGGGAAGACAAGCACAGCAGCGTCGTCGCGCGTCAGCAGGCGCTCGCAGTGTTGCGGCAGTCCAATCTGCTGGCCCACGCGAGACATGCCAACGCCCACGAAGGGAATCCCCGCGAAGAAGCGCTCGATCATCGCGTGAACGTAGCGTGGAGGATGTCCGTCGAGGGCGAGCGCCGCCGCGACGATGAGGCCATCGATGGGCAGCTGCCCGCTGTGGTTTCCAATGAGAAGGCATCGACCTTCGGGGACGTTCTCAAGGCCGTCGGCCTCGACGCGAAAATAGCGGCGGTAGAAAAAGCGGGCGACACCGAGGGCACGCGTCGAGGCGAGCTTGGAGCCCCCCCAACCGTCGTAGCCGTGGGTGCCAGCGTGGATGTCCATCGCCTCAACGCGCGCACGTATCTCGTCGTCCACAAAGCGATCCATGGTCGCGCCGACAGCTCCACCGAGACGCTGAAACCATGGATGCTCTTGTGGGTGGCGCACTAGAAGCTTCCGTCCGCGACGACGCGCTCCATATCGTCATCCAGGGATGCACGAATGTGCGAGATGAAGGGACCTCGCAGGCTTCGCTTTGTGCTTGCGTACGCGTTCGCTGGGAGGCGCGCGAGGTCTTTGGCTCGCGCGATGCTCGTTGCGACGAGTTCATCCGGCGCGGTGATCTCGTCGAGGAAACCAGCGGCGACGGCTTCCGTCGGCGAGAACGTGCGCGCGAGGAGCGTCGCGCTGCAGAGCACGTTTCGCGCAAGTCGTTCTTGGGCGAGCTCGCTGATGAAGAGCGGCATTGGTAAGCCGATCTTCACTTCGTTGAAACCGATGGAGAACTCACCTTCCGTACCAACGCGATGGTCTGAGCAGAGGAGGAGCGCGGCACCTCCTGCGATGGCGTGTCCAGTGCACGCCGCGACCACTGGTTGGGGGTGTCCGTAGAGGCCCATGAAGAAGTCACAGCCCGTCTTGACGAGGGCTGTTGCTGCGTCCGCGCCGCTCCCCATGATCTTGAGGTCAAACCCAGCGCTGAAGCGGCCAGGGCGGCCGACAAGCACGACAGCTTTCGCTTCCTTTTGCGCTCGGGTAAGCGCGTTCGTCAGATCCGTGAGCGTCGCCGGCGTGAGCGCGTTCGCTTTTTGATCGTCCAAGTAAATGACCGCGACCTCGTCCTGGAGATCGAAACGAATAGACTCATTCATACTTCTGTGTAGCCCGATTCGTCCGCGCCGGGAATCCCAAACTCACGACGCAAAGTTCGTCAGTGTGGCGGGAGCTCGACCCGATAGACGAGGATACCGTTTGTCCCGTTTGGGATGGGCCCTTGCCCAGCCATTCGGTTGGCAACGCACGAAGCGACGGCGTCATCCCCATGGTCTTCATTGGGGTCGGGCTGGGCGATGGAGATTCGTCCGCCCGAACCGACCATCAGCATCACGCGTACGATATGTGGCTGGCTCCGGGCGCAGCGCATCAGGTGCTGTCCAGCGCTATCCCCAAACGCAACAGCGGGGCCGCGTGGCGTGGAGAGGGCGGTGACAAGGTCGACTCGCACCACGTCCACGGAGGGCGGTGGTGTCGTCGGTGGCGCGAGAGGTGGGGGCTGGCCTGAGCCTATGTTCTGCTGCGCGGCGGGCTCTGCGGTGGCGAGGGCCTCTTCGACAAGCTCGGGTTTGTCCGGGAGCAGGTCCGGGAGCACGTCGGCCTCGGCCGGCGTGGCCGTCGGGGGTGTTGTGGGCGGGACCGGCAGTGTTGGCGCTGTTGTTGTTGGCGCTGTTGTCGCCGGCATTTGGGCGGTGGTGTCAGGATTCCCCGTGCTGTCGGCGAGGAAAGCGACGGCAAAAACAGCGAGCAGGACCACGACGCCCGCAGCGAGCAAGACGAGACCACGTTTCGACGAGCTTGGCGCGTCGGTACGGGGCGGTGGGTGCGCGGACGGTGTCGCGACGTACCCGGCGGGAGTGTGTGAGGCGTCGGCGACGCCGGTCGCCCCGAGGGGGTCCGCCGCAGCCATCGGTGTCGTCTGCAGCGAGGGCTGTCCAGCCATGGGGGAGGCGCCAATCCCCCACGCCGGGGTCATTGAGACAGGCGCGCTCATCGGAGGTGCGTCTTGTTGTGTCGCGCTCAGGGTCGGGCTGAGGAAGGGCAGCAGGGCGTCGCGAAAGCTACGCGCGTCGGGCCAGCGATCGTCGGGGTTTGAGGTGAGCGCACGGTCTACGACTCGCGCGAGCTCTGGATGCAGGTCTGGAACCGCACCATGAACGGAAGGCGCGGGGAGCGTTGCGACTCGGACCACGAGCTGCTCATAGCTTTTGGCATCATGGGGCGTTGTTCCGGAGAACAGCTCGTAGAGCATCGCACCCACGGCGTAGAGATCGGCGCGAAGGTCGACATTCGCGACGCCACGGAAGGTCTCCGGGGCCATATAATGGGGCGTGCCCATCACCATGCCCGTGCGTGTCAGGGTTCGTATGCCTTCACCACGCATCTGCGAGATGCCGAAATCCAAGACCTTGATGTTGTCCGAGTCCTCCAAGAGAAAGATGTTTGCGGGCTTGAGGTCCCGATGGACGATTCCGGCGCGATGCGCGGCGTCGAGCGCGTCGAGGAGTTTGACGACGAGGCCGACGGCGTGTTCCCGGGAGAGGCTGCCATGCTTCTTGAGGTGCTCTTCGAGGTCTTCTCCCCGCAGCATCTCCATGGCGATAAAGGCGTGTCCTTCCTGGGTGACCCCGCAGTCGAAGATCTGCACGATCGAAGGATGACCAACGGCCGCAGCGGCCTGCGCTTCTCGTAGAAAGCGTTCTCGCAGGTCGTCGTCCCGATCCGAGCCCGGGTGAAGGAGCTTCAGCGCGACGTCCCGCGCCATCACCACGTGCTTCGCGCGGTAGACCGCCCCAAAGCCCCCTTCGCCGAGGAGTCCTTCGATCCGATAGCGGTCGATGATCTCGCCGATTCGCTTCTCTGCGCTTGCGCTCATGCTGCCCGAGAGGATACGCGCTTCATGCACATGGCGCATCGCTACGTAGACATTGGAGTGAATCTCGACCATCGCCGCTTCGAACGCGACCGCGATGAGGTCGTGGATAGGGCTCGGGACGCCGGGGTTTCTGACCTCATTCTCACGGGAACCTCCCACGAGAGCTCGAGAAGAGCAGCGGCTCTGGCGACCCGATATGAACAGTTTTCGACCGCTGGGGTTCATCCCCACGACGCTGCGGGCTTCGAAACCAACGGCGGCGGACCCGCACTTGAGGCGCTCCTCGACGCGCCGAGCGTTGTGGCGGTGGGGGAATGCGGACTGGACTTTGATCGGGACTTCTCACCGCGCGGTGTCCAGGAAACGGTGTTTAGGACGCAGCTTCGACTGGCGCAGGCCCGCAATTTGCCGGTGTTTTTCCATGAACGAAAGGCCCACGAGCGCTTCTGCGCGATCCTCGACGAGACTGGACCTGTTCAAGGCGTCGTTCACTGTTTCACGGGAGAGCGAAGTGAGCTTCGTGTGTATCTGGAGCGGGGCTTTTATATCGGCGTGACCGGTTGGATCTGCGATGAACGGCGCGGTCAGCACCTCCTCGAACTCGTCGGCGAGATACCCCCAGGTCGTCTGCTCATCGAAACGGACGCGCCCTTTCTCACGCCGCGCACGCTGAGGCCAAGACCCAAGAAGGGCCGAAACGAGCCTTCGCTCTTGCCGCATATTGCGGAAGTGGTGGCTATGGCCCGCGGGGAAAGCCTCGCTGACTTGGCAGAGCATACGAGCGCCGCCGCGGAGGCCCTTTTTGGGCTGGAAGCGGCGAGGTCGCGTAAGCCAGCCTTGGTCTAGTGTCCGGATTCTGAATCGGACACTAGTCTTCCTCTCAGAAGCTCTGACCGGTTACTAAGGAAACGGGACGACGAGGGGCGCCGAGTAGGCGGCAAAGCGCCCCGAGGCGGGCACGAGCGACGCGAGATAAACCCCGGGGGCGAGGTCGCTTATGAGGAAGCCCACGTCGAGGGACTCGCCCGCTCGCAGCTCATATTCGAGCAAGACAGTCTCGTCGATCACCGGCGGGTCGTTGAGCGGGCGCGCGTCTATACAGGAGTTCGCTCGCGTTACCCGAAGCGTCCCGCTGGATACCGCTTCATCGAGGCTCCCTCGGAGCCGAATCGTGTGTAGGTTCCCGCCTCGCGTTCGCTCCCCCTCGGTGCTGTACCCATCCATCTCAATACGCGTAGCGCCTTCGCTGAACTGAGTGCGACCCGCCCGCAGGCCAGCCATGATTCCAGCCCATGTTGGCTCTTCGGCGAAGACCTCGGTGGAGGGGTAGCCGAGGGCTGGATCCGTCAACATGCCCGGAATGTCGGTGTTTACGCGGTGATTGTCGCTTGCTGCGATGGCCGCGACATTTCGGCCAGCGAGGAGGTCACAGCGCCACAGATCGAGGGCTCGCTGGTCATCTTGGCCGAATCCCAACGTGCCATTCCACACTTCGACTCCTTGGTATTCCCAGCCTGGCTCTCCCACGCTCCAATCGAAGGCGATCCAAGGGGCGAATGCGTAGGGGTGATTCACGATGCTGAAACAGGAGCGCGCGTTCGCTTGGTCAAGTGCGTCACGCCCGCTCACTTCTCCGCGGGGGCGGTCGATGAATGATCCGCTGCGGTCAAAGGTATCTAGGTTCATCGGAATACATCCGATATGTCCGCTGGGCGTCGAAGGAGGATCGCCAACACCCACCGGGCTGATCTCGTTTCCGTCGACCATGAGAAAGACCCCGGCTTCACTCAGCTCGCTCGCGCGATCCCAGAAAGGAAACTCCGGACCCTGGTTGAAGAGTTCGGGGTTTTCCTCGGTCATCGTCACGTCGCTGCCGGTGGAGTTGGAGTGGTCGGTCAACACCACAAAGAAGAGGCCGCGCTCCATGGCGACGCGTTTGATCGCTTCCGGCGTGGAGTCGCCACCTGTGTCGTTGCTGGCTCCAGTCGCGTGGACGTGAAAATCCCCACGAAGCCAACGGCCCGGCGGGTCGACTTCAAGACCCAGGGTGCTGGGGTCGACGAACCCAGGGTCCACGCGAGCGACGTCCGCGACGTCGAGTTCGGCGGCGTCAGCCTCGGCGGCGTCAGCCTCGGCGTCGAGTTCTGCGGCATCAACAACCGCGGCGTCGGTGCTGTCGCTGTCCCCGCAACTAGCTAATAAGATTAGGAAAATGCCTTCAAGCAGGCGCCGCTTCATGGGGCGTCGCGGAGGCCGGCGGACAAGAAACGCATGACGCGGGACTGAAGGGCGCTCGCCACGTTGGGGTCGGCGACCATGTGCGTGGACCCAGCGAGCACGACGAACTCATGTGCGGCGCCGCTTCGGAGGAGGGCGTCACTCATCTTCAGCGCGTGAACGAAGTACACATTGTCGTCGCTCGTGCCGTGGATGATCATCAAAGGCCGCCGAAGTTCGTCCGTGTAAGTGAGGACGCTGGAGACGCGATAGCCTTCTTCATTTTCGCTCGGGAGGCCCATGAAACGCTCCGTGTAGTGCGTGTCGTAGTCCTGCCAGTCGCAAACGGGCGCTCCGGCGACGCCCACTTTGAAGATGTCCGGACGTCGTGCGACGGCCATCGCGCTGAAGTAACCGCCGAAACTCCAGCCATAAATTCCGACGCGATCGATGTCCATTTCCGGAACAAGCGCAGCGAGTGCCTGCACGCCCGCGACCTGATCGTTGAGAGGTCCGTCGATGACGTTTCCGCGGATCGCGCGCTCCCACTCTCGTCCACGCCCCGGCGTCCCACGACCGTCGACGCTCACAACGATGAAGCCATGATCAGCTTGCCACTGTTCGCGCAACCAGCGCTCACTCTGGCGTCGCACTTTCACGTAGCCCGGCCCGCCGTAGACACTGACAAGCACGGGGTATTTCCGTCCTTCGACGAAGTTGCGGGGCCGCACCACGGCAGCACGAAAGCGCTCTTCGCCGACTTCGTGGAACTCGATGTTCACGTCGAAGGGAAACGCTTCGGCGACGGATCGAACGGGACCGAGTGTCTCTTCGTTTCGTTTGAGCGTCCAGGTGGCCTGGCCCGCTTCGGGGTGATGCTCGTGCACCCAAAGCCCGTTCGCTCCGAACGTTGCGCTGTGCATTCCGCGCGCTTCGCTCACCACCGTGGATGTGGCGTCACTCTCGCCGAGGGTGATGCGAACGAGTTGGTTCTCGCCGGGCGCTGGAGCGCTCGAGATCCAGACGTTGTCGGCGTCGACGCGAAGGATTCGTTCGTAGCCAAGTTCTGCTGCGCTGACGTATCGCGCGTCGCCACCAACGGTGCGCACTTCGAGTTGCCAGCGGCCGTTTCGTTCCGTGCTCCAGAGAAAACGTTCGGCGTCTAAGAATCGCGGAACGGTCTGGTCGATGTTGAGCCAAGCGTCGTCGTGTTCTTCGTGAACGGTGGTCGTTCTTCCCGTGCGTGGATCGACGGTGAGGACCGCAGCGTTTTGCTGTGCGCGGTCTTGAACGACGAGCGCAAGAGGCGTCTCGGCGCGCCACTTTACACTGGCCAGGTAGGGGTATTGTTCACTGTCCCAGTCGATCCAGCGAGTGCGCCCGCCGTTGCGGGAGACGACACCCAAGCGCACTTTGGCGTTCGCCGTTCCGGCGCGTGGATACGGCGAACCGTGCGGCTCCGACGACGGGTTGATGGGGTTGCCCGCGTAAAGAGTCTCGACTCCTTCGGTATCGGTTTCTTGATAGACGATGGAGCGACTGTCGGGTGACCACCAGTAGCCGTGGTAACGACTCATCTCTTCTTGAGCGACGAACTCGGCGAGCCCCGTTACAACATGTTCACCACGTCGCCGCGTGACGCGACGCTGTCGACCCGAGGCGACGTCGATGACGTAGAGCTCTCCATTTCGAACGCACGCGACATGTCGACCGTCGGGCGCGAAGCGTGGGTCGTTTGCGTATCCACCGTCGCTTGCAAGCTCGCGAACTTCGCGCGTCTCAAGGGTCACGATGTAGAGGTGACCGCTGAGCGGAACAAGGACTTGTGAGCCGTCGGGAGAAAGTTTGTAACTCGTGATTCCGCTCGCCGTCATGCGGAGTCGTTCACGGAGCGCGCGCTCCTCCGCGCTCAGCTCTTCGCTGTCACCTTGAAGGACCTGCTCCGCCGTCAGCAGGACGCTCTCTTCACGTGTGGCGACGTCCAGAGTGTAGAGGCTGCGCTGCCCGTTTCTTGCCTCAGAACGAAGGAAAAGCAGGTGGTTCCCGTCGGGGGTGAAGGACATCGCGGCGGGCCGGCCGGCGCGAAAACCTGCCGTCTCCGCGTAGAGACCAGGGAAGGAATCGTCCGCCACGCTCACCGGCTGCGCGTTCGTTTCATCGCTCGTGATGTCGTCGTTCGGGTCGTGTTCTTCGAGCGGGGGAACGCTCGCGAGTGGCACCGGCGTCGAACCACATGAGAGCAACGACGCGAGGAGAAAAGGAAGAGCCAAAGAAGAGACGACGACAGAAGC
Organism: Polyangiales bacterium; assembly: GCA_045106895.1. Classification (GTDB taxonomy): domain Bacteria; phylum Myxococcota_A; class Polyangia; order Polyangiales; family Houyiibacteriaceae; genus JBCCRV01. The sequence continues at coordinate 8,973 of JBGCFM010000062.1, read as the reverse complement.
ACGAGCAGCCGGAGGGTTCATGTCGGCGACCATAGTACGCAGCACGCGATCGCGCGTCCGATTTCAGTCGGCGGCGCGAAACTTTAATCGCCGATGAGTTGGCGACGCGTATGCTCTTCGCGATGGAACATCATGTCGGAACGATTCTGTATGACGCCGCGCGAGAGTGTCCTGACTCCCTTGCCCTCGTCGGTGATGTGCAGGTCACGTACGGCGAGCTCCACTCACTCGCTCTTCGTTTCGCGGAGCGGCTTGGTGAGGTCGCGCGACCCGGCGATGGCGTCGGCGTCTTCCTCCAGTCCAATCAAGATTTCGTCGTCGCGTTTTTCGGCGCGACCTACGCCGGTCTGACGGTGCTGCCATTCGTCCGGACGCTTCCCGACGCCGAGGTCCTTCGAAGGCTCCGTGAGGTGCGCGCGGAGTTGCTTGTCTGCGAGCGGAGTCTCGCCCCAGAGGTCCATTCGATTGCCCCAGATGGCGACAAGAATGCATCCAAAACAAGTGGTTTTTGCATGATCGAGCCGCCCAGCGGCGACGCCCTCTGGTTACCCACTTCGGGAACGAGCGGTCGCTCGAAGGTGGCGCGAATCTCACACCGGTGCGTCTCGGAGCACACCCGAAACTTGGTGCGCGAGACCTTTCGTTTCACGCCCGACGACGTCGTCCTCGCGACGCTTCCGCTCTGCCACAGCTTCGGACTTCGGACGACTCTCCTCGCGACCTTCGCGGCGAAAGCGCGTGTCCTCCTCGTCGAGCGTTTCGACGCGAAGGCGAGCCTCGACGCAGCCGCTCGTTTTGACGTCACGTTCATCGCCGGTGTTCCGACGATGTTCGCCGGCTGGGCGCAGACAGAGGGAGAGCCGCTACCAACTTTGAGGTGGTGTCTCAGCGCGGGTGCGCCGCTGAGTGAAGCGACGCGACGCGCGGCGGAAGCGCGACTCGGCGCAGAGGTGCGAGAAGGTTACGGTTTGACGGAGGCGTCGTTCACTTCCATCGACGCACCGCACCATCAAAACACCGTCGGCTCATGTGGGCTTCCGTCGCCCGGCGTCGAGGTTCGAATCCAGCGACGTGAGATTCAGATTCGCGGCACGAACGTGATGAGTGGATACCTCCACGATGACGAAGCCACGTCGGAGGCGTTCGAGGATGGTTGGCTTCGAAGCGGAGACCTCGGCGTGATCGATGACGCTGGCTGCGTGCGCGTGCTCGACCGCCTGAAGGACCTCATCATCCGCGGAGGTCACAACGTGGTCCCGGCGAACGTGGAAGGGGTGCTTCGTGAGGTGCCAAGCGTCCTGGAGGCCGCCGTGGTGGGTCGCCCGGACGCGCGTTTAGGCGAGGAGCTCGTCGCCGTTCTGGTCATGAGTTCGGCGGCGGACGGCGAAATGTCCAATGTATTCAGGTATATAGCTTCGAGGTTGGCGAAGCCGGAGCAGCCTCGTGAGTACGTGATCCTGTCCGAGTTGCCCCTGGGGCCATCCCGAAAGGTCTTGCGCCGAGTTCTCCGCGGACGCATCGAGTCAGGAGAGCTCGTTCCCGTCCGCTTTGCCCCTTGTGCGACAAAAGTTGAGTAATTACGGTGCTTTGTGGCTCGCGTATACAGAAGGCTCGAAAGGGGAAAAAAGGACCCACGGATCACCCTCTTCGCGGGTCGTAGGCGCATGCGTCTGCTCGTCTTCGCCGTTTTCCTCGTCGCGACTCTTCTCCCCGCGCCTCGCTCCGCGTCCGCTCTGTGCGCGTGCATGGTCTTCCGGAGACCGACCGTGCAGGCCGGCAGCGTCAACACCGGGATCACCAGCGACCCAGGCTACAGCCCGTCGGCGGCGGTGTTCATCGTGCGCGATGGAGTGAAGACCGTTCTCACCATGGAGCCAGCCTACGACGGCCCCAAAGTCCCAATCTCGATGATCTTGCCGGTCCCTACGTCTATCGAGCGAGATCAGGTTCAGACGGTGCCCGGGTCGATCTTTCGAAACCTCGACCGCCTCACGGCGCCGCGGGTCCAGCACGTATTTCCGGGATGTCGTCGCCCACGTCGGCGTAGGGCTCGGGGGGCGGTCAGTCTCAGCAGCACGGGCGGCGGCGGCGGTGGTGGCGTGAGCTTCGCTGAGCCCACGGAGCCGCCGGTCGAGGTTGTCGACGAGTGGGCCCTCGACGAGTACGACATCTCGGTCCTTAGCGCGACGGAGTCGACAAGCCTCCTCGACTTCGTTCGTGAGCGAGGTCTCAATCTTCCCGCCGCCGCCGAGCCTGCCCTGCGTGCGTACATCGAGACGGGACATCGCTTCGTTTTTGCCACCGTGGACCCGACACGAGCTCACGTCGTGGCCGACCGAATGGTGCTCTCGCCTATTCAATTGTCCTATGAATCCGATAGTTTAGTGGTGCCCGTGCGCCTTGGGACGATCAACAGTCCAGGGGAGCAGGAGCTGCTTCTCTACGTCTTGGCGAAGGGGGAGCACTACGAAGTGGCGAACCGCGAATCGGTCGTCGCGCCGACGGAACTTCGCCTGGGACGAGAGGCCGCGGGCAGCGTCGCTGAGCTCTACGGCGCGCTCATGGACGAGCAGTTTCGGCAGAAGCCGGGCGCCGTCGTGACGGAGTACGCGTTCCGCTTGGGCCACCGCGTCGGCTACCATCACATCCGCCGCCTCGGCCTCTCGCAGCGTGCGCGCGAGAGCGGCCAGTGGACTCTGACCCGCATGCGCCACCGCTTTGCCCCAAACCAACACGATGACCTCACTCTTCGTGCCGCGGCAGCGCCACTTCGTATGCCGCATCCCCACCGCTTCGTCCCGCGAGTCTGGGCACGACGGGGCAACAGCGGGTTCTACGTTCGTTTTCTTGTCCGTCACTCGAGCTGCGCCAACGCGCACCGACAACGTCGCTTGGCGCGTCGCTACGCCACCGCCGAGTCGATCTGGGAGAGCGCGGAGACACGTTGGCCGGGTGAGCTGCTCTTGGACGACGTCGAGTCGCTAGGCATCGCGGCAGGGTCGTCGGCGCCGCCGGGCTGGCCGCCTCTGCTGGAGCCGGCACCCGCTGCGGCGCCGGAGCCCGCCGCCGCTCCCGACCAAGCGAACGTGCCTGCGGCGGAGCCCAGCACCGCCGAGCCCAGCACCACCGAGCCCAGCACCGCCGAGCCCAGCGCCGCCGAGCGGCCCACCGAACCCACGTCACCTCAAACGCAGGTGGCGGAGCTGGTGGACTCCGGCTGCAGCGTGGGCTCTGCTTCGGGCACTTTCCCAATGATCTTAGCTCTTTGGGGGCTTTGGGGGGTGGCTCGCGTCAGACGCGGGAGAGGCGCCCGCCGCCGCTGACCCAGTGGAAACGAGCGACGAGGAGTACGCTGACAACGGCAAGCCCGGCGCTGAGCCCCCACCAGAGTGCCGGGGCGCCACCGTCGTAGATGAAGCACCAGGTGACGCCGATGGGCAGCCCGATGCCGTAGTGACCCGCAATATTCGCGAGCATGGTGGCGCGCGTGTCGCCGGCGCCGCGAAGAGCGCCCGCGGTGATCGCCTGCGCTCCATCCACCAGCTGAAACGCTGCGGCGATGATGATGAGAGACGCCGCCGCCTGAAGCACATCCGCGTCCGTCGCCAGTAGCTTCGCGAAAGAGCCGGGCATTGTGGCGAAGAGAGTCCCCGCGAGGCAGGAGAGAAGTGCCCCGAGGCCAATCGCGCAATACCCAGCGCGACGCGGACCGGCGGGGTCCTTCCCCTCCCCGATGACCACGCCAACGCGGACCGCCGCCGCCGCGCCGAGAGCGATGCTGATTTGGAAGGGAATGCTCGCGAGGCTTAGTGCGATGTGATGGGCTGCGAGGACGGCGGCTCCCAAGGTACCTGCGAAATAGGACACAAGCGCAAAGGCGCCGACCTCCGCGCCGAGCTGCAGGCTTAAGGGAGCGCCCAAAGAGAGGCCACGGCGGAGCACGGCCTTGTCGGGCGGGGCTTTGTCGAAGTGCCCCACCTTTGAGGTGGCGTGCAGCAATAAGAGACCCATCACGGCCAAGGAGACCGATGCGGAGACAGCCGCCCCACTTGCGCCAAGGGCCGGGAGGCCAAGGGCAGGGATACCCATGCGCGCGAGTCCGGCGTCTCCCAGGACGAGGCTCAACGAGAGCGGAATATTGACCAAGTTAGCGACGAGCGCGGCGAGGATGAGCGGCCGCGTTCGCCCAATGGACTGGAGATACGCCCGCGCCGCCGCGGAGACGAGGAATGGCAGAAGAGAAGGGGCCCTCCACAAGAGATAACGCCCCGTGGCCTCCGCGGTTTGCGCTTCCAGTGCCGTGGATGGCAACAGCAGAACGACGACGACCATCAGCAACATCAGTAGGAGCGCTGCGCCAACGGCCATATAGCCCGCTTGCCACGTGAGACGGCGTGCGCCCTCGTCTTCGCCGGCTCCAACGGCTTGGGAAATAAGTGGGTCAAAGCCAAAAACGACGCCCATGCCGAGAACAGCCACGGCGAAGAAGAGCGTATTGCCGAGGCCAACGGCGCCTTGTTCGACGGCCGCGTTCAGCCCGAGCTCCGGATGAACGCCGAGCTCACCCACCACGGCCATGCCGACGACGCCGAGTGCACTCATAGCGATTTGCAGCACAGCAAGCGGGGCGGCGAGCGCCACCAGCCTTCTCAGTTCAGTTTTCATGGCGGCTGGTTAGCGGGAGCGCCCAAAGACCTTCGAGCCAGCTTCGACGCTCTTGACCACCCATACGTTGGCCCCGATGACGCTGCCCTCGCCGATGACGGTCTCGCCGCCCAGGATCGTCGCGCCGGCGTAGACCGTGACGTCGTCTTCGAGCGTGGGGTGTCGCTTTTCCTTCGCCGCATCGCGCGCCGGAACAGAGAGCGCGCCTAAGGTGACACCTTGGTAGAGCTTGACCCGGTCCCCGATGATGCTCGTCGACCCGATAACAACGCCAGTGCCGTGGTCGATGAAGAAGCTCTCGCCGATCTCAGCGCCCGGATGAAGGTCTACGCCGGTTCGGCTGTGGGCGTATTCCGTGAGAATACGTGGGAGCAAGGGAACCTTGAGCTTCCAGAGCTCGTGGGCGATTCGGTACGCCGTGATGGCCTTCACCGAAGGGTACGAGAAGACGATCTCTTCGATGCTCTCGGCCGCGGGATCTCCTTCGAAGGCCGCCTGAAGGTCCAAGCTCAGCAGCCGCCGCACCTCCGGGAGCGCGTGGAAGAGCTGCAGAACCACCTTCTCGCCGTCGCCCGCTTGAGGGCACTCGCTGCAACGACCCACCCAATGCTCGTAGGTGAGGGCTCGTTCGATCTGCGCGACCAGGATGTCGTGGGCGCGATACATGTGTTCAGCAAGCTCATGCCGAAGGTTGTCGTGGTTGAGCGCGCGGGTGGCGAAGAAGCCCATGTAGAGGATCGGTTCGAGCTCGAGGAGTCCCTTGATGACCTTCTGCTTGTTGGGGAGGCTCGAACTTTCGAGGTTATTGATGGGCTCGTCGCCCTTATAGCTCTCGACGATGGAATCGATACACGCCTCGAGGCCCCGATAGTTCGTCGGTTCCGTCACGAGACTGGGGGGGTGAGCGCGTTCTTCCTTCACAAGAGCTTCCTTCGCGCCCGATCATGGGGTTGAGTCCCTCGCGTCGCCAGTCGAAACACAAGCCCCAGGAGGCCTGACTAGCCGGCTGCACCTCTCCGCGCTACGCCTTGGCCATGACTGGAACGTCCATCACGGATCGCATTGGCTCCACTCCGCTCGTGGAACTCCCCACGGGAACGGACAACCCGGAGGTTCGCCTCTTCGGCAAAATGGAGGGCAATAACCCCGGCAGCAGTGTCAAAGACCGCGCCGCGTGGTCCATGGTCCGGCGGGCCGAGGAGCGCGGCGACCTGAAGCCAGGCATGACGCTCATCGAGCCAACGAGCGGAAACACCGGCATCGCGCTGGCGATGATCGCCGCCGCCCGCGGTTTCGACATCGAGCTTGTGATGCCTGCGAGCAGCACCGCCGAGCGCGTGAAGACGATGCGTGGCCTCGGCGCCAAGGTCGTGCTGACCCCCGCCGACGGAGGCATGGAGGCGGCCATCGACTTTGCGCGCGACCGAGCGGCCGGCGGCGACTACTTGATGCTCGATCAGTTCTCCAACGGCGACAATTGGCGCGCTCACTACGAGACGACGGGCCCGGAGATCTGGCGCGACACCGAGGGCAAGATCACGCACTTCGTTTCAGCGATGGGCACGACGGGCACCATCATGGGCGTGAGCCGCTATCTCAAAGAACAAAACGAAGCCGTCCGCATCGTCGGTCTTCAGCCCGAAGACGGCTCACGCATTCCCGGCATCCGCCGCTGGCCCAAAGAGTACCTTCCGAAGATCTTTGAGCCGGAACGCGTCGACGAGGTCATCGACATGAACCAGACAGATGCCGAAACGCACGCGCGTCTTCTCGCGTCCAAGCACGGCATCTTCGTCGGCGCCAGCGCGGCCGGAGCCGCCCTCGGTGGACAGCGCGTGGCCGCGACGCTCGAGCGCGGGCTTCTCGTCTGCGTCCTGTGCGACCGCGGCGACCGCTACCTCTCCTCTCCGCTCTTTGATGGAGCCGGCGAACTTGAGCTCGTCCAATGAAGCTCGAGCTCACTCGAACCGGCGCGATGGCCTTCGAAGCCGTCAGTGAAGACGGCGTCAAAGTCACCCTGGATGGTCCTGAGAAGCATGGCGGGATTGGCGCCGGCATGCGTCCCATGGAGATGTTCCTGGCGAGCCTCGCGGGCTGCGCGTCCATCGACGTCGTGCTCATTCTCGAGAAGCAAAAGCACACCCTCACATCGCTTCGAGTCTCCGTGGAGGGCACACGTGCCGACGCGACCCCAGCGGTCTACGAGTCGGTGCACCTTCGCTACGAAGTTGGCGGAGAGATTCCCGACAACAAGCTGCAGCGCGCCGTGAAGCTCAGCGTGGAGAAGTACTGCTCCGTCGCGTCGATGTTGCTTCCGAGTGTTGTTGTCACCTGGGAAGCCCACGCCGCCGCTGCCTAGCGAGCTAGTCGCGGTATGACTCGGACTGCCGGGCGGCGACCTTGGACTCGACCTCACGCGCGATCCGCTCCCACTGCTCGCGCCACTCCGGGCGGAAACCAGCGAAAGCCCACGGTGCGCGCTTGAGTAGCTCCGCATAGAGCGCATCGGCGCCCTCGTGCGCGTTCACCGTAAGCGGGAGCAGTCGGTAGCCGCTCCGGTCTGTGGTGAAGAGTTCGACGGAGCGAGTGGTGCCCGTGGGTATGAGATTGACCGAGTGCTTCGTGGTCTTGGGGTACAGCCAGACGAGATCCGAGAGCCGTACGAGGACTCCTCCAGACAGAAGCCAATGGTCGCTCACGTAGACTCGGCCGTCCCAGCTGCCGAAGACCTGGGCGCGTTCCATCTCGCGCTCGACCTCGCCGACGGCCTTACCCAGACGTTCTGGAGCATCATCGCCCAGCGCGCGAAAGATAGGGTGCCGATACCCGCCCCAGTACCGGATGCCGGCGCCGATCAGTGCGACACCGAAGAGCGCGACGATGGTCCCCACGGCGATGGCCCAGAGCCGGTCTGGGAGACCACCCATGACCGTGCTCATCACGACGACGTGGACGATGAGCCCGCCGAAGACGATGTAGGCCACCGCTCCACGCCGCGCTCTGCGCACGAAGTACCCCTTCCACTTCCTGCCCATCGTCGATACTACGCTTCCACGTCCGTAGTTCTTCCCGCCGGAGTTCTCACTCGTTCCAGCGGAGGACGATTTTCCCGAAGGTTTTCCCTGCCTCCATCTTAGTGTGGGCGGCCTGAACCCCATTCATGTCCATCACAGTGTCGATGACGGGGCGAAGTGCGCCTCGTTCGAACAAAGGCAGCACACGCTTCGCGAAGAGCTGAGCTAGGGCGATCTTTTCTTCCAGTGGCCGGGAGCGAAGTACGCTCCCGTGAATCGTCCCGCGTTTTCCGAGCAGCTGACCCAGGTTGAGCTCACCTTTGATGCCGCCCAGGAGACCGATGACGACGATGCGTCCTCCGGCACGCAGCGACGCGATGTTGTCACTCAGGTACTTGGCGCCGATGGTGTCGAGGATCAGGTCCGCGCCGCCGAGCCCGCGAACACGCTTTGCGAAGGTTCCTTCCGTCACGAGTAGCTCATGGTCGAGACCAAGTTCGGAACAGCGCGAGAGCTTCTCGGCGGTTCGTGAAGTGCCCATCGTGCGCCCGCCAAGAGCTCGCGCGATTTGAATCGCGGCCGTGCCCACGCCGCTACCGGCTGCGTGTATCAGAACGTGATCGCCGCTCACCATTCCGCCTTGCAGAACGAGAGCGTCGTATGCGGTGAAGAACGCTTCGGGGATCGCCGCGGCATCCTCGAAGGACATGCTCTTCGGCACCGGAACACACTCTCGCGCGTGCACAACGAGATGCGTGGCCATGCCGCCGCCGGCGACGATTCCCATGACGCGCTGACCCACCTCGAGTTCGGTCACGGCTTCGCCGCATACTTCGATTTCGCCGGCGTACTCAAGCCCAGGAACATCCGGAACGATTCCTTTGGGCGCTGGGTAGACGCCGCGACGCTGAAGGCAGTCCGCCCGATTCAGTCCGGCCGCTCGCACCGCGACGCGGACTTCGTGCGGCCCAGGCGGCCGGATGGTGATCTCGCCAAGCTCAAGAACTTCGGGGCCACCCGCTTCTCGGATTCGGACTGCGCGTGCGTTCATCGCCGGAAGGGTACCGACAAACGTTCCGAGAGAACTGATTTAAGCTACTCGTCCGCAGCGAAGGCTTGGATGAGCCCGTGGGCCAGGGAGAGCGGTGGCGGAACGAAGAAGTCCGCCTTTCGAGCGAGGGCGTCTCGGGCTTCTTGCCGTGAGCACCATCGAAACTCGGAAAGCTCTTCGTCGTCGAGGGAAACGTCGCGACTGGTGGCTTCGCACTCGTACCCAACCATGAGCTGGCGAGGA
>JBGCFM010000061.1:0-60254 GCA_045106895.1 Polyangiales bacterium | reverse complement strand
GGCGTCTTCGAGTGCCACTGCCGGAAGTTCTTGATGTCGCTCAAGCTCAGGTCGTAGCCGCTGAGATGCAGCAACGAGTACTGAAGCATGGACGCGTGACCGCAGCTCAGCACGAACCGGTCACGGCCCGGCCAGTCGGGCTGTGCGGGGTCGAAACGCATGAGCTTCGAGTAGATTACCCAGCCCAGTGGGGCGAGGGACATGGGCGTCCCGGGGTGCCCGGAGTTAGCAGCCTGGACAGCGTCCATCGAAAGGCCACGGATCGTATCGACGGCAAGTGAGTCGGTCATAGCGCCGGGTTTATCGGAAAGCGGCCGCGACGTCGAGGGGGTCAGCGGGAAGACGCTTCGGACGCCTCTGCGGAGCGCGACAGCCCTCGAAGAAAGGGGATGTGCCCAAGGGCGGCGCCCGCGCCCATCACCAGACTCACAATGGCCCAGTCCCCGTCGCTGCCCGGTGGAAGGCGGGCCGAAAAGCCTGCTCCCGCCGTGGACGACAGGCCGAGGGCCAAGAACGCGAATACGACCCAGGGCCCGAGCGAGAAGCGGGCCCCGATGAACGCGCACGCCGCCGCCACCGCCGCGAAAACGGTCAGCGCGAGGGACTCTTGGGGAATGCCCGTAAGCACGATCGTCGCGCCTACGTTCAACGCCACCGCCGAACCGAGGGCGAAGAGCACACGTCGCTTTGCACCGAAGAGCCTCTTGTTCGCGCCGGCCCCCATGAGGATCAGGGCGAAGCACGTCACCTCCCAAGGAGCAGCATGGGCCTCCCGGATGCGGCGACCGAGGGAGTCCTCAAAAAGACGCTCCCCCGTCCACAGCATGGCCAGTGAAAGAAAAAGCCCGCCAAGAACAAGAATAACGGCGGCGTAGCGACCGGCATAACGCGCCGCGTCGACGCGATGAGCGGAGCCACGAACCACGCTGTTCGGGGGCGGGCTCCAGGTGCTCACTCGTCTCCGAACATCTTCGGGGCAACGCTCGCCGCCGCAGCGTAGGGGTTCGGCCACGGAACCTCGACGCCAAGGTTCGCCGCGGCGTGTCGCGTCAGGTAGGGGTTCGCCAGGTGCGCGCGAGCCATCGCCACCAGGTCGGCTCTGCCCGCGAGTAAGATCGTGTTCACGCGGTCCGCGTCCATGATGTTGCCAACGGCCATCGTGGCCATGCCGATGTCGTTGCGAATGCGCTCGGCGAAGGGAGTCTGAAACGCGCGGCCATACACCGGCTTCGCGTCCGGCGATGTCTGACCCGCGCTCACGTCAATGAGGTCGACCCCCGCCACCTTGAGCCATGCAGCAAGCTGCACGGCGTCCTCAATATCGAAGCCTCCCTCGACCCAGTCTGTGGCGCTAATGCGCACGGAGAGAGGACCCTTCCATGCCGCCCGCACGGCGGCGACAACCTCGAGGGGGAAGCGCGCCCGGTCTTCGAGACTTCCACCGTACTCATCGCCGCGCTGATTCGAGAGCGGCGTAAGAAACGACGAGAGCAGGTAGCCGTGGGCCAGGTGCACCTCGACGATATCAAAACCGGCAGCTTCGGCGCGACGCGTCGCCGCCACGAAATCCTTCACGACGCGGTCCATGTCGGCGCGCTCCATGGCGCGCGGTACGGCATGAGCGTCTGTCCAAGGGATGGCCGATGGCCCAAGGAGCGGCCAGGCCTCGTCCTCGCCAAGAGGCACATCGTAGCCCTCAACCCACGGGAGCTTCGTCGCGCCCTTTCGTCCCGCATGCCCGAGCTGAATCGCAATCTTCGCGTCCGACTCCGCGTGCACGTAGCGAACGATTCGCGCCCAGGCTTCTTGCTGCTCATCGGTGTAGAGCCCGGTGCATCCAGGAGTAATGCGCGCTTCGGCGGACACGTTGGTCATCTCGGCGAAGAGAAGCCCCGCGCCACCCACGGCGCGACTCCCCAAGTGCACAAGATGCCAGTCGTTTGGAACACCATCCGTCGCGCGGTACTGGCACATCGGAGACACCACGACGCGGTTGCTCAACGTGAGGCCCGCGAGCTTGAAGGGCGTGAACATCGGCGGAATCGGCGCCGCGCTTTTCGTTTCTGTGCTTCCTTCGGCGGCTACGGAGCTGGCGTAGAAGCGGTCCGCCCCCTCAATATAGCTCGCGTCGCGGAGGCGCAGGTTCTCGTGCGTCACCCGGCGCGTTCGGCTTAGGAGCGCGAACATGAGTCGCTCCGGCGGGTGCTTCACATGGCGCGGCGCCTCTTCAAACCAGCGCTGGCTTTGCTGTGCCGCGCGCTGCGTTCTTGCCACGAGGTCATGTCGCTCGTCGTCGTAGCGTGCCAGCCCTGCGCCTACGTCTGCGCCCTCCGCGATACACTTCGCCAGTTCGATGGAGTCCTCCATCGCCAACTTCGTCCCAGAGCCCACGGAAAAGTGCGCGGTGTGGGCGGCGTCGCCGATGATGACCATGTTCTCGTGCGTCCATCGCCGGCAGACGACTTCCGGAAAACGAATCCAGCGCGAGCGATTCGCCATCAACTTGTGCCCATCCAGCTCCGGCGCGAAGAGCTTCTCGCAGTACACGATCGCGGCGTCCTCGTCATCTTCCGCCAGACCCGAGCGCGCGAACGTCTCCGCGTCACACTCCACGATGAACGTGCTCGTCGAATCGTCGAACTGATAGGCATGCACCTGAAAGGTGCCGTGTTCGTTCTGTCGAAAGATGAACGTGAAGGCTTCGTGTGACTGCTCTGTGCCGAGCCAGATGAAGCGGCTCCCGCCCATCGTCACCCTCGGCTGGAAAGCGTCCGCGTAGAGCTCACGCGTCCGCGAGTTCACGCCGTCGGCGGCGACGAAGAGGTCAGCGTCTCGAAGCGTCTCGATGTCTTCCACCGGCGTTGAGAATCGAAGCTCCACGCCAAGTTCCTGGGCTCGCTCCTGAAGCAGAAGCAACAAACTTCGGCGGCCAATCCCGCAAAAGCCGTGACCCCCGGAGCGCACGCGGCTCGTCTTGCCCGCGTGGTCATGGATCAGGTCGATGGCGTCCCAATACGCGAAGTCCTCACGGATGGCTTTGAACGTCGGGGGGTCCGCCGCCTCCAGGTGACCCAGCGTCTCATCACTAAACACGACCCCCCAACCGAACGTATCGTCCGGGGCATTCCGCTCATAGACCGTTATCTCAGCATCAGGCCGAGCCTTCCGCAGCAGAATCGAAAAGTAGAGCCCCGCGGGGCCTCCGCCGAGCACGTTTACTTTCATGAGGTCTCCTGGCGCCGCCTACGGCTAAGAATCGAGGGCGCGTTCAGCGAATATGATAGGTCAGGCCTAGGCTGAACACGTTGAAGTTCGAGCGAATGGTGCCGTTGTTCTGAACGCTTCGCTGGATAGAGTCCGTCGACCGACCGTCTAGTTCCGCAAGGCCGTAGAGGGCGTTGGTCTCCGTGATCTGGCCATCCGTGTTCGTCGCAGACGACTGGAACAGATGGGCGTACGCGAGGGAGAGGTCGAAGTTTCCGAAGCGCATCGTCGCGCCGACGTGAACGCCGACTCGCTGGAAGGGTTGGAAGTCGATCTGCTCGAAGCCGCTTTCCACGCCCATCGTCTCGTAGGAAACGCCGGCACGCGCCGTCACGAAGCCAGGAACGATGTTGTAGTCACCACCGAGGCGAAGGGAGAGCTGATCCTTGAAGCGGTGGGGCAGCTGATTGTTCTCTGGCAGCGATGGCTGAATCGCCGTGGGGAAAATCGGAATAGCGAGGCCCCAACGTGTTCCGGCATCGTTCTGGAAAGCGGTTCCGCAACGGGCAGGGTCCGTGCACGCTGGGAGATCCGTTGTGAGATTGTCGATGGCCGAGTTGCGCTCGTAGACGATGTCGAACTCGATGTCCCACCGCTCGTTGCTCATCTCGTCTTCAACTTGACCGCTAAGCTGGGAGAGATTTGTCGCCCGTGAACGCGGAGCCAGGCGCTGCGCGTATCGGATGCCGAGGGCAAGCTGCCAGGGTTGAGGAACGCCGAATGTGGCGCCGGGCACCGTGAGGTCTCCGTACACCTCGTCTTGGTAGTAGCCAGACTGGAGCCGAAGGTCACCTTCCGCTTCAACGTCGTCGGTCCAAGTAAAGGTCAGCGAGATGTCGAGGTTGTCATGGGGAACGGCGTGAATGGATGCCGTCACACGAGGAACAAAGGGGTCCGATGCGGACACCTCCGAGAGGACATCGCCACCAAAGTCATCGCCGCTCGTGGCGCGCGTCATCGAGGCCAAGTCGAAGATGCCGAAGCCGGAACCGAAGGCGAGGCCAAAGTGCAAACGTGGATGCGCTGAGACGCCGATGCCGATGGTAGGAAACGCGAGCAGAACGTTCGACTCGACGAGCATGTAGCGAGTCGAAGCGGGCAATCCATTCTGGGTTCCGATGTAGGTCCGCCCGTTCGGAAGCGTCGTGGACTCGCCGTAGCGCTGGGACGCGACACCCGCCGGCGCAAGAAAACCAATTGCCAGACCTACCCTCTCATGAACGCGCCAGCTGAGGACAAGCTCGGGAATCACGCCGGGCGGTCCGGAGTTGCACACCTCCGGCATCTGCATCCCCGAGAAGCTCGCGTCATCTCCGAACGCGTTGGTCGGGGGCATCGCATCGAGGGCCATCCCGTAGGTGCCGCTCGATTGAAAACAAGAACTGAAGAGCGCCAAGTGCGTCTGCAACGAAATCTGAATTCCGTTCGAGAGCGCGAGGGCCGCTGGGTTGTAGAGCAGCGACATCGGGTCTCCGGGGCGAGCATGTGCAGCACCACCTCGACCGAGCGCGCTTGTGCCAGCGGCGGGAAACTCCACGCCACCCGCCATCGCCGTCGACTCCCACGAGATTGTCGCAAGTACGCTAACTACCGCCAGAAGGCGCAAGAGAGTTTGCCGCCGTGTGCTCATATCGTCTGTCTTCCCCACTACAAATCTGTGCGCCCGAGCGCACGGCGAAGCATACCGAATCGAGCCGCCCAAGCGAAGGGCCGTTCTTCAGCCGTCTCGGAACTCTGACGCGTCGCCGCCGCCGCCGCTTCCGCCACCGCCGTAGTAATCACCCTCGGCGAGGTTGTCGAAGCGGGTGTACTCGTTGAAGAAGCGAATGCGCGCGGTCCCCGTCGGGCCTGCTCGTTGCTTGCCGATGACAATCTCCGCCACGCCGCGGTCTTGGGTGTCCTGGTTGTAGACCTCGTCGCGATAGACGAACCAAATCGTGTCCGCATCCTGCTCGATGGCGCCTGACTCACGAAGGTCGGAGAGCTGCGGTCGCTTGTCCGTTCGAGACTCAACACCGCGGTTGAGCTGAGAGAGCGCGATCACAGGCACGCTCAACTCCTTCGCCATGGCCTTCAGGTTTCGTGAGATCTCACTGATCTCCTGCTCGCGGCTGTCGTTCTTCGACCCCGAACGCATGAGCTGCAGGTAGTCGATGACGATGAGGCCGAGGCCCTTCGCCTCGCTCTGAAGGCGTCTCGCTTTCGCGCGCAACTCGAGCATCGAAATCGCCGGCGTGTCATCGATCCACAGAGGTAGCTCGGAGAGGATGCCCGCTGCGTTGGCGAGCTTCGGCCAGTCGTCTTTTGTGAGCTGTCCAGTACGAAGCCGCGTTCCATCGACGCGCGCTTCACTACAGAGCATACGTTTGACGAGCTGCTCTTTCGGCATCTCGAGGCTGAATATGGCCACCGCGTTCTTCCGCGCGACGCATGCGTTGAGCCCGACATTGAGGGCGAAAGAGGTCTTACCCATACCGGGTCGCCCGGCGATGATGATGAGGTCACCGGGGTGCATGCCTGCGGTCATCTTGTCGATCTTGTCGAAGCCCGTGGGACAGCCCGTGATGGCCTCTCCCCTCTTGGCCATCTCGTTGATCTCTTCGAAGGTCCGCATGACGACGTCTTTGACGTGTTCGTACGGGTTGCGTGCGCGCTGCTTGGCGACGTTGAAGACGCTCGATTCAGCCGTGTCGAGGAACCCTTCGAGTTCGCCGTAGTCGCCGTATCCGGAAGCCGCGATTTCATGACACGCGGTAATAAGCCGCCGAACGACGGACTTGTCGTTGACGATCTTGGCGTGGGCCTCGATGTTCGACACCGTCGGAATCGTATTCGTCAGCGCGAACAAATACTCGTCCCCGCCAATGGCCTGCAGCTTCTGCTGATGGACCAACTCCGCGCGCAGCGTCACCTGGTCGATGGGCTGACTGCGTGACGCGATGGCTCGCATGCAGTCATAGATCGTCGAGTTGGCCTGCGAGTAGAAGTCCTCCTTCGTGAGAATTTCTACGACGAGATTCATGGCGTCGTTGGCGAGGAGAACTCCGCCGAGGACCGCCCGCTCCGCGTCCAGTGAATTGGGAGGGACGCGGCCACCGACTCCGAGGGCGGCGGCAGCTTCTTCGGGGCCCGAGGGGCCTTTTTTTCGAAAACGTGGTTCAGACATCGGACGCCGCGGGGGTAACGGAACGCTGCCACGATACGCGCAGCGACGGAAAGGAAAAAGGCGCGCTCCGAAAAGGAGGCGCCTTCTTCACATCCAGCTCTTACGAGAAGAGCGGAAGATTACGAAGCTGTCTTGACCTCAAGCTTGACCGGCGCTTCCACGCCAGCAGCAATGCGGATTCGGACTTCGTAGCTGCCGGTGAACTTGATGTCCTCCTCGGGCAGAACGACGTTTCGCTTGTCGACGTCGCCGAAGCCCTTGATCTGAAGGGCCTCCATGATGTCGGAAACGGTGACAGCTCCGAAGAGCTTGCCGTCGTTTGCGTCGGCGACCTGCTTGGCCACGTGGAGAGTGAGGCCTTCGAAACGACGTGCCGTCTCTTGGGCTTCCTTCTTGCGCTGCTCCAGGCGAGCGAGAGCAAGCTGCTTCTCATGCTCGATCTGACGAACGTTGGCGCGGCTAGCAATGACTGCGAGCCCACGAGGGATGAGGTAGTTGCGTGCGTAGCCCGGTCGGACTTTCACAACAGCGCCGGAGATGCCGAGGTTGTCGACATTGCCGCGGAGAACCACTTGAACGTTGCGTGCCATCGTAGTGCTCCTTAGGCCGTTGCCGTGTAGGGCAGGAGAGCGATGTTGCGGGCGCGCTTGATGGCGACCGTCAACTGACGCTGCTGAACCGCCGTGAGGCCGCTGATGCGGCGCGGGACGATTTTGCCGCGGTCGGTGATGAAGTAGCGAAGCTGGTTCGGGTCTTTGTAGTCAAAGGCGAAGTCATCTTCTGCGGTGAAGGCCGGCGCGCGCTTGCGTCCGCCGCGTCGGCGGCGAAGTCCAAGCGGGTCGTCCATGTTTTCGTCGCGGTCGCGATCTCGGTCAGACATGGCTTACTCTTCCTCCGAGCTTGCGCTCGATTCAGCTGTTGCGGTTTCCGTTGCGGCTTCGGCTGGCGCAGCGTCATCGGCTGCGGCCTCAGCAGGGGCGTCGCCTTCAGCGGCGCCCTCGGCTTTGTCTTCTTCGCGAGGAGCAGGCTTCCGCTCCTCCATACCAAGCTGCTGTGCCGTCGTGAGCTCAGCTTCGTCTTCGAGCTTCTCGATGGTGTCGAAGACAGCTTCTTCGGCGTTGACGTCGACGGCGTCGAGGTCGACGCGCTCACCGATGACAATCGTCTGGTAACGCATGACCTGCTCCATGAGGCGCAGGTTACGCTCGAGCTCCGCCACCACGTCTCCGAAAGCGGAGAAGCGAATGTAGACGAAGATGCCGCGACGATGCTTGGCGATGGCGTAGGCGAGACGACGAACGCCCCAGGTCTCAACCTTCGTCAGCTTCGCGCCGGACTTGGTCATGACTTCCTGGACGCGGTCTGCGACCTTCTTCGCCTGGTCGGAGTCGACCGTGGGGCGAAGGATGTAAACGGTTTCGTAATCGCGCGCCCACTTTTTAGCGGGGTTCGCGAGGGTCTGTTCAGCCAAGGGATCCTCCTGGACTTGGGCCCCAGTGAAACTGGAGCGAGGATGATATGTAAAATGCCCCGCCGGATGCGGGGCGCCACCTATAGCCGATCACCGGGGCCGCGCCAGCTACTTTCGATTGTATCGATTCATGGCGTCGCTGAGGCCAAGGCGGAGCACGGCTTCCACGCGTTTTATGGCATTTGCGATGCCGTCCCCAAGCACGGCCATCTCGTCCGCGTTGAAGTCCGAAAGTACGTAGCTGGCCGTGGCCTGCCCGCCTCGGGGCCTGCCCACGCCGTAGCGAATCCGTACAAAGTCGGGGCCTCCGCAGTGCTGGACGATGCTCTTGAGTCCATTGTGTCCGGCGGTGCCGCCGCCCTTCTTGATCCGGATGACGCCCTCTTCAAGGTCGAGCTCGTCGTGAACGACGATGACGTCCTCTGGCGGGATCTTGTAGAAGGCCATCGCCTTCTGAACGGACTCACCGCTCAGGTTCATAAACGTCATCGGCTTGAGCAAGATGACGTCCTCGCCGCGGAGCGTTCCTTTGCCTACGAGCCCTTTGAACTTCTCGCGGAAGGAGACCCCGAGGTCGTCAGCGAGATGATCCACGACCAAAAACCCGATGTTGTGGCGATTGCCAACATACTTCGGGCCAGGGTTTCCGAGTCCTACGATCAGATACATGGCGAGGTGCCGGGCTGCCTACCCGCTACCCGGAGGTAGAGGAGGCAGCCCACTCCTTCAGCCTGCGGCTGGCTCAGCGGCGGCCGTCTCTTCTTCCGCGGCAACCTCAACGCGCTTGTTCTCAAGAACCGACACGATTGTGTGCTCTGGATTCAGCGTGCAGGCGACACCTTCGGGAAGATCGAGGTCCTTAACCTTGAGCGTCTCGAAGAGATCGAGAGCGCTCACATCGATGTTGAGGACGCTCGGAATCTTGTCGGGCGTGCAGCGAATCTTGAGCGTGCGACGCGAAACCTTGAGCTTGCCACCCTTGACCACACCAACGGCGCGACCGCTCGTGGTGATGAGGACCTCGGCGTTGACCGGCCGGTCCTTCGAAACCAAGTAGAAGTCCACGTGGATCAGCTCGCGGCTGACAGGCTCTACAACCAGGTCCTTGACCATCGCGAGATGGTCAGCGCCTGAAACAGGGATAGTGAATAGGCTGTTTCGCCCGCGGTCCCCCGAGAGGGTCTTGCGAACAGTAACCGGGTCCACCGTCAGCGGCACTGGGTCTAGTCCTGGTCCGTAAATTACGGCCGGGAGCTTCCCCTCCATGCGCAGCCGACGAGCGGGCCCCTTTCCGCTTTGAGTACGGACCTCAGCCTGCAACGTCGTCGTTTCCATCTTCTCGAACTCCTTTTATCCGCGCGCCTGCGCGGGCCGGCGTTGTGACCGGTGGCTCGCCCGATGTCAAACTCAGACGTTTTTAGTCAGAGACTTTTCGGACTTTCCGTCCTCAAACGAAGAGGGAGCTGACGGAATCGCTGTGGTGAATGCGCTTGATCGTCTCGCCCAAGAGCTTCGCGACGGAGAGAACGCGGAACTTGGGGTGTCCGATGGCTTCATCTCGAAGGGGAATGGTGTCCGTAACGATCACTTCTTCGAGGGGCGACTCCACGATTCGTTCAAATGCCGGACCAGAGAAGACGCCGTGCGTCGCCGCCGCGTAGATATGAGCCGCGCCACCTTCCTTCAACGCATAGGCGGCGTTCGTCAGGGTACCGGCGGTGTCGATCATGTCGTCGAGGAGAACACAGTCACGCCCTTCGATCTCGCCGATGATGTGCATGATCTCGCTTACGTTCGCGCGTGGGCGGCGCTTGTCGATAATCGCGAGGTCAGCGCCCATTCGTTTGGCGTACGCACGTGTGCGCTCCACGCCGCCGGCATCCGGCGACACGAAAACAGGCTTGTCGCGAAAGCGTGGTCGCAAGTGTTCAAGGAAGACTGGCATCGCGAAGAGGTGATCGAAGGGTACGTTGAAGAAGCCCTGAATCTGACTCGCGTGCAGGTCCATCGACACGACGCGATTGATCCCGCTAGCGCTCATCAAGTCTGCGACAAGTTTGGCCGTGATAGGAGTCCGCGGCGCCGACTTCCGATCCTGTCGCGCGTATCCGTAATAAGGGACAACGGCGGTGATGGCTCCGGCGGAAGCACGCTTCAACGCGTCCACCATTACGAGCAACTCCATGAGGTTGTCATTCACGGGTTTGCACGTGGGCTGGATGACGTAACAGTCGACCCCACGAACGTTCTCTTTGATCTCGGCAAAGACTTCGCCATCGGAGAAACGCGTGATCTTCGCGCGCCCGAGCGGCATCTCCAAGTAGTCAGCAATCGCCTCACTCAGAGGGATGTTGGAGTTACCGGCAAAAATGCATGTCGACTTAAACACGGCGACCTCCTACCGCCGCGCGCATCCGCGGCTCGACGCTCAAGTAGCAATCGCAACCTAGGGTGTCAATGACGTTCGATGCCTACAGGTCAGTCCATTCGAGCGCGATCGCATTCGCGATCTGTCGCGCACTTGGACGATCGTTTTCATCACGATTTCTTTGCCCAGACAACGCGAACACGCTCACCCCTGCGTGCATGGTGCGAAACGAATTTGCGCACATGTAGTGCACCGATTTTCCACAGACCTATCCACAAGCTACCCACAGCCTTTTTGAAGTGTTGGCTTTACAAGGTCGCGCACGTGCGGCATTTCGGCCGCCTACGAACTTTTGGTTCGCGAACAGTTGAGTGATGGCCACAGTGTGCGGTACATACTCCTCTCACGTTTCGAGGAACGATGACCGCGACAGTCACCCTCTTCACCAACCGCAACAATTTTGCTTCCAGCTGGCGGCCCGCACTTGAGCGGAGCGGCTTCAGTGTTCGCGTATGCGCGCCGGAAGAACTTGGCGTTGCCGCGGACCGAAATAGCGCGTGCGTCATCGATGCCGCATCCGACGCGTACGACGAAGACGAGCTCCTCACCGCCGTCGGTTTTTTGCGCGCTCTTGGAGCGACTCCTTTCGTGCACATCGAAGACGCGCACGTCGAAGATGTCGTCGAAGAGATCTGCGACGGACGCATCACGCGTTCGCAGGTCGACATCGATCGTGTCGTGGCCACACTCGCGCGTCGTCTCGACCGGGAACGCGCGCGTCGCTTCGAGTTCGTCACCGTGAGCCCACGGAGTGGCGAGATCCTCGCCATCCTCGGCGACGGTCACTCCGTGCTTCTGCGCCGTCCCGTTCACAAAGAAGATGACGGCAGCGAGGTCGTCGCCATCTCCCTCGAACCCGACGCCTCACTGGCGCTCCTGACGCTCGAGTCGGGAACGACCTTGAGCCTACAGGCGGCTTCCCTCGCTCCGCAGGACACGCCCGCGCCTGGCGGCGGCATCCCCATCGACGGCGTTCGTCTTGGCGCGCGCCTTCGCGAGCTCCGCCTCGAAGCCGGCCTCACGCAGGCCGATTTGGCCCGCCGTACAGGCATTCACAGGCCAAATATCGCCCGAGTTGAAGCTGGACGGCACACGCCAAGCCTCGAAACGCTGTCTCGCCTGGCCGGCGCCATCGGCGTTCCGACCACGCGCGTTCTCAGCGAAGACTGAGTTCATGACGGGCACAAAACCCGACCCAGCGAAGCCGCGCGACGCCTCGACTCTGATCGTGCTTCGCCCCGCCGCGGAGCGCTTCAAAGTGTTCCTCGTCAAACGCCACGGCAAGAGTGGCTTTATGGCGAGCGCTCACGTGTTCCCAGGAGGCGTCATCGAAGAAGATGACTCGACCTTCGAACGCTACTGCCACGGCCGTAGCCCGAGCGAGTGCGCGGGTGTGCTGAGCGAGGCCAATGAGTCTCTCGCGTTGCGCGCCCACGTCGCTGCGATTCGCGAGACCTTCGAAGAAGCTGCGATGCTCTTATGCACCGGCTCCTCAGTAAACGAAGACGAGCGAACTCAAGCGCGGGACGAGCTCAACGATGGAACCATTCACTTCGGTGATGTGCTTGAGCGTTTCGACTCGCGGCTGGACCTCGCGGAGCTGCACCCCTTCGCCCGCTGGATCACACCCACGGTGGAACGCCGTCGCTATGACACCCACTTCTTCCTGACCATCGCGGAAGAACACGAGAGCGGCGTTCACGATGAACGGGAGGTCACCGCCGGCGATTGGTTGGACCCCGCACACGCTATCGAAGCGGCGAACGCGGGGGAGATTATTCTCCCGCCGCCCACGCTCCATACGCTGCTTCTGCTCGCCGGTTGCGAATCCATCGAACAGGCGCTTCAGCTCTGTCCGCCATCACCCCCTCGGATTCAACCCGTGTTTTCGAAAGAGGAGTTCCCGACGCTGGCACTGCCAGGCGACGCGCTCCATCCCATCACGGCTGCTGTATTGCCAGGGCCTACCCGGTTCGAGCTACGCGATGGCCGCTGGCAGGCGCCCGAGTCTCCTTAGCCGCCGACGATCTCGCCACCGTCCACATAGATCGTGTTGCCGGTGATCCAGCGCGTCGCAGGCGTCGCCAACGCGACGACTGCTTCCGCGACATCCGCTGGTGTCGTCAGGCGGCCGTATGGGTTTCGCACCTTCGCCGAGTCGATCATCGTGTCGCTGCCCGGGATCTTCCGAAGCGCAGGAGTATCGGTCACGCCAGCGCAGAGCGCGTTCGCCGTGATGCCCTTCGGCGCGAGCTCGACGGCGAGCTGACGGCAGTGCGACTCGAGCGCGCACTTGGCGGCACTCACCGCTCCGTAGCCTTGCCATACGGATGTGCTTCCTGCGGAGGTCATCGCGAAGATACGTCCGCCCTCGCCCATCATCTCGCGATGGAGAACATCTTGGGTCCAGTAAAGAAGGCTGTGAGCCATGACATCGAGGGTCATGTCCATGTTCGCCTTCGTGATCAGCGGGGTGTCATCCTCGGCCCAGTAAGGACGAAGGGTCCCAAATGCCAGGGAATGAACCAGGATTCGCACGCCGTTCTTGCCCGTGTGCTCCAAGAGCGAATCGAGGGTGGCCTGTCGCTTCTTTTCGTCCGCGGCGTTGATGTTGAAGAAGACAGCCTTACGGCCCTTCGCTTCAATCTGCTCCTTCAGAGACTCGACGTGCTTCTTCCCTGCGCGGCGATCGAGATGAACACCTGCGATGTTCATGCCCTGGTCCGCCAGCGTCAGGGCGATCTGCTCTCCGAAACCGCTTGAGGCCCCCAGAATAATTGCCCAGCCATCGAGTTCGAGAAGGTTCTTCGTCATGGCCGCGACGCTACTGCGCGGCCCGCCACTCAGCAAGTGGATGCGTCACGGGCGAAATCACCTAAGCTCGGAGCGTGAAGTACCTCACCTTCTTGGCACTGTTTTCTCTCGCGCTGGGGTGCGAAGAAGAGGTCTCCGGCGAAATCCGCGAGGATCCCCCGGCGTCCCAAGACGAATCCCCCGACGAGACTTCGGAGTCCGCGACGAGCGCCTCGACGGAGAGCGGCGAAGAGGCGAACCCCGAGGCCGAAGAAATCGCCGCGCCGCGACAAGACATCGCGCCCGAGGCCAACGCTTCTCCCTATCGCTGCGTGGTTCCACCGATTCCAATCCCGCGGCCTCGTGAGTGCGAGCGTGGTCGCGGCTACCCGCAGTGCAAGTGGCAGATGCCTCATGCGACGCTCTCCGAGGGTCGCTACCGGCGCTGGCGAAACACCATCATGGAGCACTGGTGGGGACGCCCCGCCCTCGTCTCGTACCTCCTCGCCAGCCTCGACGACTACGAACGTGTCTTTCCTGAGCAAGTCGTCGCCGTTGGCGATCTGGACGCGCCTGGCCCGCGACACCGAACCCACGACAACGGCGTGGACTTCGACATCTATCTTCTCGGCGCGCTGATGGTGGAGAACGCTGGAGCCGGCAACTACCCCAGCAACTACGAAGGCAAAAGTGACGAAGAGGTCGAAGCGCTCCGAGAGCGCGTGGAGACCCTCGCTCGCGTCCTCGCAACATGCGCCGGCGGGAAGATCCGCATCTACTACAACGACGAGGTCGTCATCGAGCGCTTCCTCGCTTGGTATGGCGAGCAAGGTTTCGCGGAAAACCCATTTGGCGCAGCGATGCGCTCGCACAATCACCTGCACGACTTTCACTTCCACGCGACGATCCCGGAAGACCTTCCCATCCTCGAAATGACGCCGCTCCCGGACGGGGAGTCCCACCCCATTCAGCGCATTGTCGCCCCGCCGCCGTCCCACACGGCGCCGCACCTGTCGTCGATGAACCGGCGCCCCGGAAACTGACTCTACTTCGTACGACTCTCTTTTTCGTCGATGCCGGACGTACCGAAACGTGAGAGCAGCTCGCGTTCAACCTGGTGAAACGCGACGCCGCGAGAGAGAAGTCCGACCATCAGGTGGTACATCACGTCGGCGGCTTCGCTGACGACTCGCTCGTCGCTCTCGTCGTCCACGGCGGTCGCGAACTCGTCGGCCTCTTCGCGGACCTTCGCACCGATCAGCTCGGCGCCGCCGGCCAAGAGCTTGCGCGTGTAGCTACGCTCGCCGCCGCTCTCTTTGCGCGCCCTCAGCTCCGCCTCAAGCATCGGCAACGCACTCCGCGCCCTGCCCTCGGCGCCGCTCGGCAAGCGGCGAAAGAAACACGTTTCTTCGCCGGTGTGGCAAGACGGCCCCGCCGGGTCGACCAAGTACACAAGCGCATCACCATCGCAGTCTGCCCAGACCTCGCGCACATGCATCGTGTTGCCGCTCGACTCGCCTTTCACCCAAAGCGACTGCCGGGAGCGAGAAAAGAACGTCGCTTTGCGAGTCGCCAGCGTCGCCTCCACGGCCTCGCGCGTCGCGTGCGCGAGCATTCGTATCGTCCCGCTCGCTGCGTCCTGCGCCACCACCGTGACAAGCCCCTGTGCGTCGTACTTCAGATCGTCGAGTTCATTCACGCGCAGGAGCATAGTCTCCCTTAACGACGATGTCCCAGCCTCCAGCGGTCGCCGAAGGCTGGGTCACCGAAGGAAGCCCGCGTCGCCCCCGACGCGCGCTCCGATTGCCCCTCTCGGAGAGACGCGACGGCCCTACCCCTAGAGCCGTCGCGAAAGTGGGTCAGCCTCGAATGGAAGCCATCATGGCGTCGTGCCTGAGGCGGGCGATGCTCTCGGTGGCCTGCATGAGTTTGCCTTGGTGCTGGTCCAGGGCGTCGGCATGCTCGCCGGAGTCACCCGCACGCTGCTGCGCCTCGTCGGCGTGAAGATCGAGCGTCGCGGCGTCTTGGTTGAGCTGTGTGGCTCGATATCCCAGGCCAGCGCCCACGGCATCACCGAGTGCCCCAAGGCTCTTGTTGAGGGTCTGCATTCCCTTGGATTTCGGCATCTCCGCAGCAGAGGTCGCCACCGAGGCCGCTGCCGAGAACACTTGCGATCCGAGTTGCCACTTGGCCGCATCTCGTCTCTCCTCAATCGCGCCACGTTGAAGTACGCCACTCGCTTGGCGGTCCAAACGCCTTGTCTGTCGCGAGCGGTCCGCGGCTTCCTCCACGTCGAGAGATGCAAGGGCGAGCATTTCTTCGGGGGAGCTCCCGGCCCCCATTCGAATTTGGTCGAGGCGTTCGGTGGTGCTTGATTCGGCGGAGATCCCCGCGCTGCGGCTACTTGAAATAGGTTCCATAATTGTTCCGTTCGATTGGTTGCTGGAGGAGAGGCTTAGGCGAAATGAACTGCTGCTCGCGTTTGCCCGGTGAGCTCTACAAGCGAGTGAATCCGGCGCATGGCGCGCGAGTGAGTTTCGATGGTTGCGACGAGATGCTCGGTGGCTTGCTCCATCTCGGCGCTCACCTCTTCGCTGGCGAGGGCATGCCCTTCTGCGTCGAGGCGAAAGTTCGTTGCCTGAAAGTTCCGAACCGCGCCCTGCGCGTTGATCGCAGCGTTGACGCTACTGACCGATGCAGAGGTGTACTTGACGACGTCTGCGGCGATCGCCGCGACCTTTGCAGCGGTGCCAGCGGCCGCCGTGCCTGCGCTCGCGCCGCAGGACATCACGATGGACCCGACGAGCTTGAGACCCATCGCGACGTACTGCATCGCTTCGCCGCCGATTCCCTTGTCCGCCAAAAACTCGCAGACGCTGCCGGCGGTCAGAAGAATCGCGCCGACTACCGTAAGGGCAATGGAGGCGCCTCCCGTCACGACCGACGCGACCGCTCCAACGACGGCGAGAACCGCGCCAATGGTCTTCTGCAACCACTTCGGCATTCCCGACATGGCCTTCTCCGCGGCGGCGACGGCTTGCTCCATGCTGTGGGCCCTGGCGGCGTCGGCGGCTTCTTGTCGAACTCCGTTCGCTTGTGCGTCGGTGGCGCTGGCTTCGGAGCCGCTGTCTCGGACCGCGCCTTGAAGGCCGGCGAGAATGGCCATTGGATCTGTGACGCCCGCCAAGAGGACCGCGATGGTGGTGATCTGGTGGGTGTCTTGCCGACTGAGCGGCGCGGACTGACCCAGACTGCTTTGCCCAGAGGGTGCGAGCATCTGCGTGCT
The DNA here is from genome assembly GCA_045106895.1 of Polyangiales bacterium. Taxonomy (GTDB): domain Bacteria; phylum Myxococcota_A; class Polyangia; order Polyangiales; family Houyiibacteriaceae; genus JBCCRV01. The sequence continues at coordinate 43,846 of JBGCFM010000061.1, read as the reverse complement.
CTGCGCGATTGGCTCGCTGGACACGGTGTCGGACGCTGTTGGCGTCCGCGGCGATGCCGATGCTCTCGTCGCGGCCTCTACACCCATGACGCCATCTTTTCGTAGGCGTTCGCCTTGGCGACCTGTCCGCGAGCCCTCGCGAGGGCTGCGCGTGTCTTCATCGCCGCCGAAGAAGTTGGGTCCGCAAGGGAATGCAGTTCGAGATAGTCCGACGCGGCTTCGAGGCGTCGCGCTTTCAGGTTCTGGCGCGCTAGCTGCAGAAGCGGCTCGGCCATCGCACGGAGTTCGTCTTGTCGGAGAGTCCCGGCCTTCCAGGACGCCGCAGCTTGCGCGCTATCCATGTCAGCGACCGATGTTCTGGGCGATGGAGTTCGACGAGTCGTTGATGCTCTTCAGCATCTGCGTCGCCATGGTCACGGACTGAGAACGCTGCTGCATGGCGGACTGCATACGCACCATGAGCACTTCGTTTCCGGAGTTCATGCGACGTCCCTCGGACTGCATCCGGTCGATGGAGGCGGAGAGACTGGTGCCGGTGACCGTGTCCGACTGGTAGGCATTGCCGGCATGCGCGTGGTGACGAACGAGGCCGGCGCGCTCGGCGCGAAGATCAGGAAGTTGTGTCCTCCAAACATTTCCCTCCTCGAGCGCTTCGATGGCCGCGATGGCCTCGTCGACCCCCTCAAGTCGCTCCTGCAGCACCGCTTGCGACGGGTTGCCCTCGGCTCGCTCACGCTCGATGTCGATTCCCATTCGATTGAGAAGATCCGCGGCGGACATATCCTCGCCCTTCCACGTGACATCAATGTTACCGAGCGCGACTGGGTCATCCCCTTCAGGCTGCTGGTTCGCCATGGCCGCCTTGATGGCTGTCATCGCTTCCACCTGCTCCTGAATCTTCTCCGACTGCGCAGTGTTGGATTCAATCTCGCCCATGATGGAGTCGATCTGTCCGTCCATGTCGCTCATGCGTCGGCGAAGGAGAAGCATGATGGAACCGGGAGTGAGGGCGGCGATGCCACCGGAAAGAGCGCCGGCGTATTGGTTCGAAGCAGGTGTGATTGCGGTCATTGATTTCTCGTTGTTGAAGTGGGGAACGGGTAGAAGTGAATGATGTGGCGGAGTCTCGGCGCGTCACCGCGGCGGTTGCGTACGCTCAGACAAAGAGCGCGAAGGAAGGAATGAGCAGCTCTTCACGAGAGGCCGCCGTGCGAAGCGCCGCGGGCGGCGCGCCATCGACGGCCTCGTCGATGGCCTTGTCAAAGGCAGCTTCGGCGGCGCGCATTTGGGCCGGCGCGACTGTGCCGTGGGCCTTGCGGCCGATGAGTGCCTCGAGGTCTTCAAGGATGCTGTCCTGAGCCTTGAGTTCGAGCTTGGTCTCCTCGAGGCGCTTACGCAGAGACAGCGTGTGTTCTTGGTCGGTCATCATTGGGCTCTCCGTGGTGGGTGAAGTTGGTTTCACGCGGCCTCGTCGAGACAGCCCATATCGAGTTGCGCGATTTCAACTCGCTCGGAGTTGCCCTCGCCAATCTCGGCATCGGTCTGCACGCCAATGGCGGCCTCGATGACGCAGATGAAGAAGAGTGTGTCGGCGCCGAGGTCGCGCTGGAGGTCCGCGACGAGGTCGGCGTCGGCGAGATTGCGTGGGCTGCGGGGCAGTGGGTGGGTCATGAGCGCTTCCTGTGAGTGACAGGGCGCTACTCGACGTTCCCCACGCGCGGTTGCGTGAGCCGAGGGACAAAATGATCAGCGTCGTCGACGCCGCCTAGTATTCGGACGAGCTAGAAACTCAGACGAGGTTTAGACAGGCGCGCCGAGAGCCTTCGCGAAGTCTTCAAGGACCTTCTCGCGTGGCTTGTCTTTGGCGAGGGCGAGCTCGTTGACCAAAAGATCGCGGGCCTTCTCGAGGAGACCGCGTTCGCCGAAGCTGAGCTCTTTTTCGTCGCGAAGACGCGAGATGTCACGAAGCACCCGCGCCACTTCAATGGGCGAGCCGCTCTGCAGCTTCTCGGTGTATTCACGAAGACGACGGTTCCAAGGCTGCGAGGTCACGGCGACCTCGTCCTTCTTGAGCTCCGTCATCACCTTGCCGGCTTCACGCTTTCCAATGACGTTGCGCATTCCTGCGCGCTCCACGCCATTGACGGGGACCATCATCGTCATCGAGGTGCCAACGATCTGCAGAATGTAGAACTCGGCCTTGTTGCCGCCGATGTTCTTCTCTTCAATGCGAATGACCTCGCCCACGCCTCGCGCGGGGTGCACTGCCATGTCGCCGATGTTGAACTTCATGCGGAAAATCCTCGAAAGCAAGCCATAGCGCCGGTTTTGGCGCGTCGGTTATGTGGCGCAGAACGGACCCTGACGCGACCCAAAAGAACGTCTTTTCCAGATCAGCGTCGTTTCTTCCCCGCTCTAGGGCTTTTGCCGGGCTTTTTAGGGCTCTTCTCCGAGCAATACCTCCATGTTCGGTGCTAACGCGCGACGCAATCCGCTGCGTAGTGGATCCGCCGGCCAGTCGGCGTCCAGCGCAAGTGCACCCTGTGTTTGGGAGACTTCAAGCGACGAGAACGCCTGGTCGAGACCGATGAGGCGTCCGAGGTCGCTCTGGGCGATGGCCGCCACCAAGGCGCGCAGGTTGCTGTCGGCGTCCGGTGGAAACTCCCCGTCGAAGGTGAGGCTTAGCCCGACGGCGTCGGTCGACTCGGCGAAGGTGGCGCGGGCTCTTCGTTGTTGCGCGAAGAGCATTCCAATGGGGGTGTCGATGGGAAATCCGAGGGGCTCAAACTTGTAGAACGCGAGGGGCGCGGACGTGTCGAGCCACTCTGTTTGGGCGCTGGCGACGCTGGTCATGTTTCGCTGCGCGCGCTCGACGACGCCGGCCATCGACGCTGCCATAGTTCCATAGGCAATAATATCGTTACGAAGCACAGCGAGTTCCCGCCGCTGAGTTCCGACAAACCCGCCTCGACGAAAAAGAGGCTCATCGCTCTCAAGCTCGACGGTGTTCATCCGCGACGCGATGGCTTCAGCGATCGGGCGCACCTCTCGCGTGGTCCGTGCGATCACCACGAACTCATCCTCGTACTCGGCGAAGACAAGCTCCTCGACCTCGTTCGGCCGAAGGCCAAATCGGAGCTCGATGCGCTCTAGGTCCTCTGCTCCGATGAACTCCCGCGCGATGGGCCCCAAGACGGGCGACGCCATGAGCTCGTCAGGGCGTACGTGAACGAGCAACGATGGATTGGGGGGCACGACCGAAAGCAGTTCGAGCGGCGCTTCCACTTCGACCACAACGCGTTCCGAGGAAGCGCCACAGCCACCCGCAATCGCCAACGCGAGCAACCAAGGTGCGCTCATGAGGAGTCGATGCATGAAGTCGGCTCTACCCGATATTCCCAGGAAGAGCCACGACGGCGCTGCGCCCTAGACGAAAACAAACGCCCGGGGCGGGCTACCGTTCGCCCCGGGCGCGAAGTTCGTGTTCCGGGCGAAGGCGCCCCTCTTTCGATCGAACTTGAGGTTTTTTGTGTGGGCGGACCCACACCTCGGACGTCGTGCCATCCCCCATCGAAGGATCTGGCAGAACAACACCCGGAACTTTTCGTTGGCTACTTCGAGGTTGTTATCCGCGAAGCGATGGACTTAGGCCCTTGGGCGCTTCGCCTTTGTGCCCTTGGCACTCTTCGACGACTCTGCCTTCGTCTGTGCGGCCTTTGACTCGGCACCGTTCGCTTTCGCGTCGCCGCCCTTCTTGGCCGCTGCGGCAGCGGCCTTCGCTGCTTCTCCGCGAAGGAGTCCGTTCTTGGCGAGAATCTTGTGCTCGATCTCCGAGAGGAGTTCGAGGTTCTTCTCGAGGAAGTTGCGTGTGTTGTCGCGCCCTTGGCCGAGGCGGTCACCGTTGTAGCTGTACCAAGCGCCGGCCTTGTCCACGATGCCCCCCGCGACGGCGAGGTCGAGGACGTCTCCGCTGCGGCTGATGCCGCGGCCGAAGAGGATGTCGAACTCGCAGAGCTGGAATGGAGGCGCCAGCTTGTTCTTGACGATCTTGACGCGCGTACGGTTTCCGATGGCCTTGTCGCCAACTTTGATGGTGCCGATGCGTCGGATGTCGAGTCGCTGGGAAGCGTAGAACTTGAGCGCGTTGCCGCCGGAGGTCGTCTCTGGGCTACCGAACATCACACCGATCTTCATGCGAATCTGGTTGATGAAGAAGAGCGTGGTGTTGCTCTTCTGGACGGAACCCGTGAGCTTACGAAGGGCCTGGCTCATCAGACGTGCCTGGAGACCCACGTGTGTGTCGCCCATCTCGCCTTCGATCTCGGCCTTGGGCACGAGCGCGGCGACGGAGTCGATGACGATGATGTCGACGGCGCCACTTCGAACGAGCGTGTCGGCGATTTCGAGGGCCTGCTCACCATGGTCGGGCTGACTGACGAGGAGCTCGTCCACGTTGACGCCGAGCTTTCGTGCGTACGTGGGGTCGAGGGCGTGCTCCGCGTCGATGAACGCGGCGACACCGCCGGCTTTTTGAGCTTCGGCGATGGCGTGAAGCGTGAGCGTCGTCTTGCCGCTGGACTCAGGGCCGTAGATTTCGACGATACGACCGCGGGCATACCCACCCACACCGAGGGCGAGGTCGAGGGACGGTGTGCCTGTTGGGATAATGTCGGTCTCCACACGAGCGCCGGCTTCGCCGAGCTTCATAATAGAGCCTTTGCCGTACGCTTTTTCAATGGAGCCCAGTGCGAGGGCGAGTGCTTTTTCACGGTTGGAATCGGAAGCCATCTGTATTTCTCTCTTTCTTCCCGCGGCGGCTACTGAACATATGCCGCGGGGCAGCTGAACGCTTGTATAGTTTTTGTCCCCTCGGTCTGCAAGCACCGAGTGCAAAAAGACCATCGCAAGGGGGTGTGACACTGCGCGGAAGAAATCGCATGAGGTGTCGCAAAAAGTCCCGGAGCGTTTGCCTTCGGCAAGTCAGCCTACAGCAAAAAACTCTTTAGAATCATAGCCTTGAGCCATGTTCTTGAGTGCGTTGAGGGCAAAGAACGAGGCGCCTCGACGAACCCGGGATCGGTCGCCATGGAATCGAACACAGATCGTGTGGTGTTCTTCGCCGCGGCACGCGCCGAACCACACAGTGCCAACCGGCTTTTCTTCGGTCCCGCCCCCGGGCCCCGCGATTCCGGTGACAGAGATAGAAAGGTCGCTGCCAGCTCGCTTCATCACGCCTTTAGCCATGGCGAGGGCGACCTCTTCGCTGACTGCGCCATTCGCTTCGATGAGCGCTGGATCGACGTCGAGGACATCGCTCTTGGCGGAGTTCGCGTAGGTGACCGCGCCAAGCAAAAAGAAGGAGGAGCTTCCAGGGACGTCGGTCAAAAGAGACGCGATGCCGCCGCCCGTGCACGACTCCGCGACAGCCAGTGTGAGCCCGGCCTTTTGGAGCACCCCACCGGTCACGCTGGCAAAGCTGTCCGCGCGGCCACCATAGATAAAGGACCCAAGGCGTTCTGAGACCAGGGAAGAAGCGCGGGCCGCAAGGCCTTGTGCTTCGGTGTCGGTGGATGCCTCCGCCAGGACCTTGACCTCTACCTCGGGAAACGACGCCCGATAGCCGAGAGTCACGCCGGGGATAAGCGACTCGATGTCCTGAAGGCGCTGTCCAAGCTCAGACTCAGGGATTCCGTACGTACGCAGATGCGTTTGGGTGCGTCCCGCTTTCGTCGGAAGCTCGGAGAGGACGTTCTGAAAGATCGCTTTCATCTCCCGAGGAACGCCCGGCATGAAGAAGAAGAGGCATTCGCCAAGGATCACGCTGAAACCAGGGGCGGTACCGATGGGGTTGTCGAGCACTCGAGCGCCGATGGGCAAGTCCGCTTGCTTCCGGCTGACCTCCGTGAGGGTACGCCCACGCGCGGAGTAAAGGGTCTCCAGGCGAGCGATGAGTTCGGCCCGGCGAGAGAGCTCGACGCCCATGGCGCGGGCTGCCGAGAGCGCACTGAGGTCGTCCGTCGTCGGTCCTAGGCCCCCCGTGACGAAGACCCAGGAGTGGACCGTGGACAGCCGCTGGAGTGTGCCCGCGATGCGATCGGGGTCATCGTCAACGCTGATGTGTTCCAGAACCTCGATGCCTTGAGCGGTCAACCGATCGCTGAGCCAAGCCGAATTGGAATCAACGAGCTCTCCGCGGGTTAGTTCCGTACCAATGGTGAGAATCGCAGCGCTCATGGAGACGATTCTGGGTTCGAGCCACACCCGGGTCAACGCACAGCACCGGCAGGTGACCCGAAGGGTTTTGATATGGTAGGGAGCCACATGCGTTTTCTCGGCATTTCACTCATGCTCGTGGTGGGCTTCGGCGCCGCCCAGCTTCTCCCCTTCGCGCCACGCGCTTCGGCGGACCAAGTCGCCCCCGCCCAGGCCGCGGCAACGCCCGCCCCAGAGCAGGCGTCTCCGCTGGCCGCGCTTCCAGTGGAACAGCACACGTTGCCGAACGGGCTTCGTGTTGTCCTCAGCGTTGAGCGAAGCGTGCCCACGGTGGCCGTCGCGATTTACTACGACGTGGGATCGCGCAATGAGGAGGTCGGCCGCTCTGGCTTCGCCCACCTCTTCGAGCACATGATGTTTCAGGGGTCGGCCAACGTAGGCAAGGGCGAGCACTTCGTCTACGTCCGTAACCGCGGTGGTCGTGCGAATGGAACCACTTGGTTCGACCGAACGAACTACTTTGAGACGCTGCCGAGCAACGAGCTGGCGCTCGGCCTATGGCTCGAATCGGACCGACTTCGGTCCCTCAACGTGACGGCGGAGAACTTTGAGAACCAGCGCGACGTGGTGAAAGAAGAGCGACGTCAGTCTTACGAGGACCGCCCCTACGCCCTCTCGCACTTGCGCATCAACGAGCTCGCGTATGGCGACTACTGGCCCTACGCGCACTCCACCATCGGTGACATGCGCGACCTCGACAACGCGCCACTCTCTGCGGTTCAGGAGTTCTTCGACGCGTACTACAAGCCGAACAACGCAGTCTTGACCATCGTCGGCGACTTTGACCCGGCGGAGGCTATGACGTTGGTGAACCAATACTTTGGCGACATCCCACAGGGCCCTGTTCCAGCTTACGAGCCACCTACGCTGACGCCGCAGACGGCGGAGCGCACCGAGGTCATGCCCGACCCCTTGGCGCAGGCGCCGGCGTTCCACGTCGCGTATCACATTCCGCCCAACCGCGAGGCTGACCACTATGCCTTGGAGCTTCTGACCGTGGTCCTTGGCGACGGCGACTCAAGCCGGCTCTACCAGATGCTCGTGAAAGAGCGTGAGATTTGCCAGGAGATTTATGTCGGCACGGACGACCGTCGCGGGCCTGACCTTTTCAGCTTCTTTGGCTTGATGTCCGATGGTCATCAGCCCCAAGAGGCTCGCGACCTGATCTACGAAGCACTCGAGCGGGTGGCTAGCGAGGGCATCACGGAACGTGAACTACAGAAAGCGCACAACCGCGTCGCCGCCTACTTTGTCTTCGGTCTTGAGTCCAACCTGTCCCGCGCCAAGCAGCTCGCCGAATACGAGATGTACTTTGGTGACGCGACGCTTCTTCGTACCGAGCTTGCTCGTTACCAGTCGGTCACGAGAGAAGACATTCAGCGAGTGGCTGGACGATACTTTGCAGCGTCAGGCCGCACGGTCCTCGATGTCATGCCCGCGCCCCGCGAAGGAGCCGAATGATGAAGAAGCTTGCACTCATCTCGCTTTCCCTCGGGCTCTTTTCCGCCGGCTGCGGCGGAGCCGAGACCGTCGCCACGACGCACGTACCACCGACTCCTCCGCCTGAAGTCGCTGAGGTGCCCACGGAAGTGGCTCCGATCCCAGCGCCGCCCTCGGGCCCTGCACGAGACATCTCGTTCCCTGCGATCACTCGCGTGGTTTTGGACAACGGCCTCGAGGTCAACACCGTGACGTCAGGCAACTTGCCCGCCGTTCACATGCGACTTGTGATTCGCTCCGGCGCAGAGACCGACCCCGCCGGACGCGCCGGTCTTTCGAACTTGGTGGCGGAGATGCTTCGCGAAGGAACGCGGCAGCACACGAGCGCGGAGATCGCCGAGCGCATCGAGTTTCTTGGCGCGGATCTTAGCGTTGGCGCCGACGAAGAGAACGTCCATTTGGTGTTCCGGGCGCTTAGCGATCAGCTCGACGAAGCCTTCGACATTCTCGCGGAACTCGTAACGGAACCCGCCTTTCGAAACGACGAACTCGAGAAGCTAAAGCGCCGCGAAAACGACCGCTTGTCGCTCTCGAGCCGACAGCCACGGTGGCTTGCCCGACGCGAGCTCAATCGCCGCCTCTACGGTGCGAATCACCCCTACGGCACGGTGGACACGAACGAAGCCGCTCTACGTCGAATTCGGCGGGGCGACCTGGTCCGATGGCATCGCTCCAACGTCGTTCCAAATAACGCGTTCCTCGTCGTCGTCGGCGCTGTTCAGGCCGACGCCGTGCAAGCTTCGGCGACTCGCGCATTCGCAGGGTGGTCTCAACGCCCCATCCGCGCGCGCTCACTCCCAAACCTGCCTACGCGTAGCGAGCGAGAGATCGTCATCGTCGACCGAGTGGGTTCCGCCCAGTCGACGATCCTCATCGCCAACTTGGCCATCGCACGCAGCGATGAAGACTTCGTTCCCCTCGACGTGGCCAACCAGGTCCTCGGCGGCAGCGCTGCGTCGCGCTTGTTCATGGACCTACGCGAGCAACGCAGCCTGACCTACGGCGCGTACAGCGATGTCGGTGAGCGCGTCGGTGTCGCGCCCTTTGTCGCGATGGCCTCCGTGCGCACGCCGGTTACGGACCAGGCGATGAGCGGGCTCTTCGAACATTTGGATCGCATCATCGCCGAACCACCCACGAGTGAAGAGGTGGGCCACGCGACAACGTACTTGAGCGACTCATTCCCGCTTCAGATTGCGACGCCGGCGCGAATCGCCTGGATGGTCGCGAACCTCCGCGTGTTCAACCTGCCCGACAGCTATTGGGAAACTTACCGCTCGGCGATTCGCGGCACGACGCCGGCACAGGCTCTCGCCGCCGCCCAAGAGCATATTCGGCCCAGCGAGGCCCTGGTCGTCGTCGTTGGCACCGCCGCTGAGATCAGCGAGTCCCTCCGCGCCTTCGGTCCGGTCACCGTGGTCGACACAGATGGTTCTGTAAAACAGCGCTTTTCAATGCTGAGCGCTGAAGAGATCGCGGCCGCCGCGCAACAGAGTGCTGAAGCAGCCGCAGCAGCGGCCGCTGAGGCGGCAACGGAAGCAAGCGCGCAGGAATAAGACGCACGCGGCGAGACGCTTGTACTCTCGAGTGCAAGGTTCGTCGCGAGGAGTAAAAGTCGATGTGTGGAATCGTTGGGTACGTAGGCCCTCAAGAGAGCGCGGACATTCTATTGGATGGCCTGCGACGCCTGGAATACCGCGGATATGATTCGGCAGGTCTTGCCGTTCAGTCCGGCGGCGAGATCAAAGTCGTTCGTGCCGTAGGCAAGCTGCGCAACCTCGAAGCCGCGCTTCGGGATTCGGAGCTCAAAGGCACCGTGGGCATCGGCCACACCCGCTGGGCCACGCATGGGCCTCCGTCGGAGGTGAACGCTCACCCGCACGTCGCAGGCCCCGTCGTGGTTGTCCACAACGGCATCATCGAAAACCACCTCGCCCTTCGTAAGCAGCTCATCGCCGAGGGCTGCGAGATCCAGAGCGACACGGACACGGAGCTCGTTGCGCACCTGATTCGCCGCCGCGTCGACGGGGGCGGCTCCTTGGAGGCTTCGGTTCGCGGAGCGCTCGGCGAGCTTCACGGCGCCTACGCCATCGCCGTGCTCTCCAGGAACGAACCTGGACGAGTCATCGTCGCGAAGAACTCGTCACCGCTGGTCCTCGGCATCGGCGATGGCGAGACCTACTGCGCAAGCGACATCCCGGCGCTCCTCCCATACACGCGCTCCATGCTCTTCTTGGAGGACGGCGAGCTCGCGGTGCTCGAAGCCGGCAGCGCCGTGGTGACGACCATCGACGGCGCAAAGGTCGAACGGGATCCCGTCGCCATCGACTGGTCGCCTGTCATGGCGGAGAAGGCCGGATATAAGCACTTCATGCTCAAGGAGATCTTCGAGCAGCCCCGCGCACTTGAAGACACTCTCCGTGGGCGTCTCGACCGAGAAGCGGGCGACGTAAACGGACAAGAGATCGGTCTCAGCGACGAAGATGCCCGCTCGATTCAGCGTGTTGTTCTCCTCGCGTGCGGAACGAGTCATCACGCGGCGATGGCCGGCCGCTACTACATTGAGTCCCTCGCGCGCGTTCCCACCGTCGTCGAGCTGGCGAGCGAATTTCGAGGGCGTAACGCCGTCGTCGGCGAAGGCGACCTCGTCATCGCCGTCAGTCAGTCAGGCGAAACCCTCGACACGCTGATGGCTGCCAAGGAAGCGAAGGCGCGCGGCGCAAAAGTGCTCGCCGTGGCCAACGTCATCGGCAGCGCGATTCCGCGCATGAGCGACGCGGTCTTCTACACCCACGCCGGCCCAGAGATCGGCGTAGCTTCGACGAAGTGCTTCTCCACACAACTCGCGAACCTCTTGATGTTCTCCATCTGGCTCGCCCGTCGTCGCGACGCGATCAACGCCGACCGCTCACGAGAGCTCGTCGAAGGTTTGGTGCGGGTTCCTCAACTGATGAAGGACACCCTCGCGGGGACGCGGCAGCTCGTCGCCAACATCGCGCGGCGATACGTCGACGCACGCGATGTGCTCTTCCTCGGGCGTGGTCTGAGCTTCCCGATGGCTCTCGAAGGCGCGCTCAAGTTGAAGGAGATCAGCTACGTGCACGCCGAAGGCTACGCGGCTGGCGAGATGAAACACGGGCCCATCGCGCTTATCGATTCGTCCGTGCCGGTGATCGTGCTTGCACCGAAAGACTCGTCCTACGACCGAAGCTTGAGCAACCTCCAGGAAGCCAAAGCCCGCGAGGCCATGGTTATCGCCATCGCAAACGAAGGCGATGAGCAGGCGCGCGAGGTCTCCCATGACTTGATCGAGATCCCCCCGGTGGCGGAGGAGTTCACGCCACTTCTCACGGTCCTGCCGCTTCAACTCTACGCGTACTATGTCGCAGACTTTAAGGGCACAGACGTCGACCAGCCTCGCAACCTGGCCAAAACGGTCACCGTCGAATAACGCTTCGCCAGCGGGCTATTGTTCAGCGTCCCAAGCGCGCTGCGCCTGCCGGTAGTGAACCGCGCAGGTAGGCACGTATTTCTCATCGCCACCTAGCTGAACTTGTGGTCCGGCGAACACACCTTTGCCATCCACGAGGCGAAGGTTGAAGACAGCTTTCCGGCCACAGTCGTAACAGGTCACCTTGATCTCTTCGATGCTGTCGGAGAGCTCAAGGAGCCGGCGCGATCCAGGAAAGAGGCGCGAGAGAAAGTCCGTTCGCAAGCCGTAGCAAATGACCGGCACGCCGTGATCGATGGTGAGGTCCCGCAACTCTTCGATGGTGGCTTCCGGCAAAAACTGAGCTTCATCGACAAGGATGCAGTCCTCGGTCTTGAGGCGCTCGATGGGAAGTGGCGTCCCCGGCTCGAGGAGCAGGTCCGCTTCAGCCTCCAGACCCGCCCGGGAACGGATCTTCGATGCACCGAAACGATCATCGAGCTTGGGCTTCAGCAGAAGGCAGGACTTCCCCTGCTTTCGGTAGTTGTGCGCCACCGCGAGAAGATTGAGTGTTTTGGCCGAATCCATCGTGCCATATCGAAAGTAGAGCTTCGCCACGGGCCCCTTATCCCACGACGTGGGAGCCTTGGCGACCCGTGGACGGCTTGGTCGCGAGCCCGTGGGTGTTCGTTCCGGCGTTGCAGTGCTAAGGTGACGACCATGAGCGACGCGGTTCAGCCAGAGGCAAGCCAGGGCACGGGTCCAGGCACTCTCGTCGGCGGGCGCTTTCGCATCGAAAAGAAGCTCGCTGCCGGTGGAATGGGCGTGGTGTATCGCGCCGTACAAGAACCCCTGGGACGCCCCGTCGCGCTCAAGGTCCTTCGGAAACCGCAAGACTCGCGGATGGACGAGACGTACTCGCAGCGCTTCCTCCTCGAAGCTGCCGTGGTCGCGAATCTCAATCACCCGAACACAGTCGTCGTCCACGACTACGGAAATGACGGCGGTCTCCTCTACTTCGCCATGGAGTATGTGGATGGGCTCACACTGTCCGAGCACGTCAAAAAGAACGGACCGATCACCCCTGAAGAAGGCGTGCACGTCGCGAAGCAGATCGCCAGTTCCCTCATCGACGCGCACGGCGATGGTCTGGTTCATCGGGATCTAAAACCCGGAAACGTCATGCTTCTAAAGCGCGGCGGTGATCCGCTCTTCGTCAAGGTTCTGGACTTTGGCCTCGTGAAGCTCGCCGGCGGAACCGACGAGCAGAAGAAGAAGCTGACGCAATCCGGCATCCTTATGGGCTCGCCGCGCTACATGGCTCCCGAGCAGGTCCGGGGCACCGACGTCGACGCGCGTACGGACATCTATTCGTTTGGCGCGCTCCTCTGTTTCATCCTGACCGGCAAGCCACCTTTCTCGGCGGGCTCGCAGTTCGAAGCGATGCGTGCCCACGTTCACACGCCGGCCCCAACTTTGAAAGACCTCGCGCCGGACATTCAAGCCAGCCTCGGCCTTGAGTCCGTCGTCGCGCAATGTCTTGCGAAGGACCCAGCGGGACGCTTTCAGTCGATGGAAGAAGTCTTCGCGGCCCTCGACATGCTCAACTCGGAAGCGCGCGTCTCCGCGCCGAATCCGCGGCCCACGATGATGCAGGGCGGAGTCGAGCCCAGCGGCGCTGAGCTGAGCGCTCCGCTCGAGCACACCAATTCGTCCGTCACCTCGTTCCTGACCCAGGCGATCGTCGCCCCGGGCAAGTCCAAAGCCAAGTGGGTCACGCGAATCACGCTGATGGCGCTGGTCGTGGCTGTAGGCGTGTCGCTCGCTATCCTGATTCCCAAGGGCGAGGAACCGACGGCGACGACGTTGCCACCGCTGGCGAACACTCCGGAAACGCCGCCCATCGCCGAGCCGCCCGAGGTGATTCCTCCCGTGGCGCCGGTGACCGAGCCCGTTTCGATTCAAGTCACCCCGTCGAGCGCCGACATCACGCGAGACGGTGTGCTCCTCGGAAACGGCAGCATCGAACTCGACATCCCTTCCGGTGAACGGTGGGAACTCACACTCGAAGCGGACGGCTACGAGCCCCGAACGATCACGGTGACGAGCCAATCACAGCCGCTTTCCCTCACTCTCGAAGAGGTGGTGGAAGACGAGCCTGAAGCGCGCCCTGAGCGAGAACGAACTCCCCGCCCCCGCGACACATCGATGACGCGAATGCGGCCGGACATGGAGCAGTCATCTCAGATGACGCTCTCACCTATCCGCGACCCCTGGGACTGAGCCCGGAGCGGACGTGGACTGACCGTAGTGACGTCAGCCAGCGCCGCGAAGCTGACGCCAAGGAGAAACGGAAGCAAACCCGCCGAGCTCGGCGGGCGCGCCGGCCCGCCCTACTCTTCCACTTCCAGTCCGTCGATCCAGGTCTGAACCTCAAGAGACCCCTCGTCATCGACGAGCTCTGTGCCGATGGGTGGCATCTGAAGACCGACCATTCGGGACTGCATACGGCGAAACGCGACGCTCTGCGCGGAGTCCCCGGGGACGATACGAACCGTCGCGTCGCCGTCGAGGCGGAGGCTTGGGACGCCCACAGCGGTCGTGTAGGTGGCGGTTTCTTCCACGTCGTCGAGACCAACATCGACCCACATAGACAGACCGGAAGGAGCGAGACGGTTTCCGTGGCAGTTGCCACAGTTCGCGTGCAGATAGCCCAGGGCCGCCGACTCTTCAGGAGTCCCAGGAACCACCGCAGCGGCGACGTCGATGGGCTCAGAAAGCCAGCCCTCGTCGTTGAGCTCAGCGAGGGAAAACCCAGCGTCGTCATGGTTGAGCTGGATCGCCGTGAAGCTCGTCAAGAAGTCGGTGCGACCGGTTTGGCCATGGCACTGGATGCACTGGCCACGGGAAGGGATGTCGTGGTCCGTGCCGAGGGCGTTCTCAAGTCCGCCGTTTACTTCGACGACTGCGTCCTGAGCCTCGTTCCAGGCGTACGTCAGCGTGTTCCACGAATCGAACCCGGAGCCCTCTTCGTATTTCTCCAGGAGGCGCGTCTCGATGCGCACGCCGTCCACGATGAAGGTTTTCCAGACGCGTGTGCCCACCGGGTAGATCCAGTTGTTGGGGTCGCTGGTGTCGATGAGTTCACCTTCGGGAAGGAAAATGAAGCGCTCTTTGTCCACGCCGTCGCTCCAGAGCCAATAGTTTGGACTGTACGCGCGAACGCCATCCGCCAACTCCGTGCACTGGGGAGTTCTGTAGAGGCCCGGCGGGCCTTCACATGGCGGACCCGCGTCGAAAGTGTCCGGGGGGACGTCCAATGGGATGTCCGGAGGCGTGTCGCTCGGGACATCTTCGAGTCCCCCGTCCAGCAGCGCCGCCGAATCGCTGGCAGCGTCAGATGGGCCCCCATCGATGGGTGAATCGTCATCCCCACAGGCGAGGGCGAGGGTCAAAAGGATTAGTCCGGTGCAACGAATGAGCATGTCGGCCAGGAGGATAGCAAAAGGCGACAGGCTTCGTCACAGGCGCTATTATCCCGGGACCCATGATTCGCTCGACCACTCTTCTCTTAGCTCTTCTACTGACCGTGCCGGCCTTCGCTCAGCCGCAAAACGCCAATGTTGACGTAGAACTCGACGAAGCTGCGCGCATTACGTTCCAGCGTGCTCGTGTTGCGTTCGATGCCGGAGACTACGAAACGGCCCTCTCGCGCTTCCGGCAAGCCTATGAGCTGAGTCCACGCCCACAGCTTTTGTACAACATCGCGGCGACGCTGGACCGACTCCGACGAGACGTCGAGGCCGTCGCGGCTCTTCGGGCTTTCCTTGAAGCCTCACCGGAGACACCCGACCGGGTCGAGATCGAAGCTCGCATTCGTGTCCTCGATGGGATCATTCAACAGCGCGAAGACCAAGAGAACGCGACCCGAGAAGCGGAAGAGCAGCGCGCGGCGGACGAAGCCCGCCGCCAAGCCGAAGCCGAGGCCGCCGCAGCCGCGGAAGAGGAGCGCCGGCGCCGAGCGGCCGAGCAGCCTCAGCCGTCGTCAGGACTTCACCCCGCCATCGCGATCTCCGTTGGAGGCGCAGCCCTCGTCGCCGGCGGACTCATCGTTTGGTCGGGTCTAGACGCGAGCAGTCGAAACGACACGTTTACGGAATACGCGAACGCGACGCCGGCGAGCCCTGCTGCACGCGCGGAAGGCCAGCGCCTGTTTGACGAGACACGCAGCGCAGAGAAACGCACCAACGCACTCATCGGAGTCGCCGCCGCGCTCGGCGTCGCGGCTGGGGTGCTCTTTGTATTTACCGACTTTGGCGGCGACGACGACGAAGAAGATGGTGTCGTACTTCGCGGCGGCGCATCCCATCAGGGTGGGTCTATGGTTCTTGAGGGGACGTTCTAATGCTTATTCGCACAACTCTTACCGCTTCCATTCTCCTTCAACTTGGCTGCTCCCTCGCCGACCCGGCGCTTCTGGAGCAACTCGGCCCCGAGGATGCCGGAAACGCGGACATCACCATCGCTGACGATGGTTCCACCGATAGCGGTGACGACGCTGGACCCGCGGACGCCGGCCGACCAAACGCCGCCGTGGATCGCTGTGATGACCCCGCAATTATGGTCATCGATGAGACCACGGAGAACCTCTACATCAACACCGTCGTGCTTCGGCCCGACGTGAATGTGCAGGCACGCTGCGAAGTGGCCAGCCGAGGCTCGGACGGCTTCATCGCCATCGACGTTCAAGCCCTCGACACCTGGCATTTCCACCTCCAGGTCTTGAACCGGGAAGACCGCAACCCATCGCTCTATCTCTTGCCTTCGAATGGCACAGGCGGCTGCACCGATACAGCGTGTGAGCAGCTCTCTGACTCGTGCACCGGTTCCGGCGAGGAGCACTTCTCTTTCGTTCCGACGGAAGACGGACGTTGGTACATCGGCATCGATGATGGCGAACTGGGTGGCGCGGAATACTCGCTTAGCGCGTACCGCACATTCTGCGACGGGACCCTTGAGCATGGCGAAGCTTGTGATGGCGGCGCCAACTGCACGAGCGACTGCCGGGTTCGCCTGAATGAGGAGAACACCAACATCCTGACGACTCAGCAGAACTTCGTCGAAGCGGCGGAGGTCGTCGTGCCGGCCTCGGGAAGCCTTCAGATCACGGGCCGCATCGGAGACGGCGGAGGACTCTGTGACTACCCCGATGTGTTTACGCTGCGAATCCCTAGCGGCGGCGCTGACCTCAGGGTCCGCCCCAGCGAATGCGACAGCCGAGCCGACGCGCGCTACGACTTCGCGCTTCGCAGCGCTGGCGGCAACACGCTCTCGACGGACGAGCGCAATATGGAGGGGTGCCCGTTCATCGACCGAAGCGGCGCACAACGTCTTCCCGAAGGGCAGTACTTCATCGAGATGGACTACGACCCTCTCGAGCCGGATGACATCACCAACTACGCGATCCTCTTCGAGGTCACGCCGTGATCGGTCGGCGCTTCGCCCTCCTCGCGGCATTGGCGATCGGGTCAGCGCCGACCCAAGCCTTCGCGCATGAGTTCTACGCTCAGTACGTGCCAAACCGCGCGACAGCGACGAGCACCGACGGTCTCGAGAAACCCTGCATCACTTGTCACAATAACCCGGACGGAGGCGCAGGCTGCGTGGACGACGGCGGCACACGCCCATGCCTGAATCCCTTTGGCCTCGCATTCCGCGACGCGGCGTTTGTGTGGGGTCCCGCTCTCGCGAGCCTCGACTCCGACGGCGACGGGTTTACGAACGGCCAAGAGCTGCAGGACCCAACGGGTAGCTGGAACGGCGTCGACGCGTCACCCGGCACGGCGGCATATGTCACCCGCCCTGGCTTCTCCAGCGACTCCCCGGGCAACACCGACGCCGACGGCGATGGCTTCTGCTGGTTCGGTGAAGACCTCGACATGAACGGCGACTGCCTTGGCGTCGGCGAAAACACCGGCGCCCTCGACTGCAATGACGACGATAACTCCGTCAACTCCGGTGAAGAGGAGCGTTGCGAAGAGGACAACGACGCGGACTGTAACGGCTTCGGAACCCTCAACGACCCGGTCTGTGCGTCCGTCGTCGACCGCGACGGAGACGGCTACTGCCCCATGGGTCGCGACATGAACCGCGACCGGGACTGCATCGATAGCGGTGAGATGACTGGAGATGTCGACTGCGAAGACGACAGCATCACCGTGTTCCCGGGCGCTCGAGAGAACTGCGTCGACGCGCTGGACAACAACTGCGACGGGGACACCGACGAAGCCGACATGATGTGCAACGGCGACAACGACTCCGACATGGACGGGTACTGCCCAATCGGCCGCGACCTCAACAGTGATGGTGATTGCCTCGACCCAGGCGAGGCAGACGCCGGCTACGACTGCGATGACGGTGACCCCCTGGCGAACCCAGACCAGATCGAAGACTGCGGCGACCTCATCGACAACGACTGCGACGGCCTCCCGAACTTCTTGGATGATGAATGCCGAAGCGTGTTTGACGCCGACATGGACGGTCATTGCCCAGAAGGCGAAGACCGAAACGACGACGGCGACTGCGCGGACGAGGGCGAAGACGTGGGCGCGTTCGACTGCAACGACGAGAACCCGCTCATCAGCCCCAGCGTCGCAGAAGTCTGTACCAACATGGAAGACGACGACTGCGACATGATGACGAGCCTTGCGGACGACGACTGCGTCACGCACCTCGACTTGGACGGTGACCGCTACTGCTTCGTTGGGTTCGACATGAACCGCGACGGAGACTGCGCGGACAGCGGCGAGATTGGCGGCGGTACGGACTGCGACGACGACAACCCGCTCGCAGCCCCAGAGTTGCCTGAAATGTGCCTCAACGGGTTTGACGACAACTGCGACGGGAGCCCAGACGGCCGAGACCCGGTCTGCTCCGCGGACTACTTCGACTTCGACAACGACGGCTACTGCCGCATCGGCCGGGATCTCGATGCCTCGGGGACCTGTGACGGCGAGGGTGAACAAGAAGGCCCCGGCGACGAAGCTGGCATGGACCCGAGTATTTTCCCCGGCGCTCCCGAGAACTGCATCGACCGGAAGGACAATGACCAGAACGGGCTCATCGACATGGAAGATGAAGCCTGCACACGAGACGTTGACGCCGACGGAGACGGCTACTGTCCCATCGGCCAGGATCTAAACGCCGATGGCGACTGCTTGGACGAAGGTGAAAACCTCGGCGTGAGCGACTGCAACGACAACGATGTCGATCGGAACCCGGGCAGCGAAGAGATGTGCCGAAACGGCGGCATCGATGATGACTGCGATGGTGAGCCAGACCTCTTCGACGAAGACTGCGCCTTCTTGCTCGATCGCGATGGTGATGGGTTCTGCGGAATTGGAATCGACGACAACGGTGACGGCGATTGCCTCGATGCGGACGAAGACCGCGGCGGAGCCGACTGCGACGACAACAACCCGCTCGTTCGACCACGCTCCCGTGAGGTGTGTGACGATGGACTCGACAACGACTGCGACGGCGACGTCGATGTGGCAGACAGCCAGTGCGACTGCGACGACGACAGCCTCTGCGACGATGGCGACGAGTGCACCATCGATCGCTGCGACGCCGATGGCGAAGCGTGTGAGTACGTCCTTTCACCGATGTGCGGTGGTGACGGTGGCATGACGATGGGTGATGCCGGACCCATGGTGGACCCACCCGACGAAGGTGGCTGTGGCTGCACGACGGTGGGCGCATCCCAGAGTGGGAGCGCGTTCGGGCTCTTCGTCTTCGGCGCCCTTCTCCTCAGGCGCCGACGAAGGCGTTAGTGCGCGTCGGCCCAGCTCGCGCCGGTGCCGATATCAACAAGCAGGGGAACGCGGAGTTCAACCGCGTTCTCCATTGCGTCTTTGACGAGCTCCCGAAGCCTCCCAAGCTCCTCGGGCGGTGCTTCGAAGACCAGCTCATCGTGGATTTGCAGGAGCATCCGCGCCTGCATACCTGCCCCGCGGATGGCCTTGTCGATGTTGAGCATCGCCAGCTTGCAGATGTCGGCTCCACTTCCCTGAATCGGAGTATTCGTCGCGATACGTTCGCCGTAGGCGCGGTCGGAGAAGTTGTTGCTCGACAGCTCCTGGATGTAGCGGCGGCGCCCCAGGATCGTCTCGACGAAACCTGTCTCGTGCGCCTTCGCAACGGTGTCCTCCAGCCAGTCTTTCACGCCCGAGTAGAGTTCGAAGTAGCGCTCGATGTAGCGCTTGGCCTCCGCTCGAGGGATTCCTAGGCTCTGGCCAAGGGCGCTGGCGCCTTGACCATAGATCGTGGCGAAGTTCACCGTCTTACCAGCGTTTCGTTGCTCCGCGCTCACATCGGCGGGCGATACGCCAAAGAGCTCCGCGGCCGTTCGTCGGTGAATGTCAGCGCCCGTTCGATAGGACTCCGTCAAGACCGCGTCGCCGCTCATGTGCGCAAGGATACGAAGCTCAACCTGACTCCAGTCCGCGGACAACATCTGCCATCCATCGCGTGGCAAGAACGCCTCGCGGATTCGTTTCCCGTCGCCCGTCCGTATTGGCGTTCGCTGAATGTCCGGGTTTGTGGTGATCAGGCGACCCGAGAGACCGGCGGTTTGCTGAAACGTGCAGTGGACGCGGCCGTCCTCGGCGATGGCCTCATCCAGGACACGCGTGTACGTGTTGATGAGTTTGGCCAGGGCGCGACGCTGGAGCACCAGGCCCGCGATGGGGTGTTTGGGTGCGAGGCGTTCCAAGACATCCGCCGCGGTGGAGTAGCCCGTCTTCGTTTTCTTGATGACCGGCAGACCCAAGTCGTCAAAAAGGACTTGTCCCAGCTGCTTGGTGGAGCCGATGTTGAACTCCCGGCCAGCGGCAGCATACACCTCCGCTTCGACGACGCTTTTCCGGGCTTCAAACTCAGCTCCGAGGCTCTTAAGAACGCCGGCGTCAACGCGCACGCCCGCGACCTGCATCCGCGCGAGGACCGACGCCATCGGCAGCGAGACGTCTCTCATGCAGGCGCCTTGCTCTTCTTCGCTGAGGGCCTCCGCGATGGGGGGCCAAAGCTCAGCCACCGTGGCCGCAAGGTTCGCAAAGTGCCGAGCGACGTCGTCGAGAGCGCATTCGGCGAGGGGCACTTCGGACTTCCCGGAACCTTTCAGCTCCTTGAGCGCAGGCAGCGTTCGGTGCAGCCACGTTCGGCTGAGTTGGTCGAGGCGGTGCGGCATGTCCCGGGCGGGGTCGATCAAGAACGAGGCAAGGCGCGTGTCGCCGACAACGCCGGCGAGGGTGCTGCCTGCGCGTTCGACAAAGCAGTGCAGGTCGCGGACGTCGTGAGCGACCTTTCGTATGTTCTCGTCAGCGCACACCTTCAGCAGAAACTCGCGCGCGGCTTCACCCAGACCGCCGACGCCGGCGATGGGCAGGTAGCGGCCGACCTCGCCATCTTCGTTGGACGTCGCGAAGCCTGCACCCAGCCACGTGCCAAGAATCGGCGAGCCGTCAAACACAGGAACAGTCGTCAGCAACGCATGCGAGTCCTGCACCTCTTTCACGAACGCCTCCGCCTCGGCGAGGTCTGCAAACGCCCGGATATCCGCAGCGTCGGCGTGGGCGGCGGCGTCGTCACCGCTTAGAAGAGAGAAGAACTCCAGCTCACGATAGAGTGCGTCGACCTTCTTTGTATCCACAGCGGGAACACACAAGTCTTCGATGCCAACGTCGAGGGGCACGTGTTGGTCGATGGTCGCCAGCTCCTGGGAGAGGCGGGCGTCGTCCGCGAAGGTCTCGAGGTTCTCCTTCTGCTTTCCTTTGAGCTCCGCGGTGTTTGCGAGGACCCCTTCGAGAGTTCCAAAGCGCTCCAGGAGCTTCTTCGCGCTCTTGGGACCGATGCCTTTGACCCCCGGGATGTTGTCTGCGGAGTCACCGACCAGGGCGAGGTAGTCGACGAAGAGTTCAGGCCCCACGCCCCACTTCTTGCGAACGAGTTCAGCGTCGTACGTGACGTCCTTCACGGTGTCGACCATGCGAACGTGTTCCCCGATAAGCTGAGCGAAGTCCTTGTCGCCGCTCACGATGAACACCTCGTGCCCGGCCTCAAGCGCCTCACGCGTCAACGTGCCGATGACGTCATCGGCCTCATACCCGGAGACACTCAAGAGCGGGAAGTCGTGCGCCTCCACGACCTTATGAATCCACGGAAACTGAACGCGCATCTCAGAGCGCATCGGAGGCCGCTGGGCTTTGTAGTCTTTGAAGCGCTCGTCGCGGAAAGTTCGGCCCGGAGCGTCAAAGATGACAGCGCCGAGGTCCGGAGCCCGTCCTTGAAGCAGCTTTCGAAACATCAGCGCGAAGCCGTAGGTGGCATTTGTCGGGACACCGTCGCTCGTGCTGAAAGAGCCCGGAATCGCGAAAAACGCGCGAAAGACGATAGCTGTACCGTCGATGAGGATGACTCTCTTGCGCGCCATGGTGGGCATCATAGGCGAGCCGGAGAGTCAGGAGAAGCGCAGCTAGGCATGCGGATCTCCCTGAGTTAGATTGGAGCCGATGTCGGAGAAGCCGCTACCAACCCGCTCACTTCGCTCGGTGGCCGAATCGAACGCAGACAGCGAGCGGCCGGTGACTCTGCACCAAGCGACGGCCACGGCGGAGGACCCCAAAGAGCTCATCGCGTACGTGCGCGACGCCCAGCAACGGGAGCCGAAGAGCCTGGGCACCCTGGCCGCTGGAGGCATGGGCACCATCGATGTCATCGGTGACCCGGTGCTAGGTCGGCAGTCCGCTCGAAAACGTATCCATGGGCATCTCCTCGATGATGCAGGGACGCTTCGGCGGTTCGTACGGGAGGCGCAGGTCACAGGTCAATTGGATCACCCCAACATCGTGCCGGTGCGCAAGCTGGCCATCGATGATGAGGGGCAGCTCTATTTTACGATGAAGCTTGTGGGCGGACGAACCCTTGCTCAGATCATGAAGGAGGCGCCCTCCCCCCTCGACCACAACTCCCTCTTCGAAGTCTTGGACATCGTCATCAAGGTCTGTGACGCGTTGTCCTTCGCACACAGCCGTGGCGTGATTCACTGCGACATCAAGCCCTCCAACATCATGGTCGGCGAGTTCGGCGAGGTGTATCTCATGGACTGGGGGGTTGCCATCGTGCGCTCGGAAGCGACCACAAGCTTCCTGCCCTTGCGGCATGACGAAAGCGAAGAAGCCGCCACCCTCGCCGGAACGCCAACGCATATGGCACCGGAGCAGGCGCGCGGCGCGGCGGACGAGATCGACGAGCGCTCGGACGTGTTTGCCGTGGGTGCGCTTGTCTACCAAGCGCTCACACGCCGCTCACCCTTCTCCGCAAATACGTTTTGGGCCACGGTGCTGCGCGCTCAAATGGGTGCGTACACGCCCATCGCGGAGATCACTGAGCCCGGAAGCGTGCCACGTGCGTTGATAGAGATCGTCGACCGGGCCATGGCAAAATACCAGGTCGACCGCTTCGAGAACGCGCGCGCGCTCAAGGACGCGATTCAGCAATTCCAACGCGGCGGGGCGCCCTTCCCGTCCACGCGCTTTGACAAAGGAACCATCATCGTCGCAGAGGGCGAACTCGGTGACGCCGCCTACATCATTCGCAAAGGCACCTGCGTTGTCACCAAAGATGGCCGCGAACTCCGAACGATGGGGCCAGGCGAAGTGTTCGGGGAGACCGCGATCCTCTCCCCCGGACCGCGCACCGCGTCGGTCACAGCCAAAGAAGACTGTGTCTGTCAGGTGATCACATCGGAGGTCTTCGAGAGCGAAGTTGGCGCCATGAAGCCTTGGATGGGTGCGTTCGTTCGCACCCTCGCGGGCCGCTTTCGCGAAACCCAAAAGTAACGCGAGCGAGAGCCCATCTTATAACTACGCACGGCCGCATTGCGGCCGGAGCACACCGCCTTCGCTCATCCCCTCAGCTCAAAAATGCCCACAGTTCATCGCTTCGCGGACGGCTAAATCGAAGCACTCTGACCAAAATGTGACCACGCGTAGTGATGAGACGGGCTCTAGTCAGCGTCTGCGAGGACGCCGGGTTCGACGCCTTCGATGACGGGGTAGCCTTCCTCGCGCCAATGAAGCACGCCCTCATCAAGAACGGCCGTATTCTCAAAGCCGTGCTCACGGAGATAGTCCATCACTCGGCCCGAGGCCGCGTGCGGGCAGGCACAGTAAGCGATCACCCAAGTACCGTCGTTCGGAATGCGGTTCATCGCTTCCTCCACGCCGTAGTAGGGCGACGGAATCGCGCCGACGACATGGAATCGTACGTAGTCGGAAGGTGGACGCGCATCGAGAATCACAATTCGCTTCCCGCCCTCGATGGCACGTGACACCTCTTCCGAAGGCACGTAGCGACCTTCGCGGAGCTCCGAAAACTCTGGCGCACCACCGTCCGGGTTGATGATGGCGGGGCCTTCGCCAATCTCGGATGCAGCGTCCGGGACCGTGTCGTCGGCGGAGGACTCCCAGCTACGAATCAACGCCGTCAGGTCTCGAATGGTTCCGTCCTGGAGCTCGCCGGCAAAGGCAGGCATCGGCGTTCCGCGTCGACCGACACGAATCGCGTACTCGATCTGTGCGTCGCTCGCGCTTCGAAGAAACACGCCGTTGTTGAGGCTCAGCGCGCTATCACCACGTCCGTTGGTTCCATGACAGCTCGCACATTCCCGTGCGAAGACCGTTCGACCGTTCGAGACATCGCCCTCGATGGTGTCCGCAGAAAGCTCCGCGCTCGGCTCCGTTTGCCATGCGCGAATGAAAGCAACGAGGAGGTCGATATCAGCCGCACCGATGGGACCCCCCGCTTCTTGAGCGTAGGCCGCCATCGCCGTTCCCGGGTGTCCATCCGCGATGTTGATTCTCAGAAACTCATCCGTGACGCTCACAAGGAAGTCTTGGTTGTTCAATGCGTTTGCGTCGTCCGCTGCGTAGCCCTCGCCCTCGTCGCCGTGACAGAGGCCGCAGTAAGTACGGTAGAGCGTAGCGCCGGCGATGCGGTCTGCTTCGCGCGGGTCATTGGGTCGAGTGCGTGTGCACTGGGCCAAGAAGAGCGCTGCGCCGCCAGCGGCAGCCACCACCAACGCGGTGACAGCCATGAAGCGCTTCGAGGATGTGCCCGCCGGGCTTTCGTTTTCGCTCACTCGCTGCGCTCCATGATGCGGAATTCGACGCGTCGGTTCGCAGCGCGTGCTTCGTCCGTGGTGTCACGAACGAGTGGCGCGATCTCGCCGTACCCGCGCGCACGCAGCCGAGCCGCGTCGATTCCATTCTCCGTGAGCCATGCTTGAACCGACTCCGCGCGACGCTGAGAGAGCCCTGCGTTGTATTGGTCATCGCCCTGGTCATCCGTGTGACCCTGAATCTCGACGACACGAATCTCAGGATGAGCGCTCAACGCCGACGCGATTTGCCCCATCAAGCCGAAGGACTCTTCCAGGATTTCGTCGGAGTCAAAAGCGAACTGAATCTGCTCAAGGATGACGACGGAGTCCTCTTCGACGGCGACAAGCGCGCGCTCCAAGCGGCAGACCACTTCTTGATCGCCGCCCTCTTCGGGGATGGTGACCTCGCAAGCGCCAGGGTTGTGTCCTGCTCCTTCAATGGTCATGCGGACGGTGCCTGGCGGGAACCGGTAACTATTGAACGTCCCCTCCGGAGTGGCTCGTAGCGCGGTCATGGTGGGGTCTGTGAAACGAACCGTCGCGTCGGCGATGGGAGCGTCGCCCTCCGTCGCGAGTACACGTCCGAGGATGCGTCCGCCCGGTGCTTCCGGCGCGGGCACCTCCACCTCGACGTCCACCTCGCGGAAGACCGGAGGCGGAATTTGTGGAGCCCGCGCGTCGTGTGCGTAGGCGAGCCCAATCCAGAGCTTCCAAGGCGCGGTCTGCGACAGTTCGCGAACCGCAACGGAGCCACTCCGGCCCGTGAGTCCAACATCGAGGGCCGCGTGAATTTGCATGCCGCGAACTGCGGGCAAGAAACGCGCGCCCAACGTGAGCGTTTGCGGGAACGCAGAGAAGCCTTCTTGAACGAGGCAGCTGTCGTCGCCGGGACGCGGGTCGCTGCTGCCGGGTTCTGAAGGGATGAATGGACAGACGTAGTCTTGCCGATTGACGGGCACGTTCAGCGCGTACTCAAGGATTGGGCTGATCATCATGTCTTCGCCAATCTCGATGGGCGCTTCGAATCCGATGCCGATATTGAGGAAATCCGTGCGGTCGATGGAGAGCGCGTTTCGCTCGGCTCGGGTGATGAGGTGACGAGTCTCGTCTCCGCGCTCGAGGGCGTCCGGGAGCCGGTCGTAGCGCCGGTTTTCGTCGGCCTCGATGAGGTTCTCCGAACGGTCGAAGGTGTATCCAAGGCTAAAGCGCGCGATGAAGGGGACAGGGTCCGGTTTGCCGCGAAGGTCGATGGTCGCGTTTGCACGAAGGCGTAGTCCGAGACTGTCGAAGGCGGGTCCGAGACCCGTTCCCGTGGGAAGCAAAAAGCCAAGGTCGCCACCGACGGACACCGTGTCGCTCACCGACGTGCCAACTTTGACGCCAAGGTCGAGGTCGCCAAGGACGATCAGGAGGTTCGGGAACTCGCTGGTGTTTGATGTCGCATAGCTCGCGAGGGATGCATAGACCTCGACCATTTCGTGGACCGCCCAGCTGATGGAGAGCGCGCCTCCTACGCGGCTGTGATTGTCCTCTTCGAAGAGGAAGCCGTTCTTCGCCATGAACTCAAGGGAGAGTTGCACGCGGAACGTACCGGCTGGAGCACCGAGGGCGTGTGGGACGCGAAAGCCACCGGTCGTGCCTGTGAACGTGTTGCCGAGTCGGAAGCGATGCTGGTCCGAGGGATGGTCGCGGGGGTCGCTCGCTTCGGCTTCTTCCGACTCGTCCGCTTCTTCGTCCGCCTCATCGTCGGCTTCGTCGGCGGCGAGCTCTTCGAGGTCAGCGTCGACGGATGTCGTCTCGTTCTCCGCCGTACCTTCGGACTCGAAATCTTCGGACTCGAACTCGTCGAAATCCGAAAAGTCGTCCGTGGCGGGGGCTTCCTCAGGCTCCGCCTCCGCGGGCTCCTCATCGAAGTCTGCGAACTCCTCGTCAAACTGGGCCTCGGCGAGCGAAGCGGAGAGAAGAAAAACAGGGAGAAGCAG
This sequence comes from Polyangiales bacterium, assembly GCA_045106895.1. Taxonomy (GTDB): domain Bacteria; phylum Myxococcota_A; class Polyangia; order Polyangiales; family Houyiibacteriaceae; genus JBCCRV01. Next base: position 17,442 of record JBGCFM010000061.1, on the reverse strand, counting down.
GCTCAGAAAACGTGCCGTCAACGTCATGCACGCATCCTACAATTCATCGCACTTATGTCACGCGCTCGGACGGCTGCGCGACCAACGAGAGAGACAGAGTTCACCGTACGAGCCGGGCGCAGGCCTAGGCGGGGCGCCAAACCATCAGTGCAATGGTCGCAATCAGACAAAAAAGGGCGATCCCGCGCGATTTAATGCCTCCTCGGCCTTCGCGACCCGCCAAGTAGAGCAAGACCTGAAGGACCACCATCGAGCTGACGAGGGAGAGAAGCACCCATGGTGCCATCACGGAGTGCCCCGAGACCGAAACGAGAATAAACCCGAGGGCCCACGTCGCGCCAAATCCCGGCGCCGCGATGGCGAAGACAAAGCGCTTTCGCATCGCGTGATCCACGCCAGGAACGAGCGCCCCAATGGTGCCCGCGACGAAGGCGAAGGCGCTGAGCAGTTTGAAGAAGCGGAGCCAGAGCACGCAGCGGAGTACCACGTCTGAGAATCGGCGCACATTGGCGCCGCTCGCGCAGTCGACCCATGCTCATGGGCATGCGCCTCTTTCATCCAGACGGGCCGACGTTTTGGGAGCTCGCTCGCCAAGCGCTGTCGAGCGTGGAGGAAGGCTACGATCTCCTCGCGCCGCGCTTCGACCACACCCCCTTCCGAACGCCGGACTCGATCATCGCTGCCACCTTGGACGCGGCGAACCCGCGAGCCGGCGCTCGCGCGCTGGACCTCTGCACGGGCACCGGCGCCGCTGCCCGTGCCCTCGCCAAGCGGGGAGCGCACGTCCACGGCGTGGACGCCAGCGCCGGCATGCTTCGCGTCGCCGAGGGCCTGAGTCAGCAAAGCCCATACGCGGACATCGAGTGGCGCAAGGGGGACGCTCTTCGCATGCCAGCCGAGTGGGACGCGCACTTCGATCTCGTCGTCAGCTTCGGCGCATTTGGCCACTTCGAACGAGAAGAGATGAAGGTCCTTCTCCAAGAAGCACGACGTATCCTTGTCAGCGGCGGACGCTTCGTCTTCGTCACCTCCGCGCCACCACCGCGAGGCTCCCTCGCTTATCTCAGCGCTCTCGGGTTTGACGCCGCGATGCGCCTTCGCAACGCGCTCTGGAAGCCGCCCTTCGTGATGTACTACCTGCAGTTCTTCGTCGACGAGGCACGTCGCGAACTCGAAAGATCGGGGTTTTCTGTGGAGACAATTCCCCTCGCAGACCTGCACCCCCGCCTCTTCGCAGTCATCGCGACGGCGTGCTAAGGTCGCGTCATGGCGTTGACGAAGAAGCCCAAGCGGCCTGTCTTTACTCGGTTGGCTACGAGCTTTGTCTTCGCGGGAGGCATCGCCCTCTCCGGCTGCCCGGGCGACGCGACGGAAGAACCCGACGCGATCATCGCGCCGATGCCACCACCGGAAGACACCGGAGCGACCATCGACACCGGCATCTCGGCTCCAGACGCACTGATGCCACCGCCCATGCCCCCGCCGACGGATGCTGGCGGCGGCGTGGATGTCACAGGCGTAGATGCGCCGTCTGATCCCGACGTAGGCCCGCCACCGCCGATGCCTCCGCCGCAGGACGCTGGCTCCGACGCCGACGCTGGAGGCCCCGTTCCACCGATGCCTGCGCCACAGGATGCCGGCGGCCCACCTCCTCCGATGCCGCCGCCGATGCCGCCGCCGATGCCACCTCCAATGCCGGCGCCGGACGAACCTGCCGCCGTAGCGCCGATGCCCGCCCCCGCTGACGAGGGCATGATGATGCTGACGATGCCTTATACTGGGCTCGACTACGGCGCAGGCGCAGAGCCGAGCGACGAAACCAACTAAGCGCCGGTCATGACGGAGGAAGCTCAGCTCGCACTCGACGGTGAGTGGCAGCTTTGGATCGCGGAGAACCTACTTCGCGGAGAACCCGCCAAAGACATCGTTCGTGAACTTGAGACCGAGGGGCTCTCCCGCGAAGACGCGCAAGCTGCGCTGGAGGCCGTGGGCCGTTCGCCGGTGTTCTATGCCGCTCATGCCATTCAAGTCCGCGCGCTCCGAGCGGAGATGATCGTTCGTCTCGAACGAACACGGACCCGCGCCCTCGAACTTGAAACGATGGAGACGCTCGACGCGGAGCTCTTTCAACGTCGTTTCCGGGCAGCCAATCGCCCCGTGTTACTGCCAAACTTCGCTCGCACTTGGCCGGCGCTGGGCAAGTGGTCCATGAAATGGATGGCCGAGCACTATGGACATGTGTCCGTGCAAGCGATGGTCGGTCGAGACAAGGATCCCGACTACGACCGCAACCACGAGGTACACACGCGAGAGACCACACTCGGCAGTTTCATCGCCCGAATCGAGAAGGAGCCGGAGAGCAATGACTTTTACGTCGTAGCGCGCGACGGAGTGATGCGTTCGGACGCTTTCGCTTCACTGCACGACGACATCACGCCGCCGGAAGGTTTCTTCACCCGCAGCACGCCGCCGGCGACGGCACTCTGGCTTGGCCCCGCGGGCACCATCACGCCTTTGCACCACGACCAGTCGGATATTCTCTTCACACAGCTCTTCGGACGGAAGCGCGTGCGTCTCATCTCCCCGATCGAGTACGCCGTCGCGGAGCGGGCCCGCGGCCTCTACGGACCCGAGCTCAGCTCGTTCACCAGCGACCCGTGCTTGCGGGACGTGCGGGTGCATGAGTTTGTCTTGGAGCCCGGCGACACCGTCTTCATCCCCTTCGGGTGGTGGCACCACATTACGGCCCTGGACCCGGCGATCAGCATCGCTATCAACGCCTTCGAAGACGCCCTCAACCCTTGGTATCAACCGGGGGCGCTTCTTAAGAGTCCAGACGCAGAGCGCGCCGTGGACAATTAAAAAGGCCCCACCACACGCTGGTGACCGCTACCGTTGCTCCCTTCCGGGCCTGGCGGAGTTCACGGGCCAGCGTTGGCAGGACCACAAGGTCTGCTGCAGTGCATGCAGCGGCGGAGAGGGAGGGATTCGAACCCTCGGTACCCGTTAAGGCACACACGATTTCCAATCGTGCACCTTCGACCACTCGGTCACCCCTCCTATTCGCCACCCAACCAACAACGTTTGTTGGCTGGGCATTAACGCTTGCTCATCAAAAAATGAACAAAAAACTAAAACTGAAAAGAACGCCAATCCGTAGACTGGTTTTGGCGGAGAACACGGGATTCGAACCCGTGGTAACGTTGCCGCTACTTTTGATTTCGAATCAAACGCCTTCGACCACTCGGCCAGCTCTCCGCGGGCGAAGCTAGCAAACGCCTGCAGGCTGTCAACGGGCTTTCGCTCCCGTTTTGCGACTCGCACGAATCGCCGCGAAGAAGTCCGTCAGGACCGCGCTGCACTCGGCCTCAAGAACCCCGGAAACGGACTCAAAGCGGTGATTCAGCCTCGCGTCGTCGCCGAGGCGAAAGAGAGACTCTGTGGCCCCTGCTTTTGCGTCGAGGGCCCCATAAACCACGCGGGGCACCCTCGCCTGCACCAACATGCCCGCGCACATCGGGCACGGTTCGAGGGTAACGAACACCTCGCACCCATCGAGGCGCCAGGAACCAAGTCGAGCCGCCGCAGCCCGGACGGCGATGAGCTCCGCGTGCGCCGTCGGATCTTGGGCGCTCTCCCGGAGATTGTACCCGACTCCGACGATCGTCTCTTCGCGTACGACGAGCGCCCCAACCGGGACCTCGCCTCGCTCTGCGGCCTTCTTCGCGAGCACCAGGGCCTCTCGCATCCATTCTTCATCGCGACTCATCGACGAACCCTCGCACCACCACCGGCGCTCGTCGAGGGTGCTAGGGTAGGCCATGCGTCCTTATCTTACCCTCGCGTTGCTCGCGCTCTGTGCATGCGGGGCGGCTCCTCCACCCGTCGAAGAGACGGTGGCGGATGTGTACCTTGAGCCGTCCGACTATCTCCTGCGATGGGCCGGGGAGTGGAATTCCGACGTCTCTCGGCCAGATGGAGACTCCGAGGGACTGAAAGAGTCCATTGCGGGTCTTCGTGGAACTGAACGACACGAAATGTCGCTGCGCTACGTCGCTGCGCTCATCTACGAGATCGACGCAGACGAGCTCGAAGCGAGCAGCCGTGAGCTGCGCCTCGCACAACGGGAAGTGCGCACGGCCCTACGTCGCCTTCGACGTGTTCGTGGCGAGTTGGCCACGACGCGCGACTTCCTGGAGCTCGTGGCCGCCTGGCGGGGCGGTCTACCGCGCGCTGTGAGTCTCGCTGAGCGCTTCACCGATCGTCACGCGGACTCCACAGCGCTCCACGGTCTGGCGTGGATGATCTTGGGCGAGGTCTACTTCGAGGGCGGGCGCTACGAAGATGCGGCGCGAAGCTATCGCTACCTCTTAGGCGACCTGGAACATCCCCTTTACGCCTTCGCATCTTGGCGAACGGCTGCGGTGCTTCAGGAGCTCGACCGAGAAGACGAGGCGAGCGAGTTGCTGTCGCAGGTCGTCCGTCTCGCCTGCCCCGCGAACACCGCGGAACCGACCGCCGAGGTCGCAGCCGCCGCGGCGAGCGAAGCGGGCATCCCACTCGTAGGCGAACGCTACGCCGTGTGCGAAGGCGACGAGCAAGAGCAGAATCTCGACGACGAGCTTCCCCCGGGCTACCGCTAGTCGCTTGGGGCCTGTTCGCCGTAGCCGTTCAAGAGATGGCTCAGCTCGGTGCGAATCCCCGCGAGCACGTCGTCGTCTCCCATGGCAGAGGCGACTCCGTCGACGATCAAGAGCGCTGCCGTGAAGGCGTCGAGAAGCACCTCGTCGGTGACGTCCACGTACTCCACAACCATCTTCATGTACGAGCTATCGTGATGAACCGCCGCCTGCTGGCGCGTCAGCGGCTCCTCGTCGAACAACGCCAGGACACCATCACGATAGTGGGTAGTCTCCGCGACGCGCGCAAAGATGCTCGGCATCCCCGTTGTTTCCGCCGTGGACATCACCAGCGCGTCGATCGTCGACTCCGAGACCGGATAGCCTTCGCACTTCGCGCGTTTGAGGAGCTCAAGCGCGTCCAGCGGACCAGCCGCAAGTACACGCGTGGCCCTTTCGTCTGACTCATGAGCCCACGCCAAGTTGAGCGCCGTCTCCGACATGCCGCGGGTGAGCGCATCACACTCGAGGCTCAGGTCGTTTCGAAGAAGCGTGCAAACAGCGCCAAGCCGACGTGAGAGGGAAGCCATCGCGAAGAAAGCCAGTCCGTGGCTCGCGGTCACGGTGAAGCGAGCGCGCAGAGCGTCGAGGTGAGACGCGCTGCCCTCGGCGATGCGCTCAAGGCGCTGGATGCGGTCGAGGGTCTTGTCTGAGCGGCTCATCGGGTCTCCGTGCGCGGCGCGCGTTTAGGCTTTCGCCTTAACGAGAAAAACCCCTGCAAGTTGCAGGGGTCTTTGGCGGACTCGGGAGGACTCGAACCTCCAACCTCCGGTTCCGTAGACCGGACCGAAGGCGAAGAAACATCAACGATTCCGCAATCTGAGGGTGCTGAGTGGGTACGTTTGCTGGGCCGTGTGACCCACCATGCGCAAGCGTTCCGCGAAGCTGTCGCTGAGCGCGATCCATACGCGGTGCATCGTGGCCTCGACCTGTGCAACGCGATCGAAGATCTGGTTGCTTTAGTGAACGAGCAAGATGGGGAGCAGAGTGCATGAGGGTCTACGATATCAGAGAGACGAGCGGTTTGTCGTCGTTTCAAACAACAAACGCAGCACTCCACCTCACTCAACCCAACTGACCTTACCGGCGAAAGTCAGCCAGTTCACTCTCCAGCCCAGTTGCAGTGCGGTGCCCAGACACAGTCGTGATCCCAACAAGACTACTTCTGCGGACCACAAGATACGTGCCGTCACGGAGATCTCGTAAGATCAGCAGGTACCTTTCCTCGTCAGGAGGAAGTGACTGTAATTCTGGCTCGAAGAAGTGGTCGAACGCTACCATGTTGTAGTCTGGCAGCGGCATTCCATCTGAACTGGCCCAATACCCCTGGCCCGTTCCAGCGCGGACTCGGATTGCTCCAGAGGGTAGCCAACCCAAACCATCTACAACCTCGATGGTTCCCTGCTCCATACACTCGACAAACTCTGGGCCAACCACATTGGGTGGCTGAGGAAGGCGGGGGGAACTCACGCTTTCGGAGCGTTGGCGTCCAACGACTACAACATGAGCACCGTCATCCAGGGAGTTCCACAAGGACACAACACTATCAGGGTCTGGCAAAATGCCCGTAAGAGCCGTCTGACCATCAGCGCAGGCTTCTGCGAGAGAGATCGGGGCCACGTCGTTACCGTCCACGCCGGAATCAGATGTATTCGTTCCGACATCTGAACCACAAGCAACGCAGGAAATCGCAAACAAGAGTTGGAATCTTCTCATTCCTCAAACCAATCGGGAACTCTCTGTTCTTCGCGTTCTGCTTCGGGTGGCACATCGATACTCTGTGTCAAATCCCTGATTCGAAGGTTAGCTGGGGGAATGAGCAGTTCTGCACCATCCCACCCAAAGGCGTTCCGAACCAGGGGCCCAAACTTAACCGTGAACTCAACGAGAAGCGCGATTCGCCGGCCAGCCTGTGACCGAACTCTGGAGTCAAGTGAACCCACTTCCATGATGTCAATGACATCACGACATCCACGAGTTTCCCTTCGTTCGCCCGATTCAAAGTCGTAGTAGACTTCGCTGCCATGAATCGGAACGAGCGCCTCAGAATACGTTTCACCCTTCGTCACTTGAAATGTTGCATTCTGCAGCGAGATTCGAATTGCTCGACCTTCGTAGGTTCCCCTCGCGATCGTGTCCGTGTAATCAACCTCGTCCAGGATCTCGAGGGCATCAAGGGTCACCACGCTGTACCTTGGCATGGCCAAAGCACGTGTGAGATCGGAGGGCAACCCTGGTTGCGTGCATTGGGCCGGCATCACAGTTGTCGCCTGCGGTGCTTGCACACCCTCCTCCGACCTTTCCAAACTTGCTGACACACTTGTCGCCTCTTCGGCAGTGCAGCCGCAAAGAAGTAGAACCAGAAACAGTGAAAGAATGGTCATTTAACTACTCGTAGCTGAAGGCTGCGGTGAAAACATTGTTGGGTGGATCGTACGCCAGGTTGACGCCATTCACGACCTGCGATACCGCCGTCGCTGGTGCCCCACATCGGGTCGATGCGCCAAAACTCGTTTTCGTGCAGTGCGACATACTTCGATTGGAACTTGCGTTTCGCCAAACGACCATAACGGTGTCTGCACCATCGTCGTACGCAATGCCAAAGGGACGTCGAGTGCGTTCGTGTGTGTTCGTCAAGTAGTTTGCGTTTGCAAGGTAGTAGTTCGTTCCGTTGTAGAGCAGGTTCCATTGCACGAGTCGCCCCTTATCGCCTTCGTAGCCAGATGCCGCAACGAGCAACCCCTGCCCTGCCGCAGTGAACACCATTCCTCCCAAGTGCCGAATAGGGTCTGCAATTGTAGATGCACCCGAAGACCAACAGTCGGTCCCCGATTGACATTGGGGAGGTGCTATGGCCGCAGCGTGGCTTAACTTGACCTCTGCATCGACCGTGTTCATCCACGCCAACACAAACTTGTCTCGTGCTGTGTCATACTGCACGAATGCCTTCCCGAACGTGTTGGGGGTTGTGAACAAACCTGTGGACCACGCCATTCCGTCATTGTTGGTCCACGCCCATCCGATGTCGCAGCCATTTGCATTCACCTCACAGTTCTCCGGCCAAACCACCATGGTCTCCCCATAAGTTGAACTCGCCAGCGAAATCGGCATGTGAGCGGAACTCGATGGGTTGGTGAGGTCAGTCCACGAACCTTCGCTTCCATAAAACACGTCGGGTGGTCCGCTCGTCAGGTTTCCAGCACCCAAGACAGGATAGCTTGCGTATGAGGACGACCTATTGCGATCGATGGCCGGCGCCGTAGTAGAGAATCCCGTCACACTTACTAGGTTGGGGGAGGACCAGGCGGCACCATTCACCGAAGTTGAGGTGTGTGGGCGTCGCGGAGTCACCCCGCCAAGCGCTATGAGCGATTCAGCATCGATCGGATAGAGATGGAGCCAACCAGAAAGAGCGTTTGGCGCCCCGTTCATCACTCCAGGGCCGGCAGTCCCCAATGCGACATCATTGAAGCCAAACATATGACCAAACTCATGCGTCATTATCGCTTCGTAGTTCGTATTTCCGGCGATTCCCTGCGAATGAGTAGGCGGCGGCGCCCACCCTGCGTACCATTGTCGTGCAGGGTAGGGATACACGCTGCTCCGCATGAACATCCAGACGTAGGGGGACCCGCTGGCACAGTTTCCAGCGGTCGGAGCCGAGGCCGCAGCTGCTAGGTTTTGCATGCCACCAGAGGAAACTCGATTCACGACCGTGACTTGGCCCGAAACCAGGAAAGCTTGAGTGCTCCCGCCGTATCTAACGTCGTAGTCCGCCATACCCTCAGCGTTCCAGGTTGCCACTGCATCTAGCGTTTCACGTAGGAACCTATCAGGATCGAAGCCTGACCATGACGCCACGCCCTCGTTGTATCGAACGTAAATAGTACTTCCGGGATTCCAGGTGCAGAATTGGTTTGGGTAGACCTGAGCAGATGCCGGTACCTCTACAACTGCGACAAAGAGTACAGATAGTATGGCGAGTTGAACTATTGCATATTTGTTCACCAACCGAAGCTACCATGCTGCACCTATTGGAGCCCGCGCGCGCGATCTTGGAAGCCTGGCGAAAGGAGTCCGGCGGAAAGCCTGGTGGACTCATCTGGCCGTCTAGGCGCAAGGGACCTCATGCCCGAAGCTATGACGCACACATTGGGGAAGCGGCGCAAGCGGCGGGACTGCAGGACCGAGGCATCACGCTGGGCTCTCTACGGACAACCTGCGGATCGCTTCTGCTCACCGGAGCATGGGTCGAGCGCGGCCTACTCACGCGGCGGCTGGACATGCTCGAGGTGAGCCGTTGGCTTGGTCACAGCGGCATTGCTGTGACGCAGCGCCACTACGCCCGCCTGCTCGACGAGGAGGTGCGGGACGGCCTCGTAGCTACACCCACCGTACCCATGACTGCACCCACTGGCCCTTCGTCAGACGATGATGTCAGCACAAATAAAAGCGCCGATGAACCCTGTATTTCAGGGGTCATCGGCGTGGCGGACTCGGGAGGACTCGAACCTCCAACCTCCGGTTCCGTAGACCGGCGCTCTATCCAATTGAGCTACGAATCCTTGTTTCAAAATCACTCGTGTTCACGAGCGAGCGGAACATAACCTAAGGTGCGATACCGTCAAGGACGACAGTCATCCTTTTTGATCTACACCTCAGACCTTGGCGGAGAGGGCGGGATTCGAACCCGCGGTACGGCTCTACACCGTACGATCGCTTAGCAAGCGATTCCCTTCGGCCACTCGGGCACCTCTCCAAAAAACAATCAATGTCAATGCAGCCTGGTAGGCTGCGCAGAGCGCGGTTATTAGCCTCGCCTTTCAGGAGTGTCAACAACATGCGTGCGATAGCCGCCGGTCTCGCCATTATTGCCTCGATTTTGGGCCTCTCTTCGGACGTTTTTGCGTGCGATTGCACCGCCCCTTCGCTGGAACGAGCCCGCGAACAGTCCGATGTCATCTTCGAGGGACGAATTCAGGAACTCTCGAGCGAGGGAGCCACCTTTCGAATCACCCAGCAATGGAAAGGCGTCGGCGACGTCGAAGAGCTGGAAATCGACACGGGGCCCGGCACCTGTCGCTTCGACTTTCAGGACGGCGAGATCTACCTCGTGTTTGCCCGCCTGGATGGGGAACGTCTCCAGACGAGCATCTGCGAACGCACGGCGCTTCTTAGCGACGCGGAAGCCGACCTGATGGAACTCGGTCCCGGGGTCGTTCCCGTCGATCCGGGCCCCGACCCGGAGCCCGAACCGGTGTCGCCGCCTAGTGAAGACTGCGCGGTGCTCTCGCCGGGCGCCTCGGAAGGCAGCCCGGCGCTTGTGTTCGCGATGGGACTCGCGCTGCTTATGCGGCGGCGTAGATGTCCATGATCTCATTCAGGAGGCTGAGCGCCTCTTCATGAGATCGCTGGAATGCGTTTCGGCCCACGATGGAACCGAAGCCGCCTCCATCCGCGATACCGCGAATGTCTTCGATGACCGCGTCGCGACCCTTCGAGGCGCCGCCGGAGAAGATCACGATTCGCTTTCCGGCGAAGCAAGACTGAACGACATGCTGGATCCGCTGTGTGAGCGTCTCGTGAGGGATCGTCTCGTAGTGCTTCTTTGCAGCTTCCTGCCAAACAACGTCCGTCGGTGGCTTCACCTTCACGATGTGGGCACCAAGCTGACACGCGATCTGAGCTGCGTACGCGATGACGTCGACGGCGGTCTCGCCTTCCTTTGGCATGTTGCCACGTGCGTAGGACCAAACCACCGTTGGAAGACCCACGGAGCGCGCTTCGGCGATGAGATCGCGAAGGTCGCGGTACATCTCGTTTCGGTGCTCAGAGCCCGGGTAGATCGTGTAACCGATGGCGCTGCAGCCAAGACGCAGGGCGTCCTCCACGCTTGAGGTAAGGGCGGAACAAGGTGCCTCGGGACCGCCAAGGCTGTCGCTGTTGTTCACCTTGAGGATCAGGGGAATGCGGCCCGCGTATTCGGCGGCGATGGACTCGATGAAGCCAAGCGGCGCGGCGTATGCGCTACACCCAGCTTCGACGGCGAGGGCCGCATGGTAGGCGGGATCGTACGTGGATGGGTTCGGCTGGAACGTCCGTGCTGGACCATGTTCGAAGCCCTGGTCCACAGGCAGAATCACGAGCTTGCCCGTGCCTGCGAGTCGCCCTTGGGACAACATTCTGCGCAGGTTCCCGACGACGCCGGGGTTTTCGCCTGCATAGTTTGCGAGAATCGTTTCGACCTTGCTCATAGTACCTCCACCGGGTGAATCCGGTCGCGAAGACTTAGCGCAGAGCGTTGTGACAAACCAGCGTGATCGTGGGCGAGGCGTCTACTTGCAGTCGGAGTCAGCAGCGGACTTCGACTGTGGGCCCGTTCCCTCTTCGATCAACTCACGCACGCGTCCGCGATGAAGCACACCGGACTCGCTGACGAGCTGGCTCCAGCCGCACTCACAACGCCATAGCCATGTCCGAGCCGTCCCCTCCTGGAGACGCTCCCCACGAACGAGCGAGTCGCAGTGGGGGCAAGTTCGATCATGTCCGAGGCGCGCAGCGTTCATTACGGTTGGTATTTAGTGTTCTCGCGGATTGTTTGCAAACAATCATTGTTCTGGCGGAGAAGGAGGGATTCGAACCCACGGAACCTTTGCAAGTTCAACGGTTTTCAAAACCGCCGCCTTCGACCACTCGGCCACTTCTCCCGTAGACGGTTTACCTACCATGAATGGGTCGGAGTGCCATCCCACAATGGGGGTAGGACTTGTTGAAAGGCAAAGGACCACTTTTCGTGGCGGATCGGATATGATGCGCTCCGCCGAGCGGGAGCCCGTTTGGAAAACGTAAAAAGGAAAGGTCGACGTGGGGAACGAAACAATTCCGAGCCGCCTGATGGAACAGGCAAAATCGCGCCCAGACGCACCCGCATATCACGTGAGGGATAGTGGGATTTGGAAAGCGTCAAGCTACAGCAAGTACGTGTCCGAGGTCCGTCAAGCGACCCGCGCACTAATCACCCTTGGCTTTGAGCCGAAGCAAACCGTCACCATCCTAGGATTCAACCGTCCCGAGTGGGTCGTGTTGGACCTCGCTACGATGGCCGCCGGAGGCGCGCCCGCGGGAATCTACGCCACATGCTCCGCGGAGGAAGTGGCGTACATCGTCAATCACTCCGAGAGCCCAGTGATCCTCGTCGAGAACGAAGACCAGTTCCGCAAGATCGAGAGTGAGCGCGCGAACCTTCCTAATCTCAAACACATCATCACGATGGAGGGCACGCCAAAGCTCGACGGAGCGATGTCGTGGGACGAGTTTCTCGCCAAGGCAGACGGCACCGAAGATAGCGTTGTCGACGAACGCATCGCGGCACTGGAGCCCAACGACCTCGCGACGCTCATCTACACGAGTGGAACCACCGGTCCGCCGAAGGGCGTGATGCTCTCTCACGAGAACCTTGCATGGACCGCCGACGCCGCGGTCAAGATGGTGTCCCTCCAAGACAGCGACTGCATGCTCTCGTACCTTCCGCTCTCGCATATCGCCGAGCAGATGTTCTCGATTCACGGACCCATCTCGTCCGGCGCAAGCGTCTACTTCTCCGAGTCCATCGAGAAGGTCCCAGACAACCTCAAGGAAGTGCAGCCCACAGTCTTCTTCGGCGTTCCTCGCATCTGGGAGAAGTTCCACGCAGGCATCGCTGGGAAGATGAAGCTGGCCACCGGCTTCAAGGCGAAGCTCGTTGCTTGGGCACGAAAGAAGGGCACGGAAGCGACGGCGATTCGATCCACCGGCGGCACCCCAGGTGGCTTCGGTTACTCCATCGCGAACAAGCTCGTCTTCTCGAAGCTCAAGCCCGCCGTCGGCCTCGGTCGCGTGCGAATCTGCGTCACGGGCGCCGCGCCCATCGCGCCGGAGGTGCTCGAGTTCTTCGCGAGCCTCGACATTCCTGTGATGGAAGTTTACGGGCAGTCCGAAGACACCGGCCCCACCACCTTCAACCAGCCCGGCAAGTTCAAGTTTGGAACCGTCGGTCCCGCCGTTCCTGGCGTCGAGGTAAAGATCGCGGACGACGAAGAGATCTTGGTCCGCGGTCCAAACGTGTTCTTGGGCTACTACAAGGACGAAGGCGCCACGAACGACACGCTGAAGGACGGCTGGCTTTACTCCGGCGACCTCGGCGCGTGGGACGGCGACTTCCTGAAGATCATCGGACGAAAGAAAGAGATCATCATCACCGCCGGCGGCAAGAACATCGCGCCAAAGAACATTGAGGCGGAGCTCAAAAACCACGACCTCATCAACGAAGCTGTCGTCATCGGCGACCGGCGCAAGTACTTGTCGGCTGTCGTCACTATCGACCCCGAGCTCGGTGCCGCGTGGGCAGCCGACAACGGTGAGGACGCCTCGAAGCTCCACGAGAGTGCGAAGCTCCAAGAGAACATTCAGTCCTGGGTCACGACGATGAACGAGAAGTTCGCGCGCGTGGAACAGATCAAGAAGTTCACGGTCTTGTCGCGAAACTTCACCGTCGAAGACGGCGAGCTCACACCGACGCTCAAGGTCAAACGCCGCAAGGTCAACGAGAGCTTCGCTTCGGAAATCGAAGGAATGTACGAGTAGCCTTTGACGACGCGCCCGCATTCCATGTGGCGCGTGCGCGTCGTCGCGTGCTTCTTAGCGCTGCTCGCCCTGATGACGGTGGCGAGCGCGCAAGAGGACGCCCCTCCCCCGCTAGAGTCGAGCGAAGCCGCTGAAACAAGCGCGCCCTCTGACGACTCGCATGCACAACCGCGCGCCGAAGAGCCGCGCGCCGAAGAGCCAAGTGCTGAAGAGCCGGGACGCGCCAGTGAAGCCCTGCAGTCGTTGCGCGAACGATCCGCCCCCGTGCCCTGGTGGCAGCGCGCGCTCTCGTTCCTTGGAATTGGCTTCATGCTTTTCTTGGCGTGGGTCTTCTCTTCCCACCGGAAGCTCTTCCCGTGGCGCCTCGTGCTTTGGGGCGTGGGCCTGCAGCTCACCTTTGCCGTCCTCGTCCTCCGAACAGGCCCTGGTCTCGCACTCTTCCGTTTCCTGAACGACGCGGTGCTCTGGCTTCTGCAGTTCACCGAAGAGGGCTCGCGTTTCGTCTTCGGTGACGCGCTGATGAACAGCGGGTTCTCCATCGCGCTTCACGTGCTGCCCACCATTCTCTTCTTCAGCTCCCTGATGGCGGTGCTCTACTATCTCGGGCTCGTTCAAAAGGTGGTCGCGGGACTCGCCTGGCTCATGCGCCGCACGATGAAAACGAGCGGCGCCGAGACACTGAGCGCTGCGGCGAACATCTTCGTTGGTCAGACCGAAGCGCCCCTCGTCATCAAACCCTATGTGTCGAAGATGACGCTCTCCGAGCTGAACGCTGTGATGGTTGGCGGATTCGCCACCGTCGCCGGCGGCGTGCTCGCGGGGTACGTCGACATGCTTGAAGATGACTTCCCGGAGATCGCCGGACACCTCATCGCCGCGTCTGTCCTAAGTGCGCCGGCGGCGCTCGTCATCGCGAAGGTCATGCTCCCCGAAACGGAGACTCCGGACACCGCGAATGGCGCGGAATTGACGTCGGAGAAGGTCGACGCAAACCTCATCGACGCCGCCGCGCGCGGAGCCGGCGAAGGGCTAAAGCTCGCCCTGAACGTGGGCGCGATGCTCCTCGCCTTCATCGCGCTCGTGGCGATGGCGAACGCGATGCTGGGCCTGCCTGTGTGGGCGGCGAACGAGTGGCTCGGTACAGAGCTAACGCCGTGGACACTGCAGGGCATTCTGGGCTTCGTCTTCCAGCCCCTCGCACTTGCCATGGGCGTCGCGCCGGAAGACTGCGGCACGATTGGAACGCTCCTCGGCGAGAAGCTCGTCGCGACGGAGTTCTACGCCTACGGGCACCTCGCTGAGATGCTCAAGGAGGGCGTGCAGCTTCAGTACCGAAGCGTTGTGATCGCCACCTACGCGCTCTGTGGATTCGCCAACTTCGGCTCCATCGCGATCCAGATCGGCGGCATCAGCGCCATCGCCCCGGACCGGCGTAGCGACCTCGCACGACTCGGTTTGCGCGCGATGATCGGCGGAACGCTCGCTGCCTGCATGACTGCGACCATCGCAGGAATGCTGGTCTAACCCCAGTGTGAGCACACCCAATCGAACACTGGGGTTAGCGTCGCGCCAGCGCGTGCCCCTTTGGACATGGATATTTGCCGACGGCGAGCGTCTCTCCCGTCACTGTCTCGACGATGCGATGGGCGTTAATGTCGAAGGTGTGGATGCACCCGCAGGCGAGCTCCAAGGTTGCGGCGACGCCCTTCCCCTCACGCACCTGACGTACGATCCGAAGAGCGCGCTGAGACGCCACTAGGAGTACCGGTCCTCGCGCCAAGGATGCGCTGTGTTCGAGTAACCTCGCTCTTCCCAGAACCCAAGCTGGTCGGTTTCGAGAAACTCGATCTTGGAGATCCATTTGGTCCCCTTCCACGCGTAGAGCTGCGGGGTGATCAGCCGCGCGGGTCCGCCATGTTCGCGGGTCAAAGGCTCGCCGTCCGCGTGGGTGACGAGGAGCACGTCGGGTTTCATGAGCTCCACGAGGGAGACGTTCGTCGTGTAACCGTCGTACCCGTGACAGAGCACGAAGTGCGCAGACTCGTTCACTCCGGCCAAAGCGGCGAGCTCCGAAAAACGAACGCCGCGCCAAGGCACATCAAAACGCGACCACGTGGTGACGCAGTGAAAGTCGCTGACATCTTCCACCACGTTGAGATTCTGAAGCCCCGCCCAGTCGAGGACTTGGGGCCGCTCACATGCGCCGCTGAGTTCAAGGCGCCACTCGTCCGTGGGGACATCGGGTTTCCGCCCGAGATCGAGCACGGGCCAACCCTTCGCTTGATGCTGCCCCGGAGGCAATTGCGGCATGCCGTGACGGTTGGTGGGACCCGTGCCCTGGGGAGCGGCGTCCGATTGAGCGGGGGTTTTCGCCACTTTTGACTCAAAACGCTCTTTCAAGCGCAAACGAGCGTCGACGATCTTCGATTCTTTGGAGTCACTCACCGGCGCACCATAGCGCAAGAGACGCGGCGCAGTCGTGGGTGCGTTGTCTCACTCAGGTGCAAAAAACCCCACGAAGTTGGTCGGATTCGTGGGCCCGCCCTGAGAGATCCGCTACGATTCCGCCGATATGCGCGCCCTTAAGTACGGTCTTTGTCTTTCTTTCTTGATCCTCGGATGTGGACGTTCTGTTCTCTCCGTGGAACCCGGCGGCGACTCTGGCGGACGGGACGCAGGTCCACGCGACGCGCAGATCGATATCATCACCTTCGATGTGAACGTCCCCGACGTCGGGTCGTTTTGTGGCAACGGCTTCTGCGATCCCGGAGAGGATTTCCGGCGCTGCCCTCGAGACTGCGAAGCCCCCCTCGTTTGCGGCGATGGACTTTGCAGCGGAGAGATCGGTGAGTCGTGCGAGGAGTGCCCAGCGGACTGCGGCCTCTGCGACACCTGCGGAGACATGTTCTGCGACGAAGCCGCCGGTGAGAGCTGTCGAAGCTGCCCGCTGGATTGCGGCGACTGCCCCGGATGTGGCGATGGCATGTGCAGCGATGACGAAGACTGCGTTTCGTGTGCATTCGACTGCGGCGCCTGCGAGCGATGCGGCGACGACATGTGCACGGCGCGCGAGTCATGCGACTCGTGCCCCCGCGACTGCGGCGCCTGCCCTGGTTGCGGCGACGGAATGTGTCAGCCCGACGAAAGCTGCACGACATGCCCCGGCGACTGCGGCGTCTGCCCGACCTGCGGCAACGGAACGTGCGGCGCAGACGAAGACTGTAGCTCCTGCCCCGATGACTGCGGCCTGTGCGAGCGTTGCGGCAATGGAACCTGCGCGGCGGACGAAGACTGCTTCAACTGCCCCACGGACTGCGGAACTTGCGACACATGCGGCGACGGCACCTGCCGCGGCGCAGAGACCTGTGCTGCATGCCCACAAGACTGCGGCCTCTGTGAGCGCTGCGGAGATGGCACCTGCTCTGACTCAGAAGACTGCACAAGCTGCTCTGTTGACTGTGGACTCTGCGACACCTGCGGTGACGGACGCTGCTCCGACACGGAGAACTGCAACTCCTGCCCAGGAGACTGTGGCGTATGCGAGACCTGCGGAAATGGTTTCTGCCGCGCCGAAGAAGGCGAAGACTGTCTGACCTGCGCAGCCGACTGTGACCCCTGTCCTTCCTGCGGCGACGGCACCTGCAACCCTGGTATCGAGAACTGCTCCACGTGCCCACAAGACTGCGGGCAGTGCATGGGCTGCGGCGATGGACGCTGCTCCGCCACCGAGGACTGCGCGAGCTGTTCCGCCGACTGCGGTGTGTGTTCGTTCTGCGGAAACGGCGTGTGCGAAGCATCGGAGTTCGAGAGCTGCACTAACTGTCCCGGTGACTGTGGAACCTGTCCTGGCGTCACCTGCATCGAGGTCGCGACCTGCATCTTCGGCTGCTTCGACTTCAACGGCATGATCCCACCCGCGTTCTCGTTCAGCTGCATCACCGACTGCAGCGCTCGTGCCTGTGCGGATGTTCGTTTCTTCGTCGACCAGGTCATCGACTGTGCGGTGGGTCAGCTCTTCACCTGCGGCGACTTCAGCTGTATTCAGCGAAACTGCGGAACGGAGCTCGCGGCTTGTCTGTCGGCTCCGCGCTGCCCTCCTGGCATGTAGGGGACGCTCTTGCCGCGCTCCGAGAGCGCGGCG
>JBGCFM010000060.1:0-24007 GCA_045106895.1 Polyangiales bacterium | reverse complement strand
GCAGGCGTGGACGTCCTGGATGTTCCAGGAAACGCCGACGCCGTGTTCTCCTACGCGCCCTTCTACGGCGCAGGCGTACGCG
This sequence comes from Polyangiales bacterium, assembly GCA_045106895.1. Taxonomy (GTDB): domain Bacteria; phylum Myxococcota_A; class Polyangia; order Polyangiales; family Houyiibacteriaceae; genus JBCCRV01. Next base: position 23,925 of record JBGCFM010000060.1, on the reverse strand, counting down.
CGGTCATCGGGCGCTGAGTCGGGTCAGAGGCATTCGCACGCGTTCGCTCCGTTGCAGCTGCACGTCGGCGAGCCCATGCCCATGCAGGGCATGCATGCATCCATCGCGTCGCAGTCCACGGCTCGGTCGCACGTACCACCATTGCAGGTGCCCCCGGTGCACACGGTGTCATCCCCGCATGGGGTTCCTGTTAGCAAACAGGTAACGGGCATGTGGTTCGAAGGTTCACAGACGCCGCCCGCCGCACATGCGTAGGTAACGGGGATTCGGTCTCCCATGCATTCGTCGGCGTTGGGAACACAAGTCCCGTCTTCGTCGGGCGCGCACATCTCTCCGATGAGGTCACACGGCACGGTGGTGTCCATCTCGCACATACCGTCAACACAGATAGGTGTCGATTGTTCACCGATGCAGACGTTCCCCGAATCCGCGTCTACAACGCAGGCGCCGATGGCCCCGCACGGCACCATGTCGGCGTTCGGTCTAGCGCAGGGTTCTGACTCCGTCTCCGTCGCCTCCTGGCACGTATCACTTCCGCACATGCGACGGGTTATCGTTCTCGTTCGATTTCCAGAGCAGTCCATTGGGTTCGTGAAGACGCATGCCGACCAGTCGCCTATTTCGTCGCCGCCGTTGCATGCGTTGCCGTCTCGGTCGCGATTGCAAGCGCGCATGAACGGCGCAACCGTGCTGCCCCGCGGATCGCAGGCCCCGGAATCACAGGAGGAGGCGTAGGTCGTCACAGGGCGCGTGGCGCTCTCGTCGCACATTCCCGTGTAGTCACATGAACCTTGTTCTTGATCCGCCGGGGGCGCAGAGCATGTACGTCCATCCGTCATACGGTCGCAGCTGTCTCGCTCCTCAAGGGGCACGAGGGTCTCCGTGCATGCGGCGGCGACAAAGGGCGTTTCTCTTCCGCCCTCACAGGTAAAGTCTGAGCGGTTCTGACGGGCGACCCCAGTGAGTACACACTCACTTCCATACTCACAGGGACCGAACCCTGGAGACGTCGACTCGGCGCATGTCACTCCGTTGTCCCGATTGCAGCGAATCACGGGGTCATTCGTCGTGGGTCCCTCCACACACCTGCGGTCAGCGCCGCACGTGAACACCGTGCGTCTCGGCGTGACCATCGCCGTGCAGTTGTCGCCAAGTTCAGCAGGACAGTTGTTGTTTGTCACAATCGGAGGACAATCCGTGTCTTCGAGACAGCCTACACAGGTGTCGGTTTCTTCGTCGCACTCCTGTCCGCATCTTTCGAGACCTACAGTGCATTGACCAACATCGTCGCAGGTGCCGAAGCCCTCGCAAAAGTTGCCGTTGACACTGCACGGTGTCCCCGCCGGACGCGGCTCTTTGCCGCAGGAGGAACCGTCGCATGCTGGCTGCATACATGGCTCGGTTTCGTCCACGGGACAGTCCACGCACCCCTCGTTGCAGCAGAGTGAATTTTCGTCGCAGGTGACCACACTCGCACAGAGGTCTCCTCGGCATTCGCCGATGGCACAGCGTGCAGGGTTCGCACCATCCGCCTCGCACAGATCGGGATCGCACGAGCTTCGGGGAACACAGCTCGTTCCGTCACAGACCAATCCGAAATCACACCCGGCAAAACTGCACACCCCGTCGTTGCAAGCGGGAGTGGCGCAAGGGTCGCTGGTGATGCAATCTGTCGCGTTGGTGCAGGCGGGCCCAACCGAGGCGTCCATTTCCGGAACAAGACCCGTGTGGTCCACGGAGCAAGCGCTGAGCAGCACCAATATCAAAGCAAGAAGTCGCACCGGCCCAGGTTAGCGCATTCTAGGGCTATCTTCCTAGTCGCGCCGACGCAGGCGCGACACTAACGACACCATTCTCGGCGGGGGTGCGGCTTCGACTGCCAGGCTCGACGCCGCCGAAGCCACTCCCGCGGTTCGGGCGCCATGGGGCCAACGGCCCGGCGCGCCTGGGCTGGCGTCGTGATGGGGGCCATCGGGCGATCGCGCCGCGGAGTATGGTGAATCACTCGGCTCCCGAGAGCTTCAACCTCTTCGATTCGCCATGGGTAGTGGGGTCGTGCGTCGGTACATCGCTCCGAGCGCGAACGGCCAATATCGTCCACTGGGCAGAAGAAGCGAAAGTGAAAGTGGTCGTCGTGTGGGGCTCCTGGCTGACAAGACAGCATCTCGAAGCGCTCGATGGCGTGGGCGTCTCCCCCATTTTCTCGCGCGTAGTCCAAGAGCATCGTTCGTACATGCTCGACGAGGAAGATCCGCTGGAGCGGAATGCCTTCCTCGGCGGATGTCTCCACTAACGCTTCGACGTAGGCCCAGGTGCGCGGCACATCGACATGTAAGAGCACGTCGTCCTCACGATCGCGGAGGTCGCCGAAATCCACGCAATGCCCCGTAGGGTCCACGAACGCGCCGACGCCGGCGTGAGGCTCGTCGTTCTCGTCCAGAAGGTAGAAGAGAACATCGACGTCACGGCCCGCGCGGTGCGAGCCGTGATGCGGAATCGGCCCACCCTCAACCAGGCCCAAGTCGTTGAATGTCACCTCGCCGCCCATCTCTTCGTGAACCCGCATCGCCGCACGAATGAGCGCCCGCACCATTCGGCCGGTGCCATATCGGGCCTCGTTTGGCCGGCGCGCATTGTAACGAAAGCCGGGTCCGCTATCTGGCATCGCGACGGCGGCTTCCACCCGGCCGTCGTTGGGGCCTCCAACGCTTCGGCTGAGTTCTGCGTCCGGGGCCAAGAGGGCGGCGAGCTCTTCGCTCAGCGGAGGTGCTTCGGGTTCGGGGGGCACGACGGGCGCCAGCTCCATGGACGCTTCAGCCGGCGACGCTTCTTCCTGCGCTAGCTCCTCTAACGCCTCTGCCCCAGCGGGCGAAGGTTCCGCCGTTCGAACGGGGTCAGCGGACGGCTCACCACATCCTAGTGAGAGGACTCCAAGAGCAAGGGCACACAGTTTCGGCAGGGACGCCACACCTCATCCTAGGTGCCATGCGGCTCTCGCGCACGTTTGTGACTAGAGCGTGTCGACCATTTCGCTCAGGGTGACGTCGACGGGAGCGTCGCTCGTCCGCACCGTCATGGTTTGTGGCCGATGTCCGGCGAGGGCCAAGCTGAGTCGTACTTCACCCGCGCTGAGCCCCTCGACGCGAAAGAACCCCTCATCGTCGGTCTGAACCTCTGCGCTCAGAGGGAGGCCGGTTCCCTCGATGGCGTTCTCCACGCGAACAAGAACGTTGGCGAGGGGCCTATCGTCTTCTCCTCGCACGATGCCTTCGAGGGATTGGCCTCGGCGAAGGCGAAAATCTTCGGGTCGAGCGCTCGCGCCTCGCGAGAGCCGTACCTCGCGTGTGAGCGGCGCAAACCCGGACGCAGCCACGCTGACTGTGTAGTCGCCGGACGAGAGGCCGCCGATGCGAAACTCCCCGTTCACGTCAAAGGTATCGCTCCGCGCACGCAAGTGTCGCTCTGAGGTACCTGCATGCGCTTCGACGAACACCGCGAACGAGGGAACCGGGGCTCCTCCCTCATCGACAACGCGTCCTTCGATGCTCGCCTCTTCGCTGAGAAGGAGCACCACTTCGCCGGCGGGGGTGACTTGCGTCCGAGACTCCGTCGCAAATCCGGCGGCGCGGGCCGTCAGCACGAACGGACCCGGCGCGGTCGCCGAACACGAAAAGTGACCGTCGGCTCCGGTGACTAGGCGAGCGACGAGTGTCGTTCCAGCCGCAGATTCACTCTCTACGTCGACCTGCACGCGGGAGATGGGCTCGCTCCCGAGCAGCGAGAGCACCTGACCACGTAGCGCCAGCTCGTTTGGGGCCAACGGGCGCGTATGAACGTGGAGCTGGGCCGACCGTATGGAGGCTTCGTTGACGCGAGCGTGACCCACCGCCGGTGGTTCGAGCGTCGTCGCCTCGAGGGTGGTGCCTTCCGCAGCGGGCACCAAGGCGTTGCCGTCGGGGACATCGTGGACCGCGTGCGACGCGTGGCGCGTGGACTCACCGACGCTCCGAACTCGAGCAGAAACCAACGCTCCGTCCACGCCGTGGACGAAAACCCGAAGGGGGGTGAGGGCATGAAGTCGAAGCTGAACTGCCGCGAGGCTGTGGGCCGCCGAGGTACGGAACGTCATCCTCGCGTCGAGGGTAGGCGTGAGCGGGAAGTACCCTGGTGCTTCGGCGTGAGCCAGCACGAAGACGCCCTCACGCGGCGTCGAAAAGCCAAAGCGACCTTCGCCATCGGAGTGTGTCTCGAAGTCCTCGTTCTCGTGGCGAAACGTCAGCGTCGCGTTGGCAATGGGCGCGGCGGTGAGGTGGTCTCTCACTTCCCCGCTAATGCGTCCATGGGCAGATTCGTTTGTGCTCTGAACCTCGGCGAGGCGCGGCGGCCCATGAACACGGTGCGGCGGCGTCGCCGAGTGACGCTGCGGGGCCTGCGCGATGAGCGGCTCTTCGTCGGCGTCTTCGTCGACCTCGTCTACCGTCTGTTCCGGGGCATCCTCTTCCCCCGTGACGGCTCTCGGGCGCGGAGTCCAGTCATCGGGCAGCAGACCGTCTTGCCGTGTCGCGAAAGCGATTGCCGCCATGATCAGCGCGCCAACGACGAGGCCGAGGCGCCTATTCACGCCCACGTGAGGATCCCGCGGGCGAGCAGACTCAGCCCGCTGATGGCACACAAGAAGAGTATCACCCGGCGAAGCCAGACTCCCTCGACGGCGGCGTGAGCAAATCGACTAAAGAACACACCCACTGCTACGGATGGAATGGCCAGTAACCCGAGCATAAGCGGGGCAGAATCGAAGGGTTCGACGATGATTCGAATTCCGATGGCCATGATATTTCCGACGAGGGCGATGAGCGCGAGGCTCGCTCGAGCCACGGCCCCTTTTTCATCTTTGTAGAGTAGGGCGATGGGCGGGCCGCCGATGGCCGCGACCACGGCTCCGGCGCTGGACGCCGCCCCAGCGATGAACTCGCTCACGGGGGAGCGCCGAATCGGCCGGCCGAAGCCCACGATGACGACGGCGATGAGCACAAGGCTACCCACGGTGACGTCGAGCATCGCCTGTACGGCGACGAGCAAGAGCAGCGCGCCGGCGGCATTTCCCGGAATGCGGCCCACGCTCGTCCAGCGAACGGCGCGCCAGTCTGCATGTTCGCGCTCACGAACAAACACCATCACGCAAAGCACCACGGACGCATAGAGCTGAGGCACGGGCGTCCACGAGGGATCGATCAACGTCAATATCGGCACCGAGACAATCGCGAAGCCGAAGCCAAACGTCGCCTGCACAAAGGCCGCGAAGACCGTGACGGCCGAGAACATGGCGACGGATGCGGGATCCACACGTTGTCGTAGCAGAAGGGAGCACGTGGTCCTAGGGTCCGGCGCGCCGTCGTGCGCCCGCCGGCGATGTGCTCTACCCTCGCGCGATGAGCGCTGAATCGAGCCTACACGTCGCCAACCACGGTCCCATCCAGGTTCTCACGATGAACCGGCCAGCGTCGAAGAACGCCTTCAACGTCGATCTCGCCACGCGGATTCAAGAGGCCCTCACCCACGCGGCGGAGACGGACGAAGTGCGCGTTGTGATCCTCACCGGCGCCGGGAGCGCTTTTTCCGCAGGCGCCGACGTGTCGCTCTTCGCAGCCATGGCGGCGGGGCCTGCACCCGAGGCGAAGGTTGTGGATGCGCTGCCTCACGCGATTCGTGCCTTTCCGAAACCGATCTTCGCTGCTGTCCAAGGCGTCGCGGTGGGGATGGCGGTGACCATGCTGCCCTTCTTCGACGGCGTGTATGTGTCGGATCGGGCGAGCTTCATGCTGCCTTTCGTCCGACTTGGGCTTGTCCAAGAGTTCGGCAGCTCAAAGGCCCTCTCCGCGCTCATCGGGAAGTCACGGATGGCGGAGATGCTCTATACGGCTCGCAACATCGACGCGACGACGGCGGAGCGGTGGGGGCTCGCGACGCGTGTATTCGACGCAGAGAACCTTCTTGAGGAGGTCATCGCTGTCGCCGCCGACGTCCTGCTCGGCACGCCCACGGCGGTCCTCGATGCGAAGCGACTCCTGAACTATGGCGCCGATGTGACCTTCGAGGAAGCCCTCGCTGCGGAGGACGAAGTCCTCGCCCGCCGCTATGGATGTGACGAGAACCTCACCGCGGTGAAGGCGTTCTTGAGCCGAAAAAAGTGAAGCGAGTCGCTCGCTAGCGACCCAGGAGAACGATTTTTGCGAGGGCGGCGCCTTGCTTGAGCTTCCCCGTCAAAGGGAGCTTCTCGCGGAGAGGCACGTGGCCCGGAAGCGTCCCACCCTTGGCCAGCGTGGAGATTCGGGCTTTGACCTTGGGGTCGAGACCACCGAGGGTTTCAACTTCGCCGAACGTGGTCATCACGTTTCCAAGGTCGAAGAAGTCGCGCTGCCACTGCCACTTGAAGTCACCCCCGTACTGGAACCAGCTGCCGCCGCAGCCCGCGACCTCAACGATGGACCCATCGGCGCGTTTGACCGGCGCTACCTGGCGCCAGAAGCCGACCATCTCGCCATTTTGGTCGTCGATGACCCAGCGATCGTAGGGGTACGCCCAGCCGTCAAAACCGTCCATTTGAATGCCGACGGCGTTGTCACGAATCGCCGCTGCACCATTGGCGATGAACTCCTCGTTGGGCCCGATGTTCCAGCGGTAGATGGCCGTGTCGTGGTACATCGCGCCGAGCGTGGAAACCCAATCGCCGGTCTCTTCTGCGCGCACATTTGCGTCGAGCCAGCGTCGCTTCATCTCTTCGAGCTCTTCCCGTGGCCATGACTTGCCGGGGAAGGGCGATACGTTCGACATGGGGTCCGGCGCAGGCTGAAAAGTTTGCTTCGCGTCGTTCGGTGTCTCGTTCATGATCGTCATCCTCGTTGTCCGTTAGCTTACGGTCTTCTCGTCTTGCGACAGTGTGATGGCGCTGTTGGGACAGTGCCGATAGGCGCGTTCCAGCAGCGGGTACAGGTCGTTTCGGACTGCAGCGTCTGTTCCGTAGGTCGCCGCCGTCATCGCGTCGGGGAGCAGCTCCGCTTCGCCGTCTTCGCTAATACGAAAGACCTGCGGTGCTTCACTCACACAGACGCTGTGTCCCTGGCAGAGCTGAGTGTCGATGCGTACCTCGACGGGGGATTCCCGCGAAAGGAGCTCTTCAACCTTGCGCGCCTCGTAATCCGACGCGACAGCCGAAGGCTTCGCTCGTTTTCGGTAGCGAAGCTTGAACGGCTGCTTGGGCATGACCGTCGCACGCTCGTAGTCATCCTCGTAGGTCTCTGTTGGTTGGGAGAGCGAGAAGTCGTATTGGTGCAAGAGCGTCGCGGCGATGGTCTTGAGCTGGAGCAGCCCAAACGCGTTCCCCGTGCACTTGTGCTTTCCGCCACCAAACGCGATCCACGCGAAGGGGTGGATATCGTCGCGTGCGTAGCGATCCGGATCGAAGACATCTGCGTGTGGAAAGATCTCTTCGGCGCGACCGCTGACGCCCGGCGAGGCACACACAAACGAACCTGCGGGCACCACTTTGCCGTTGTGCTCAAAGGGTCGAAGCACCTTCCGAAAGAGAAAAATCAGGGGCGGGTGCAATCGAAGCACTTCTTTAAGTACATCGTGAAGCAAGGTCATCTGGCGGAGGCCCTGATAGGAGAGCTCCCCGTCGCGTACGAAGACCGCGTCTACTTCTGCGCGAACCCGAGCCAAGAGGTCCGGGCGGCGTGCCAACTCGAGAATCGTCCACGCGGCGGTTCCAGCGCTTGTGTGGTGACCGGCCATCATGATGGCGATGAGGATGCCTGTGACAATGTCCGGAGAGAGGGACTCCCCGTCCTTGTAGCGAGCATCCAGAAGCGACTGAAGCCCGTCGTCCGGTACTTCGCCGGACTCACGGCGGCGTTCGATGATCGCGCCGACCCGCTTCACGAGGGTCTCCCGCGACACGTCGCGCCGGCGGAACGAGGGCAGCGGAGCGTTGGGGTAGATGTAGGCGAGAGGGTTGATGCCCTTTTCGAGGTGCCCGTAGAGCTCGTGGAATTCCTCGCTCATGCCCGCGCGGAATTCGTCGCCGATGAGGCAGCGGCTCGACGCGTAAATCGTCGCTTCCTTCATCAACTCGAGAATGTCCTCTTCGCCACTCTCGCCCCAGTGGGACACGAGCTTCGTCAGCTCGTCACTGATGATGGGCGGATAGCCACGCATCCGCTGGTCGCGAAGCATCCGCATGGACATTCGAATCTGTTCTTGGCCGCGTTTCGGCGAGGCGTCGAAGATGACGCCTTCGCCAAAAATGGGCGTCATCAGCCTGTAGGCCTCACGTCGGCAAAGCTGGTCGTCGGGCGCGCGAAAGAACGCTTCGTGTGCCTCTGGGCCGGACACGAGAACGATGTCCTGATGCAAAAGGCGCAGGGTGATGAGCTCTTCGCCTTTCGCGCGTGCTCGCTTGAGCAGCTCGAAAGGGTTCCGGAGGAACTCCGCCATATGTCCAAAGACCGGGTACTCTCGACTCAGTCGAGCGGGCGCTTTTTCCTCGGGGGGACGAGGAAAAAGCGAACTCTGAAGCACCTGGGACGCCGTCTCCATCACGCGCATAGAACAGCGTTCTTGCACGCTTCGCGCTCATGCGCGAGTCGTGCACGGCGGGATGTCACGCCGGGACGCGGGCGTCCAAAGACTCCAACGAATTCGAAGGGTTGAGGTAGTCATCCACCTTTCGCGACACATATCGTTTGGCGCCTAGTTTCTCCGCGAGAAACCCGGCCTCGATGTTCGCCTCCACGCGTCCCTCTCCGATTTTGACGGTACCGCGAAACTTCACACCTTTGATTCGGCCGTCAAAGTTGGCTGTGGATTCACGCCAACCTGGGTCGATGCCCCATTTCTTGTTCCAGTAGCGAGCGAGCGATTTGAGACGTGCGAGAGCCTCTTCATCGCTGCACTCGTACGTGCGTTCGTAATGAATCATTGCGGAGACGGTATAAGTCGAAACCCGCTCAGAGTCAGCTACTTGGTGCGAGCCCAAGCAGGTCTGCGCAGCCGATCGTGTGTTTCGGTCAACATCGCGAATGCGCCAAACCCGACGCTCATGATGGCAAGAAACCAAAGACCGAGCCCTGCTTGTGTGAGCCCACACAGAACAAGCGCCGCCGCCATGAGCGGGACCCGTGCAGCTGGGTGAATACTGATCCACGGGGCCGCTACCGGCGTCTCCAAGGCCGCGATCATCGCCTCGACTTCACGGTCGCGTGGGGCCGGAGGAACGGGGCCCGCGGCGCGGGCGTGAACCTGCACCTCGCAGCGAGGACACTCGCCCTTCTGCGTGTACCCGTCGTGGCACGCGGGGCAGACGAACTCCGCCGGAACCGCCTGCGCTCGACGGCTCGCGCTTCCCGAAGAGGTGGTCGTGGCTCTGCCCATGAGCGCTCGGTACGCAGCGACGGCGGCGGCGAAGGCCTTGGGCGCGCGCGGATCGCTGTTCACGTCTGGATGAAGACGGCTGGCCACGCGGCGAAACGCATTTCGGATCTCGCCCTTGGAGGCGGTGTCACTTACACCCAGTAGTTTTCGCGCGTTCTTCATCTCTCAGGAGGCCTTTGTGGTTCGGGAAGCGACTAGAATAAGCACGCTCCGCAGGTTTCGCTTCGAAATCGGTCGCAAATCCCACGCATTTCGGCGCGCCTCCATTAGGGTACGCGTGCGTGGAAAAGTTCCCCCCTCTCGAAGAAATTCTTTTGCACGATGCTGAAGGGCTCATCGTCGTCGCCAAACCGTCGAACTGGCCTTCAACAGGACACACTCTGGACGACCCTGAGAGCGTTCGTTTTCAGGTCGAAGCGGCCATCGGGCGCAAGATTTGGGCGATTCATCAGCTTGATAAACCGACCAGCGGCGTGTTTCTCATGGTGCGCAAGAAGAACCTCGTGGCGCACTGGCAGAAGAACCTGCGAGCCGGCCAGAAGAGCTATTGGGCGCTCTGCCAGGGGCAGGTGCCGTGGCCCAAGGAACGCGTCCAGAGCCAAATAGGATATGTGAAAGAAGAAGGGAAGGTCGTCACTGGGCCTCACGGGCGTGACTCGGACACCCGATTCGTTCGCTTGAGCGTTGGGGAAAAGAGCAGCTTGGTGGAAGCCAGACCGAGGACCGGCCGCACTCACCAGATTCGCGTTCATCTCGCGTCTCTTGGCCACCCGATTCACGGCGATCACCTTTATGGCGATATCGAGCTCGCGCCGCGTGCGATGCTTCACTGCGCGCGAATTCGCGTCGGCGGTAAGACATTCGAGGCGCCGCCCCCGCCAGACTTCACGCAAGCCTGCGTTGCAGCGGGCTTGCCATGCCCACCGCAGACCGATAGGTCGAGCGAGAAGAAGGAAGCACCATGAGCGAAGTACACGTCATCGATCATCCCCTGGTTCAGCACAAGCTCAGCATCATGCGTCGCAAAGACACCGCGACGGCGCCGTTTCGTCAGCTCCTCGAGGAGATCAGCATGCTGATGGGCTACGAGGTGACGCGGGACCTGCCCATGACCACGGAGCGCATTGAGACGCCCCTGATGGAGATGGATGCGCCGACAATCGATGGAAAGAAGATGGTCCTCGTGTCCATTCTGCGTGCTGGTGACGGGATCGTTCAGGGCATGCTCAAGCTCCTGCCTTCGGCCCGCGTCGGGCACGTCGGCCTCTACCGAGACCCGAAGACCCTCAAACCCGTCGAGTACTATTTTAAGGTCCCCGGCGACCTTCCGGATCGAGATTTTCTCCTCTGCGACCCGATGCTCGCGACGGGCAACTCCGCCATCGCCGCCGTGGCGCGTCTCAAAGAGCTCAAGCCGAAGTCGCTCAAGTTCGTGTGCCTCTTGGCGGCCCCCGAAGGAATCGCGGCTTTCCACGCAGCACACCCCGATGTCCCCGTGTACACGGCGTCCCTCGACGAGAAGCTCAACGAAAAGGGCTACATCCTGCCCGGCCTGGGCGACGCCGGCGACCGCCTCTACGGAACCAAGTAGACGCGCGTAAGTAGGCGGAAGCGCCGGCAAGATGCACACTGAGGTGTGCACGCCGACTTCCTCCTCGATGCGTACCTCATCCACCTCAAGGTGGAGCGGGGTCTGAGCCCGCACACCCTCGAGGGGTATGCGCACAATCTTCGGGAGTGGCTGCTTCACCTCGAAGAGACGGGTATCGACCTTGGCGATGCGGACCTGCCCGCCGCTGCGGCTTACATGCTGCGACTCTCTCGGCGGGAGGTCGGCGCCCGTTCGCAGGCACGTGCGCTCAGCGCGATCCGCGGATTTCATCGGTGGATGGTGGACGAAAGACACCGGCCCGATGACCCGACGGAACTCCTCGACCGGCCGAAGCTCGGGCGACGGCTTCCCCAAGTCCTCTCGCCGAGCGAGGTCGTGCGAATCCTTGGCGCGCCATCGTCCGACAAGAAGACCCATGTCCGCGACCGCGCGATGCTGCACACGATGTATGCGGCGGGCCTTCGTGTATCTGAACTCGTGCTCCTCGACCTCAACGACCTACATCTTGAGGCCGGTTTTCTCCGCGCGTTCGGCAAAGGGCAGAAGCAACGAATCGTGCCGCTCGGGGAAGCCGCGAAGGAGCATCTTCAGCTCTACCTTTCAGAAGTACGCCCGCAGTGGGCGAAACCTGCGTCGCGTCACACCTTCCTCACAAGCCGCGGCGGGCCCATGACCCGGCAGGCGTTTTGGAAGAACATTAAACGCTACGCTCGCGTCGCAGGCGTGACCAAGGAGGTCTCGCCGCACAAGCTTCGCCATAGCTTCGCGACGCACCTGCTCATCGGTGGCGCAGACCTTCGCGCCGTGCAGGCGATGCTCGGTCACGCGGACATTTCCACCACGCAGATCTACACGCACGTGGCCAGTGAGCGACTTCACGAGACGGTGCACAAACACCATCCGCGTGGCTAGCGGCGCAGGGGCTCCGCCAAGCCTGAAGCGAGGGCCTTCGTTAGACTCCAAGCACTCCGGAGACTTGCTCCATCATGGCCAGGCGCCACTTCATTATGGGGCTCTCGCCCTTGAGGAGTTCGGCGGTTTCCGCGAGAACGGACTCGAGCGGCACGAGCGATACGGCGGGATCGACTGTGGTCAGCGCGTCGGGGCTTGAAGAGCGCCACGCCGCCATCGTGTCATCACGACCCTCGGTGAGAGCACCAAGCGCGGCGAAGGCCATGCGCGACGCGACGCGGCGGTCTTGAAACGATGGGCGACCGCCGCGCACCAAGTGACCCAGGATCGTCGCACGAACGATGTCACCGTCGATGCGCTCGTTGACCTCGCGTGCGAGGCGTGTCCCAGGGAAGGGCACTCCTTCGCTTTTGATGATGAGCACCCGTTGTTTGCCGCGCGCGAAGCCGTGTCGAATCGTCTCTTCGACGGCCTTGACCACTTCTTCCTCGCTGCGCTTCTGCTCCCGAAAGAGCACTGCGTCTGCGCCGGCGCCGATGGCCGCCGCCATAGCGAGGTAGCCGCACTCACGTCCCATAACCTCGACGATGAAAGCGCGGCGGTGCGCGCTGGCGGTGTCTGAGATGCGGTCGCAGGCGTCGATGATGGTGTTCACCGCGGTGTCCACGCCGATGCAGGTCGAGGTGGCCCCAATGTCGTTGTCGATGGACGCAGGCAGGCCGACGACTTTGATGCCATGTTCCATCGCGAGAAGGTGCGCGCCGGTCAGGGAGCCGTTGCCTCCGATGATGACGAGGCCGTCGACGTCGAGCCCTCGGATTCTCTTCGCCGCTTCGGTACGGCCCTCCGGCGTGCGAAAACGAGCGGAGCGAGCCGACCCAAGGACCGTTCCACCCCGGCCCGCGGCGCGGTCGACACTAGGTACAGGGCGAAAGTCGGGTTTTCCATCCACCACGCCGTGGTCTTCCGTAAGCGGCCGATACTCACCGTCGATGAGCCCGTCGTAGCCGAGCACCACGCCGTGGACTTCGATACCGCGGGACGCTGCGATTTTCGTCAGGGCGCGGAGGGCGGCGTTCATGCCCGGAGCATCTCCGCCGGAGGTAAGGATGGCGATTCGCTTGAGGGGCATCTTTGAACACTAGTGCGCGGTTCATCAGAACGGAAGGTCTTCGCCTCCCAGAGCGTTGACTCGGTCCGCACAAAAAAAGCCACCGCCTCGAAAGGCGATGGCTCTCTTCGTTCGCGAAAGAGCGCTTAGCTCATCAAGCTCTTGAGCGTGGTGCCCATGTCCGAAGGTGTCGGAGCGACCTTCGCGCCGGCGGCTTCAAGGGCTGCGATCTTGGCTTCAGCGGTTCCTGCGCCGCCGCTGATGATGGCGCCGGCGTGGCCCATGCGCTTGCCGGGAGGTGCCGTGACACCGGCGATGAAGCCCGCGACGGGCTTCGTGAAGTTCTCTTTGATCCAGGCCGCGGCTTCTTCTTCGGCGTTGCCGCCGATTTCGCCGATGAGGATGACGCCGTGGGTGTCGTCGTCTTCCTGGAAGAGCTTCAGGATATCGATGAAGCTCGTGCCGTTGATGGGGTCACCACCGATGCCGACAGCCGTGCTCTGTCCGATGCCGAGAGCCGTGAGCTGACCGACGGCTTCGTAGGTCAGCGTACCCGACTTGCTCACGACGCCGATGTTGCCGGAGAGGTGAATGTGGCCCGGCATGATGCCGATCTTGCAGCCCTTGCCGGACGCGTCTGCCGGCGTGATGACGCCGGGGCAGTTGGGTCCGATGACGCGCGTGTGACGACCGCTGTCGAGGACGCGACGCACCTTGAGCATGTCGATGACTGGAATGCCTTCGGTGATCACGACGGCGAGGTCGAGCTCTGCATCGACGGCTTCAAGAATCGCGTCGGCGGCGAAGGGAGGCGGCACGAAGATGACACTGGCGTTTGCACCGGTGGCTTCTTTCGCTTCGCGAACCGTGTTGTAGATGTCGCAGCCGCCGGAGCCGTCTGGGTTTTCCCACTTCTGTCCGCCGCGACCTGGGGTCACGCCGGCGACGATGTTGGTGCCATAGTTCATGCACTGTCCGGCGTGGAAGCTACCCGCCGAACCTGTAAGTCCCTGAACGATAAGTTTGGTGTCGTTACCAACGAGAATGCTCATTAGGCGGCTCCCTTTGCGAGTTCTACGATTTTTTGTGCGCCCTCGGCCATGGTGTCAGCCGGGGTGATGTTTAGGTCTGTTTCGGCCAGCATTTTCTTGCCGAGCTCAACGTTCGTTCCTGCGAGGCGAACCACGAGAGGAACCTTGAGGCCCAGCTCCTTGGTCGCTGCGATGACACCGGCTGCGATGATGTCGCACTTCATAATGCCGCCGAAGATGTTCACGAAGATGCCCTTCACGCTCTCGCTCTGGAGAATGATGCGGAAGGCTGTGGTGACGGACTCCTTGGTGGCTCCGCCGCCGACATCGAGGAAGTTGGCGGGCTTGCCGCCGAAGTGCTGGATGGTGTCCAGGGTGCTCATCGCCAGACCTGCGCCGTTGACGAGGCAGCCGATGTTGCCGTCGAGCTGAATGAAGCTGAGGCCGGCGTTGCTGGCTTCGATCTCCGTTGGAGCTTCTTCGCTGAGGTCGCGAAGTTCCGCCCACTCCTTGTGGCGGAAGCCGCCGTTGCCGTCGAAGTTCACCTTGGCGTCGAGGGCGATGACCTCTTGGTCCTCGGTGACGATGAGGGGGTTGATCTCCGCGATGGAGACGTCTTCTTCGATGAAGAAGCGCGCGAGGTTCGAGAGGATCTTGCCGAAGCCCTTCTGGGCCTTCTTACTGAGACCGAGCGCGAAGGCGAGCTGACGCGCCTGGTAAGGCATGAGGCCCGTCGCGACGTCGATCCACACCTTGTGAATCTTCTCCGGGTGCGCTTCGGCGACCTCTTCGATCTCCACGCCACCTTCGGTGCTCGCCATGATGGCGATGGCGCGCTTCTCGCGATCGACGGTGAGAGCGAGGTACAGCTCGGTCTCGATGGCGAGGCCCTGCTCGACGTAGAGCCGGTTGACCTTCTTGCCTTCTGGGCCCGTCTGGTGCGTGATCAGCGTCTTGCCGAAGATGCCAGTCGCAGCTTCCTTGGCCGCTTCCGCGCCCTTGACGACCTTGACGCCGCCCGCTTTTCCGCGGCCGCCGGCGTGGATCTGTGCCTTGACGACAACGACCTCGTTGCCCGTTTCGGCGATGAGCTTTGAGGCTGCTTCAGCAGCTTCATCGACGCTCATGGCGGCGATGCCCTTCGGCGTCGGGATCCCGTATCGCCGAAAGATCTCTTTCGCTTGGTACTCGTGAATGTTCATTCTTAGCCCTCTCGTCGCCCGGCAGGCGTTTGTGTGGTCCCCGAAAAAGTGAGGAAAATCCGTTCGCCGCCCGCGAGCCCTGGAGCTCCCTAAGTGGCCGAAGTTATTGGTAAATATAAGCACTTTAGCTTCGACGCCCAGCAAGGCCTTCGTAGCGTGCACCGCCGATATACCACAGGTGGCGGCTGGGTTGCGTGAGAAGAAAAAATGCAAAATCGAACGACCCTTCTGAAGGAAGCGCGTGCGTGGTACGTCTAGCCAGCGCTCGTGAGGACATCGCGGGTGATCAATCCCGCCGCCCGTCCAAGAGATCGAGACCGGCGGTCCACTAGCTCGGAGAAATCAATCATGCGTTCCACACTCGCCCTCGCGGCCCTCGCCGCCACCCTCCTTCTTTCCCTCCCCGGTCAGGCTTTCGCCCGGCGCTGCAACGACGTGACGATGCGCAATAGCGTGGAAGTCGACGGACAGACTCTTGTCCTCAACGGAATGGGCATCCGCGAAGCCACCGTCTTCAACGTCGACGTCTACGTCGCGGGCCTCTACCTGCCAGAAGCCAACACCGACGGAAACGCCATCGTCGCGGCCAACGGCCTCAAGCAGATCGTCCTTCACTTCGTGCGCGACGTCACTCGCGAAGACATGGCGGAAGCGCTCCAAGACAGCTTTGGCAACGCAGGCGTGGCTTCGTCCATCGGTCGCTTCGCGAACATGCTTCCCGAAGAGATCAACGAAGGCACGGTCCTCGTCTTCACTCATCGCCCTGGCACCGGACTTGAAGTTCGTGTGGGTCGCCGCGCTCGCGGAACCATCAGCGGCGACGCCTTCGCCACGGCTTTCTTCCGCATCTTCGTTGGACCCAACCCACCGAACCGCGGCCTCAAGCGAGGCCTCCTCGGCGGCCGCTGCGGCTGAGCCCCATCGAAGCGCTCGGACGAGCGCATCAACGTAAGTGGAAGCCATCCACGCGCCCTCAGCAATCGCCGGGCCGTGGATGCTTTTTCTTAAGGGTGGTAGACCTTCGCCATGGCGTATCGGCGAGACGAATTGCGATGGAACGGTTGGGGACTGAAGTCGGCGACGTTCGACCTCCATGGGCACGATGCAGAGGTCTGGGAGTTTGTCGCCGGGGTCATTGGCGTAGCGGCGCTGCCCTCGACGCCTGCGCCAGAACTCGCGAAGGTGGAGCTCCCGGCGGCAACTTTGCCCGATGCGGTGATTCCGGCGCTTGTGGGCGCACTCGACGAGTCGCGGGTGCTCCACTCGGACTTCGAGCGAGCGTTTCACGCTTACGGCCGCAGTTACCCCGACATGGTTCAGCTACGCTCCGGAAGCTTGGAGGTGGCTCCCGCTGCTGTTGTCTATCCTGACACCGCGGCGGAGGTCGCGGCGGTTCTGAACATCTGCGCGGAGCACAGCATCGCGGTGATTCCTTTTGGCGGAGGCTCCAGCGTCGTCGGCGGCGTGGAGGCGCGCCCCGGCAAGTCCCAAAACGGCGTGGTGACCCTCGACACGACACGCATGCGGCAGATGCTGGACCTGGATGAGGTCTCCCACACGGCGACGTTTGAAGCGGGGGTCTACGGTCCCGAACTTGAAGCTGCGCTTCAAGAGCGTGGCTACACGCTCGGGCATTTCCCTCAATCGTTTGAGTTCTCAACCCTCGGAGGCTGGATCGCAGCGCGCGGGGCAGGGCAACAGTCGAACCGTTACGGGACGGCAAACAAGTGGCTCGTCGCCGCGACGGTGGTGACTCCTGAAGGCGAGATGCGAACTCTGCCATTCCCGCAGAGCGCCGCCGGGCCCGACCTCAACGAGGTCATCTGCGGAAGCGAAGGTGTCCTTGGGGTGATCACGAAAGCCACGGTGAAGGTTCACCGAATGCCGGAAACGCGCGACATTCGTGCGTATCTCTTCAAGGACTTCCGAAGCGGCGTCGACGCGGTCCGGCGCATCGCTCAGTCCGACGTCTCCGTCGCGATGATGCGGCTTTCAGACAGCGACGAGAGTTACTTTTTTGGAACGCTGAAGGGCTTGCTGAAACCGTCTTCGGCTCTGACGCGTGCCGGTGAAAAAGCGCTCGCGGTGGCCGGCTACGTTCCTGGAGAAGGAGACGGCAGCGGTCGTTGCGCGCTCATGGTCGGCATCGAAGGCAACCCCCATGACGTACGTCACGGGGTGGTTCGGACGACGGCTATGTGCGTCGGTGCTGGAGGCGCGCCGATCGGGAAAGGGCCGGGTAAATCCTGGGAGGACTCGCGTTTTTCGATGCCCTATCTCCGCGACCCGCTGCTCGACCGCGGCGTCGCCATCGACACGCTTGAGACTTCGACGACGTGGTCCAACGTCGAGAACCTCGCGGCAAAGGTCCGCGCTTCGATTCGTGCGGAGCTCGGCGAGCACGCAGCGATCCTTTGCCACATCAGCCACTCCTACGGTGACGGATGCTCGCTCTACTTCACGTTCTTCTTCGCACGTGACCTCGAGGACCCCATCGGCCAGTGGCGTCGTGTAAAGACGGCCGCGTCGAATGCCATCGCCGAAGGCGGCGGCACCATCTCGCACCACCACGGCGTGGGTCGCGACCACGCGCCCTGGATGGCGACGGAGACGGGCGGCATGGGCATGGCGATGCTCCGAGCGGCGAAGAAGCGCGTCGACCCTACGGGTGTGCTGAACCCCGGCAAGCTACTCATCGACGAGTAACACTCTGAAGAGCCCTCGCGCCGCTCCACTCCCACGCAAAAAGCCCAGGCCGAGGCCTGGGCTTTCGATGTGAAACGCGAGATCTAGACGAGGTCGGAAACGGCCTCGGCCTCTTCCGCGAGTTCCTTCGCCGTCGCGTCGATGCGCGCGCGGCTGAAGTCGTCGATTTCCAGGCCCTGCACAACGCTCCACTTGCCGTCTGCGCATGTCACAGGGACGCCGGCGATGACGCCCTTCGGGATGCCGTAGCTTCCGTCGGAGCACACGGCCATGGAGACCCAGTCGCCTTCAGGCGTACCGTTCCACCAGTCGTGGACGTGGTCGATGGCGGCGTTCGCAGCCGAGGCAGCGGAGGACTTGCCGCGCGCTTCGATGATGGCTTTTCCGCGGCTCTGAACAGTCGGAATGAAGGTCTCTTCGATCCAGCTTTGGTCGTTCACCGTGGCGGCGATGGACTTGCCGTCGATCTCCGCGTTGAAGAGGTCGGGGTACTGAGTTGCCGAGTGGTTGCCCCAGATGGTCATCTTCTTGATGTCCGTGACCTTGCGGCCCGTCTTGGCGGCGACCTGGGAGATGGCGCGGTTTTGGTCCAAACGAACGAGCGCGCTGAAGCACGAAGGATCGAGATCCGGCGCGTTCTTCATGGCGATGTAAGCGTTGGTGTTGGCAGGGTTGCCGACGACGCAGACCTTCACGTCGCGTGCAGCCTTTTCGTTGAGCGCTTTGCCCTGACCCGTGAAGATGGGGCCGTTGGCGCGGAGGAGATCCTTACGAAGCATTCCGGGACCGCGCGGCATCGCGCCGACGAGGACAGCGACCTGTGTACCTTCGAAACCCTTCATGGGGTCGTGGTTCGCTTCCATGCCGTGAAGCAATGGGAAGGCACAGTCGTCCAGCTCCATCATCACGCCTTCAACGGCTTTCATTCCGGGCTCGATGTCGACGAGCTGGAGAATGACGGGCTGGTCCTTTCCGAGCATGTCGCCGGAGGCGATTCGGAAAAGGAGTCCATAACAAATCTGACCCGCGGCTCCGGTAACTGCGACACGTACTGGCTTCTTCATTCGGGATCTCCTTAAGTTGGTTGGAACGGCGCGACCCTACACGATCGGCGTATCACTAAACAGGGGGTTTCTTGCCTATAATTCGGCTTCAAGCTCGCGCAACTTCTCTCGTGCGAGCTCCGCCTCGGCTTCGTCGAAGGCATCGCCCAATCCGGCCTCTTCCACTCGGATACGAAAGCGTTTCGCGTCCGGGGAGCCAATTAGGTAGAGAACTTCGCCCTCGTCGTTGACGTCGATACCAACGTCTTCTTCCGGGTGTTTGGCCAGCTGAGTCAGCAGCTCGTCGGCGTCGTTCGCGTCGATATGAAGCGCTTTGGCCACATCCGTGGCGCGGAGGACACCGCCGCGCTGCCTCGAGAGGGCCTTGAGAGCCTTTAGCCGGGTCGCGCTCACGGTGCGTTCGCCGGACTTTCCGAGCATTCGGCCTCCGAAGTAGAGGGCAAAGGTGAGCAGAAGCGTCAAAAACTCGATGGGGGCGCCGATGGCATACCCAAGCCAGCCCTCGGGCCAGATGGCCTGGATCACGAGCATAAACATGAGAGCGACGAAGGTGCCGAGGCCAAACACGGTTCCGGCGGCGACCTTTGCGGCGAATCCACCGATTCGTGCTGGCTGTCCGGCGATACCCAGGACCTTGTTGCCCATGGCGGGCCGAGCACGGCCGCACGCCGCGCAGTAGGTCACGACGCCGCGGAGCACGACTGGGGCGTCTTCACCACATCCAGGGCATTCCATGCTCATGGCGGGACTTTAGAGCGGGCGCATGAAGATGCCAACCAGACCGGACAAGGACCCCATATCGGCGGCACCGTCAGCGTATGAGGCCTGCTAGTGGCCGCGGGTGGATGTGCGGTGATAGTTTGACCTGCGCTATGGAAGCCGGCTCCCTGCTCGGAGATACGTTTCGGATTGAAGAACCGCTTGGTGAAGGCGGTATGGGAGCCGTGTATGCGGCGCGTCATGTGCGAACGTCGAAGCGCTACGCCGTCAAAGTGCTCCACCCGGATCGGGCTCAGGGTTCCGCGGATGCCGTCGCGAGATTCAAACGAGAGGCAGCGGCTCTGTCCGGATTGGGCCATCCCGGCATCGTCGCGATTCATGATTTCGCGCGCACCGAAGATGGCATCGACTACCTCGTCATGGACCTCCTCGCAGGCGAAGACCTGGCGCAGCGACTGAAGCGTGACGGTCCCATGAGCTTCGCCAAGGCCCTCGAACTCCTGAAGCCCATCGCGGCGGCGCTCAACGTCGCACATCGGGCGGGGATCGTTCACCGCGACCTGAAGCCCGGCAATATCTTCATCGTTCGCGCAGACGGCGTCGCGGATCGCCCGATGATCCTCGACTTTGGTCTCGTGAAGTTCGCCGACCACCTCCCGGATGAGCCACTGACGGCCTCCGGTGTGGTCATGGGTACCCCGGCTTATCTCTCGCCGGAGCAGGCACTCGGACAAGACCTCGATCACCGTACCGATATCTACGCGCTCGCGACGCTCTTCTACGAGCTGGTGACAGGCGCGACACCTTTCGAAGCGACGACGATGACGGCGTTGCTCCTCAAGATCATGACGGCGCCGCCACCGGCGCTCTCCACGCGAGCGATTGTCCCCGACCACGTGGACGCCGTGATGTCCCGGGCGTTGTCCAAAGACCTCAACGAGCGCTTTGATTCGGCGACGGACTTCGCCGCGGCTCTTGAACAGGCGACACAGACGGCTCGTGACGAGAGTGATCCTGGTCAACTGCTCTTGCCCAACGCGCCAACGATGCAGGCGACAGCGGCGGTCACCCCAGAGGCGGTTCCCATCGCCCAGCGTCCGCAGAAGAAGAGTCGGCTCGGCGCATTGCTCGCTGGAGTCGGCCTGCTTGCAGTCGTCGCCGCCGGTGCCTGGTACGCCGGGTCGACGACGTCGACGCTAACGCCAGCGAACAGAGAGCCGACCACCATCGTCACCGAAGAGGTGCTGGAATCCCCAACGCTCGTCGCGCCTTCGCCGAGGGAAGAAGCCGCCCCCGTGGAGGCGCCGGAGGTCGAGGAGGTACCCGTCGTGGAGGAGGCGCTTGTCGCCGAAGCGCCGGACACCCGAATGACGTCGCCTGCGCGGCACCCGAACGCCGACAGACCCCGGCGCACGGCGATGACCTCCCCCGCGGCCGCGGAGATTCCAGAGTCACCCGAAGATGGCGTCGCGACAGCGATGTCCTCGCTTCCTGCGCCGTCGTCCGTCCCCACAACGGCACCCACATCGGCACCGGCAGCGGCACCGAACCCAGCTGTAGCGGAAGCGAACCGACTGCAGGTGGTGCGATACGAGGCGCAGGTCGGAGAGATCACCCGACTTCTCGCGCTCCTCCCTCGCATCCGCCGCGAGTTCGTGGGTCTCTCGGCTGGCCGAAAGCCCGCACTCTGCGATAGCGGCGTGCGCGCGCAGCTTTCGGATCACAGTGATGTCAGCGTCGTCGTGAGCCGGCGTCAGAGCCTACGCGACGGCATTCAGCGTGTCTGCGACCCCTTCGGACAGCTCCTCGATCCGCCGCCGCCACTGCGCGCACAGATCGCTCGTATCGACCAGAGCCTCGACCGTGCCGAAGAGATGGCTCGGGATCGAACGGTGTCTACGAACACCCCCGTCGCCATCGCCGACGACGTCGTGACCGCGGTTCGCGATGCACGCGCGGCATTGCAAGGCGTATCAGGAGGGCAGCGACCATTCCCGTGCAACGACGCTGTGTTCACCCGGCTTCGCAGACTCGGCTCCGCGGGGAACACCTGGTCGGGCGCGGCGGCAAATCGCGTCGTTCAGGCGCGCGACCGGATCTGTCGTCGTCTCGGAATGGACGCGGCGCAGCTTCGTCAGAGAGAGCAGCAGTTCACCCGGCAGCTCGACGACACGGAGGGCATACTTCGCCAAACCCAGCGGACCCTCCAACGGGTGGCGGACCGCCTGAGAGCTATCTAATGGTCCGCTTCCTTTGCATCTTGTCCGGTCTTCTCCTCTGCCACGGGTGTGCGTCGCGGGCTCTCGAACCTCAACGCGCAGAGACCTCGGGCGCGGCGGCGAACGAGGGCGCATCGACGAGGAGCGATGGTGTCGCCCCTGAGGCCTCGGCCCACGCCGACGACGAGCGGACAGCGAATCCGCCGGAGACAAACGATGCGCCAGCGGATCCGTCCGTGGTGCCACAAGTCGAGGCCTCGCAACCGGCGCCCCCGTCGAGCTCCAACGTCGCGGTCCAACCAGACGTTCCGCAAGCGGCTGCTGTCGCCGCGCGGCCTGTCTCCCCGCGGCCTGTGTCCCCGCAGTTGCTCGTCGTCGTTGCCCAGATGGAGGAAGACCTTGAGGCCATCAATACGGTCCGACCGTTGTTGATGCGGATTCGAAGCGAGACCACGCTGCCCTCGGAAGGTGCTCCACTCGCGTGTCGATCCGACCTCCGGGAGAGAGTGGTGGAGCTGATTCGGCAGGGCTTGGGGCCCGCCGGGTCCGGGCTGAGCTCGCTGCGAGACAGCGTTGATGACCTTTGCGCGCGATTTGGACGCTGGGAGACCCCGGGTGAAAACGAGCGCAACCGCATCACTCGTTTCCGTAGGAAGCTCGACCGCATCGACGAATGGATGAGCGACATTCGTCGCTGCGTAGACCCCGGTCCCTACGACTTTCGCTGCCAGAACGCGTACGGGGCTCAAGAGCCCGGGGACGCGGAGCAGGCGGCGGCGGCGCTCGCCGTGGTCCGCGACGTGCGTGCTGTCCTCGTCGGGGTGCCGGAACAGAACCCCTTTCCTTGTTACTCGCCTGTATGGCGGCGGGTCGGGGCGACGACCTGGACCATGAGCGTGGCCCGCGCGCAGATTCCGGGGCTCGAGAGGGACGCGCAGTCGCTTTGCGCGGCCATCGGTGTGGATTCCGAAGCGTTGAATGAACAGGTGCGCCGCATTCATGATCGGCTCGACCGCTCGAACGCCTCCCTCGTTCAGCTCAGTGAATCAAGACAGGACACGTTGATCCGACTGCGGGCGATGAGCGCTGAGACTCCCTGATGGCCGCGGAGTCCTGAATCAGTCCAACCCAATCGAACACTGGGGTTAGTGCTTCTTGCCGCCCGGAGGCATGTTCGTTGGGCGCGTCTGCCAGATCTCTTCGTTCGGAATCGCAAAGTCCTTGGCTTCGGATGGGCCCCAGCTGCCGGCTGGGTACTCCAGCGGCTGCTCCGGCCGGTCGAGGAAGTCCTTAAAGATCTGCCAGGATAGTTCGGTCTCTTCCGCGTGAACGAAGAGAGTTTGATCCCCCTCCATGACGTCTTGGAGGAGCGTGTCGTAGGCGTCCGGGAGAGGTTTGCCCGTGTCTGCGTAGGCGAAACGCATGGGCACGCGGCGCAGCTCGAAGGGCTCCCCGGGCATCTTGATGTCGAGATGAAACGTGAAGCCTTCGGACGGCTGGAGAGTGATGACCAAGAGGTCGGCGGTGTCACGTTCAACGCCCACGCTTTCGAAGAAACGAACCGGCGCATCTCGAAAACGAATGACGATTTGGGACGTCTTGCGCGGCATTCGTTTTCCGGTGCGCAGAAAGAAAGGCACGCCTTTCCAGCGCCAGTTGTCGATGAACATACGGATCGCCACGAAGGTCTCCGTCGACGAGTCGTCGGGAATATTCTCCTCGTCCAGGTAGCCGATGGCGCTCCGGTTTTCGACGTTCCCGGCGGTGTAGCGCGCGCGGATCACGTTGTCTTCGGTTAGCGGCTCGATGCACTCGAGCACTTTGATCTTCTCTCGGCGGATGGGCGTCGCCGCAAAGGCCGTGGGTGGTTCCATCGCGACAAGCGTGAGCAGCTGCATGAGATGGTTCTGCACCATGTC
>JBGCFM010000006.1:0-3474 GCA_045106895.1 Polyangiales bacterium | reverse complement strand
CAAGACGTCGAAGCCATCGTGCAGCTGCGTCCAACCTTGGTCTTTGCGTCGGCCATCGGCGGCGACCGCTCCGTGCAGCGCCTACGCGAAGCCGGCATTCACGTCGTCTCCTTGGGAGACCTCCGGGGCTTCGATTCTTTGCCCGACGAGATCATTCGCATCGGACAGGCCATCGGCGCTGAGGAGCGAGCGCGAGAGTATGCGGTCTCGCTTCAAAGGCGGATGAGCGGCCTCCGTGCCCAAGAGCCCTTGGCGCGTGGCATCTACCTGAGCGTCCACGGCACGCACTTCTACGGCGGCGCCGAAGGCTCCAGCTACGGCGACGTGCTTCGTGCTGGCGGCGTCGAAGATGTCGCTTCGGCGGCCGGCTTCACGGGCTGGCCCGACTACAGCGCCGAGGAGATTTTGCGGCTGGACCCGCCGCTTTTGGTCATGCCCGAAGGTCACCCGGAAGCCCTCTGCCGCATCGAAGCGATGGCGGCGCTGAGCGCCTGCCGCACGGAGAGCTTCGTGACCTTGCCGGCGGATGTGCTCAATGATCCGGGGCCTGCGATGGTGGACGCGGCAGTGGCGCTGCGCGGATTGCTTGTCGCGCGAGAGTAGCCGCTCTCAAGCGAATCGTCAGTCCTCAGTCACGCACACCGTGTGCACCATCTCGGCTTTCATGCGGAGTCCTTCGCCGCGCAACGCTTGAACATTTCCGAGCCGCCGCTGAGTCGCCAGATTCGTGCGCTCGAGGACGAGCTCGGCGTGCCGCTCTTTGTCCGAACGCCCCAGGGCATGACGCTGCTGCCGAGGGGTGAGCGCTTGCTCATCGAGGTGTGGTGGATACTCGAGAGCATCCGCGGACTGAAACCTCTCGTTTCCAGTCCGCAGGTGGCGGAGGAGTAGAGAGCTAGCGAGCGATCTAGCGAGCGGGAACGCAGGCGGAGATCTCGCCGTCGCCGACGAGGCCCACGAGGTTCGCCGTGCCCGCCTCGAAGAAGCCGCCGACCTCGGTGTCGCCGGCGTAGTAGCGAATCCACTCCACGTCCGCATCTTCGCCGACGTCGTAGTAAAAGAACTCGCCGCCGTCGGCGTATTCGATGAGCTCCGCGAGGGTCTCGGAGCCCGTGCTAACTCCGTCCACGGAGAACATCGTGCGAAGCTGTTGCTCCTGGATGTCGCTGAAGTCGCTGGGCTCCGTCAAGGTCTCGTAGAGCTCAGCGAGAGGGGGTGCGAGGAGGTCGCGCGTGCTCGGGAAGTCCGAAGGAATGCTGTAGCTGCACTCGTCGTTGTCGCAGCCGAGGAAGTCTCCGTCGCCCACTTCAGCGATGGGTCCCGCGAATCCTGCGTCGAAGATGTAGCCCACCTCGGTGTCGCCCTGGTAGCCGCGAACCCACTCGTAGGCGGTGGAGAACCAGGTCAGCTCGTAGACTTCCACGGACTCCTCGTCCATGTCCCCGAGGTACGCCTCGAGGCTGACGCCCTCGTGCGCGGCGGCGTAGCCAGCGACCTCGACGAGGTAGGAGTCGGCGCTCGCCAGGTTCGAAAGGGTGAGCTCACCGACGAGCTCCGCCGGCGTCTGGTGGTACGGGTCGGTGACCTCGAAGGGCAAGTACTCGCTGTCATCGACACCGTACTCACATGCGTAGCTCACCTCGGTGCCGTTGGCGGGCTCGAGCGTGTAGCCAGCGCCGCTTAGGCCTTGGATCAAGAGGGAGTCGCCTTCGTAGCTCCAGCTGTACTTGGCGTGGAGCGTCTCGAACTCGCCGCTGGCCTCGTCGAGGAAACGAACCCAGCGCTCGCCGGCGTAGCGGTACACATTGAAGAAGCCGGAGGACGTGCGTTCGGTGCCGTCGTAGCCACGCTCCGTGAGATTGTAGCGTCCTTCGTAGTGAGCGCCGGGGAGGTCGTCGACGTCGGTGTCGATGAGCTGAAGGGAGACGATCTCACCGTCCAGGGCCATGTTGGCGTAGCTGCCAAAGACGAGCTCTTGGAAGAGGGAGTCTTCTTTGCCAGTGGCCGTGTTCTCCGCGAGGGATTCGTCAGCAGGGGCCTCGGTGGTGCCACAAGCGATGGCGAGGCCGAGGAGGAGAATGGAAGCTACGCGGTACATGGCGGTGAGTAGAGCAATTGCCGGGCCAAGTGTCTACGCCGCCTTTCTCCTTAGAACGCGACGAATTTTAGGCGTTTTTACCGAGGTCTGGCGACACCAGCTGGCTAACGCATTGGCCGGTGCCCAAGCGCTAGCAGCCGTAATGTGTGAGGCGCCGCACGCGGGCCACGGCTTTTGCGCTCGGCCGGCTCAGGACGAGCTGTTCGTGCGAGAGCGGTACCAATCTCGAACGCTTCGCCGTAGCACGAGCACGATCGCGATGAAGGCGACGAGGGCCAACGCGGCGCTCGCGAACTTGCGGTTGTTGCGATAGCTCCCCGCGGACCAATTCTCTCCAAGCGTCGCCAAAGAGCCGAGCAGCGTAAGCAACTCAACGACGAAGGGAAACCACCACGCGCGTCGTGTCTTCAGGGAGAGCATGGCGAGCGTCATCAACGCGACGACGATGAAGGGAACAGGTTCTTCCATGGGGTCGAACTGCGTCGCGAGTCCGGCGAAGAAAAGGGTCTTCGCGACCAAGAGAAAGAAGAGCGACTTTGCTGCAATAGGCACGCACCTTCTTACTACAGACTCAGCGCTCGGCGCTCACCGACTCGCCGAAGCCAAGGACCCGAAGGGGCACCATCGCCGGCCCCTCGTGCACGCGGCCGTTTCCAAGCTGGCCTTCTTCGCCCCAGCCCCAACAGTGCACGGCGCCTTCGTTGTCGATCATGCATGCGACACTTCCGCCGACTTCAATCACGACGGCATCAGCGGTGCCTTCTACTTCGGTGTAGAACGGGTCGCATTCTTCTGGGTTCGAACCGCACCAGCCGACGCTGCTGTTGACGGTCCACGCGCCCCAACAGCCAACGCCGCCGGCTACGGCGATGGCGCAGGTGCGGTGGGCGCCTACGGAGAGGGCCCGCGTCCTTGGCACATAGATGGGCGAGATGGGGATCGTGGAGCAGTCCCCGCCGCGGTCTCCATGGACGCAGTTGGGCAAGTCGGACTTGGGAACGCCGAGGGCTCCGGCCCAGTCGTAGCCCCAGCAGAGGACTTCGCCCTCAGCGGTGAGGACACACGAGTGATCGGCTCCGACCTCCAGCGCAGCGACGTTGTTCACTCCGATGATTCCGTCTTCGCGCTCGCCGATACGTCCAAACTCCGACTCGCCGAAGCAGCGGACGATGCCGTCTTCGCCCAAGCCGCAGCCATGACGAAGTCCAAAGTCGAGAGTCTCCGCGTTCGTTAGCTCCGCCATAGGCACATCTTGGACCGCGCGGTCTTCACCCCAGCAGCGAATCTCGCCGGGCATGTCGCGAGCGCAGGTGCCGTGTTGTGCGATGAAGGCGTGGTCTGTTTGTGTCACTGGCGTCCGTAGAGGGACACGACTG
>JBGCFM010000059.1:0-27540 GCA_045106895.1 Polyangiales bacterium | reverse complement strand
ACAGAACGCTTTCAACGTAGAGGGAACCAGGTCCCCGCCACTTTCTCACTCGGGACACGGTAGGCTCACCGGTTGGCCAAGGGGGAACACCCCCCGTCGCCCCCCTAAACCGCGGATGCGTGGTTGACCCAGCTAGGGGGGCGACGGGGGGTGTTCCCCCTTAGGCCAACCACGAACAGCCTACCTTGTGGAGGTTGCTGGAATGTTACGCCCGGGCGGCGATGCGCCACCCTTGCCAAATGGCAGGCTGACAGGTTCCTAGCTTCCTCTACGTCGAAAAAGTTCTGTGAATATGTGCTCGGAATATCTTGGTGGGTGGCCTCTTCTTCTTGTTGCTGCTTCGGAAAGGGAGTGTCAGTTCTCGGCGTCAGACGCGTCGATGAAACCTTGGGTCGCGCCTCGCGCGAGGCGGCGGAAGTACTCGTCCCGCGCGTCGTCTGGGCTCGTGAATATGAGCTGCTGAACCCGGTCGAACTCTACACCGCGGCCGCGCCGAACAATGACCCGTTTTTCATCGAGAGAGATTCGGAGCGTCGTCGAGCCGTCTCGTTCACGCCGGACAAGAGTGCGTGTTTCAGCGGTGATCAATCTGCGTCCTTCCGGAGTGTTTCGCGCTTCTTCGAGGGCTGCTCGATTACGAACGTACTGAATGCGCAGCGCCAGCATAGGCACGCTTGGGCCTTCCTTCATTCGGCTGCGGCGAAACTGCGCGCTGGTACAGCTTGGCTCGCGGGTGCGTCCCTCGCGGTCGATGGTGAACGCGGTCTTGTAGACGCGGTGGGCGCGTGCGTCCTCGACTTCTCCTTCGATACGCACGCCCTCGCCGGCGAGGTCGTGCACCTTCGTCACTCGAACCGCGCCTTCCAAAGCGAGGAGCCGGTGCGCTTCTTCTTCGCCAGCATCGCGGAAACGAAGGCGCGCTTCGTCCAGGGGCTCGGCAAAGAGCGGGCGGGCAACGAAACGCGTCGTGGCGACGTCGTGGAGCACGGTTCCGCGCTGGATCAGGGTAAGAAGCGCCTGGCGAATATCGTCTGTTGAGCGTTCCGTCGCTGCGGTGAGTGCTTCGATGGTGGAGGGCGCCGCTCGAAGCGTCTGTAGGACGCGTTGCGTGAGCACATCGTCACCGCTTTCGGCGACGAGGGCGTCGAAGGTGGTGATGCCGGCCCAGCCTGCTTCGGTCCAGCCGCTGAGCGCAAGAGTGAGCGTCGCGTCTCCGAGATCCACCGTGTAGTAAGCGGGCAGTCCGGCACCGACGAGTGAGACTCGAACGCTCTTCGCGTGCGGAAGTAGCCCGGCGAGGGCCTGCAGGCGCCGGCGCCCCCACGTGCGAACAACTTGAGGTCGCTCGCCTTCGTAGACACTGCCGTGTCCCTGCAGAACAAGGTCCCACGGCTCGAGCACAAGACGCGGCGGTTCCCCCGGGACGAGCTCGTAGCGGAGCGCGCGGGGTGAGGTCTTCGCCTTCTGTGTCCGCAAGCTCAGCAGAACGTTGTAGAGATCGATGGGCGCGAGCTCGAACGTTGCGGCCGGAAGCGTCGAGGCCGCTTGGACTTGCGCGAAGGCGCGGGCCCAGCGGTACGGCACCTTGCGGGTGCTCGCCTCCCCCCCTTCGAGTGGTGCGAACTTGAGAGTGGTGGGGCGATACGAGCGGATGCGTCCGAGAGCGTCCATGACTCCAGGTCCGAGGGGCACGTGCGATGTGCCCGCGCTGACTTCACTCGCCTCATAGGCGTCCGGCGAAATGTGCAAGCGCGCGTAGGCCGATTCGTCGGCGGAGAAGACCTCGATGGCGAGACCGCGTTCATCGACGGTCAGCACAGGCGCGAGGCCACCTTCGTCGTCTTCGGCCTCCGCGTACTTTTCTTCGAGGAAGCGTTTCTGCGCTTCCCAGAGCTCCTTCGTGGCCTTCTTGCCTTGCTTGAGCAGGAAGGAGAGGTAGTCGCTGCGGTCGCTTGCCGAGCGCCGCAAGTCCTGTGCGTGAATCACGCCCATCGTTGCGAGGGCATCTCGAAGGATACTCGGCTTCGTGAGCGTGGCTGCAAACGCGGCGCCGGGGCGTTCCGCGTCGAGAGGAAGAGTGAGTGTTAGGCCGTCGGGCTGCTGCTCGATGAGCGGCTCGGCGATGCGGGATGCGATGTCCACAAAGGCGGAAGACTGGGTCACGGCTGAACCTCCCAGCGCTTGGCCTGCGCCAATCGTCTTTGCGCTTTTCGCAGTGCTTTGAAGGCTGCGGCGCGAATCTCGTCGCTCTCGCCCTCGGTCTTCTTGCCCAAGCCGAAGAGCCCGCCCTTCTTCTGAGTCGCGTCGTCGAGGATGCTCTGGAGCGCGGCGATGGCTTCCACGTCGCCGGCATACCCTAGGGCGGCAATCGCGGAGAGGCGCTCGCTCTTGTCTTTCGCGGTGGCGCGTCCGAGAAGGGCGCTGTGCTTCGTGCGCAGGATCGAGGGGAGCGCGAGAGTCCGGAGCTTCGCGTCGCCGAGGATGGCTTCGGGGTCTTGGCTTAGGGCCGCTTTTGCCAGCGGGACCAGCGCCGCGGCGGAGGGCGCTTTGAGCTCTCGTAACAGCGAGGTGCTTTGGCGTGGCGCTCTTCGGGCCAACGCGCTTGCGGCGAGGAAGCGTTCCCGGAAGCGAGGCGAACTCAGGTGGGCTTGAAGCTCGTTCATGTCGAAGTGCTCCCGTTGGAACAGCGCTTCCGTTGCGTCCGCGCCAACGTCATCGTCGTATTGCACATCTCGAAGTGGCGCGAGGTCGACATTGAGGTGTGTGGCGGCAGCAAGAGTCGCTTGGAAGGCTTCGAGGAGAGCAGTGCTGAGCGGCGTACGCTCGTTGCGTGCTGCACGGACTTCTCCAATTGTCGCTTCGAGGGCTGCTTTGACCGCCGGCCCAAGGGAAGCGTCGCCGGACTCGAGGGCCAGCCATGCAGCGTCTGCGCGAGGGCCAACGGCACTTGAGAGAAGCGCCTCGACGGCGGCGGCGGGAATGGCGCCGGGGGTTTCGCGGTTCCGGCGGATGAGCCCCCGGCGAAGTCGTGCCCGGAGCTCCCGGACCTTAAGCTTCTCGAGCTGCTCTACGATGGCCGCCGGTGCTCCTTCGCGAGCGAGGTAGTCGGCGGCTTTCCCGTGTATCGCGGAGTGAGGACTCTGGAGAGCCATCAGACTGACCCGCGTTTCATCTTCCGGGAGCGTTCGGCGCAGAGCGGTGAGGGCTTCATTCCCGAGGGCGTAGTTTCGGTCCGCAATGGCTTCCTCCAGGACGCCGAGGGATGCCTCGTTCGGGTACTTGCCGATCTCTTTGACGCAATGAGTGCGCACGCTGATCTCGTCGTAGGCGTCGCCGGCGATGGACTCCACGCAGGCTCGACTGCGCGCGTCGCCGTTCGCAACGAGGCCACTGATCGCTCGAAGTCGTTCGGCAGCGCCGCCCTGGCGCGCGGAGCGTTCCACGGCGTCGCGGACACGAGTCTGCTCCTCGCCGCTAAGCTTCGGGAGCATCCGCGCCAATGCTTCGACGGCCAGCGGGCTGAGGTCCTTGTCGTCGGGCTCAAGCTCCTCCGCCGGATACGCGAAGAACTCAAGCTCCTCAAGACCTCGGGGGTCCCCAAGGACGCCAAGGGAATTCACCGCGGAGCGGCGCTCGTGTTGTTCGCCGGCCTTGAGCACAAGGAGCGTGGATTGGAACGCTTCACGGCGGCCCGCGTTGGCCAAGCCTTCGGCGGCGCGCATCACGAGTTCGCGTTTGCCCTCACGGATCACCGAGGAGAGTGCTTCGACGGCGAGGGTGCCGGGAGCGTGCTCGGAGCGGAAGGCGAGGGCGGTGACGGCGGCGATACGAACATCCGCGTTCCGGTCGTCCACGAGAATCGCCAGCAGCCCGTCAGCGGCTGGATCATCGATGTTGCACAGCGGCATCACTGGAAGCTGGCGCACGTCCGCGTGCGTCGATTCCATGCAGACCCGGACAACCGCCAAGAAGAAGACTTCGTCGTAGCTCTTTCGCCGAATGCCGTCGTTCTCTCGCACCGGTCGACCGAACGCTGCGATGGATTCTGCGACGTCGAAGGCGGACTTTCGGAGTCCAGCATCCTCGCCTTCGATGAGCTCGACGAGGAGGTCCTTGGCCACCGTCGACCCGGCCTGAGCGATGGCACGGAGTAGGCCGCGTTTGTTCGCTGTCGCGTCGGGGTCATCAACAAAGCGAGTCACAAGGGCGTTCGTCACGTCATCGCGAACCGCCGCGCGCTTTGCCTCGGCGATATCGCGGCTCGTGGCGAGCTGGACCAAAGCGTTCGTCGCAGCGTTGCTGAGTGCTTCACGTTCGCTGCGAAGCATGCCGGCGAGCACGTCAAGGGTTCGGCGGTCGCCGCGTTGCGCGAGGAGTGTTGCAGCTTTGAGTTGCAGGTCTTCGTGCTCGCTCTCCATGGCTTTCCCGAGAGCGTCTGCGACGCGTGGATCGGCGGAGCCAACAAGGCGGTCCACAACCGCGAGACGAACGTCCGAGTGCCGACTTCCCAGGGCAGCCAGAAGTGGTTCCAAAGAACCCTTGTCGTAGAGCGTAGGGAGCCTTGTGAGGGCGTGCATGCGGACATCACGCTCCGGCGCGTTGAGCGCTTCGATGGCGCGCGCCTTGGACGCGTCGCCGTCCGCGCCAGAGGCGGCGGCGATGAGTTCGTCGACGGCGACCTTACCGACGTCGGCTGCGGACGACTGGAGCATCAGCAAGAGTGGTGCTGGGTCGTTGTCTTCGTAGAGGCCCCGCAGAGCAGAGACGGCGGACTTTCGAACGAGGTGGTTGGGGTCGTTGAGACCTCGGCGGAGAACGGGCAGCACGGGGTAGCCGCCGACGAACGCGGCGAGATGCTGGAGCCGAGTGAGGGCGTCGCGTCGGACGCGCTGTGTGGTGTCCGCCTCGCCTTCGTTGGGCGTGGAGCGGACGAGGCCCGCATAGACGCCGAAGACGAGCTGCTGGAGCTCCAAGTCCGGCGCGTCCCCGCGGAGTCCTTGGACCAGGGCGCGGATCCAGCCGCGCTTCTGTGGCTGCTTCGCTTCGGCCGGCCAACCGGTGTGCGGGATTCGCAGCGTTCCGATGGTCGATGGTCCTCGAAGGCGAGCGAGCTCGCGCCAGAACGAGAGTGGCTTAGGCCGCAGTGCGAGAACCTGCGTCGACGCGTAGCGCTGAATCGGGTCGTCGCTTCCGAGCGCGCGAATCAGCACGTTCAGGAGTGCTTCCTGCTCGCTGTCCTCGGGCCATCGCTCGAGGTCTGAAGCCTTCGCCGGGCGTTTGGGCCCAACGAGCTCGCGTGCTGCACCGCGGGATTCTCCGGCGAGGCGCGCTTCGAGGAAGCCAGCGGCGCTGAAACGAATCTCCGGGTCCGTCGAACTCAGCGCGCTGAGGAGGAGGTCCGCGGGCATTCTGGCCTCGGCGAGCGCGAGGTCGCGGGCCACGATAACGGCGAAGACGAGCTCTTGGATCTCATGGTCTACGTCGTCGAGACCGGACAGCAGTCCACGGATGCCATCAGGACCAAGGGCGGCGAAACCCATGATGGCGCCAAGGCGGATCGGTCGATGGTTGTGGCCAAGGGTGCCGGCGAGAACTGGGAGCGAGCGAACATCACCAAGCCGCGCGAGGCCTTCGGCGACCCAGCTGCGAACGGGAAGGTCTTCGTGAGAGAGGGCATCGACGAGCGCTTGCTCGTATCCAGGGCGCGCCGCCGTCGCGAGACCTCTTGCGGCGGCTTCGCGGACGAGAGGGTTTGTATCTTCGAGGAGCCGAACGAAGAAAGACGAGACGTGAATCTGCCCGACATCGGCGAGGGCGCCGGCGATACGCTGTCGTAGTTCTTCACTTGGTCGGTTGAAGTCCGTCTCCGGGAGCGTGAGCAGCGACTTGGCGGGCTCGACACATCGTTCGTCGCGGCGACGTCCACAGAGCTCCATCGCGCGAACGCGGAGGCTGTAGAAGATAGAGCCGAAGGCACGCGCGAAGGCGGTCTCATCGCCCGGGCGATGCCGATCGAAGCACTCGATGGCCGCGAGATGAACCGAGGGGCGCGTGTCGTCGACGAGTTCCAAAAGCCGGCTTCGATGCGCGACGAAGGAAGCGGCGTCGATTTGTTTGCAGGCGTGAACGAGTGTCTCCGCCGTCGCCGACGCGAGGGCGGCTCCGTGCACGTCTGCGCGCCTTTTATTGGCGTCGACTTCGAGGAGCTGCTTATAGGCGAGGAGGCCCACTTTGCCGCTGCTGTCACCGGACAGTCGTAGCAAGAGCGCGTCGGCCCAGCTCTCGACCTTGAGGCGGCTCGTCTCTCGGACGATTCGCTCGCGCAGGTCGGCGTGTCGGCACAGCGCCGCACGCTCTAACGCGCGTTGTGGCGTTTCCGCAAACCACGCCCACATGGTGCGGAAGGCTTCGTCGCGAACGCGGGCGTCTTCGTCGTCGAGGGCGTCACCAAGGAGAAGATCGGCGTCAGGGAAGTAGGATTCGTAGGGTTGCTCCGCGTTGAAGCCGACGAGGATTTGGAGCGCCCGAAGACGTACGTCTTGATGCACGCCGCGCAGCGCGATGCGCGCGATCTCAAGCTCCTCGGCCGGCGCGGGTTCACTGCCCTTGAGGAAGAGCAGCGCGTCGAAGGCGGCGGCACGGACGGTGCTGTCGTCGTCATTGAGCAACCATTCGATACGGCCACGCAGCTGGGCTGTTCCGACGACGGCGTTCTTGATGGCGTACTGCGCTAGCAGGATAATGTTGCGTCGAACCCCGGCGTCTGGGTCTCGCGAGAGCTGGAGGAGGGCGCCGCCGCATCGTGGGTCACCGAGCGTGCTCAGACCCCACGCGCCGCGAACGGCGGTGTCAACGTGGCGAGCACTCAGCGCGGCGAATAGAGGTTGGCGTTCCTCTTCGGCGCTCAAGCTGCCGGCGCCCATGAGAACCTGCCCGCCGGCCTCGCCCAGGGCCTTCATCTTCTTCGCGAAATGGGGAGTCCGAGAGAGGACTGTGCACAAACCCGCGCGGGCGCCCACGGCGACCTCAAACGCGGTTTCGCGAACGTTGGCGTCTTCGTCATCCAGGGCGGACTCAAGAAGGTCTGCGGCGCTCGTCGCAGCGATGCCAGCGCCGCTCGTTCGAATGAGGGCGTCTCTACGGACATCTGCTGCGCCGCGAGCGAACGCTACGCGGAGAGGCTGAGTGCTCTCGTTGCCTTCGATGGCGTAGAGGGCATCGAGGGCCGCGCTGCGCACTTTGGCGTCGGCATCGGCGAGCCTCTGCGCAACAAGGCCAGGGACAAGGGGGCTCGTCGCGCACAACGCGGGCATTCGAGCGAGCGCCGCGATGCGCATGTCCGTGTGTTTGCTGCCGAGGGCGGCCCGCGCCACGGAGAGTGGGGCGTCCGCGGAGAGCGTCGTGAGCGACTCAAGTGCCGCGTTGCGGACGTACTCGTTTTTGTCGTCGAGGGCTTGGCGCAGTGCAGGGCGGCTGAGCCGACGCGTAGAGAGTTGGGCTGCGGCTTTGCTCCGTACTTCTTCGTCTTTGTCGTTGAGCAGCGCGGCATCGATGAGTTTGCGCGCTTCGTCCTCGGCAAGGGCGCTGATGTGGTCGAGGGCGAGAAGCCGGGCCTGTTGGCTGCCGCCCTTGACGCTCTCACTCAGCTGGTCGAGCTTCGACGAGAACTGACGCTTGCTGCTGACTTGTTGTTCGACGTTGAGGCCATGAACG
Organism: Polyangiales bacterium; assembly: GCA_045106895.1. Classification (GTDB taxonomy): domain Bacteria; phylum Myxococcota_A; class Polyangia; order Polyangiales; family Houyiibacteriaceae; genus JBCCRV01. The sequence continues at coordinate 19,827 of JBGCFM010000059.1, read as the reverse complement.
CTGAGGCGCCGGCTCTTGCTCACGACGACGAGGGAACCGGCTGTGTCCGATGCGCCACTCATCCACGTCATGTCTTGGGCGCCGGAGCCGACGGACTCGGTCTTGGGTCGACGACGTGAGTCCAGGTCCCAGGACTTCAGTGTCCCATCTTCCCCGAGGGAGAAGAGTCGCCGAGGGAGCAAACGTTCTGCCACGTCGCGAAGTTGAGGCCCCATGACGAGGGCGCGCACGGCAAGCTCGTGCTGGGCGCCCTTCGCGCGATTCTCGGATTCGGCGGCGCCCTCGATGAACGCGAGACGGACCGAGCCATCTGCGCAACCGATGACCACGCGGCCTTCGCCGGTGAAGAGCAGTGCGCCGACGCCTGCGTCGACATCGATGTCGCGCGATTCCGAAGCCGTGGCGGAGGTGCGAAGAAGGTGGGCGACGCCCGAGTCCCCGCCGCATGCGAGCCATTCGCCGCGGGGGTCGAAGGCCACCGCACGGAGCTGTCTCGCGCCGAATGCGCGAGTTGCAATGGCGCTCAGCGTGTCGCCATTCACAGTCCAGATGCGCAATGTCCCGTCTTCGCTGACGGCTGCCAGCATCTGGGCGTTTGGCTCGTAGGCCAGCGCTGTGATGGCTGCGCTCGAGGTTTCATGAGCGGACAGAATGCGCGCCGACGTGCCTACTTCGAGGAGCACGAGGGTGCCGGACTTGGTGCCGGCGATCGCTCGCTCTTCACTCAGCCAGAGCAGGGAGGTGACGGCGGAGGGCATCGCCACCGCTGGCAGCGCCTCGAGTTGTGGGAGGCGAAGGACATGAAGTTCAGACGTGTCGACGTCGGCGTCGCGAAAACCTCCGAAGAGAAGCTTCGTGCTCTTGGGCGACGCGGCGGCGGCGAGGAGTCGTTCAACGTGGGGAAGAAACTCGCTCATGGGGCCGCCCTTTCTGAATCAACGCCAGCCGCCGGAACGCCAGGGGGCAGTATGCGAGCCGCCGGTAAGGCATCGCCGAGGGAGTGGGCGCGACGGATGCGAGCGAGCGCCGTGACACAGGCGTGCCACTCGCCTTTGGCCTGCGACACCATGAACTCCTCGAGGACCGGCAGAGCAAGCACCGCGAAGCCTCGTGACTCGAGGGCCATCTCGCGCACGACCTCCACAAGGCGACGTTTGGCGACGCTCGCGGGAAGCGCGCGGAGTGTGAGAGCGCCATCCGCGCGACGCTCCATGCGGCCTGGGGGAAGACCAAAAAGAACGGTCCGGAGGAAATGACGAAGGGCTTCGGTGCCCTCGAAGCTGCCCCGATGATCCCAAAGAAGGCGTACCGCGAACAGGCGTACGTCGCGCTCGGGGCTTTCCATGAGCCAGCCCAAACGCGTCGCGCCGCCGATGCGTTCGTAGTGTCGCCGGAGCAATGTCATCGCGGCTTCACGGCACGTCTTGTTCGCGCTTTCGGAGAGGGCGAAGACCTCGGCGGCGTCGAGCCAGTCCATGGAGATGGGATCCACCGGTCGCCAGGGGTCCTCTCCAAGTTTCTCCGCGTCCGTGCGGAGCGTGAGCAGGGTTGCCAGGCCGAAGCGCCGAGTTTCCGCGTGGCGGCTCGCCGCCAGTCGGTAGGGCAGAGCCGCGTCGCCCCATCGGTGGATCTCGTAGCGTGCGATGTCGACGGCGAAGCGCCGAATCTCTGGCGTCGCGTCATCCATGAGTGGGTGCACGCGAGGGAGCCCGTAGTGTTCGCTCGCGAGGCGCGGTTCCACGGCGAGGCGTTGGGCGGCTTCCGTGCGGGGCCCGAGGTGCGGGTGGTGCAGGCGCAGATAGCTCGCTGCGAACTTTCGCGCGGGCTCGGGCTGCTTGGGGCCGAGGAGCGACCAGATTTTGGTGATGCCCGCTTCTTCTCCTCCGCCGTCGGCGAAGTCCGTGGGCGCGAAGTGTTGAAGCAAGTAGGTGTGGGCGAAGTCGGCGAGGACGGGGTCCGCTTGGCGCGACATGGCGAGGAGCCATGGCAGTCCGACGCGGTGGGGCTCGACGAGTTTGCGCTTTGAGAGGATCTCGACGGCGAAGGCGCGCGTGCTTTGACGCATGACAAGGCCCTTGAGCCACTCTACGTCCAGGGCGTCGCCGGTGAACTTGCCGTCTCTTATCCACTTTTGGGCGAAGAGTCGGTAGGTGTTGTCGAGCATGGCGCGCTTGACAAAGGCCATGCCGATGGCCGCACCGCTGTGCTTTTCGAGCTCACGCATGATCTCAAGAATCCAGCGGTGGTTCTTCGTCGCGTCGGCGGCGGCAATCAGGTAGGCAGCCGGCGGCGTGACCTTCGCGAAGGCGAAGAACTCTTTGACGAAGGCTTGCTCGTGCCGGTTGCCTAGGCGGAGCGCTTGGTACTGGGATTGCGACAGATCGCTCGGCTGAAATGCGCCGTTGAGCTTCGCTTTGGCGAGCTCCGTGAGGGCGTTCTGCTGCGGCTTCAGCATCGAAAGCAGCCGCTCGAGTCCAAGGGCGGCGGCGGGGCGTGCTTGAAGTCGAGCGAGGGCAAAGTTGCGGGCGTCGGCTTGGGGTGCAGCGGCGATGTCGACGAGGAAGTCGTCGCCCAGGTTCGCGGCGTGAGCGTTGGCGTAGTCCACGGCGTACTTCGTGGCATCCGCGTCGGCGCTCTTGAGCAGCTTGAGGACCATCTCGTGCAAGCCGAGAGCTTGTAGTTTCGACTGGTGGAGTTCGGGGCTCGCCTGGAGGAGCTCGACGACGAAGCGGTGGAGTGTGCGCTGGGGCCTCGTACCGATGCGCCGCAGCCACTCGGGCTCCACGCGTCGAACCACTTCGGGGAAGTCGGTTTTGAGGCCATTGATGGCGAACTGAAGGACGTGGTCGTTGTGCGCGTCTTCAAGGAGACGAAGCAGGGGGTCTGGGCTCAGTTTCCAAGCGTCGTTGAACGCACGCCGCGTCAGCTCTTTGGGCGGCGCGGAGATCCAAGAGCTGAAGGCGCCGATGAGGTCTTCGTGGGCCCAGATTTGGGCGACGACCCAGGTGCCGTAGAGCCGCTGCTGCGTGACCGCGTAGTGCCGGAGGACTTCGACGGCAAAAGACGGATAGAGTTCAGGAAGCGAAGCCCCGAGGCGCCGCAAGAAGCGCCAGGCACGCCGGCGTAGATAGGCGTAGGTACCGCCGCTGATCTCGCCGGTGTGCGGCAGCGAGAACCACACGTCGAAACGCCACGCGAGGATGCCAAAGACCTCGGCGTCGAAGCGCTCTTCGGCGCTCTTATAAATCTGCTTGATGCCGCGCCACACGCCCCAGCCGACGCGGACCTTGGCGAACACGTGCATCAGCACGCCGCGGGCCCAGGCGTCGTCGATGTCGTAGAGGGCGATGAGCATGTCGCCGAGGCCAAGGCGCGGCGGCGGGTACGGGGCGCCCTCGAGGGCGCGCCACGCTTCGCGCCGGATGGCTTTCTTCTCGTCGTCGGACTTGCCGTACATCGCCCATTTGCCGGTGCCTTGACGGACGCGACCCAGCGTCCACGCGTCACGGGGAAGAGGTGGCGGGGTGTCCTTGGAGAAGTCGTGTCCCTCCGGCGCGGTCTCCGGCGGATCGGGCTGCAAGGCGTAGGAGCAGATCATCGCGCCGAGGCGCGCATCCCGCGAGTCGAAGGCGCGCTGGATGTCGGAGAAGATCAGTTCGGGCTCGGCCATGGGAGCGCGGACGCTACCAGTGAGCCGGCGATCGGATCAACGGTGATGCGCTGACGTCCCACGCGATCGCATCGAAGCCCTTGTGATCCTTGGCGAACTTTTGCGCCTCCCTATTTTAGAGGAAGGTAGAGCAACCAGAGCGCTCCCTCGTAGAGCGGTCCGAACACTCTTGAGAAGACCACGAAGGCGATCATGAAGCCGACAACGGACGCTCCGCGCTCCTCGAAGAGCGCAAACCACTTTCGTGTAAGGCGATCGTTGAGAAAGAGAGGCACGATGGCGTGACCGTCGAGGGGAGCGACGGGGATCAGGTTGAAGAAGCCGATGAGCACGTTGACGGAGAAGAGCACGCTGACGAAGGTGCTGATGGCACCTGCTTCGCCAGTGGCCGCGTCGACGACGACTTGATCGAGGGCGCCGTTACCGACAACCCAGACGTCAGCGGCGATGCCGATGTGGATCGCGATGGCCGCGACCAGGGCAATGAGGAAGGTGGAAATGGGACCTGCGGCGGCCATGAGGGCGGCTTTCTTCGGAAAGCGCATCGCCCAGCCGGGATCGTACGGCGCGGATGCGAAGCCGATCATCCACGTGCCCCCGTTGAGCAGGAAGGACACCACGGGCAACGCCAACATTCCAAATGGCTGTCGCGTGACGTGGGGGGTCGGGTTGAGCGTCACCTGTTCGTGAGCGGTGTCGTCACCGCCCCAGCCGCCGACGAAGGCGTGTCCCGCTTCATGCACCGTGAGCGAGAGAAGCGTGGCGGTGAACCACACGGGCAATGCGCGCATCACCGCGGGATCGATATCCATGGCGCGGACTATAAGGGATCTGCTTCCGGCGGCTATGCTCCGCCCGCCGGAACACCGCAGCGGCCTAGTCTACGTGCTCTGTGGAGATGCAGAATACGGGGAACTCTTCGGAAATATCGCACTGCACACGGTACGCGCCGGAGCTGGAGTAGGTGTCGCGCGCGCGACCGAAGTAGGCGACGCGGCCATTCTGTGCCGTCGAAGCGTCGTTCCACGCGGAACATGTCGTCGCTTCATTGGACGCCGCATCAGGCTGGACCGCGCCGGACCAAACGCCAACGACCCCGGTCCTGCCGGAGAGGTATCCGCCCGTCGCGTTTACGTTGATGGCGGCGAGCATTTGCCCACTCGCAAGGTCGTTGTAGTCGCCGACGAGGACTCCGTCACGGCGGGCCCACGGGCCTCGATACGACTCCACCCGAGAGATCGCGCTCTCGCCGACGGCAGACGGAAGAAACGCCACGTATTCCGGACCACCTTCGGCTTCGCATAGAGCATCGAAGGCGCCGGTTCCGCTACCGGCCGGAACACGTCCGGTGCTCAGAAAAATGCCGCCCGTCTCCGCCGGGGTTTCTGGCGCGACGAGTTCCGCGCGTCGGCCGACGCCAAAGCAATAGATCGGGTTTTCGAGATTGCAGCCCACCGGCGGATTACCGTTGAAGCCGAAGCGACGATTCAACCAGAACGGAGCGCCGTCGTGGGCGTTGCCGGTCGTCACTTGGCCCTCGGTACTCGACCAGTCGTTGCAGGTGGAGCCGGTGGACAAATCTTCGTTGGTGCCGGTGACGACCCATCTCGTTTCGGGATTCGGATCGCCCCGCTCATTGAGCAGGATCGGGTAGAAGATTTTGCCTTCCGCCAGGTCTGTGCTGCGGTCGGCGAAGGGGCGCCCCTCGACGTTTACAAACCCACGTGCATCGTTCAGCACGGAGAGCGCCGACTCCTCGCTCGTCGACAGGAACGCCCGATACTCGGATTCCGGAAGACCGGCTGCATTCGCGAGTCGCTGGCACTCGGCGTGAGCGTTGTCGATCCCCTCAAAACTTCCGGGGACGAAACTCTGCGAGGACACGAAGACGACGTTGTAGATGTCGAGGGGGTCAGGAGGACCAGCGTCGGGCCCTCCGTCAAGACCGCCATCCACACCCGCGTCTTCCTGCGGTCCGACGTCCGAGTCCACGCCTGCGTCCTGGGGTCCTGTGTCGGTGCCCGCGTCGACTCCGCCCGCGTCGCCCGGCATCCCGCATCCTTCGGGCACCACGAACGTCTCGATGACGCGAAGCGCGCATGGGTCGATAGGTGTTGCGTCGACGCAGGTTCCCGCGAGGCAGGTGTTTCCGGGCACACATAGACGGTCGATGCAGTCGTCGCGAAGCCACACATCGAGAGTGAGGGTTTGCTCGCTGAGGTAGCTACTCGTCACCTCCGCGCGGGCGAACTCGGTGCCGGAGTTGTAGGCCGTCGCAACGACAGTGAAGAGTCGATTTGAGTCTTGGCCCTCTGGCACGAGGGCGACGCGACGAGGCCACTCGAGGGAAAAGAAGTCTGGGCTCGTCGAGTCGGTGTAAACAATGGTCTCGCGAAGCACACGCTCTTCACCTGGTGCTGCGCCGAATATCTCGACCTCAAGGCGCTGCGCCCGGGCGATGACGTCAGCCTCCGCGCGAACGAAAACCATGACCTGTGTGCGTGGGGTGGGGTCCGCACAAGCGACGAGAAGCAGGAGGCTAAGAAAACGCATCACCACTCCGTCAGTGTAGAGACGACGACACCTTCGTCGCCGGGGAGTGGCTCTTGGACGCCACTATCGCGCGTCAGCGCCACGGCAACACCGACCCCGGCGCCGACGACAACGATTCCAATGAGTGTCCAAAGCCACCACTTGGACTTTGCCTGTGGCTCACGTTCCTGCGGGTCCCCGGCGGTGAGGGCAGAGTTTTCTTCGTTGGCGGCCTGTGCGGCCCGCGCTGCGCTCAGTTCTTCTTCCAAAGCGTGTCTCTCGGCAACGGTCTCGCGCATCGCGGCGACTCTCGCTTCGACGTTGGCTCGGTTCGGCGAATAAGGAGTGGCGCCGAGGTAGCCTTCGAGCGCTTCGATGGCTTCTTCCGGTCGCTGGAGGCGCTCGAGCGTCAGCCCGATATTGTAGAGGAGTCCGGGCCGGCTCGTGAGCGTATGAGCACGTTTGAAACGTTCCAGGGCGTACTCAAAGCGGCCTTCTCGAAAGGCTGTGCTGCCGATCTCGAACTCGGCGCGAGCTTCTGTTTCACGCGGCGATGACTCGGCGTCTTGTGCTGAAACACCCGTGGCGACGAAACTCGCGAGCAGCGTGAGCAGCCAAATGTTCATTGTGTGCATGTGAAACGATGCTCGCACATCGTTTGCCCGGTGGGTAGACCCACCCTTGCGGGGTCGCGCCCCGCGATGGAACGGTTTGCCGACCGGCTAACCTGTGTGCTTTCATCCGCTTGAGATGAGACAGCTGCTTTTGGGGGTTTTCGTTTTGGCGGGTTGCACGCTTATCAGCGACGCGGATCAGTTCGTTGGCGACCGGGATACCGGCGTTGTGGAGGATACGGGGCCCGTCGACTCCGGCGCCGCTGACATCCAAGCCGTCGACACCGCGGAGATGGATTCTGGCCCACCCGACGCCGCTCAGATGGACGCGGGGCCTCGTGACACCGGGCCTGCGGATACGGGGCCGTTCACAGATGGAAGCTGCGCGTCGCAGGTCGATGAGACGAGCGGTGAGGAGTGGCAGGACGGACGCTGCTGTTATAACGACAGCCACTGCGAAGGGATGCAAGTTGGCGACGGGGTCTATGATGGGCGCTGCCTTAGCGACAGCTGCGGAGAAGGCGGCGCGCCCGCGCTTTGTATTCCTTCCCTTGAGGCTATCAGGGCTGAGTATCCGGCCGGGCGGTGCTATCTTAATCGGGACTGCGGCGCTGACGGTTTTTGTGCTTTTGGGGACGATGGCCAATACGCCACGGCCACGTGCGGGTTCGACGATCCACCGGACGATCCAGGTGTGTGCGGGAGTATGGAATGAGGCGTCTTCTCGCGAGCGTGTTCGGAATCGGCGTGCTTTTCTCGTCGCTCCCATCGGATGCGCAAGACACCACCGTCGTGGCTACCGAGGCCGTCGACCCGTTAGACGAGGCGGAGGCCCGCAGTCACTTCGATGCGGGCTACGCGTACTTCCAAGAAGCACGCTACGAGGACGCGCTCCGCGAGTTCGACCGCGCCTACGATCTCTCGCCGCGGCCTGCGCTGCTCTTCAATATGTCCCAGTGCTACGAGCGACTCGGACGCCTCGACGAAGCGATTCGTTACCTCGAGCGCTTTATTGGCGCGAGCCCGCCACCGTCAGACCGACCGTTTCAGGAGCGGCGCCTCGCCAATCTTCGTGCTCGGCAGGAGGACGGCACGACGAATGACGAGGAGCCCGTGGAGCTCATCGCTCCAGACTCCGCGCGTGATGTGGCCGCGACGAACAACGTTTCACCCCCTTCGGAGCCGTTGGAATCTGTCGCGGGTGTGAGCGACTCGCAGAGCGCTGGTGTCGAAGAGAACGAGTCTTCCGGTCGTGCACTGGCGTACACATTTCTCGGTGTCGGCGCGGCGGGGCTCATCACGATGGGCGTGGCCGGTGGTCTCGCGTTGTCCGAAAAGAGCCGCCTGCAGACCGAATGCGTGGGCGGTTGTCCGGAGAGCGAGACCACGTCGCTGCGAACCCGTGCACTCGTCGCCGACATCGGCCTCGCTGTCGGCATCGCGGGCGGTTTGGTGGGCCTTGTCCTGCTGCTCACGGCCGGGCGCGACGACGACGCTGAAGCACGCACCCAAGTCGCACCGGCCTTCGGCCCGAACTTGGCGGGCGCAACCCTTCACGTTCGTTACTGAGCTCCACGCGCCCGAACCCTCGCGCACCATTCACCAACTCCGCTGAGCTTGCGTGTTTGGCCGCCGCTATTGGGCGCTCATATTGAATGTGCTCTACTCCGCTGCGGGAGGGCTAAAGCATGAGGAGCTGTTCAGAGAGTCGGTGCCGCGCAAGGTGGTGTCTCAGCCTGATATTTGTGCTGGGACTTGGTTGTGGTTCAGCGGAAGAGTCGCCGGAACCGGTCGTCCAATCGCCAGAGGAGCCCGCGGAGCCTGCGGAGCCCGCCTCCACGCGACCATCTCCTAGCGCTGAGCCCAGAAGCGGCCCGCCGAGCTCCCCAGACCCTAGTTTGCCTGAGTCGAACTCCCCGGTGCCGTCGGAACCAGCCCAGCCGGCGGCGGGACGTAGCAACCTCGAATCGACCGACGACTGGGTCGAGCTCCAGCGGAGCATCGAGTTCAACATCCAGGCGTCGAGCAACTACCGTGACGATCCTACTCAGGTCGAGCGCCTCATCGACGGGGACTTCGAGACAGCGTGGAACTCAGCGACGATGGAGGAGGGCGACACCACGCCTCAGACGCTTACCTTCACCTTGCCCGAGGGCGTGACCGTTCATGCGATCGGCCTGACCACCGGATACACAAAGGTCGACGGCACCCGCGACCTGTTCACGGGCAACCGCCGCATCGACCACGTTCGGATCCGACACGGGGAGACGCTTGTCGAGGCGGATTTGCTGGCCGACGCCCGCGAGATTCAGGACATACCTGTAGAAGGAGGCGGCGGTGAGTGGGTTGTCGAGCTGACAAGCTGGGAGGCAGGCGAGCGACCGGACTGGCGGGAACTCGTGGTGTCCGAACTGCGGGTGCTGGGCGAGCTCGGAAGCGTTGCCGCCACTCGGAATTTCCGTCCAGATGCGGCGGCCATGCGGGGCCACGCGGACACACTTCTCCGCCGCTACCACCACTCTCTCGGCAGCGGCGCGCAGCGCTACGAGCAGCGGGAGTTGGTCGGTGAACCAACCCTTTACTCGGTCTCACTCGCCAACCCACAAGCCGAGGCGACGCTCACTCTCGCGGAAGGGCGGTGCTACGCTGTTTTCGGCCAGGTTGAACGTCGAGGGGGCGCCGATACCGGTGCCAGCGTAGTGTTCGGGGAAGCGAGCGCCCCGGACGAATGGGACATCTACCCCGACGGAGGCCCCCAAGGGTTGTTCGCTTTCGGCCTCGAGCCCGCACTCTGTGCGCGAGACGGAGAGCTCCGGCACACCCTCGAGTTTGATGACCCGCTCGGTATTCGAGCGACCATTGCCGTCTTTGAACAAGTCACCGACCCAGACCGGTTGGACGACCCGGGGGACGACGAATTCGCTGACGCACTCGAAGGGAGCCAGGCCCCACCGGGTCTCCCGGCGCCAACGATGGTGCAGCGGGATGGTCTTCACTTGGCAAGACTGTTCCTGACCGCCGATGTCTTCGGCCGCCGTCCAGGAGAGCCCCAGCAGGTATACACAAAGGAGGTCGAAGAGAAGGCCTACTGCTACTTCGAGATCGCCAACCCTTCGGCCGAAGCGACCACGGTGCAGCTCGCTTGGCTCAACAGCGAAGGCGAGAGCCGGAGCGCGCCCTCCGTGGTGGAGGTTCCGGCACAGCGGAGGTTCGTCTACTTCCGTTACACCACTCTCGCGAGCCGCCGGCCCGGTGAGTACAGCTGTGTGCTCCGCGACGCTGGGGGCGCGGAGCTGGGTCGGGCTCCAATGCGTCTCGACGAGTTCTGACCTCGGCACGCTGCCTTCGCGTTGGTGGAGGCAGGCTCTAGTCCTGCAGGCCCAACGTTCTCCGAAGCCACGCGGCGATGCCCGTCGGCGTTTCGTCTCCCACCTTCAGCTGCGCGCGCTCGCCGTAAATCGCATGAAGGTGGCCGAGCTCTTTGGCGTCGAAGAACACTCCATGCGCGATGCACACGTCCGTGGTGATCGATTCCGTTTGAGTGGCGACGAGGCGCTCGGCGCAAACGGGACAGTCACGTGGAATGGATGCCCGTCGAAACGGGCTGGCGGATGCGCCGCTGGTGGCAACGCCGCCTTCGAAGTGAGACAAGAACGCAAGGTCAGGTTCTAGGAGCTTACCCTGTGTCAGCACCACGGAAGCGGCGTTGTCGAGCCAGGCGCCTGCGCAGCGAGGGCAGGTTGCGAGCAAACCGGCGGAGCTTGTCAGGGTGGTCGTCGGCGCTTTGCAACCTGGACAAACGAAATCCGCGAGAGACGCCCGAATCTCTCGCTCCGTCGGAAAGTAAACCGGTGGAGCGCCCATCGTGGTTTGGCTCGTGGACTTCTGAGCGCGAAGACGCGCGGCGTTTGTGGTGTCGTGGAGGCGCTCCAAGCGTTTCATCACCGAAGCCATGATCTGGTCTGCGTTTGGCGAACGCGTCGCTGTGGATGGAATCAACCTGCGTTGGCGTAATCTCTCCACGCGGTACGAACGAAGCTCTCCCCAATCAAAGAACGTCCCGTGGTCGGGGCAAGCGTCGATCATGATTCCGCCGTCGATGAGGTTTGCGATCAACGGCACATCGCACGTTGGACAGCCAACATGCAGGGGCCCCTTGCGTCGTAGAGGCGCCGTGGCGGAGCTCGCCTGACGAATGAGCCTGCGATCCGACCAGTGCACTTCGTCGGCGGCGATGGCGATGCAGAACGCGTTGTTGAACCAGGTACCGCCGCAGCGCCCGCAGGCCGCCAGCCATCCGGCGAGTCCGTGGTGCATGCTCATCGCGGATCCACAGCGTGGACAATCGAACCGGGTGGGCGTTGCGTTTGAAGTGCTTTCGTCCCTCACGAAGGTGTTTTAGCGCCTTGAAGCGTTCCTCGCGCACGCGGGAACTCGCCCAGCAGGTTTTTTGACCCCTCACCATATGCTGTTGCATGAGTGGTTCACGAGGCACTTCAGTAAGCGTCTCCGTAAGAGTTTGAGGGTGAGCCGCCAGCGGCGGCGAGTGAACTTTCCAAAAGTTCTCGGATAGAGAGAAGGACCCAAATGGACGAGCGATCCCGTTGCGATGTGTGCGCCAAAGCCTTTGATGTGAAGTTCCGCTATCAAGTGCGCGAAGAGAAGGGCGGCTTTGTCTACGTTTGCTCGACGACGTGCCAGCGGAGTCTCCTAGCCCAGGCTTCGTGCTGTAGCGTCTGTGACAAGCGCTTTGAACTCGAGTTCCCCTATCAGGTCGTGGTTCGCGACGGCGGACGTCACTACTTTTGCACGCAGGAGTGCCGCGCGGCGCAGCCCAAGTTGCCTGCGCGCGAGCGCCCCGCGGAAGCGCGACGCATCGCCGTCTTCAACCACAAAGGCGGGACAGGCAAGACCACGACGGCGGTGAACCTCGCGGCTGGCTTGGCGGAGGCGGGCAAGCGCGTCCTCCTCATCGACGCTGACGGCCAGGGCAATGTCGGCGCGTCCCTGGGGATTCGCGGAGAGAAGACGCTCTACCATGTGCTCGTTCAGGGTGCGTCGGTGGAAGAGGCCGCCATCCCGGTGCGGAACAACCTTGATGTTCTGACGTCGAACGAGATGCTGGCTGCCGCCGAACTCTACTTGGCCCAGCGCCCGAACCGTCACCGCGTGCTGCGCGAGCGCCTCGGATCCGCAGTCCAAGGATACGACGTGGTGGTTCTCGACTGCGCGCCCGCGCTCTCGCTCCTGAATCAGAACGCCCTCGTCTATGCGGATGGTGTCGTCATCCCTGTCGGCTGTGACTACCTCTCCCTGATCGGCGTCAAACAGGTCCTCAAGACCCTCAAGAACGTCCGCACGCTCTTGCAGCACGAGCCTCGAATTCTCGGCGTCATCCCCACCTTCTACGACGTGCGAAACCGTATTTCGCGCGACGCCGTGGCGACACTTGAGAAGCACTTCGGCGAGCGTTGCCTTTCGCCGATTCGCGTAAATACGAAGCTCCGCGAGGCGCCGAGTATGCGTCAGACGATCTTTGAGTACGCGCCGGAGAGTCACGGCGCCATCGACTACCGTCGTGCCGTCGAAGAGATCCTCGTCGCCGGCAAAGCGCCGGAGGTGAGCGCCGTCGCTTCCAGCGCCGCGGCGGACAAAGCGACCGTCGCTTCACCCGCTTCAGCGTCATCCGTCTCAGCGAGTACGGCTCCGAAGCGCCGCACGTTTACGCGGCCGAAACCCTTCAGCGCCAAGGAGACTTCGCCGCCGGCGACGCCACGCACACCTTCTCTCTACACACGACGAGCCCTCGTTTGAAAGCCAAGACCATGAACAACGACAACACATTCGACGGCATCTTTGGCGAAGACGAAGTTCGAGAGGTACTCCGAGAGAGCTTCTACTCGGAGCCACCGAAGGCGGAGGACAAGCCAAAGAAGAAGGCAAAGACGCGGAGCCGAAAGAACAAAAAGCCGGACCACTACGATGTCATCTGCATCTCCCTGTACAAGGAAGACCTGGCTCGCCTCGACGCGAAGGTGGCGAAGTTGAAGGAGTCCGGGCACCGCAAGATGAATCGCAGCGCGCTGATTCGTTTTGCCCTCGACACCGCCGACCTCGACGCACTTCCACGCAGCTACTAGCAACTAGGCCGCGCAGCGACTAGGCCCGGCGACCCTTAGACCCCGCAGCGCTCGCGGACTCTAAGAAAGATGTCGTCGAGGCGTTCTTCGTTGGTCACGACTGCAACCGTGTTCTTCAACAGTGAGTTGGCCAGGTTGATGCTCAGGGCGAGGAGAGCAGAATCCGCGGCGACGTGGAGTTCCGCGTAGCCCTGCGCGACCTGCCAGTCCGTTAGAATCTTGCGCACTTCCGGCGTGTAGGCGTCGAGGTGCATCCAGTTCCCGAACGCGTGCCAAGGGCGGGGACGCGTTTCGAGGTGCGTGCCAAAGTACTCAACGACGAAGCGCGCGTGCGCCCCTTCGATGGAGCCGGACGATTCGAACACTCCTATTTGGTGACCAAAGTGCCATGCGCGGATCTTTCCGTTCTTCCCGATGTGCTCCGCGTAGTCGCTTCCTTCGTTTTCACCGAGAAGTGAACGGAAGGGCCGAGGAGGGTGCGACGAAGATGTCATAGTTTCGGCGTGTTCATCGCCCGCCCGACTCGACGTCGAGCAGCAAACGAAGACGAGGCTCACTCCAAGTATGCCAGAACATCGTCCCTGGTTCGACCATGCGTCGCCGGCGGGCGTGGTACGCTACGCCGTGGGAATGGTGGAGGAGTACCTAGAGAGCTTGCCTCATGGGATCTCGTCGTACCCGCTCGTTCGAAGCAAGATGGCGGGCCTCAATGCGCTCGTCAGCGGCTACGAAGACGAAATCGCGGAGGCCGTACCCCCGGAGGTGCGGGCGATCCTGAGGAACCCCCCGCCGCTCTCAAGTTGGGTCACCGAAGTGGAAGCGCAGTGCGCTTTGATCGCACTCCGGCAGAACGTATTTCGCGACGACGACGCGTATGTTTCCCACGCACGAATACGAGGACGACGCGTGATGGAGGGGCCGCTCTACCGAGCCGTCTTTCGAGTCTTTAGCTCGTCGAGGGTCGCGCGCCTGACGCAGTCGGCCTGGGGGCTCTTCCACAAAGGAACAACGAACAAGGTCATCGAGTCCCACTCGACCCATATCGTCGTTCGCATGCACCATCCTCGTCACATCTTCTTGCCCTTTGTGATGCGGGGGTTCCTCTGCGCAGGTGAAGAAGCGCTCAAAATCGGCGGTGCGAAAGGCGTCCGCAGTGCGGTGGTGTCGATGGAGGCGACGTCGAGCTTGGCACGACTGGAGTGGGGTTCCTGAGCTTCTTCGCAAGCTCCGACGCCGAATGACCTTGCCCCCGCGCCTCGTCCTCGAAATAGTCCGGCCATGGCACGAACGATCCGGGCGCCGAGGGGCACCGAACTGAGCTGCAAAGGCTGGGCCCAAGAGGCTGCCCTTCGCATGTTGATGAACAACCTTGATCCGGAGGTGGCGGAGCGCCCCGAAGAGCTCGTCGTGTACGGCGGCACCGGCAAGGCGGCGCGGAACTGGGAGGCCTTCGATGTCATCGTTCGTGAGCTCCGTGACCTGGAGAACGACGAGACGCTCTTGGTTCAGAGTGGCAAGGCCGTCGGTCGTTTTCGCACGCACGAAGATGCGCCGCGGGTGCTCATCGCCAACAGTCTCCTCGTGCCCAAGTGGGCAGACTGGAAGACCTTTCGGAAGCTCGAGGCCGAAGGTCTGACGATGTACGGCCAGGTGACGGCGGGTTCGTGGATCTACATCGGAACTCAAGGGATCCTTCAAGGGACCTACGAGACCTTCGTCAGCGCGGGCGTCAAGCACTTCGGCGGGGACTGGAGTGGTCGCTGGATTCTCTCCGCGGGACTCGGCGGCATGGGCGGCGCGCAACCTCTTGCCGCAACGATGGCTGGCGCGTCGTTCCTCGGCGTGGAGATCGACGAGTCACGGGTGAAGCGGCGGCTCGAGACCCGATACGTCGACCGTATGGCGACGGACCTCGACGAAGCGCTCGCCATCATCGAAGAGTCGAAGCGAAGTGGGACGCCTCTGAGCGTAGGGCTCGTCGGCAACGCTGCGGAGGTCTACCCAGAGCTGGTCCGTCGCGGAACGCTGCCCGACTTTGTGACGGAGCAGACGTCGGCCCACGACCCGCTTCGGGGCTATGTGCCAGCGGGCTTCGACCTCAAGAACGCTGCCGCGTTGCGCGCGTCGGACCCCGACGGATACATCAAGCTCGCCCGGGAGAGCATGGCCGTCGAGGTCGACGCGATGCTCGCGATGCAGAAGGCCGGGGTCTTCGCCTGCGACTACGGCAACAACATTCGCGCCGAGGCGCAGAACGCCGGCTGCGGCGACGCGTTCGACATCGAGGGCTTCGTACCTGCCTACATTCGACCGCTCTTCTGTGAAGGCAAAGGCCCCTTCCGTTGGGTCGCGCTCTCCGGTGACCCGGAGGACATCGCCGTCACGGACGCGGCGGTCAAAGAGGTGGTGCCGGATGACAAGGCGCTTCATCACTGGCTCGACATGGCGAAGGAGCGAGTCGCCTGGCAAGGTTTGCCCTCACGTATCTGTTGGCTCGGCTATGGCGACAGGCACCGAGTCGGCCTCAAGTTCAACGAGCTTGTGCGCGAAGGAAAGCTCAAGGCGCCCATCGTTATCGGGCGCGACCACCTCGACTGCGGCAGCGTGGCGAGCCCAAACCGCGAAACCGAAGGAATGAAGGACGGCAGCGACGCCATCGCGGATTGGCCGATTCTCAACGCGCTGAC
Source organism: Polyangiales bacterium (assembly GCA_045106895.1). Taxonomy (GTDB): domain Bacteria; phylum Myxococcota_A; class Polyangia; order Polyangiales; family Houyiibacteriaceae; genus JBCCRV01. The sequence goes on along the minus strand of JBGCFM010000059.1, from coordinate 4,184 downwards.
GGCGACCTCCGGCGGCGCGACGTGGGTGAGTGTTCATCACGGCGGCGGCGTAGGCATCGGCTACAGCCTTCATTCGGGCGTCGTGATCGTCGCCGACGGTACCGAAGCAGCGGACAGACGATTGGAACGTGTCCTCACCAACGACCCGGGCATGGGCGTGATCCGTCACGCGGACGCCGGCTACGACATCGCTGAAAAGACGGCGGATGAGCGTGGTGTTCACGTACCCCATCGGCACGACTCCACGCGGCCGAGCAAGTGAAGAGCGCGTTCACCCGGCCGCGCATCGAGTTGGCCATCCGCGGACGCCTCGTCACGTGCATCCCGCGCGAAGGAAACCCCCTCGGCATCATCGACGACGGACTTCTGGCGATCAATCAGGGCCGCATCGCGTACGTGGGTCCGATGGTGGACACGCCAGCCGACGAGACTCTCGAGGTGCGCGGCTGCGTTCTTCCGGGTCTCATCGACCCTCATACGCACCTTGTTTTCGATGGCGAACGAACGGCGGAGCTGGCCGCGCGCTTTGCAGGAATCGACTACCGCACCGTGGCGGCGGAAGGCGGCGGTATCATGTCGACGGTCCGCAGCACGCGCGCGGCGAGTCACGACGTCCTCATCGACAAAGCCATCGCTCGCGCGAAGGCCATGCGCGCCCATGGCGTCACCACCATCGAGGCGAAGAGCGGATACGGGCTCTCCACGCACGATGAACTGCGACTGCTTGAGTGCGCGAAAGCGGTGGAAGCCGAAGGCGTGACGCGCATTGAGGCAACCTTTCTCGGCGCCCACGCGGTTCCGGCGGGGCGTTCTCAGGATGAGTACCTAAACGAGGTCATTCACGAGCAGCTCCCCGCGGTGGTGGAGCAGGGCGCGGCCACGGCGTGCGACGTCTACTGCGACGAGGGAGCGTTTTCCCTCGCTCAGTCGCGCTTGGTTCTCGAGGCCGCGCGCGCACACGGTCTGCGTCGACGCGCGCACGTCGGTCAGTTCGCGGATCTTGGAGGCGCGCAGATGGCGGCGGACCTTGGGGCGACGAGCGTCGACCATTTGGAGCAGCTCTCCGACGAAGGTCTCGCGGCGATGGCTGGCGCCGACGTCGTGGGCGTTCTCCTCCCCGGCGCGTGGTGCACGCTGCGACAGTCGCCGCCGAAGGCAGCACGTTTTCGGGCAGCGGGAGTGAAGATGGCCATCGGGTCCGACTTCAATCCGGGAACCAGTCAGACACCGGACCTCCTGCTCTGCGCTGCGCTCGCGGTCCGCGACGCAGGTCTCACGATGGAAGAGGCGATTCTGGGAATCACCGCTCACGCGGCTCAGGCGATCGGCTTGAAGGACAATCGTGGCACTTTGGCGATAGGCGCGCCGGCGGATCTCGCGGTCTTCTCGGCAAGGGATCCCCGGGCTTTGGTCTACCAGCTAGGGGGAAGCGCGGCTGAGAAGGTCTTCATTGGTGGCGAAGTGCGCGTCAAGAGCCCTATCTCGCCGGCGATTTGGTAGGGTGTCACCAGATGAGCGTCGACGAAGATACCGCCTATGCCAGTTACGTAGCTCGCTTTGAAAGCCGCTTCGGTCCAAAGGACCCGGGGGCTTTCGCCAAGTTCGGCAACACCATGATCCAGCGTCTCTCTCGGGACGACTTCCCCCACCGCCTTGAGCAGTACTTGTACTGGCACAAAGAGTGTAAGCGCTTGCTAGGCAGCGGCTCGACGATCAGCGACGCGCTGGTCCTTGAGTTTGAAGACGCCAGCGCGTGGCTCGCCATCGAGCCGCCGAGCATCTTGGAGCTTTTCAGCGGCGAACTTGGGCCCGAGCAAGCCCTGACCTCGACGCGATAGGCCCCGCGAAAAGTGAAGTGTGCGGCGAGTTGAATAGGGCGGGCACCACCACGTCCATCGTCAGCGCTGCGCAGAAAGACCCCCGATGAATACTTGGAGAACGACCACTCGACTCGCGCTGGCCCTCTGTGCCGGCGCTCTGACCTTTGGTGGGCCGCTCCTCGGCGACAACGTGGCTAGTGCCCGGCGCATGGCCCCGAGACCCGTCATCGAGCAGGTGAGGCCGCGTTCGGGCCCTCCTGGGACCGAGGTCACGCTCATCGGCCGCAATCTCTCCGGCGGAACGCGTTTGCTCATGGGTGGGCAGGAGATGGAGATACGGACGAGGACACCGAACCGCTGGGTGGCCATCGTTCCGAGCGGTACCCGAACGGGGAGCATCATCATCCAGCGTGGCCGTCAGCAATTTCGGGGGCCTACTTTTCGCGTCGTCGCCGCTGCCAACGTTCCGACCGTCTCAGGGATGACGCCGGCTTCCGGCGCGCCGGGCCTCGTCGTCACGATTCAAGGCACGAACTTCGGCATTCGCCCAACGGTGAGTCTCAACGGGCAACGGGTTGTTGTACGTCAAGCATCGCCGACGCAGATTCAGGTCGTCGTTCCTCGCGGAGCGAGCAGCGGACGTTTCGAGATTCGCGCGGGGAGTGCGGCGGTGGAGAGTCCGAACTTCGTCGTCGGTGAACCCCTTGCGATTTCGCGCATCGACCGACCGAGTCCAACGGAGTTTGCCATTCATGGCACAGGGTTTTCACCCGAAGCGCGCCAGAACACAGTCACCCTCGGCGGCCGCCGACTCCGCGTTGCTTCGGCCACACCGGTACGGATTTTTGCCGTCATGACGCGGCCTAGCCGAAGCGACGACCTTCAAGTGAGCGTCGCTGGAGTCGGTCGGGTTCGCGCGTCCCTCTCCGCCTCTCAAGGGCCAAGCGTTCGCGCTCTCTCATCCGCGGCGCTCGCCTCAAGTCAGACCCTGACGGTTAGCGGTGATGGGTTTGGAACGGACGTTCGACGCGTGCGCGCGACGGTGGGCGGGCAAGCGCTCCGCGTCGCCGCCGTACGTCCTTCGGTCATCGAGCTTCGCCTCCCGCTCCGAAGGCCCCGCGGCGTGCTTCGCGGCCTGAGCATCACCGTGGCAGGCGCCGCCGTCGAAGGCATCCCAGACTTCGAGTGGCTCGAGACCCTTCGTGTCTCTGACATTACGCCTCTTCGCGGCGGCGTGGGCACGGAGGTGACGATCCGTGGTGCGGGCTTTGTGCCGAACCCCGCTGGAAACGTCGTTCTCCTCGACGGCGTGTCCCAGCCCATCCTCTCGGCAACCTCCGGAGAGCTCCGGGTGCGACTCGTGTCGGCTCAGACGGGGACGTTTGAAGTGCAGAGCGGAGGCGCGCGGCAGCGCTACTCGCGGCCCTTCGTCGTACAGACGCTCCCGTCCATCACGGGGTTCTCGCCGCTCTCCGGACCGGCTGGTTCCGAGGTCACAATCCGAGGCAGCAACTTTGGCGAACGGAGCACGCGCGTCCGGGTAGAGCTCTCGCGCACACCGATGCCCATCGTCTACTTCTCTTCGACGGAGATTCGGGTGCGCGTTCCCCCGAACGTCCGTGGCGGCCGCATCACCGTTCAGGTGGGCACCGAAGGCGGGGCGGCGAGCCCCGGCGAGTTCCGGGTCATGACGGCGCAGCGAATCTTCGCCATGGAGCCCGCTGAGGCGTATCCCGGCGTCGAGGTCACATTCCGCGGCCGCGCATTTCCGCAGGGAGTCACTCAGGTCCAGTTCCAAGGTGCCCGGCCTGTTCGTGCAGAGCGCGTCTCCCCTGTGGAGCTTCGTGTGGTCGTCCCACGCCGCGTCCAGAGCGGCCCCGTTCAGCTCTTCTTGCCGAACGGCGCACGCCTCGAGGCCGGTGATTTCCGCGTCGTCGACACGCCGCGGGGTATAGCCATCGCGCGCGTCGAGCCCGAGTGCGTGAACCCGGGATGTACGGCGCTCCTGCGGGGTCACGGCTTCAGCACTCGAGCAGCGCAAAACCGGGTGACCTTCGAAGGGGCGCGTGTGGAGGTGATCGACGCTAGCGCCCAAGGCTTGCGCGTTCGTCTTCCTGACGCACCAGGCACGGGGCGATTTACAGTCACCGTGCGCCGGCAATCCGCCGAGAGCCCCGCGTTTATTATCGTCCCCACCCAGCGGCAACCTGTTCGCCGACCGCGCTAGCAGGTTGGTGAAAAACTCCGCGATGCCGCTTTGCGGCATGAGCACGCAATCACGCACCCTCCGATTCGTGCCACCTATGTCCATAGGCGGACGTGAATCGGACGCACGTGCGCACGCACTCAGTCCAAAAATCGCCA
>JBGCFM010000058.1:0-42645 GCA_045106895.1 Polyangiales bacterium | reverse complement strand
TGCCGCTTTGCGGCATGAGCACGCAATCACGCACCCTCCGATTCGTGCCACCTATGTCCATAGGCGGACGTGAATCGGACGCACGTGCGCACGCACTCAGTCCAAAAATCGCCAGGCGGCCTTTTTCACCAACCTGCTAGTACTCCATCTCAAAAGTCTGACCGCTTGAGCGCGGGCCGTAGCCGCGATTTTCGTCCACTTCGCCTTGAATGTACGCTGCACGTCCTTCGTTGAAGTGAACCGAAGCTCACATTCCAATCATCACGCCCCGTGAACTAGGCGCTTCTTGCCAACACTCAAGTTCTCCGGTGGCTCGCCGTTTCAACCCCTGTGACAAGTGACGTTCATGGCGTTCCGCTTTTTCTGGAGATGGTGTACGCGAGCCGTGCCACGGTCCCCTTTAGCGACGACATGTTGCGTGAGCTCTTGAACGTCGCGAGAGAGCGAAACACCGCCGCGAACGTGACCGGGGCGCTCTACTACACGGAGCGTTCATTCTTTCAGGTCCTCGAGGGACCTCGTGAGGCGGTGCTGGAGATCTTTGAGCGCATCGGTCGGGACAAGCGACACGACAACGTTGCGCTCCTCCGACGTCGGGAGGTCACGACCCGCTCTTTCGAACATTGGGCGATGGGTTTCACAAGCGATGTTCACCGAGCGGACGAGCTCGCCAGTCGCCTTGAGGGCTTCAGCAGTTTTCTCGTGACCGGAACCCTTGGCGAGGTGACTGCGCACAGCGACTCGGTGAGAGAGCTGCTGCTTCGCTTCCGGGAGGGCCGATACCGACGGGGAGCTTGACGTCACGGAAGACGGAGGGCTCCGGCTTGCCTCCGAGCGACCACTCGGTATGCTCGCCGCTCACATGGGGGTGCGCCCTCGCCAGCGAAACTACCGCTACTCGGAGAACCCCGTGATCGACAACCGCCTGCGCGACGCGCTCACCTTCGACGACCTTCTGCTCGTCCCTGACTACGCTGACTTCTTGCCCAAGGACGCGGACGTCAAGACCCGTATTACGCGTGGCATCGAGCTGAACATTCCGATCCTCTCGGCGGCCATGGACACGGTCACGGAGTGGCGCACGGCGGTGACCATGGCGCGGGCGGGCGGCCTCGGGATCATCCACAAGAACCTGTCGCCGGAGGACCAAGCCCTCGAAGTGACGCGGGTAAAGCGCGCCGAGAGCGGTATGATCGTCGACCCCATCACCGTGACGCCGGAGCTGCCGCTGGCGGACGCTCTGACGATCATGAGGCGTCACGAGATCTCCGGGCTTCCCGTCGTGGAAGGCACGCGCATCGTCGGCATCCTCACAAGCCGAGACGTGCGATTCGAGCAGAACTTGGCGCAGCCAGTGTCCCAGCTCATGACGAAGAAGCTTGTCACGGCGTCGCCCGGCGTCAGCGTTGAGCAGGCCCAGAGGCTGCTCCACGAGCACCGAATCGAAAAACTCCTCGTCGTTGAAGACGGCAAGCTCATCGGGCTCATCACGATCCGGGACCTACTCCAGGCGGAGCGCTTTCCTTTGGCCGTCAAGGACGACCTCGGGCGCCTTCGTGTTGGCGCCGCCATCGGTGTCGGCGCAGACCGCGAAGAACGAGTCGCGGCCCTCGCAGGTGCGGGCGTGGATGTCATCGTCATCGACACGGCGCACGGACACAGCAAGGGCGTCATCGACGCGGTTCGTCAGACCAAACGCGAGTTCCCCAGCGTGGAACTCGTCGCTGGCAACATCGCCACCGCCGCCGCCGCGACAGCGCTCATCGAGGCGGGCGCCGACGCCATCAAGGTCGGCATCGGACCGGGCAGCATCTGCACGACGCGCATCGTGACGGGCATCGGCGTCCCGCAGGTGACGGCTATCAGTGACTGCGCCGCCGTCGCACGGAAGCACGGCGTACCCGTCATCGCGGACGGCGGCATCAAATACTCCGGCGACGTCGTCAAGGCCATCGCGTGTGGCGCCAGCACGGTTATGATCGGCTCCCTCTTCGCTGGCACAGATGAATCTCCTGGCGACCTGGTCCTCTACCAAGGTCGCTCGTTCAAGAGCTACCGCGGGATGGGCAGCATCGGCGCCATGCGTCTCGGCAGCAAGGACCGCTACGGCCAAGGCGATGTTCACGACGCTCAGAAGCTCGTCCCCGAAGGCATTGAGGGCAGGGTCCCTTATCGGGGGCCCCTCGGCGCCATCGTCTACCAGCTCGTCGGTGGCCTCCGCGCTGGCATGGGCTACACCGGCTCGCGCACCATGGACGACCTGCAGACGAAGACGCAGTTTCTCAAGCAAAGCAGTCAGGGCCTGCGCGAGTCTCATGTGCACGACGTAGTCGTCACCGAAGAGGCACCAAACTACCGCGTATAGCCGGGGAGGGTGTGCTATGGCCGGGGCATGCGACCCGTCCTGATCATCGACTTCGGTTCCCAGTACACGCAGCTCATCGCGCGGCGGATCCGCGAGCAGAACGTCTTCTGCGAGATTCACCCGTGCACCGCGGACTTTGGCGCGCTCAAAGCCCTCAAACCATGCGCCATCATTCTGAGTGGCGGACCCGCGAGCGTGTTCGCCGATGGCGCGCCCACCATCACGCCTGACGTTTTTGCTCAGGGCGTGCCGGTCCTTGGTATTTGCTACGGCATGCAGCTCATGAGTCACCTCCTGGGTGGCGTCGTCGAAGCCGCCGGCGAGCGCGAGTTTGGTCCCGCGAGCATGCACATCGATAAGGGCGAAGGCATCTTCGCCGCCTTCGACACTGGCAGCGAAGCCGGCGTATGGATGAGCCACGGAGACCGCGTTGCGTCTCTGCCCGACGGCTTCGAGGTCATCGCTCATACGGACAACAGCCCCTACGCCGCCGTCGCCGATCCCGCGCGGCAGCTCTACGGCGTGCAGTTTCATCCCGAAGTTCAGCACACGAAACGCGGCGAAGAGATGCTTCGCGCGTTTCTTTTCGACGTCGCCGACGCAAAAGCGGACTGGACGCCGAAGCACTTCGTGGAGGTCGCCGTCGAAGAGATTCGCCGCCAGGTGGGCGACGACGAACGCGTGGTGTGTGGCCTGAGCGGTGGCGTCGACAGCTCCGTCGCGGCGGTGCTCGTCTCGATGGCCATCGGGGATCGTCTCACCTGCGTCTTCGTCGACAACGGGCTCCTTCGCAAGGACGAAGCCAAGCGCGTCATGAACATGTTTGGGGGTCGCCTTGAGCTGGACATTCGCCACGTGGACGCGTCCGAAGAGTTCCTCAGCGCCCTCGATGGCGTCAGCGACCCGGAGAAGAAACGAAAGATCATCGGCAAGATCTTCATCGATGTCTTTGACCGCGAAGCGAGCACGTTGCCCAACGTCAAACACCTCGTGCAAGGCACGCTCTATCCAGATGTCATCGAGAGTGTCTCCCACAAGGGTCCAAGCGCCGTCATCAAGAGCCACCACAACGTGGGCGGCTTGCCCGAGCATATGGACCTCTCGCTCGTGGAGCCGCTCCGCCTGCTCTTCAAGGACGAGGTCCGCGAAGTCGGCGCTGCGATGGGCATGCCCGCGGATATCCTCGGCCGTCAGCCATTCCCGGGGCCTGGTCTTGCAATTCGATGCCCCGGCGCCATCACCCGGGACAAGCTCGAGGTGTTGCGAGAGGCCGACGCCATCCTCGACGAAGAGATCCGCGCCGCGGACTACTACGACAAGCTCTGGCAGTCGTTCTGCGTGCTCGTGCCCGTCAAGACCGTGGGCGTCATGGGCGACGAACGCACCTACGAGTGGGTCATCGCGATTCGTGCCGTCGAGTCCCAGGACGCGATGACCGCGGACTGGGCGAGGCTCCCGTACGAGCTGCTGGCGAAGATCTCGACGCGAATTATCAACGAAGTTCGTGGCTGCAACCGCGTAGTCTACGACATCTCGTCGAAGCCTCCGGCGACCATCGAATGGGAATGAAGCGCGGCGCGTTCATCGGCGTCTTGGCGTGCGTTGCCTTTGTCAGCGCACCTTTGATGGCGCAGCTCCCTTGGAACGACGCGCCAACGCGCGTGGACGGTGACGACATCGTTGCGACACGTCTCGGATGGCCGGCGCCCCGCGTTCGCAGCTTCGAGGCACAACGCCGAAGCGCTCGTGACGTCGGCGAGGAGCGTGGGCGCGCTGCACTTCATGCGTTTGTCGACGATGCCCTTGCCCGCTCCCTCGTTGAGCCCGCCGAGGCGAGCCGGGTTCACACCCTCGTCGACTCTTCCGCTCGCCGTGGCCGAGTTCGAGCTTTGTCGGACGGGTCCGCCATCGTCGAGATGCGCGTCACCGCCGAACCCTTGAGTGCGGCCGTCGGGACCGAGCTCTCCTGGTCGCGTTAGAGCTTCTCCGTACTCAGAGTAAAGGGGCCACCCTCGAAGTTTCCAGAGAGCGCCGTGTCGACTACGACATAGAGCACTTCACCGTCTTCGATGTCGATGTCGAGGGAATCCGCGACACCAGAACCGTTTAGATTCGTTCCGTCCAGACACATCTCGCCGCTGCAGTCGGTGACGACATAGATCATCGGATTCCAGTCGTCCGTCACCGGCGTCACCGTCACTCGGTAGGTGCCGGCGCCTTCGACTGGGACCAAAGCGTAGATGCGGTCTGGCCCCGTCGCGAGACCGGCGACGCAGCCGCCGACAGGATCGTAGTCATCGCCGGAACCGGTGGTCATCTGCGGGAGAGGCGACGTGAGACGGAGCGTCGAGCTCGCACATTCCATGACCCCGCTATCCGAGCCGCCGCTGTCCGAGCCGCCGCTGTCTAAGCCGCCGCTGTCTATGCTCCCGCTGTCCGAGCCGCCGCTGTCTACGCTCCCGCTGTCTGCGACGGAACCATCTGGGAGTCCGCGCGCGTCGTCGTCGGCGCATGCGAGGAGCCCGAAGGCGAGGAGGGCGAAGCGCAGATTCTTCATGCCGCCAGCTTTGCATTGGCGAAGGGCACGCGAGGACGACGAAACGCACACGCGCTGGCGCGAAGCGGTGCTTTGGGCGCGGCGGCACTTTTCCTGGGTGAGAACGATGCTATGAACTCTCATGCGTCTCGCTCTCTTCGGTGTCTTCGTGCTCAGCCACTTCGCCGCCTGTGGTGGGGTAAGCACCGCCCCCACCCGAGCGCAGCTGCGTGTGATCGCGGAGCCCGATACGGCGCGCGTCGACGTGGATGAGCGCTTCGCCGGGTCAGGCCGCCTCCTGAGCGTACGCCCGAAAGACCTCGCTCCAGGTACTCACCATGTGAGCGTCAGCGCGCCTGGCTATTTCCCGCATGATATCGAGCTCGAGCTCCCACCCGGTGAAACGACGGTCAACGTGTCGTTACGCGCCATCCCCGAATAGTCTCACGCCATGTACGGGGAGCAATCGTTTCAGTTCATCAAGCTCTTCGGCAATAGCGTTCGGACGAACCTCGAGGGCATCCTCATCATGCTCGCGACGGGGCTCTACGCGAGCTCTTGGATGGAAGGCGGCCTCGTTGTTGCGAGCTTCGCCGTCGGCACAGGGCTCCATCTCGTGTGTCATTGGCTCGTCGCCGTCGCTTACGGAAAGAGCATCGAACGGATGGTGCTCACGCGCGCCGGGCGCATCGACTACACAGGCGCCGACCCTGGCTTTGTTGAAGGCCTTCTACGCACTCTCGCGGGTCCCAGTACCAACGCACTTTGCGCCGCCGTGAGCTTCGCCGTCCTCGCGGGCGACGTTCAAAACTGGCACCCCACACTCGTTCTCGCGCTTTCGGTCTTCGGTGGCTGCAACCTCATCCTCACCGCCATCAACTTCCTACCGGCCATCCCCTTCGACGGCGGGCTGGTTTTACAGATGGTCGTCACTCACTTCTGGGGAAAACCACGCGGACTTCAAGTTGCAGTTTGGACGAGCATGACGCTCCTCGTCGGCATGGGGGCATTAGGCGTGTGGCTGCGGCAACCCGTGCTCGTCTACTTGGCTGCCACCATTGGCTATGACAACTGGCGCAAGCACCTTCGCCGGCCTAGCGACATCGACTAGCGGCTTCCTCTTGTACCAAGCTCTCGGGCTCCTGCGCTAGTCGCGTACGGGCACTCGCGCGTCGACTTCAACATCGACATCGACGCCTGACGGGGTCACGCCGGAGACGACGAAGGACACCTGGCCGCTCGCAAAGTCGAGTTCGCGGATGGTGACCGTGCCGCGCACATCAAAGGTCTCGCCTCCTTCGTCGCTCACCCGCGCGCCAAACTCCTCTGCGCGGAGCGGAGCCGAGGGGACCGAGACTGGCAGCCGCATTTCGAAGGAGTATCCGGCTGGCATCTGCTCCGTCATCCGCGGCGTCACGAGTAGCGCCGGTGAGTCGCCGCCGCGCAGATAGGACACGCCGCCGGGCGGAAAGGCGCTCACCGGGTCGCCGACGGAGATGTATGCGCCCAGCATCGCGCGGTTGAAGGCCGGGCGTTCGTCGTCCGTCGCGCTCGCCGGCTCAGGGGCTTCAGCCATCGCCTCAACCTCCGGCTCGGCGGCTTCGGCCAGGGCTTGGTCGAGGGCCTGGGCGGCTTCGAGTTCCTCCAGGGGAACCGTCGGCTCTTCGGCGGGGTCGGAGCAGGCGGCGAAGGCGAAAGCGAGGAGTAGAGCGAAACCTGATTTCATCCGCGCACTATCGCTCAAAGAGCGCCGACTCGTCGAACTCAATCGCGGCGTGCCTCCACGGACGCCTCGAGGCGTAGCTCGGGTCCCTTCGTCATCGCGCCGAGTCGAATCGGCGTGGCTCCGGTGAAGGTCAGGTCGCGGACCCGCGGCAAGCGCGACCACAGGATGTCGTGCCCCTTCGTCCATGAGACCGGCTTCACCAGCCGCTGAAAACGAGCGACTTCGTGCGGCTCACTCGCGCGCGGCGGTCCCGCGACGCCGTGCAGCCGCACGCCGACGGGCGCACGAAAGGTTCCCCGGACGAGGGCGCGCAACCAAGTCCACGCGCCGGAGTCCACAAAGAGCATCGTGAAGCGTGGGTCGTGCGCGAGGTTCTTCGGTAGCTGTTTGGTGAAGAGCTCAAGGTAGAGGCCGCGCGGCTCCGTGCGGTGAAGCCACAGGCTCCCGACGGGCGTGATGTGTGGATGTCCGTCGGCGCCGACGGAGGCAATCGGCACGACTGGGTTTTTCTTGGCCATACGCCGTACCTGCGGCCACTGCGCCGCAAGAGATCGCGTCTGTTCCGCGGAAGCCGCGTGGCCTCCCGCGGGCGTAAGTTCGCTGTGGGTACGGGCAGAGGACAGAGGATGTGCTTGGGTCATGAAAGTTCTCCATACGGTGGCGTATGGATGAAGGATGTAGTCATTGGAGGGCGTCGTCAATACGCTGCCGTATGGTAAGCTCGCTGCCGTGGCACGAAAGGACGCAAAGGGCAGGGCGGATTGGCTCGTGGCAGGGGCACGCCAGCTGGCTAAAGGAGGGGTGGAGAGTGTGCGCGTGGAACCCATCGCGAAGGCGCTGGGCGTGACGAAGGGCAGCTTCTATTGGCACTTCGACAAACGTCGCGGGTGGATCGACGCCATCCTCTTGGCGTGGGAAGAGCGCAGCACCTTGGCTGTCATCCGCCACGTCGACGAAGCGGCGCTGGATGCCCGAGAGCGCCTCTTGGTGCTCTGGTCACTCAACGACGATCCAGAAGATGTGCGCTTTGAGCTTGGAGTCCGCGACTTCGCTACGCGCAACGAAGACGCCGCGACCATCGTCGAACGCGTCGACACGCAGCGCCTCAAGTATCTCCGGCGCAACTTCCGAGCCTTGGGCCTCAGCCCATCCGATACGGAAGCCCGCTGCTTGCTCTACTACTCGCTCCTGATCGGTGACTACTTCATCGCCCCCAGTCACGGACGTTTCTCCCGCGACAAGGTCCTTCAGCGCGGCATCGATTTCCTCCTCGAGGTGTAGCTCCCACATCGAAGGGAGAAGCCGACGCTCATCTGTCGGCATTGGATCGGGCACTAGACTCCCCCGAAAGTAGCGAGCCGCGCTATAGTCCGCTCCGTGCGCCTGGAACGAGCACTGCAGAGGTTTCTCTTGGCCCTCGTCGCCAGCCCTGGCCTCGCGAGTGGTGCGGCGCTTGTTGTCTCATTCCTCTTCGCCGCGCCGGCCATCGCCGCCCGCGAACATCTCGGTCCTTTTGCCCGCGCGCTGCCGCTCTGTGGTGGCTGCTCTCTGTGCGGCATGTCCCGCGCCTTCGCGTCGTTTTCACACGGGGAGTTCGAGGCGGCCGTCGCGTTCAACCCGGGCGTGCTCTTGCTCTGGCCCTTGGCGTGGGCCCTGCTCGGCGTCTCTATTTTCGGCGTCTACCGCCTTTGGCGTGAGCCCGTTCGCTTCTTCGCTCCCCCCGCTTCACCCACGTTTTCGAACGTGGTCGCCCATCCTCAGGAAACACCATGACCGACGATCCCAAAAAGCCCTTTGGCGTGCCTCCGACTTCCCCCGTGCAGCCTGGCCAACCAAGCCAGGGCGGCTTCGGTCAGCCTCAACAGCCACCCGCGCAGCAGCCGCAGCAACCCGGGTTCGGTCAGCCGCAGCAACCCGGTTTCGGTCAGCCGCAGCAGCCGCAGCAACCCGGGTTCGGTCAGCCGCAGCAGCCGGCGGCGCAACCCGGTCAGCCGCAGCAGCCGGCGGCGCAACCCGGCCAGCCGAAACAGCCCTGGGAGCCGCAACAGCCCGCGGCGGCTCAACCCCAGCAGCCCCGCCAGCCATGGGAGCCGCAACAACCGGGCGCTTTTGGTGGCGCTCCTGCTGGGCATCAGCAGCAAGGCGGATTCGGCATGCCCGGACAGCCGGGTCAGGCAGGCTTCGGTCCTCCGTCGCACAACGGCGGTCCCGCCGAGCTTCCGACGGGGCTCAAGATCACGTCGATGGTTCTCTTGGGCCTTGGCTCGGGCCTCACCGTCGTGGGCCTCGTCCCATGTCTCGGCATCCTCAACTGGGCGGCTTTTCCACTCGACATGGCCATGTGCATCGTCGGGATCCTCGGGCTTGTCATCGGGCCGAAACTCGCGGACGGAAAGCCTGCGAACATGAACCTGCACATCGCGGCGATCATCGTCGGCGTCATCCTCGGAGCGGTGTCGTTCTTCCGATGCATCGCCGGCGGCGGGATTGCCTGATCGCATAGAGCCGTGTTCGGTCGCACCATGACGGCGCTCGAATATTGCTCGCTTATCTTTGTGCTCGCCACCGCGGCCTGCGCCGGTGGCGCCGCGACCAGTCAACAGTCGTTTGTAGCTTCACGAACGGCGATGAGTAGTCCAGGGGAGCTCCGTGGCGCGGAGCGCGATCGAGCGCTCCGCGACCTGCAGGCCCAAGAGCCAGCATTGTTCGATGTCGACTCTTGTCAGTTCGACGACGACTGCCAAGCCACCGCATTTACGACCTGCTGTCGGCCAGTGAGTGTACCCGGCGTAGCAATTTGCGAGGACTGCGATTGGCGCGCGCGCAACGTGCTGTGGCTACGTCGAGCGATGGCTCGATGTAACGCGATGGAGTGCCCAGCGTCGCTCTGCCGGCCAGCGCGTCAGGCGCCACGGGCGTATTGTGCGGCAGTCGAAGCCGCCGGCGTCGTACGTGGGGAGTGCCGCCTGCGAGAAAAGTAGCTCATCTATTCTGGCTTGTTTGTGGGCGCACGCAAGTTTCCAGGAAGTCGGCAGCGGCGCGCACATGGGGCGTGCTCCTCTCGGAAAGCCGCGCGCTAGACGCGGAAGACGTCGATCAAGAGCGGCTGGTGAAAGACGTGGCCATCGGGACCGCGCGCGGCCTCGAAAGCTTGCCGGACCGCAGGCACATCGACCATCTCCGCCGTGATGCTGTTGAAGGACATGGCGGCGAAACGAGCGACGAGCGCCTCAAAGCTCTCGTAGCTTCGCTCCTGAATGCTCGCGTAGCGTTCGCTCTCGCCGAGGGGGCCCTTCGCTGCCCGTGCGACACAGCGCTGCGCCGCCGTGCGGACTTCATCCTCGTCGTGAAAAGGGCGCATGAGCGCCGTGTGCGTGCCGTCGATGCTCGGTTCAAGGACGAGCACGAAGCCTCCACTTCGAACGACGCGCCTCGCTTCTTCGAGGGCGCCGTCCATGGAGTCCATGGGCACGTGGTGTAGCGAGCGAAAGAAGAACACACCGTCCACAGAGTCGCTGTCTTGGGGCAAGGACTCGGCTCCCCCCTCCGTCAACGTGAGGCCCGGGGTGGGGGCCGCTTCTCGGTTGCGCGCGGCTTGAATGGGGTCCGGCTCGATTCCCACGACGCTTGCGCCGCGCTCGGCAAGAAGACGTGCGGCGGTGCCGGGACCACAGCCGAGGTCCAAGAAATGACGCCCGTCGATTTGGACGAGGGCCTCGACAATTTCAATGTCTGAAAGGGGACCTAGGTCTTTTCTCATGTCGTTTCCTTGTCTTCCAGCGGTGCGCCAAGCACGCGCACGACGCTCCTGGCCGGCATGATAGCCTGATGCCCGTGACGCGTCTGGCGTGGTTTTGCATTCCCCTCGTTCTAGGATGTGCGTCGACGCTATCCGCGGCCACCGAGGTGAGTTCGCCACAACCTTCGGCGGCGCTCACCGCCGCGGACTTTTGGCCGGCCTCCCAGCCGTCCGCTCAGCCTGCTCCCCACACCATCGCGCCGCTGCGTGCTCAGCGAAGACCTACGTCAGAGACCGCTTCGAACGCCGCTCTGACCGAACGCATCACGTACATCAGCGTCGTCCAAGGCCAGCGCCGTGTCGTGTACTCCCGCCGCTATCGTGTTGTTCCAAACGCAGTTTCCGGCGCCGCTCCAGTGTACGAATACTATGAGAGCGACAAGCGTGCTCTAAGCGTGCTGACCTCTGAAGGGCTCTGCCAAACGACCGAGGGCCGCTCCTTCCGCGTGACGCTGCACTGTGGTCGACGTAGCGGCGCGTGGACGGGGTTTGAGCTGGAAGGCTGCGCGTTTCCGGAAGCGGGACCCTTGGTGGTCTTTCAAGGCCATGAGCCCCTGCGGGTTCAGTCCCTCGTGGAGCTCCCGGCGGCGACGGGCCCTGAGGCCCGCGCTTTCGAAGGGCGGGTCAGGGGGCAGAGCTTCGAAGGACCCCAGGGACCGTGGGCGGAGGCGCAGCGCGAGATGGAAAGGATGCAGACTGCCGCCGCGGGGGAGCCGCCGCCCCCGCCGACACCTGCCGCTCAGCTCGGGATAGTCCGCACGGCCTTCGGGGTCTGGATGGTCGATGCTCTGACGGATCGTGGCTTCCCGCTCATGGTCACGACTTCCTCGCTCCGGTCGGATTTTCGCCGACACCACGGAACCCGCTGGCATACCCTCGTCGCCGGTCCGCGAGACACAGACTACGCCTACCTCATCGGGACCCGGAGCTACTCTTGGCCCGTCGTCGTTCCGGCTCGCGGAGGTGCCTGGCCGACGCCGCGCTACGTGGAGGTGCCGCCCTTCGGGTGGATCGGTCCCGCGATGTGCGCCGACCCCTAGGCCTTCACTCGTCGTCGTCACTAAAAGAGCCGCCGCGCGTGCCGAATGCGCCCGGGTGCACGCAGAGCGCTGGCTCCACAGACACCCAAAACATCTCCGCCACATTCCAACGCTCGAACGCTTCACTGACGAGGCGAATCGCTTCGTCGGCGTAGCGCCAATCGGTGAGCATCAGGGCGAGGCGGCCTTCTGTGGACGGGCCCGCGTTAAAGCAGCCACCGATGCCGTACGAGAAGTGAGCGTTGAACGTTGGATGGGCGTGGTTGTGCTCACCGATGGCGGCGAAAATCGACCCTTGCACCGTGCTCCAGGGGACCAGTGGGCAGTCGTCCGTGACGGCAGGCGTGTGGCAACGTTCAGGAATGTCGTCTTCGCTACCCACCTGACGGGAACCACGACCTCGAACGCGAAGCATACGAATGTTCGGCCGCTCACGTTCCTCACATTCGACGGGCGCCTCGACCCAGATTCCTGATTCCGCATTGAACGGCGTTCGTACCCAGCTCTCGTCGTGGCTTGGCGACCAGCATACGGCTGGGACCTCCGGTCCGGTGTCCGTCTCCGGCGCGGACACTCGTGCCGGTTCGCACTGTTCCGACGAGACTTCTGCAAAGCCATCACCGGCGCGCCTGGCTGAGAGCCTTCGGTGCCAGGTCAACGCGCCGGGAAACAAAAGTGCGCCGGCCTCCGGGGGAATCCAAGCGCCCTTCTCCAGAACGTCCTCGCTCGGGTTGTGCACGGGCGGGGCGTCGTCCGGACAGTGGCCATCCACCACGTGCTCCGACGTGCACAATCGCGCGACACCTTCGTGCATGAGTACGCGACCGGCGATGCGAACCCGTTGACCGACGGGCCGGGACAGCGCGCTTTCAATGGAGGTTTGGATAGGCTCCTCGGGACACTCCAGTTCTTGACTCGCTACTTCGGACACGACGGGGAGAACGCGTCCCGCTACTGGCCCCAATTCCGTCGCCGCCCATCGCGGGCTCACCACCACGGACTCTCCTCGTCGTTCGAAGTCGAAGCGGTCCATCCAAAAAGAAGAGTCCCCGTCGAAGTGGCGGTGAACTCCGATGGCGCATCCGGTACAGATGGCGGAGTAGTCTGGCTCTGTGCGCGCAAAGACTTCGCCTTCTAGGTTCCAGATGACCGGGGCGGCGGCGCGAAAGCATGCGCAGGCCGGGTCAAACGCCGTCAGGACGGAGCGCTGCTGACCGTCGCTCTCCAATCGAACGCTCGCGCCGAAAACTCGGACCTCGTCTTGTTGAGTTCGTACGATCCAAACAGGATCCCCGTCGGCGAGGAGAGCGGAGTGGACGCGTCCAAGGGGCGGCAGCGGGAGAGAGGTAGACGCACTCGGCGTATGGCGGGGCGGAACCTCCATGTGCGTTTGCGGACCTGCGCAAGCACAGAGGACTAGTGTGGTGAGGATTTCGGGAGTGGAGGAACGAAGACGGTGGTGCATCTAACGCGATGAACCGCTGGCCAGGCCCGGAATATTCCCGGCGTCCGAAAATGTTTGAAGCTACGGTTCCAGCGCTGTGCGCAATGGGTCCGTCGCGATGACACGGCCGCGCGGCGCGCGTCGTAGGGACACGAACCCGCGTGCATCGGTGGGCGCGACGAGGACGGTCCCGTCGGCGAGCCAGAGTGAGACGAGGGCGTTGCGCGAAACTTGGCGCTCGCGGTCGTACACGTAGAGCTCCACATCTTCATCGTAGGTCGACTCGGGAATCGCTTGGCAGAGCGGAGCCACGTTTCGGTGCGATTCGCGTTCGCACTCGACACCGAACTCTTGTCCGTGCGCGGCCAGGTAGCGTCGAGCGGCGCCACGTACCGCCGCTGCGTGCGGGAGCTGCGTCCAGCGAAGCACTGGCATGTCGTCGCAGCGCGTCTGAAGCTGGGACAGTGCGAGCAATAGGTTCGCGCGCGCCGCCGGGTCACGGGTCGTCAGCGCTTGGCAGAGCGACGCTCCGGCGCTCTCCGGCACCTCGCCGCGTAGCGCGATTCGGGCGATGGCAAAACTGGCCGCGGCGGGCTCGGGCCAAGAGCCCTCGTCGAGGCGAGCCAGAAGGTCCGGGAGTGCGCGAGCGCCAAACTCTCCCGCACGTCCTGCTGCCGCCGCGCGAACGCGTGGGCTTGTGTGGCTCAGGTGAGCGAGGACGAAGCTCTCTCCTTCGGCGTGGTCTCCGAGCGCCATGACGGCGGCGGGAAGTCGTTCGAGGGGAGC
Source organism: Polyangiales bacterium (assembly GCA_045106895.1). Classification (GTDB taxonomy): domain Bacteria; phylum Myxococcota_A; class Polyangia; order Polyangiales; family Houyiibacteriaceae; genus JBCCRV01. The sequence continues at coordinate 28,949 of JBGCFM010000058.1, read as the reverse complement.
GCGCCGGAGGAGCTCAAGAGCGTCGTCGTTGCCCCAGGCGCCGAGCGTCTCCACGATGCGCGCGGCGAGGTCTGGGTCATGTCCGAACATGAACACCTCGGCCAAGCGCGCGAAGCGCGCGCCCTCGTCGCCGAGGCCATGTCGCTGGGCGATGCCGGCGAGGGCGACCAAGTACGCATGCCGGTCCACAGGCGGAGGTGCTTCTAAGCGCTCCAAGATCGCGGAGAGATCTTCGACTCTCCCTAGCCGCGCAAGACCGAGCGCGGCGTCATGCCGGAGCGCAGCCTCTTCGCCGTCGCGGAGGTGACCGAGGAGCGCTTCGACGACACCTTCGCCGCCCGTGCGGCCCATGGCCTCCACCGCGGCTTGGCGAAGCTCTTCGGACTCGCTGGCGGCGAGGGTGATGAGGGCAGGGCTCGTTCTCTCGGCGCCCACACGCCCTAAGAGTCGAACGACGCGGGCGCGCGAAGGAGCGGCGACGAGGGGAAGGGCGGCAAGAAGGGGGTCCGCCGCGCGACCATCGCCGGGGTGCAAGCGGAAGTAGCTCTCGAGGGCGTCAAGGGCGACGCCCGGTGCGCTGCCTAGCGCACCGAGAACGCGTGGAAGGACCGAGGGATCACCGGAGAGCGCCACGGCGTTCAGGAGCGTGTGGTCCCCGTCGGACTGCGCGTTCATCGCCTGGGCGATGAGCGGCGCGGTCTCCGGGACTGGCTTGGCGGCGAGACGTGCCTCGAGGACCCGGGCGTAGGGGGGCATCTCCAGGGGAGGGGTTCGCGCCAACACCTCCGCCAAGTGAAGAGTGAGGGCGGGGTCCGCACGTACCACGAGAACACCACTGGTGGCTTGCCGCAGTGTCGCGTCCCCAAGGAGTTCGACGAGCGTCTGCGACGCGATGGGACCAGGGATATTTCCGATGGCTTGAATCGCAGCTTCGGCAGCCCGGGGATCTGTTTCGTGTGCCAGTTCTGCGAGGGGTCTCATCGCGCGCTCGCTCCCCACCCGTCCAAGCGCTGCGATCGCGCTGATGCGCGCGTTCTCGTCGTCGTCCCGGAGGCCTTGAATCAGCGCCGAGGCGCCGCGAGGATCTCCCAGTTCAGCCAGAGCCTGGTAGACCGCCGTGCGCATCTCGGGAGTGTCGCGAGCACGACCGATGAGCGGGACGACGGCTCGCGCGTCGCCCGAGTGCCCAAGGGCTTGGGCCGCAGCAACGCGGACGCTCATGTCTTCGTCGTCGAGTCGGCCGAGCATCGGAACCACGGCTTCCGGCGCGCCGATGGCAGCGAGGGCGCCGATGGCGGCTCGCCGGACCCCGGCGTCTGCGTCGCCCAAGGCCCGGACCAAGAGCGGCAATGGGCGCGCGTCTCCGATGGCGCCGAGGGCGCGAGCGGCGGCGGTACGGACCTCGCTCTCCAGATCTTCGAGCCACCCCGTCAAGATCGCCACGGCATCCGTGAGCTTCACTCGTCCAGCGGTGTTCGCGGCTTCGATTCGCACCGAGCTCTCGGGGTCTTCAAGTGCGCGGAGGAGAACGGTCCGGACCTCCGCGGCTCCATATGCCCCGAGCATTCGCACCGCTTGCTGTCGTTCGGCGGCGGAGCCACCCGAGTACTGACGCTCAAGGCGCCCGATACGGCCCTCCCACTCAAAGCCCATCAGAGGCGCCATGAGCACAGGGACAAAAAGCACGGCCAGCCAGAAACGCATTCTCACGCTGCTTTGTACCACTTTTCGGGCGCCGCGGCGCCTTCACCTCCGTCGCAATTCAGCTAAGGTCCCGAGGGCCGGCGCGTGGAAAAATCCCAAACAAATCAAGGCGACTCTCGCCTCTCAGGGTCTCGCGTGGCGCTCATGCTCCTCGTCGGCGCTGTCTTTGGCGGATGTGCCCATGTTCCTGCGGATCGATATGCCGTCGATCACCTCAATATTGAGGGCATGGAGGAGATGGACGAGTACGCCCTTCGCGCGTGCCTCGCCACCTCTCAGCGGAGCCGCACGGGCATCAACCTGAGCCGATCGACACGGCCCGCCTGCAACGAGCCTCCTTTTGAGGATGCGGTTCGGGTTCGATTGCCCATCCTCACATGGCGTTCAGGTTGGCCCCTCTACGACCGCAGCGTCTTCGAACGCGATCTGCAACGTATTCGTCGCTGGTATCGTGCTCGTGGCTATTACGACGCGAATGTCGAGACGGTGTCCTATGACCCGCCGATCGCGGCGACGGAGGACCGCGTGGACGTGAACTCCGAATGCGACCGAGTACGCAGCGGAGAAGGATGCGAGCTGGAAATCAGCGTCGTCATCAACGAAGGCCAGCCCGTCATGGTCGCCGGAACCGAACTCCAAGGTGCAGAGGCGCTGAGCGCGGAGATTCGGGAAGACCTCGCCGACGCCATCAGCCTCGAGGTCGGCCAGCGCTTCGATGAACAATCGTATGAGGCCACCAAGGCTGCCCTCGTGCGCGTGCTTCACAACGCCACCTTCGCCTGCGCCTCCGTCGATGGCGACGTACAGCTCGACGAAACCAACCGCGTTGCGAACGTCACGTTCACCGTTTCGCCCGGCGTCGAACATGTCATTGGCGATGTCACGCTGAGCGGAGAGCGCGACCTGCGGCGGGCGACCATCATCGCCACCGCGAACATCGATGAAGGTGAGCCCTTCACCGACGCGCTCCTCGCCGACGCGCGCCATGCGGTGTACGCCCTTGGCGCGTTCGCGTCCGTGGACATCATCCCGACGCCGCGCCGTGAGGAGGAGGCTTGCACGGGCGTCGTCGATGTGGCTGTGCAGGTAAGCCCCGGTCGGCGCCTGCGCTACGGTTTGGGTGGCGGCCTCCAGAGCGGTGTCATCGGCACGGGCTCGACGCAACAGTTGGACTCCGACCAGTGGGATATTCACCTTCTGGGTTTCATCGAACACCGGAATTTCCTCGGCGGCCTCCGACGTTTTCGCATCGAGGAGCGGCCCAAGCTGATTTTTCCGACGAGCTTTCCGCGAGCCCGCGCCGAATCCGATGACGGCGAGACACTCACGCCGAGCTTAGGAAACGAGCTTCGTTTCGAGTTCCGGCAGCCGGCGTTCATCGAAGCACGTACGACGCTCGTCGTCAGCGGCCGCTGGGACTTTGGACCCGACCCAAACCTCGGCGCCGTGGTGCGACACAGCTTCGACGCGGACATCGCACTTCAGCGCTCTTTCTTCGATGGAAGACTCAGCGCCAGCATCGGCGTTCACTACAACCTCTATCTTCCCACGCAACGTCAAGACCTGGCGTCGGACTCGCAGCTCTTCTTTTTTAAGCAGCAGTTCGCCCTCGACCTTCGAGACAACAGCGTCAACCCGCGCCTAGGTTTGTACTTTGGCCTCGACCTCCAAGAAGCGAGCTTCTTGGACTGGAACTACATGCGCATCGTTCCGGACGTTCGCGCCTACGTTCCCCTTGGTCCCCTGGTCCTCGCCGGTCGTTTTCGCCTTGGCTACATGCACATCTTCTCCGCCGACGGTGACCTGGATCGGGTTTCTCAGTTGCTTGGCCCGGTTCAGTACCGGCTACGTGGCGGCGGCGCGAGCAGCCATCGCGGTTTTCAGGCGGGATTCATGGGCGACCAGTTTGAGCCGGTACCGGGAGGCGATCCCGATGCCGTTTTCGCGCAAAACGCTGGCGGCCTTCGGCGCTGGGGTGCCTCCCTGGAACTACGTTTCCTCTTCAACGACGACTTCGGTGCCGTCGCTTTCGCCGACATTGGCGACATCAACCGAATGCCGGAGTTTCGGTTCTCCCGAACACGCCTAGCACTTGGGTTCGGTCTTCGATACCAAACCCTCATTGGGCCCTTCCGCCTCGACGTCGCATTTCTCGCGAATGACGCTCAGGTCGATGACTGGGGACACTATGGCGGTTTCTTCAGCAGCCCGCCGACCTCGCCGGTGATGTGCACGCCGACGATGGACCCCGACGACCCCTGCGATGCAACGTCGCCCTTCGGCGGCGCTATCCATCTCACCATCGGTGAGGCGTTCTAGTGGGCCTCGACGCAAACGAGGTCGCCGACGAGCTCGCCGAAGAAATTGCCGACGAGGTCGACGAGTCGCTGTCCTCGACAAGCTTCGCGCGGCGCACCTTCCGGGCGCTCATGTGGCTCCTCGCGCTCATCGTCTGCGTTCTGGTCTCCGTCGCGTTTCACATCAACACGCGTGTGGTCCGCGAAGGCGCCCGCGAGGTCCTCAACGAGTATGTGTCCTCGATGATCATGGGCACCTTGGACATCGGAAGCATCGACAGCATCGTCATCCAACATCCGGGTGCAGCCGAGGTCTTCGTCTCCAACGTCTCGCTCTACGACCCGGACGGGGAAGAGGTCATTCATGGCGACGAGATTCGTCTCATCCTCGACCTGGGGTTCGCCATGGACGGCGGCCTGCGTATCTCCCACGCTCGCCTCGACGGTGGACACGTGCAGCTCATCGAAGGGGCAGACGGTCTCCCGAGCTTTCTCGCCGCCTTTGAGTCTTCGGACCCCACACCGAGCGACCCGAACAGCGCGCCTTTTCACGCCGTCGTCGACGATATGCACCTGGCGAACGTCGTCGCCGAGGGCGCGCTCCTCGGAATCGAAGGCATTCGCATCGAGAACCTCAGCGCTCATGGCCGCATGGAGTTCGAGGACGAGATGGTCATCTCCGTCTTCGATGCCGACGGTCAAATCGTCGCGCCATGGCCCTTCGTGGCCAATATCAAAGACCTCACGGCGCGCATCGAGTCGGACCCCTTCGCGGGAACCACTCTTCATACAAACGCGAATGCCGGCGAAGACCAAGCCGCCGTCAACCTTCGTTACGCCGTCCCTGAAGGCGGCGCCGCCGACGATGAGCCCGAACTCGATATCCTGATTCGAGCCAAACCGCTCCATGCCGAGCGCCTTCACGAGCTCGGTTTTGACTGGGCCGAGATCCTCGCGGGTCGCACCGAAGGGTACGTGAGCTTTCGCGGTCCCTCCGATGACCTCACAATGCGCGCGACCCTCGACACCGCGGGCGGCCAGGTCGCCGTGCTCGGGCGTCTTCCCTCGGAGGGCGAAATCGTCGTCGAAATGCGCACCGAGGGGCTCGACCTCTTGCCGGTGGTCCGTGGCGCGCCGGACCTTCACGTGGCCGGCCGCGCGCGACTCCGCGTCAACGGCGATGAGGTACTCGTCGATGCCGACGTGGAGCCCACCGAGTGGGCGGGAATGCCGATCCCCGCGCTCTCCGTGAGCGGTGAGCTTGGCGAAGACGCCTTCGAGCTCGGCGAAGTCATGGTGAACACCGGAGGCGGTGGTCTTCGCGTCACGGGCAGCGTCGACTACGAAGGCAACCTAGACGTCGAGGTCGAAGGAAGCGTCGGCCGCATCGATCAGCAGCCCTTGCTCGCTGAGCTTATTCCCGGCGCGCGAGGAAATCTCGATATCGACGGCCGCGCCACCCTGGGCGAAGACGGAACGCTCTCCGCGCGCGGCCGTTTTGTGATCAACGGTTTTCGATATGGACCCGTCTTTGTTCGACGACTCGTCGCTGCCGGTCACGTCGACGGGAACGTTGATGCCCCCGTGGTTCAGCTCACGCTCCACAGCGTGGGCGCCACAGCCTTCGACGTGCCCCTCGGAGACGGCGACGGACGCCTCGTCGGCGGCCCGACCCGTTACCAAACTCGCGCCGCGTTTCGACACCCCGATCAACGTTTTGGTTTCGAAGGGGGCTTTCGCGTCGTGCCTGGCGGAATCGTCGCCAATTTCCCCAGCGTAACCTTGGTCGGCCACGACCAGCGCTGGGAGGGCAGCGTCTCGGACCTGTCGATGCAAGGTGGGTCCATGAGTGTTCGTTCGGCGACGTTCCAAAACCGCGACGAGTCCATCGATTTGAGCGCCGACTGGGCTTTTCGACGTGGATCCCAAGATAACCTCGCCCTCCGCGTCGACGACCTCGACCTCGCGGGCATTCTGGCGTGGCTCCCGGACATGCCTCAGCTCGCGGGTCTTCTGGAAGGAACGGCGGAGATCCAGGGCGACTTCGAGGGGCAGCCGGACATCTCCATCGAAGGGCACGTGGATGGGTTCGGGGGCTTCGGTGTCGAAGATGTATCTGGCGACTTCTTGGCGACCCATGGGCCGGGCGAACTCGGCATCGATGCACGCATCCACCACGTGCAGCGCGGTGACCTGGACCTCTCCATCGAAGGCATCCTCGACCAAGGGGTCCCCCTTGTCGACTCATGGAGGGACGGGTCTTACGAGGCACGACTGGAGGCCACCCACCTGGACCTGACGCTCGTCGAAGACCTCGGCGTGGAAGGGTTGCCCGAGATCGAAGGTCGCGCAGATGGGACCCTGACGTTGAGCGGCGGTTTCGGCATCTTCGACTTCCAAGGCAACGTCAACGCCGCCGCTGTCAAGATTGCAGGTCTGCCGCCCATCGGCGTTCAGTCCACCCTCAGCTACGACAGCGGTTCGCTCATCGTCCGCGCTCTCACCCTCGACGAATCTGGAGAGCTCCTGGAGGGCGAGGTCAGCCTCCTCTTCGACCTTGCATCGGCGCTCGAGTACCCGGAGCTCCTCGTTCCAATGCTCGAGGTCGCTCCGTGGCGCGCTTCTTTCCGAATGGCACCGCGCGACCTGTCGACGCTGCCTCCGCCTATCTCCGAACAGATTCCGATGAGCGAAGCCCTGCGCGCCTCCGCGACGCTGACGGTTCGTGGTGGCGCCTTCCGGCCGGTGGCCGACGTCATCGCGGACGTGGAGTGGATCGGTGACCTCGACGAGATGCGCTGCGGCCGCGGTGGGATCCCCCGGGTCTCCATTCGAGGCGGCCTCAACGAAGGCATCGCCCACCTTGAGGCGCGTGGACTCATTCAGAACGAGCCGGTCATGTTCCTCGAAGCGGACGCCCCGGCGCCCCTCGACGAATGGATCGCGGGGCGTGGTGAGGCGCAGCTCCCGCCCACGGAGATCGCGCTCTATCTTCAGAACGTACCCCTCGATGAGGTGCCTTACGCCTGCGAGTACGCGGGCGGCCCGCTGAGCGTTGTACTCACGGCCCGCGACCTCTTCACCGACGACATGCGTGCCTTTCTCGATGTTGCCGGCGACGAGCTCATCGTGCGGCGGGTGGCAGTGCTCAACGCGGACGGGGAGGAACGAATCGAGACGACCGCTCAGTCGCCGCCGTTTCGCGTTCGCATGGAGAGTCGTGTTGGCAACGGCGCCGCGACGATGCAGTTGGACGGGCAGTGGTGGAACGGCGGAACCATCTTCGCGACGGGCGACACTGAACTCGAGATCGTCGAAGGGACCCCGGACATCGGCCTCAACACGGGGCTCCACGCGGACGTTCGTCTCGACGACATGCCCCTCGAAGCGGCGCTGCTTTGGCTCCCCGGCTTCCGCAACGTCGCTGGCGTCGCGTCCGGCGACGTGCATCTCAGCGGCAGCATCGCCGAGCCCAGCCTCGCCGGAGCGGTCGATGTCGACCATGGACAGGTGGACATCGAGAGCCTCGGCCAGCGCCTCGATGATGTGGCGGGGACGCTGCTCTTTGAGGACGACCGCATCACGCTCCAAAACCTCCACGCTACCGACGGCGACGGCGCGTTGCGCATCGCGGGGGATGTCGGCCTGGACGGGTTCCGACCCAGCAGTCTTCAGCTTGAGCTGGCCGCGGACAGTTTTCCCGTTCGACAAGAAGGGAGCGTGATCGCGCTCCTCAGCGGGGACGCTGCGTTTCGTACGATCATCGAAGCCAAGACGATGCAGGGGGAGCTTCAGGTGCATGAGCTCGACGTAACGCTCCCCACCGACGAGGGGCGAGACCCGATCTCCCTGACAAATCATCCCGAGATCCACGTCTTTGGCGAAGAGACTCGGTCGCGGCCCGCGGATCCCTTCGAGGTGCAATTGCACGTAGATGGAACACGCGGTTTTGATCTCGCCGGGGAGGACCTGTCGGCGAACCTTCAAGCCGAACTCACCGTCGTTTACCGGGACCCCATCTTCCGCGTCGATGGCGGCGTTCAAGTCCTAGGCGGTAACTTCGAGGTCTTCTCGCGCCGCTTCGATGTTGAAGGCGGCTGGCTCCGTTTCGACGGCGGTGACAGCATCGACCCTTACGTCAATCTTGTCGCGCGGCACAACTTGCGTGCACGCCCTGGCGAGTCCGTGACCGTGACCGCCGGCGGACGGCTCTCGAGCCCAACCATCGTCTTCTCCAGCACGATCACCAACGACCGCGCCGAGATCATCGCGCTCCTCGTGAGCGGCAACGTCCGCGAGGCGACGTCCGCGGAAGCCGACCGCCAAGCGGCGAACTTTCTAAGCGGCGTCGCTAGTGGCGCTCTGACGCTCACACTTCGCGAAGAGTTTGGCGCGTACGTCCCGAACATTACCATCGAGGGCAACTCCACCGGCGGCTCGCGATACGGCATCGGCAAGAACCTGGAGCAGCTGCTCCCGGAGAGCGTGCGTGACATCATCTTGGGCTTTTACGTGGAGGGGTTCCTCAACACAGAGGGCGATGTTCAGTCATCCGGCGGCACCAACGTTGGCGTTCGTATGGAGCTTGATTTTCCGCGCTCCGTGCAGCTGAGCGGGAGCGTCGCGCCGAGTGTGTCCGGTGGAAATACAAATTGGGGTGCCGACGTAACCTGGACGCCGTAGCGCTGACGCGAGCCACCGAGGCGATATTTGGTAGGGACGTTTTGGCCAGAAACCTCCTGGCTCCCCATCAAATACGTTTCTGTGCGCGTCTTTGGCGCGCGTTGATGCGCCGATTATGAGACCATTGGGGCTCATGACCTCGATTCGCTGTTTCGATTCAAGCGCCTGCGCCGGGGGCCGGAGAGTCTGCATCGGCCTCGCAGCACTCGCTATCCTCGCACTGCCGGTGTCCGCCCAGGCTCAGAGTCCTCACCTCGACGCGGCCATCGAGGCTTATGAACAAGGGGAGTTCGCCGCGGCGCGAGACGAACTCAACCAAGCACAGCAAGAAGACCCGCTCGACCGCGGCGCCTTCGTGCGGCTCTTGGTGCATCGTGTCCTCGTCGCACAGCCCTTGGGCGATGACGTTCTTCTCGAGACGGCGCTCTTGCAGCTGGCGTCATTGGATCGCGAGGCCCTAGAAGGTCGCGCGCCGCCGGCGCTGATGAGGCGCTTTGAGGCCGCGAGCGAACAGGCCGGCGAGAGCCTTCTGGCCGTGAACGTCGCCGTGCAGGCGAACGAGGATGAGGTGGTCTTTCGTGCGTCCACTCTCGGCGACACGGGCGCTCTCGTTGAGCGCATCGTCCTTCGCACTCGCGGGACGGACGGCGAGTGGCTCGAGGCGTCGGGGAACACGGCGACTCACCCCCGCGGCGCGGTGGAGTACATCGCCCAGGCGGTTGGCCCCGGCGGAGCGGTCCTCGCGGAGACGGGAACGGAGGAGGCTCCGATTCAGTATTCGCCGGAGTCCACGGACGTGAGCGTTGCGCCCGCCGCTCGCCCACGGACCCGCAATATCCTTATCGGCGTTGCCGCCGCGCTTGTGGTCGTTGGGGCCACCCTCGCGATCATCTTCGTGAGCCGCGCAGACGACAACGCTTCCTTCTCGGGTCCTCCGGTGGTGTCATGGTGAATCGCACAAATATGTTGAGCCACGCTTTCGCCTGGATGGCGCTCACACTCCTTGGAGTCGGTTGTTCGGCAGACCAGAGCCTCGAGGTCTCGTTCGCCGACGGCGTCCCCGTGGACGATGTCGTCGCCGTCACGATCACCATCACCGAGGGCGGATGCGACGGCGGAGGCGAAGAGCTCTACCGAAGCGCCATCACGCGAATGGACGCCGGCATGGACCTGCCCGACTTGAGTCCTGGCAGCTATGCCGTGCGCGGGGTCGCACACGACGCGATGTGTGGCGTGGTCGCAGAGCGATGCCAGGTCGTGGAGATTCCAAGCAGCTCGGATGTTGTCTCGCTCGTGCTCGGGGCTTCTTCAGGAGACGCTTGTGTTGCGGGGATGTGCACACTTGGATCCTGCGGCGGGCTCGACGGGGGCGCCGATGTTCCAATGGGCATGGACGGCGGCTTTGATTCGAGCGTGGATGCAGGTCCTCCCGATGCACAGCCGGATGTGTTCGACGCGGGCAATGACGCGGGCCCCACGCTTGAAGCGCCCATTGTCGTGTCGCCGTGGAATGGCGTGACGACGGGGTCAGCTCTCGCACCCACGGACACCGGCGTCGTGGATGCGCCCCTACGGCCCCTTGTTCGCTGGGAAGAGTCTGAGCGAGCGGAATCCTATGTTGTTGAGTTCTCCGCTTGTGATAGCTGGCCGGATTGCGATTTTGCTGAAGTCGCTGCGCGCGTTGTGACCGCCGAACTCCAGGCGCGCCCAGACTCGCCGTTGAGAGTAGAACTGGACACAGCGGTCGGACCTCTCGGCGCACGCTACGCGTTTCGCGTCGGCGCCTGTGTGACGCCAGCAGGAATGGCCTGTGTGTTCTCGGACGCTCGCTACCTCGACGTGGGCCGCGTGAAGGAAGACGTCGACGGCGACGGCGATGGTGATCTCTTCACGATCAACGGCCGTGACGCGAGCTCCATACTCGTCCAGTTTTCGACCCTTGGGACCGGTCAGCGGGGCAACGCCGTTGTGGCGTCCATCGATCTTCAGATCGGCACTTGGATCGGCGACTACGACGGCGACGGAGTGGGCGAGTTGGCGGTGTTGACCGGAGCGTTCGACGCGCGACGCGTTCGCTTCTTCGATGACGTGGTGGACGCAGGGTCCATCGACGCCGGCGACGCGAGCGACGTGCACTGGCTCGGCGACGTGGATGCGGACGGTTTTACTGATTTCGCCTTCGTCACCGAGGGCGAGGTCCGAGTGCAACTCGGTGGAGCCACCTTCAACGCGGGGCGCACGGTGCAGGTTCGCGACCCAGGCGATGTCATCGACTTCGCCGAGCACATCTCCACCGCCGGAGACCGAGACGGGGACGGAGCAGCGGACCTCGCGGTGGTGAGTCGAATCGCCGCAGACATGATGCGCGTCGATGTCTACTCCCTCGCCGAGCGCACCCCGGAACGTCTCCCGGGGTCGTTCAGCTTTTCAACGGGCGAGGCCGGCGACAGCTTCGGCGACGTGCTCGCGATCACGGGAGGCATCGACATGGATGGGAATGGTCGCCCGGAGTTTGCCATCGCCCGTCCACTCCTCGACCGCCTCTCCATCTACTTCGACGACGGTCGCCAAGAAGGAATCACCGGCTTTGGCTGGGAGACGGAAGCGAGCGTGGCTATGGGTCTCCTCGACGGGACCCCGCGAGGGCGTGTCGCGGTGGGCGCGAGTGAAGCTCTGGATGCAACCTTTGGGGAGACGGGAGGCATGTACCATGTCGCCTACACCGTCGATCCCCTGTTCGCGACGACGCGGATCCGCGTGTTCAACGAAGAGCGCTTCGGGCGGAGCAACGCCACCGTCGATTTACAGGGGAGCGGGCGCCAAGCCATCGTCACCCTCGCGGCAAATGGAATGGTCGTTCATGTCGGCTTGTTCACTGAGGATCAAGTTGGCGGGCAAGGGCTCTTCCTCTTCCCCTCGGGCGGGAGCTTTAGCGCGATCGCCCAATGACTGAACCAACCGGCGTCGACATCACGCTGGGCCGGTATCGCCTCGCGTTCGAACTAGCCAGCGGCGGGATGGCCACGGTCTACCTTGCGTGCCTTGAAGGCGCCGCGGGCGTCGACAAGGTGGTCGCCGTCAAGCGCATCCATCCTCACCTCGCGAAGGACGAAGAGTACGTCCAGATGTTCTTGGACGAGGCTCGCCTCGCCTCGCAGATCCATCATACGAACGTTTGCAGCGTCACGGACTTTGGGCAGGTGGACGGGGCGTATTTCCTCGTCATGGAATACCTGACCGGCGTGCCTTTGAACCGCCTCATCGCAAAGATGGCGCGAGAGCGAGATGAGGTTCCAAGTCGCTGGGTCCCCATCGTCTCCAAGCTCGTGAGAGACGCGGCGGAGGGGCTTCACGCCGCGCACGAGCTGACGGCTCCAGACGGCTCGTTGCTCGGCGTCGTTCACCGCGACGTTTCGCCACACAACCTCTTCGTCGGGTTCGACGGCCAGCTTCGTGTCATCGACTTCGGCGTCGCGAAGGCGGCGGGCAAACTCCACCAAACGAGCACGGGGCAGGCCAAGGGCAAGGTCGCCTACATGGCGCCGGAGCAGGTGCAACACGGTCAAGTCGATCGGCGCTCTGACGTGTGGGCGCTGGGCGTGGTCCTGTGGGAGTCGCTCACGCTCCGAAGACTCTTTCGACGACCGTCCCCGGGCGAGACGGTCTACGCCGTGATGCAAGACTCCGTCGCCGACCCTCGTAGCTACCGCTCGGAGGTTCCAAAACAGATGGCCCAAGCCGTTTCCGATGCCCTCGACCGGGATCCGGAGAAGCGCACGAAGGACGCCCGTACCTTCGCGACGGCGCTCGCCAACTCGTGGACCGGGACCGACGAAGCGATGGTGACGGCGGCGGAAGTCGGCGACCTCCTTCGTGAGCTTTTTCCGGGCGAAGAGGCAAAACAGAAGCAGCTCGTCTCCCTCGCGCGTCAAGGAAACGAGCGTGTCGCTCAAGCGGGACTTGGAGGCACCAGCCCGTCGTTCTCCTCACTTTCCTACGCGACGGTACCGACGACCATCGACGCTACTTCTTCGTCCGCGGTGGTGCCCCTTGAACGCAAGCGCCCGCGTTGGCTGATTCCTTTGCTGGTGGCGTTCGCGGTGAGCATGGGGGTCGTCGTTGGCCTCGTGACGGACCCCGAACCCGCGAACGAGCTCGCCACAGCAAGCGAGCCCGCCGCGGAAGTGGAATCGGCTCCGCCCCCGGCGCCGGAGCCGGTGCTCGCGGTCCCCGAGGCTCTTCCCGAGGAGCCCGAGGCTCAACCGGACGAGCCGGTGAACGAACCAGCCGCGGTAGAACCAGAAGAAGCGGCGGAACCACCCTCGTCGATGGATACGAGCATGGCGCGAACGAGCATGTCGACGATGCGCCGCTCGACGATGTCCACGATGCAGTCGACGATGGAGAACGTGGCTGCGACGGCCGTGCCGGAGCCACCCGACGAAACGCCGGTCGTCCCCATGGTGACGATGGAGGCGGCGCCAGGGCGACTCACCGTCGTGGTTCCTGGAGGGTGGGCCAACGTGTACGGAGCTTCGGGACGCTTTTTGGGGGCCACGCCGTTGAACCGAGAGATGCCCCCCGGACACCACCGCCTGCAGCTACGTTTCGGCGGACAGCCACCGGCGGTCAGCGTTGAGGTCGACGTCCCCGCCGGCGGCGTGGCGCGCATCTCCCGTCGCGCGCCTTAGCGTGTCCGTCTCGCGCGCGTTTCGAGGTGGCACGTCGCAGAATTCGTGGGCCGCACATCTTTTTTGAACCCTTCAGCGGCGCTGGCGCGTTCTCCTTCACAGAACCCAATGTCACCACTACCCACCATGGAAGCGGAGCCACCGAGGGAAGGAGAACCTGCGGAGGTCATCCCCATCGCGAGCGACGACGACCGCGCCCTGCTGGAAAGGCATCACCGCGGGGACCGGTCCGCCTTCGGCGCGTTCATGAAGAGCTATACCAGCGGCGTCTATGGGTATCTTTCGCGCACTGGCGTGCCCCTCAACGACCGCGACGACCTCTTTCAGGAGGTATTCTGCAAGGTCCACCAGGCTTCGAAGAAGAACATGCCCGCCGGGCCGGTACGGCCCTGGGTCTACCGCATCGCTGTCAATACGGTCCGCGATCATTTTCGAAGGCGAAAGGTTCGCTCCATCGTCAAACTCGACGCCACCTCCGGCGTGGAAGAGTCCGAAGATGCCGGCGCTGAGCGTGCCCTCGAGGCCAAACAGACGGCGACGTTTCTTGAAGTAGAGCTTCAGAAGTTGCCACTGCCGCAACGGGAAGCGCTCCTCCTCTCCTCCGTGGCAGGACTCGGTGTTCAAGGCGCCGCGGCGACACTCGGGGAGCCTCCGGACACGGTCAAAACACGTGTCCGTCGCGCCCGTTTGTCGTTGGCGGAGTCCATGATGCGCCGAGCGAAGACCGAAGAAAGGAAGTTGGCACAATGAGCGACTGCGATCCCATTCGCGAGCTTCTGCTCGACGCCGCGCCGCTGGACGCCGAGAGCGTGATCCATGTTGAGTCGTGTGATTCCTGCCGTGCGCTCTCCGAGGCCTTGGGAGGTGTTGCGCTCGAGTTCGAATCGCTCGAGCCCATGGTGGTTCCAGAAGCGCTCGTCACTCGCACCATCGAACGGGTCCAGAGCTTGGATTCGCAACCCCAGCCGCGCGTGTTCGCCACGTTGGCCGGCCAGCTCGTTCAGGGCTGGATGGCGTTGGGCAAGCTGCTCTGGATGCCGTTCGCAGCGATGAGTCAGCTACGTGGCCGGCGCCTCGCCATCGCGTTGCCGGTCTTGTCCGTGTTGCTGGTGATGGGCTCGTTCAGTGTCGTGGTCTTCCACGGGATGGGCGCCAATGTGGAGCCGATGGCGCTCAATCGGCCCGTCATGACGCCGAGGGAACCTCTCGCTGACCAGGATGGTCAGATGGGGAACCGGCGCTCGAATGAGCTCGACGATGCGGAAGGGCTCGAACTCGACGAGTGGAGCGGTCGGGTGGACGGCTACGTGGGTGGCGCGGATTTCGTGCCGCCGGAAGACCCTAGCGGAACCGCCGCCTCTCCGTTCGAGACGGGCGTCGCGGCGGCGTCCGGCGCCGATGGCGATTCGGAGGGGGACTTGTACTGGGAGAGACAGAGCGGGTTCCAGCAGAACACGGGCGTGGTGCCGCCGATGGTTGCCACCGAGACCGTGACGGCTTCCGCCGACGCTCGACTCCAACCCGCCAGTGACCGTGTTGTGCCGCCGACCTCCGTCGCGACCCGCAGCCTTTCGCAGGCGGAGGAGCGAAGGGAGGAGGGGAGGTTCGACCGCGATATCAGCATCGCTGACATCGAATCAGCCAGTGATTCGGCCAACGGGGACGGGGAAGACCGACGCGCGCAAGACCACCGCGGGGACGACGAGTCGCTGTGGGCGCGCAACGGCGAGGGGTCCGAGGAGCTAAGCCAAGTTCTGAACGGACTCGGGCGTGACCATGTCACCGAGCTCTCCTTCCGCCCGCCCACGGGCCGCTGGTCGAATACCTACGTGCCCGGTGACCCACGCTGGCGGCTCCTCGCGCGCCGGCTTCGGCGAACAGGGAGCGGCGTGCTGGCTGGCGTTGACGTGTCGGGGTATGCGCTGGCGCAGCAAGCCCAGCAAAACGCTCCCCGCATTGCGGCTCCAAGCCAGTCCGCCCTCGCGCTCTCCGTGCAATCGGATCGCGCGCAGGTAGAGGGTCAGACTCGCGTGCTCATGCAGGTCGGCCTTCGCGGCGCCGCCGTACGCGGCCGTCGGCCCACGTTGCGTTCGGTTGTGGTGCTAGACCTCCGGAACTCGCTCGCGGAGAGCGGCCGCGCCCATGTCCGGAACTTGCTCGCTTCGATCAGTCGCGCACGCACCAGCTCAGACCGGATTGGAATCGTCGTCGCCGGCCCACACGGTGGCATGCTCGTCGAGCCAGGACCGTTGCGTTTGGGCGAGGTCACCGTCGCTTTGCGGCGCGCGTTCTCCGCCGAGGGGGGGGAGCCTCTTACTCTGGACGCCGCTCTCGCATCCGCGATTCAAGCCGTAAGCGAACTCACCGGCGCGGATTCGCCCCTCGGCAGCGGCCTCGTCTGGTTGGTGACGCCGGGACTCGACGCGGCGGAGGCCCGCTCGCTCGAGCGCGTCGCGCACACCGGCGCCCTCGCCGGGGTCACGACGACGACCATTGGCCTCTCGTCCGACACGGATGCGGAACCTCTGGAGACCGTCGCCTTGGCTGGGCACGGTCGCCGCTGGGTCATCGACCATGCGCCCCAGCAGATCGTGCGCCAGGAGATCCAGGCGGTGAGCCGCGTTGTGGCCCGGGCCCTCCGCGTGAACGTGCGGCTGGCGCAGGGCACCCGCCTCGTCAACGTGCTTGGATCACGCTCGCTCTCGGAGCTAGAGGCGCAGCGCAGCGCCGCCGCCGAACGCGCCGTCGATCAGCAGCTCGCGACGCGCTTGGGCATCGCCAGGGACCGGGAACGTGACGATGACGGCATTCAGATCGTCATCCCCGCATTCTACGCGGACGACACTCACACCATTCTCCTCGACCTCGTCGTCGAGGGACCCGGCGCCGTCGCCGACGTGAGCGTTCGCTACAAGGACCTCCTTCGCTTGGACAACGGCGAGAGCAACGAGCGCCTTGTCCTCCCGCGCGGCCGCGCAGAGCGTGGGCCCCGCCAACGTGATGTGCTGCGTAGCTGGCTCGCCTACGAGCTCTCCGTCTCGCTACGTCGCGCCGCGGCGCAGCTCTCTTCTTCGCGGCCTGCTGCGCTGGTGGAGCTACGCCGCGCACGCGAGCGCCTAGAGAGCGCGCGGGCATCTGTCGGTGCCCTCGCCAGCGATCGTCGCCTGGGACAGCAGAGCGAACTCTGTCAACGCTTCGAGAGCGCGCTCAACGCAGGCGCCGCTCCCGGGGTGATGGCGGATTCGCTTCGTATCGCGAGCAGACGTCTGGTTTTTGGAGACCCGCTCTCCGCCGGGGAGGGCTCTCCCCGCTAGTCCGCTGAGCGCCTCCTCGTGGGGGCGAGCACGCCGAGTGTCGCAGGAGCTTCCTCTTTGGAGGGCGCTTCAAACGGATTCTTGCGCCCGAAAGAAGGAACGATGAAACGAGTACTCTCCCTGTTGATCTTTGCTGCATTCACCTCGCCCGCCTTCGCGCAGGAAACGGGGAGCGTCGAGTTGCCCCTCGAGGCCTATCAGGAGCTTTTGGGGCAGCAATCGCCGTCGTCCTCGGAACCCAGCTACGCGTTTTCAAACGTACGTTTGTCTGTCCGCATCGAAGAGAGCGCGGGCGGAAACCGTGCGCTCGTGACGGTAAACGCGAACGTGCGGACCTTCTCCGATGGTTGGACCTTGGTCCCCCTTCGGGCCACCGGCGCCATCGAATCTGCCACAGCCGGAGGCAGCGCCGCGGCTCTCGTGGAGCGAAGCGGCTCCGTTGCGTGGCCCGCGGAGGGGGCCGGCACACACGCGCTGAGCTGGACATACCCCGTCCGCGCCGCGCGATACGACACCGGCTGGGTGGTCGCCCTCGCAAGCCCCGGCGCCGGCGCGCAGCTCGACGCGACCTTTGTGGGCATGGAGGTCTCGCCCGTGGTCGTTCCGGCGGCCGACGTCAACGTCGAGACAGGCGGGGGCCATACACGTGTGCGCGGAGCTATCCCGGCGGGCGCCGGCGTGCAGATCAGCTGGCGCGGCGACGCGAGCAGTGGGTTCACCCTTAGCCGCGCGCGTTACCGTGGGGAGCTCGTTGGCGACGCGATGCGTTTCACCGCGGAGCTGAGCGCGGAGCTGGACGGTAGCCGGGCGATGGTGCCGCTTTTCCCGTCGAACGTGGCCCTCGAGTCGGTATCCGTGGATCGCGCGGAGGCTGCCATCGCGGTGCAGGACGGTCAGTTTGCGGTGCCGATTCGCGGTCGTGGTCGGCATCGAATTAGCGCGTCCTTCTTGGTCGCGGTGCAGCGTGAAGACGGGCTCCCGCGCGTGGAGCTGGACATCGCGGCGACGCCTGTCTCTCGCTTTGAGCTCGGACTCCCAGGGGACCGGGATGTGCAGGTCGTGCCTGAGGCAGGAGTCCGTTCCACGCGACGGGGGGAGAGGACTCTCGCCGCATTCAACGTGCCGATGACGCGACATGTTCGCATCGAGTGGGCGGAGGCGGTGCCCCTAGAGGCCGTCGAGGTGGAAACCCGCGCCCACGCAAATATCGTGCATGTGGTTCGACCCGAGGAGGGCGTTCTTGGACTGCGCGCCTTCGTGAACTACGAGATCTCGCGCGGCTCCCTTCGCCGCGCCGAAATCGCACTTCCGCGCGACGTGCAAATCAACTCGGTGCAGTCCCGCGCCGGCGACGTTGTGAGCGACTGGCGAGTTCAAGGGGAGGGCCGCGAGCGCACCCTCATGGTGTTTTTGGACCGTGAACTGCAGGGGGCGCTGCAACTCGACGTACACTACGAGCGTGGGTGGCCGGTCGCGACGCGGACGACGGAGGCCTTCGACGTTCCGTTGCTGCGAGCGAAGAACGTACACCGCCAGCGAGGTATGATCGCGCTCCTTGCGATCCGTGAGCTCACGCTCGAACCCGGGGTGGCCGCGCATCTTTCCCGTGTCGGCGACAATCAGCTGCCGGCGGCGATCCGCGATGAGCTCGACGCGACCGTCGCGCACACCTTTCGATACCTGGACGAAGCTCCGCGACTCGCCGCCACCGGCGCGACACGTGAGCCCGAGGCGCCTCGCTTTGACGCACAGGTAGACACCTTGGTCTCCCTCGGCGATGTCTCTACGACCATCGCGACGCGCGTCGAGGTAGACGTGAAGAGCGGGTCCCTCACGGAGCTGGCGCTGCGCATGCCCGAGGGACTCAGTCTCCTCGAGGTGTCGGCGCCATCACTTCGCCGCTACGTGCTTTCGGACGACGGACGCACATTGAACATCGAGCTCACCCAGCCGATGGAAGGCCGCTTCACCGTCGAGCTTCTCTGCGACCGAATCACCGGTCAGGAAGAGGAGCTTTCGATTCCGCTTCTGGGCGCCGCCGGCGCCGAGGTCGAGCGTGGACGCGTCGGCGTAGAGGCCCTGGCTCCTTTCCAGGTCGACATGGCCAGCGCAGAGCACCTCAGCCCCATCGACGCCTCTGAACTCCCAGAGCCACTTCTACTCCGCACGGACAACCCCATCTTGCACGCATTTCGTTACGCCCAAGCGACGGAGGCTCCGCGCTTTAGCGTGCGCATCACCCGCCACGAGGAAATTCAGACGCGCAACGCCACCGTTGATGAGGCGCACTACAGCACTCTCTACACGCGGGATGGCGTCGCCGTCACAAGCGCGCGTTTCGTGATGCACAATCGAAGGCAGCAGTTTCTCAGGGTGACACTCCCCGAGGGTGCGGAGGTTTGGTCCGCCAGCGTGGACGGTCACGCGCAGACGCCGGCGCTCGAGTCGGGGGATGGCGACGAGGCCACTGTGCTACTCAACATCGTGAGCGCCGCCGAGGGGTTCGATGTTCAGCTCGTGTACGCCACGCGCGTGCCAGCGCTGGGAGCCGCGGGGCGCCTCTATGCAGAGCTTCCCGAACTGGACATCGTGGTCACACGAACGCTCTGGGATCTCGTCCTGCCCGAAGGCGTGACCTACGCGTCGCCGAGCAGCAGCCTCGCGCTGGTTGAGGAAGGAACCTACGTCAACTACGCGGATCTGGATATGCCGGGCCTCGAGGGGTCCGCGCTGGCAGCGCCGGCGAGCGGAACTCGCTACGTGTTTCAGGCGATGTACGGCAGCGACGGTGTCGGCGCCGCGTCTGTGCCCTATGTGGCGGGCGTGTGGGGCAGCATCACTAGCGTCGTCACGGCGTTGGGCGCGCTGTTGGTCTGGTTTGGTCTCCTCGCCATCGCCATGGTTCGCTTTGGCTGGGGACTCCCCGGGTCACTCGGCGCGCGTATTCCGCTCGCGACCTACCGCGACCCGGAGGCCGGCGTCGTCGCTGAAGCGAGCCCTCTCAAGCGATGGGGACCGCTCGCCGGCGCGGCGATGGTGGGGGGTGTTCTGCTTCTCATCACACTCGGCTATCTGAACACGAGCGGCGCGCCGGCGCTTTGGCTGAGCGGCGCCATCGTCGTCGGCCTCATCGGTCTCATCGTCAAAGAGCGCCTCGACGGATCGCCTCGGCCTTCAGAACCGACGCCTGCCGTGGCCGGTGTCGTCGCGATCGTCGCGCCGCCGGCGACGCCAACGGACGAGCCAAAGAGCGACGAGGAGGATTTAGCGTAGGCCCCCTCGAGCATGCGCTATCCTCGGGGATGGCAGCTCGACAGGTCATCCTCTTCTTAGTGAACAGTCTTGTCTTCGTGGGCTGCGGTGCCGCTCCATCGGCGGGTGACGCTGCGACTACGGATTCGGGCGCCGCCGCCGACGTCCCCGGCGGTGACACGGGCTTGGACGCGAGTGAATCAGACGCCACGCCCGACGCGACGCGTGCTGACGCGTCCACCGTTGACAGCGGGCCCGTCGTAGAGCCGGGACCCCGCTGGATCGGAAGGCATGACGCCAGTGACCCGTCGATGGTGCGGATGTCTTGGTCCGGCACTGGCATGGTGCTGCGTTTTCAAGGAACCGCAGCGCGCGTCACAATGAACGACGCCGGGCAGTACTACACCGTGGTCGTGGATGGCGAGGTGCAAGAGACCCTCGCCGTGAGCGGCGACTCCCAGACGTACACCCTCGCCAGCGACTTGGCGGACGCGGAACATGTCGTCGAACTGTACCGACGTACGGAAGGTTTCTTCGGCGTAACGCGCATCAGCAGCGTCGAGGTAGACGGCGAGATGCTCCCGGTTTCGCCGCCCGAGCGACTCATTGAAGTCGTCGGGGACTCCATCACCGCTGGCTACGGGGTGGACGGCGCCGACCGAAACTGCAGCTTCAGTGCCGAGACGGAGAACCACTTCTTGACTTGGGGGGCCATCGCGGCGCGAACCCTTGGCGCGGAGTTGAGCGCCGTCGCGTGGTCCGGCAAGGGAGTCGTCCACAACTTTGGCGATGACCGGGAGCAGCCCATGCCGACGCTCTATGACCGAACCATCGCCACGGAGGCCGGCTCCGAAGGGGGCGTGCGGCCCGCCGACGTCGTGGTCATCAACCTCGGGACCAACGACTACAGCACGAGCGGTGACCCGAGCGAAGACGAGTTTGTCCCCGAGTATGTCCGGCTCCTCGAAGAGGTCCGCGTGTTCCATCCAGACGCCCTCATCGCATGCACCGTCGGGCCTCCCCTTGGCAACGCAGACATGGCGCGCGCCCGGAGCGCCATCGACGCCGCCATGGCTATTCGCCGCGAAGCGGGGGACGCTCAGCTGCGCTGGGTCGACCTCGATGGTTTCTCAGATTGGGGCTGTGACTCTCACCCCGGGGATGAGACCCAGGCCCTTCTCGCCGAGGATCTCGTGACCTTCCTTCGCGCGGAGCTGGGCTGGTAGCGCTACGCGCCGAGGCTACTGGCGAACAAGAACGAACCAGGCCGGCAGCCAGCGGCCTTTCTTCTGTGCCCGCCCGATACTGACGTGCGCCGACACCCGCCGAAGGATGTCCTGAGTGCCCGCGTAGACAAAGCGGCTGAGGCGGGTCTCATTCGGAACGATCTCGGGCCAATGAGAGGGAGAGGCCGGAGGCGTGACCAGATAGTCGACGATGAGCTCACCTTCACCATGGGTTCGGGTGACGAAGTAGCCAGGCCCCACGACGGTCTCGGTTATCCCGTTCGTTCGGTTGTATCCCCAAAGTTCGTCGCCCTCCTCAGGTCTGCAGAACACCTTGGCGAATCGGCGAAAAGCCGGAAGCGTATTGAGCCCTTCGTGGACTACCTCGCTCATGGCGGCGCGCTCGGGAGGCACCAAAAAACGAAGGTCGAGCGCCGCATGGCCTTCAACGGCGTCGAAGAGCCGCTTCTGCTGCCGGCGTCCGAGCCCCAGGGCCCAACGGTTTCGTGTGGCGGACGTCATCGCGTCGAGCTCTGCGGCGAGCTTGTTCGGGTCGATGTGTGAATCAAGGCGAGTCATCGGACCTACTTCAGCACCGCGCCGGCGCGGATCGCGTCTACCACGGCGGGGTCGGCCAACGTCGAGACATCGCCGAGCTCGTCGCCACGCCCTTCTGCGATCTTTCGCAAGATGCGCCGCATGACCTTCCCGGAGCGTGTCTTGGGCAAGCCCGGGACCATCTGCACTCGGTCGATTTTGGCGTGAGCCCCAATCTGCTCGCGGCAGGCAGCGTTGAGCGCCTTGTCGTCGGTGCTCGCGCCATCCTGAGCGACGACGTAGGCGTACACGCCTTGGCCTTTGATGTCGTGGGGGAAGCCCACCACGGCCGCCTCCGCGACCTCCTCGACGGAGATGAGCGCCGCCTCAAACTCAGCCGTGCCCATGCGGTGCCCGCTGACGTTGAGGACATCGTCGACGCGGCCGGTGATCCAATAGTATCCGTCTTCGTCGCGGCGGCAGCCGTCTCCGGTGAAGTACGCGCCTTCGACCATCGAGAAGTAGGTCGAGAAGAAGCGCTCGTGATCCCCCCACACGGTGCGGGCCTGTCCAGGCCATGGGTAGTCGAGGCAGAGCAGGCCCTGACCGGGACCGCGAATCACGTCGCCCTCCGGCGTGCGAAGCGATGCGTTGATGCCAGGCATCGGAAAGGACGCGGAGCCAGGCTTCGTCGGCGTTGCCGGCGCGATAGGGCTAATGGAGATGCCGCCGGTTTCCGTCTGCCACCAGGTGTCGACGATGTTGCATCCACCTTGGCCGACGACCTCGTGGTACCAGACCCAAGCCTCCGGGTTGATGGGCTCGCCGACGGTGCCGAGAACACGAAGACTCGAGCGGTCATACTTCGTGACGAACTCGTCGCCTTGTGCGGCGAGAGCACGGATGGCGGTGGGCGCCGTGTAGAAGATGTTGATCTTGTGACGCTCCACCATGTCCCAGTAGCGACCTGCGTCGGGGTACGTGGGCACGGACTCGAACATCAGTGAGGTCGCGCCGTTCGCGAGGGGCCCGTAGACGATGTAGGTGTGGCCAGTGATCCAGCCGACGTCCGCCATGCACGCGTAGACGTCGTCCTCCCGAAGGTCGAATACCGTCGCGTGCGAGTAGCTCGCGTACGCCATGTAGCCGCCAGACGTGTGAACCACGCCTTTGGGCCGGCCGGTGGACCCGGACGTGTAGAGAATGAAGAGCGGGTGCTCGGCCTCGAAGGCCTCGGCGCTGTGCTCCGGGCTCGCGCCGCCGACGGCATCGTGCCACCAGACGTCGCGGCCGTCGGTCCAGTTCACCTCTTCCTCCGTGCGCTTGTAGACGAGTACCTTCTTGACGCTCTTTTCACCTTCGCAGGCTTCGTCGACGACGCGCTTGAGGGGGATATGCCGCGAGCCGCGCAGGCCGACATCCTGGGTGATGACGATCTCGGCGCCGCAGTCACGGATACGGTCGCGGACCGCTTCGGCGGAGAAGCCACCAAAGACCACGGAGTGAATCGCGCCGATTCGTGCGCAGGCGAGCATCGCGATGGCTGCCTCCGGAACCATGCCCATGTAGATGATGGCGCGTTCGCCCTTCTTGAGACCGAGCTCGCTCAATGCGTTTGCGGCCTTGCACACCTCGGCGTGCAACTCCTTGTAGGTGATCTTTCGTGTGTCTCCGGGCTCGTCGCCCTCCCATAGAATCGCCACCTTGTCGCCGCGTTCGGCGAGGTGCCGGTCGAGGCACGACTCCGTCACGTTCAGCCTGCCGTCGCCGAACCACGAGAGCGGCGCATCTTTGACGGTGCGGAAGCTCCCCTCGAGGCCCACGGTCGGCTCGTTCTTCCAGGCTAGCCGCGACTTGGCGATGTTCAGCCAGAAGCCGTTCGGATCGTTCGCCGCCTGAGAATGGGCGTCGCGATAGCGGTCCATGTCCACGATGGGGGTCTGTGCGTTTTCGCGAACTCGGGCCGGGACTTCGTATCGCATGCTCTGCTCCTCTGAGATTCGCCTGTGGGTCTAACAGAAGTCGCGCCGGATCACGAGGCTGAGCGGGCCCGTATCGCCGCCCCCGTCGGGCCATGGAGCCGCGCCGTGTAAACGGAAACCTATGGGTGCGGAAGCGTGTATAATGCCCCCATGTGGATGGTAGTAGCAGGTGCAGGTGGCGTTTTGGGGCTCGTAGCCCTCGCTGGCATTATTTGGGCTTTTCGAAAGCTGGAGTCCCCCAAGAAGTTCGGCGCCATCGCCGGGTTCTGCGTGCTCGGGCTGGTTGGCGCGTACATGGCCGTCAACGCCACGGCCATCGCGGTTCCTGAAGAAGCCGCGGCGATCAACGCGGAGGTTGAGGCGGCTACCGAGGACTTCGACGCGCCGTTTGACGACGACTTTTAGGTCGATGCCGATGTTAGCTTGAGGCCGATGTTAGCTCGAGGCCGATGTTAGCTTGAGGCGCAGACGAAGCGCGCCCACGATGTCTTTGAGCTCGCCGCGGACGACGCCTTCGACCTCGTCGTCGAAGGGGGTGCCGTCACGGTTGACGACGAAGGTGCGCGCGCCGGCGCGTATCGCCCGCGCGACGAGACCCGCGACGGGGTACACGCCGAGGGAACTCCCCATGGCTACAAGCACGTCGGCTTCGTCGGCGGCTTTTTCCCCTTGGGCGAACTCCGCCGGCAGCATCTCACCGAAGAGCACCACGCCTGGTTTGAGGCGTCGCCCGCCGCACTTTCGACACTGCGGCGCGCGCTCGCCGGAGCGCTCGAACACCGTCGCGATGTCCTCGACTTCTCCGCACGAGAGGCACGTCGCGCTTCGAAAGCTCCCGTGCGCTTCCACGACGTTACGGCTGCCGGCCTTCTGATGCAGCCCGTCGATGTTCTGCGTGACCAAGCATGAGAGGCCCTTCGCGGCTTCCAAGTCCGCCAAGAAGCGGTGAGTCGGTCCCGGCGCGGCCGTCGCGATGGCACCGAACTTCTGTGACCAGAAGCGGAAGAAGCGTGCCGTGTCCGCGGCGTACCCTTCTGCCGAGGCGACGTCCATCGGGTCGACTTCGCCCCATATGCCAGCGTCCGAGCGAAAGTCCGGAATACCAGACTCCGTCGATACACCGGCGCCGGTTAGCACCACGGTATGTCGGCTTTCACGAAGGGCCTTCGCTAGGGTGTCGATCACGCGCGAGAGCCTAGCACGCCGTAGCAAAGCTATGCGATGCTCCGGCGTGCCTAACTCTCGCACCGCCGCCATGCTCGTCATCGGCAACGAAGTGCTCACCGGTAAAGTCGAAGAGGCGAACATCGCCGTCGCGGCGAAGATGTTCTTCGAGCTTGGGATTTCGATGCGCCGAATCGTGGTGTGCGTCGACGACGTCGCCGTTATCGCCGAGGACGTGCGCAAGCTGGCGGACTCTCACGATATCGTCATCACAAGCGGAGGCATCGGACCCACGCACGATGATGTGACCTACGCCGGAATCGCGGAAGCGTTTGGTCGAAATGTTGTCCGCTCCGAAGAACTCGAAGCGATGCTCCGAAAGCACAACGAAGAGAAGGGCTACGCGGTCACGGATGCCCACCTTCGTATGGCGGATATCATTGAAGGTTGCCGCTTCCTCCGGACGCCGGACATGCGCTGGCCGACCCTCGTCGTCGAGAACGTCTACGTATTGCCCGGAGTCCCGGAGATCTTTCGTATGAAGATCCCTTTGATTCGCGCAGAGCTCGACGAAGGCCAGAGACTTCATTCCTTTCCGGTGTTTACGCGCCAACGGGAAGGAGAGATCGCGGCGCTCTTGGAGGAGCTCGAGGGCCGATTCGAGGGGGTCCAGGTCGGCTCCTACTTGTCGTGGGACAGCGAGCTCTATTCCGTAAAAGTTACCTTCGACGGACTCGACGAAGCCGCGGCGAAGGCCGCATCGGACGAGTTTGTCGCCGCCATCGGGGAGAATTTCGTCTCGCGGGAAGAGCCCACGACTGCTAACTGCCCCCCGTGACGCGCTCCTACTACGTGCAGACCTTTGGCTGCCAAATGAATGTCCATGACTCTCGCCGCATTGAAGAAGTGCTGCGTGGCGCGGGCTACGTTCGCGGCGAAGAGCCGACCACCGCCGAGCTGATCGTGATCAACACGTGCTCGGTGCGCGAAAAGGCGGAGCACAAGTTGATGAGTCTTCTGGGGACTTTGCGTCCGATGAAGGCCGAGCGTCCAGAGCTCAAGGTCGCGGTGGCGGGCTGCGTGGCGCAGCAAGAAGGCGAGACGCTCCTCAAGAAGGCGCCCTACGTCGACTTGGTCATCGGTCCAGACAACATCCCAGAGCTTCCGGGCCTGCTCCGTGACGTGGACGCTGGCGCGCCGCCACGCGCTCGAACCGTGTTCGACATGGACAGCCCTCAGTTCTTGGTTGCACGCCCCGTGGGCGGCGCAGAGGTCACGAGCTTTGTGACCGTCATGAAAGGCTGCGACGAGCGCTGCACGTTCTGCATCGTGCCCACGACGCGTGGGCCGGAGCGCTACCGCACCGCTGACGAAATCGTCGCGGAGGTCGTCCAGATGGCCGCCGGCGGAGTTCGTGAAGTGACGCTCCTCGGGCAAACCGTTAACAGCTGGTATGACCCTTCGGACCTGGCGAACAAGCCCGCGAGCCGCTTGGCACCCTCCAAGAGCGCCTTCGCAGATCTCATCCGGCGCATCGATCGCGAAGCCGTGGGCCTGGAGCGGCTCCGCTACACTTCGCCGCATCCGCGTCATCTCACCGACGAACTCATCGCCGCGCATGCGGAGCTCGCGCTGCTGCCTTCGCACGTTCACCTCCCCGTGCAGAGCGGCAGCGACACGGTTCTCAAGCGTATGTCCCGTCGCTACACCGCGGCGCACTACATCGAGCGCGTCAACAAGCTCAAAGAAGCGTGCCCGGGACTCACGCTCTCCACGGACCTCATCGTCGGCTTTCCTGGCGAGACCGACGAGGACTTCGAGGCCACATTGCAGCTGGTGCGCGACGCGAACTTCACGGCCGCGTTCTGCTTCAAGTACTCACCGCGCCCGGGCACACCCGCCGAAAAGATGGGGGACGACGTCCCGACGGCGGTCAAGAAGGAGCGCCTCCAGCGCCTCTTCGATGTCGTCGGAGAGCAGCAGACGAAGCATCTGCAAGCGCTCGTCGGCGAGCAGGTGCAAGTTCTCATCGAGGGGCCCAACGACGCTAGCGTCAATCGCTTCACGGGCCGCAGCGAGCGGCACGAGATCGTCCACGTCGAGGCCCCCGAAGGCGTCGACCCGACCGGCCAGGTTGTTCGCGCTACCGTGCGAGAAGCATTCAACCACAGTCTTCTCGGCACGATGGAGGGCGTCACTTTGCCGGTCGCGCCAAAGCCGCGCGCGCGGAAGAAGCTCAACGTCCTTTCGGCATGACCCGACCTCGGCCTGCGCAAGTCATGGTACCCACGCGGCGCCGATTGGTCCTGTGGTCGCTTTCCATCGCGTACATGGCGCTCATCTTCTTTGCGTCGTCCATCGCGTGGGACGTGCAGATACCCTCGGCGTTCCCGCTACGCGACAAAGGGGTCCACTTTTGCGAGTACGGTCTCCTTGGTTTCCTCTGCGCCCACGCCGCGCTTGGCACTTGGCCTGCGGTGACACGCGTGCGTTTGCTCGCCGCCGGCGCCTTTATCGCGACGGCTTGGGGACTTGGCGATGAGCTCCACCAAGCTTTCGTTCCTGGGCGAAGCGCCGAAGTTCTCGACCTCGTCGCCGATGCTCTCGGCGCTAGCGCCGGCGCCGTCGCCCGTGGTTTTATGACGCGGCTCGATTCGGCTCACCAGATATCTAGGAATTCATCATCATGAGTGTCGTTCTTCCCTACGGCGATAAGTCGCCTTCCCTCTCCGAGAGCGCGTTCATCGCACCGAACACCAGCATCATCGGTGATGTCGTCGTGGCCGACGAAGCCAGCATCTGGTTTGGTTCCACGCTTCGAGGCGACGTGATGCCTATCCGCATCGGCGCGCGCACTTCGATTCAAGATGGAAGTGTCGTGCACGCGACGGACGGTTGGGCGCCGACGATTGTTGGCGAAGATTGTGTCGTTGGACACGGCGTCATCCTCCACGGATGCACCGTTGGCGACCGCGTGCTCGTGGGAATGGGCGCGATCATCCTGGACGAAGTCGAGATCGGGGACGACGTTCTCATCGCCGCGGGTAGCCTGGTGACGGCGCGAACAAAGATCCCGAGCGGCTCCCTCGTCATGGGGAGCCCCGCGAAGGTGCGCCGTGACCTCACGCAGGAAGAGCGCGCTTCGATCCTTGAAGGAGCCGCACACTACGTGAAGAAGACGAAAGACTACCTCGCACTGATGGCTTCTCAGCGCGCGACGTAAGCGGACGGACCCTGGCGATGTTCCCAAGGGAGGGCGGCCGGTGGTAGAGTCGTGTCATGCGCTGGTTCCCCCTCATTCTCGTCATCGCGGCGTGTTC
This sequence comes from Polyangiales bacterium, assembly GCA_045106895.1. Classification (GTDB taxonomy): domain Bacteria; phylum Myxococcota_A; class Polyangia; order Polyangiales; family Houyiibacteriaceae; genus JBCCRV01. Next base: position 779 of record JBGCFM010000058.1, on the reverse strand, counting down.
CGGCGATGAACAGTCCGCTCCCACCTCGCCGGCGGAGCCCGCGGAGGCCGCTGCGGAAGCCACCGAACTCCCAGCGGGTGCCGCGCCCCCCTCGACGGAGCCGGAGCAAGCGGAGAGCGAAGAGGGCGCTGAAGGGCTGCGACCCGCTCAGCGTCCGGGCATGACGCGCGCCGAATGGACCGCTCGCTTCGTTCCTGGCTACCTCGAGGTGTCTTGCCGCGACGGGTTCTTCTTCCGCGAGTGCTTCACCGACGTCGACCGTGCCGACTGCGAGCGAGAGATGACCACACGCATCGCGGACTGCGTCGCCGATGCGACCGTCGATATTCCAGCGCAGATTACGAGCGCCGAGGTCTCACGACAGGCAACGCTCCGAGTCGGACGCTGCGCGGGTACGCGCTATGAAGAAGCACTCATGGAAGCCGGGTCCTTTATCGACTCGGACCTTTGCAATGACCCGTCTAACTGGACTGGCCCAAGCGAGTAGGCGGCGACGTCGCGCTAGTGCGCGGCCCGGGCGCTAGAGCGCTGCGGACACGCCGGGGAACCCGTTCTGCCAGGGCTGCTGCCTAATGTTCGGCTGGTGATTTCGCGGTGGTCCGCCATAGAAGACGACCACGCCGGTGTCCGGGCGCACGCAGCGCCCGATGGCGCCTTCAAGACTGCAGTTGTCGCTCGAGTACTCGCCTCGCGTCCGGCAGCTGGCTTCCATCGTCGGTGAATAGCAGGGGGCGCCGGCGACGCACTGAATGCACATGCCATCCGGCGTCTTGCAGCTC
>JBGCFM010000057.1:0-25229 GCA_045106895.1 Polyangiales bacterium | reverse complement strand
CCGCTCTCATGGGCACAAGGGGGCGTGATGGCCATTGAAAGAGTTTCGGCACCCAGCGATCCGATCGCGGTGCTCATCCAAGCAGGGAAGCATCGCGAAGCGATAGCCGCCTGCGTTCACCACCACGGCATGGCGATGGGTCGCCTCTGCATGGCGCTCCTCGGCGACCAGGCAGAAGCCGAAGAGACCGTGCAGGAAGCGCTCATCGCCGCCCACGACAGCTTCGCCAGCTGGCGCGGCGAGGGTTCGCCGAAAGCGTGGCTGCTCGGGATTGCGCGGCGAATGTGCAACAAGCGGCTCGCCAAGCGTGTTCGACGCGAGCGTCGAATGCGTTTGGTGCACGACGTGTCTCGAGACGCCGAGCTGCCGGACGATGTCGTCGAGCGTCGTCAGCGCGCGGAGACGGTGCGCACGGCCCTCGACGAGTTGAAACCCTCGGACCGCGAAGCGCTCCTCCTGCGCTTTGAGTCCGGCTTGAGCTTCCGTGAAATCGCAGAGCTCGCCGAGGTGGATGAGGCCACCGCAAGAAAACGCACGAGTCGCGCGCTAGCGCGCTTTCGTCTCGCTCACGATCAAGTTTCTGGAGGTGCCCGATGAACAAGCAACACGAAGACTTTCTCGACGACCTGGCCCTCATCGTCGCCGGAGACGCCGCAGCCCTTGAGCGCCACGCCGACCTCCTCGCGGACTCCGCCGAGGCCCGTGACATTCGCTACGAAGCGGAGCAAGCGGCGCGCGCCGCGGAAGGCGCGGGGGCAGACTACGTAGCGCCGGACGACTTGGCCCTGCGCGTTTTCCAGGCGCTCGACGCACGCGATGGCGCAGCAGGAGCAGCGGACTTAGGCACCGCGGACACGATGCTCCAAATGCAGGCGCAGCAGCCCGCGAAGGTCGAAGAGATCTCTCGTTGGGCACCCCAGAGCGGAAGCTCCAGCGCCCCCGCCGGCGCAGCAGCGGCTTCGGCATCTGCGAACGTGACGGACGCAGCATCAACGAACTCCGCGAAAGCGAACTCTGCGAAAGCGACCCGCTCTTCTTCGTCCACGGGCCGAAGTGGGCGCCGCGGCGCTGTCGCGGCGTTTGCGGCGCTCGGTCTCGCTGCCGCCGCGGCGGGCGCACTCGTGCTTCTCGACGACGGCGAGGTGGTGCCAGCCGCGCCCGTCGCCATCGACGTCAACGCCTGGAGCGCGAGCGTCGGCCAGGTGCTTCAGGGCGGCGAGCCTAGCGACCAAGGCGTCACTCTCATGGACGCCGAAGGTCAGGCCAGCGTGCTGGCCGCCGGCGGCGAAGTTCCGGCCGGTTCCACGGTGCGAACAGACCGCCAAACACGTGCGCAGCTCGCTCTCAGTGATGGGACGGTGCTCACTCTGGATCGCGACACGGAGCTCGCGTTTCTCGGCGAAGGACGTCGCGTGCGCCTCAGCCGTGGCCAGATTCTCGCCGATGTGGAGCATCTTGAAGAGGGGCCGAACGCCTACTTCGAGACGCCCTCCGGCGACATCGAAGTCATTGGGACGAAGTTTCTCCTCACGGCGAGTGAGGACCAGGGATCGGTTCGTGTGACCCAGGGCGTCGTTCGAGTTCACGCCGGCGATGTCACAGCAGACGTGAAAGTGGGGGAAGAGGCGCTAATGCGTCCGGGCGTGGCCGCGCGTGTCGTGCCGGCGACGAACATCGCCGAGTCCGTGGCTTGGTCCGAGCTGGATAACGCGGACGACGACCTTCCAACACCGGGTCTCGGAGAGCTTCGCGCCCACCGACCGGGCGAGCGAGAAGAAGAGGAGCGTCCGCTGAGCTTGGCGCACCACAGCGTGAACGTGCGAATCGTCGGAAACGTCGCGCGCACGGAGATCGAAGAGCGCTTTCAGAACGACAGCGACGACGAGCTCGAAGGGGTCTACAGCTTTCCGATTCCGCCAGACGCGCGCATCGCGAGCCTGACACTCAAGGTGGACGGCGAGTGGCAGGAGGGAGCGTTTGTGTCCAAGGACCGTGCGCAGCAGATTTGGCGCGGGGTCATTCGCAACGCGACGCCTGAGCGTCAGCGTCGCGAAGAAGAGTTTATCTGGGTTGAAGGTCCGTGGCGCGACCCGGCTCTCCTGGAGTGGCAGCAGGGCGGACGCTTTGAGCTGCGCATCTTCCCGATTCCTGCGCATGGGTCACGCGAGGTCCGAATCTCTTACGAGCAGACCATCGCACCTCACGGCGAAGGTCGCCGCTACGTGTACCCGCTTCCTATGGACTCGGACGCTTCGACGATGGTCGGGAACTTCGAGATGGACGTTCGCGTGGCCGGTGCCGCGAACGCCAAGGTCCGCGGATATGAGATGAACACGGTTCGAGAAGGCAGCGATGAGCGCCTACGCTTTGCCGACGAAGGCTTCTTGCCCTCGGGCGACGTCATCATCGATTACGACATGCCGGATAGCGACGCCGCACTGCGTGCGTGGACTTTCCGGGGAGACGCGACCGCTGCGCCACCAGAATCAACACGCGAAGACCCCGCCGTTCTCGAAGCACAGCGCCGCATTCACGGCGACTCTCGAGGCTACGCGCTCTTCGCGCTCCGGCCACAACTTCCGGTGAGCGAGCGAGCAGCATCGAGTGACTACGTCATCGTCGTGGACTCCTCACAGAGCATGGTCGGCGAACGCTATGAACGCGCGGCTCGCCTCGCCGAACAGATCACCTCCGAAATGGATCGCCGGGACCGCGTATTCGTCGTCGCCTGTGATGTGGAATGTCGCCCGCTGGACGGCGAACCCCGGATTCCTTCGGTAGAATCCGCCGCCGACATCGGGGTGTTTCTTCGGAAAGAAGAGCCGGCAGGTGCGTCGGATATCGCCTCGTCGTTGCGTACCGCGGCAATGCTCGCCCGTGGCGTCGGCGCGGGCGGCGCGCGTCCGATGCGACTCGTCTACATCGGCGATGGAATCGCATCGGTGGGCCTGCGCAACACAGGGACACTCAGCCATGAAGTGAGTGTCGTCGCACAGGAGCTCTCCTTCCGCCTAACGACCGTGGGAATCGGCCAGGACGCGGACGCTCGCGTGCTCGCGTCGATGGCTCGGAACGGCGGAGGCCAGTACGTGCCTTATGTCCCGGGTCAGCGAAGCCGCGCCGCGGCGATGGCGGTGCTGGAGACCACATATGGTTCGGCTCTGGAGAGCGCGACGTTGGAGCTTCCGCCTGGCGTGGTAGCCGTGGCGCCTGCTCAGCTTCCAGTGATTCGCTCGGGTCAGGAGATCCTGGTGGCGGCACGTATTGAGGGCGACGGAGCCGCCGGCGACGTGACGTTGCGCGGCAAGGTCGGAGGAGAGAGCTTCGAGGCGAGCTACCCCATTCGGCTGACGATGAGTGAGTCCTTGGGCAACGCGTTCGTGCCTCGTCTTTGGGCGGCGAAGACCATCGAAGCCCTCGAAGACCGAGCGGATGTGGACGATGAGACCCAGGTCGTCGCGCTCAGTAAGAGTTACGGTGTCATGTCGCGTTCCACCTCGCTCCTTGTCCTCGAGAGTGAAGCCATGTTCCGCGCCTTCGGCGTCGACCGAGCGCGCCCGACGGTCCAGTGGACCGGCGACGAAGCGATGGACTATCAGACCGTCGGGCAGGACGAGTCCGGCGGCGCCGCTGCGAGCGGTGGCAGTGGCGCGGGCTTGGGGGCGCTCGGCCGACTTGCGGGTCGTGCCACGACTCGAAGCGCTCGGCCGAGCCGACAACCTTCGGCCATGTCGTCAGCACCGCGCGCAGACGCCGCGGATGAGGAGATGGACGACTCTCTGGCGGAACGCCCCATGCCCGCGGCGGCTCCACCCATGCGCCGCGCGCGCCGTGGACCCATGATTCGCATGCGCAAAGTCTGGTTCCGCGAGGGACGCGTTCAGCGGGACGTGAACCTCGAGCGCGCCATGACGGAGGTGCGCGAAACGGAGGAGGCCTTGCGGCTCAACCCGAACAGTCGCGACCGACACCGTTCCTTTGTGCGCGCGCTCTCTCGCGCCGGTCAACTCGAGCGCGCCGAGACCGCGGCACGTGCATGGCTAGAACGTGACCGGCTAGACTGGGAGGCGCTCACGTACCTCAGTGATGCCGTCGGCCGCCGAGGCGACCAGGCGCAAGCACTCCGCTTGCTCTCGGGTATCGTCGACCTCGAGCCGGACAATGTGATTCTGCACGAACGAATGGCGGGAGCCTTCGACCGTGCGGGGGAAGAGGCCCGCGCGTGTGCGCACCGAGTCTCCCTGGCGGAGGTAGAGCGTGGGGACACGCGGGTCTCCCAGGATCGCTTCGCCGCCGCCGAGCGATGTCTGACGGGACTCCGCCGCGGAGATGTCGCAGAACAGGTGCTCTCACGGCTCACGCCCGAGATGCGCCACTTCGTTCGGCAGCGACCGACGCCGACAAGCCGTAACGCCGAGAGCCGCGCGGATCTTCTCGCCAGCGCCAACTGGACTGGGGGCGCGGACTTGGACCTCTCCATCGTGACGCCGCAGGGAACACGCATCAGCTGGATGGGAGGCCGCCGCAACGTTGTCGGTTCAAACGGACGCAACCGTGGAGAAGAACGGCTCGGCCTCCGGCGAGCAGGAACCGGGACGTATCACGTCGAGATGAGTCGAACGACGGATGACATGTCTGCGCCGATTCGAGGGTCCGTAAGACTCAAGGTCATGGACGAGACTCGGACGTTTGAGTTTGAGATTCCGGCGGGCCAAGCGACGACCCGCGTGGGGCAGGGGCGGGTAGTCCGCCGGTGGCGGATGTCCCGCTGATTCTCCGCCCAGCACGTCGTGCTCTGCGTTGCGCTGCGGCTCGGCATCCACAGATGCCCTTGCCTTGCGCGCCTTGATCACGACGCGCTGGACGAAGAATCGTAGGCCGCCCAGCACGTCGTGCTCAGGGTTGCGCTGCGGCTCGGCATCCACAGATGCCCTTGCCTTGCGCGCCTTGATCACGACGCGCTGAACTCGTAGGCGACGCCCGCGTCGCGCTCTTAGAAGGAAGCGGGCGGTTCTTTTGATTGCCGAAGGATGGGTCCCGTCGGCTCAACTTCGATCTCTAGGGCGAGCTGGCAGCGACGGCAGCTCGGAGGCTGTTTTGCGTAGCGCATGATCGTGCTGCCTCCCAGAAGGAACGCGATGGCCAAGGGCGACATGAAGAAGACGTCGGCGGCGATGATCGGCGTGAGGACGGCGATGATCGCAGTGCCGACCCACCAGCCGACCTTGAGTCGCTTCCACATCGGATGGGCTCGTTCCACTTCCACGGACTTCTTGCATCGTGGACAATGAACTCGTTCGTCACGGTATCGCATGGTTCTCCGTCGCCTGTTGCGCAGCGCTAGGGTCAACACTGTGATTGTCGAGCGCCAAAGTGTCTTCGGGCAGCAACGTAGTTCGCGCTTCTTGCGCGGCACGTCTCGCTTGACGCCGCTCTCGCGCCTCCCGCTGAACGGCCAGGCGAGCCCGGCCTTCTTCTCTGCGTCGAAGCTGATCTCGGTAGAGCCGCTGTTCGGTTTCTCGATCGGGGCGGTCCACGAAGCGACGAGACGGGTTCCGGGGAACCGCGCGGCGACGCCATTCGAAGTGAAGGTGCGGCGCTCGGGTCAAACCCGTACGCCCCACGGCTCCGACGACTTCTCCGCGCGAGACGCTCTGGCCGGCGAAGACATACGCGCGTTCAAGGTGGGCGTAGAGAGTTCTCGTGTCGTCGCCGTGCAGAATCACAACGAGGTTTCCGTATCCCCGGACTTCGTTGTCGGCGTAGATGACGAGGCCTTCGTTTGTCGAGCGAACGAGCGCGCCTACGGCAGCAGGGATGTCGACGCCGCGGTGAAGACGTTCTCGAAGGCGGTCTCGTCGTACATAACCAAAGCCACGACCTCGGACTCCTTCAGGCACGGGCCACAAAAGATCGTCTTCCGGGGTGCCGGCCTCGGCGAGCAGAGCAGGGTCTGCGGGCCCACTGAGGACTCGATCGTACGTGCGGCGCGTTCCGAGCTCGAGGCGAGCCGCCCGCTCGGCGGCTTCGCCATGGGGCGCAGGGACTTGGCGCGGCCCGTCGCAGAAATAGCGCCCTCGGCGGTGACATCGTCTCGCGTCCGGGAGCCACTCTTCGATGACGGGAGCGACGAGCGTCGACGATGCGTCGGAGTCGGGGACTTCGGTCTCGTCCACCGCGGGTCCTTCGGCCTCCCTTGTGTCTTCGTGCGCTGTGCGTTCGGCCGTCGTGTCGTCGTGGGTTCCGACAGGGCTCGTTTCGTCCGCTGGCGCGACGAGGACGCTGCGACTGGCGGACGCGATCACAGATGCGTAGTCGAGGGCCTTCAGTGCCCCAAACGCCCCTGCGGCGACGACGATAAGAACCAGAGCGCCTAGAGCCAAGCGGGTCACGGGCCACGAGAATGCCACGCGTCCGAGCGAGACGGTAGGAGCGCCCGTCAAAGTACGCTCATGGTGCATGCTCACTCGCCGCCCCGCGCCGGCACTGCTATCGTCCGCAAATGAAGAAAATGAGCGCTTTTGTCGTGGTTATTACCGCACTTGCCCTTGGAGCTTGCCAGTCTAGCGAGCCCAATGATTCACAGCAGCGGCAGGCGCGGGAGAATCAGCAGGCGGGCTCAGAGTCCGTCGAAGAGGTCACAATTCCCTCGGAGACCGCTCAGCCTTCCACTCCGGCTGCTCAGCCGCAGGTTGCCCAGGCAAATGAAGTGGCTCCCTCCGGGCCGGCGAATCCAGCGCTTCTGAACCCCGCCCTCGCCACGGAAACAGCGCCGGCGCAGTACACGGTTCGTTTCGATACAACGAAGGGCGAAATCCTCGTCGACGTCACCCGAAGCTGGGCACCCATTGGCGCGGACCGCTTCTACAATCTTGTGCGCATCGGCTACTTCAACGACATCGCGTTCTTCCGCGTCATTCCTGGGTTCATGGCTCAGGTCGGTCTCAACGGCGACCCCGCTGTGAATCGAGCGTGGCGCGACGCGACCATCCAGGACGACCCTCCTACCCAGAGCAACACCCAGGGCATGGTTAGTTTCGCGACGAGCGGACCCAACAGCCGCGTGCAGCAGTTCTTCATCAACTTCGGCAACAACGCACGACTCGACGGAATGGGCTTCGCTCCCTTTGGTCGCGTCCGCGACATGAACACCATCAATCAGATTCACGGTGGCTACGGCGAAGGCGCACCCGGCGGTCGCGGGCCGAGCCAGGCGCTCATTCAGTCTCGCGGCAACGAGTACCTGCGCGCCCAGTTCCCGAACCTCGACTACATTCGAGGCGCGAGCATCGTTACGCCTTAGTCCACAACTCTTCTTTCGAAGAGTCGCTCATAAAGAGACGGGTCTAGCGCGACGTCCTGCCCCGCGAATGGCGCGAGCAGGGCGCTGGCGTGACGCGCAAAGCGTGCGCGCGCGTCCACGCTCGGCGTGAGCTCTCGAACGAAGTCTGCAACGCGCGAATCCGCGGAAAGCCGCATCGAGTCTTCCGGCCGGTAGCCGGACACGTAGGGGGCGAGCTGAAAGACGACCCCTGACATTGGAACGCTCGGAAGCGAGCCTACGCTTCGCTCGTGGCTGTAGAGCGCGAAGAAGAGGCCTTCGAAACAGCTCAACGCGTCTCTCAAGAGCGCCGCATCTTGGGCCTCGTTGACGAAGGTCGGCGGCTCTTCGACGAAGTCGCTTGGAGAATCTCCGCACAAAACGACCCAGCCTTCGGCGATGGCCCGCCGCGACCCAGGACACACATAGTCTTTTCCGATGAGCCAGCCCTCGGCGTCGATGAAAGCCAAGAAGGGGTGCAGCTCTGGGGCTTCGGTGGGTGCGCCGCGCAGGAGCCACGTTCGCAAGATCTGTCCGTAGCCGACGGAGGCTTTGTACGCCGCAGCGAGCGCTGGCGGGACCGACTGCCCACGAAGCCAGCGACGAGCGATGAGGGCAAGCGGCATCCGCGTGGCGTCAAGCATCTGTATGAGGCTCGGGGAGTCCGCCGCTGGCGAAAGGAGGTGCAACACCGTCGCCCAAGCGCCTGTCACTTGATGCAACGCGCCCACGTTGGCTACCAGGCCCGTTTGGTCTCGGGGGTCGCGAAAGACCAGCTGCGCGTCCTCACCGTCGTCGTACTTCGCTGCGATATGCTCGCCGAGGTAGCGCCCTTCGGCGTCTGCCAGCTCTTGCATTGGACGTCCGTATACGAACTCAAAGAGCTCATTGGCGTTTCGGCGGGGGCCACTCACGACATGAGCTTACGCCATCAGCGTCACCTCGGGCAGCGTGAAGCGCTGGTCCGCGAGGCTCATGACGATTTGAGTTCTTCCGGGCTCGTTTCTTGGATTTGGAGCCCGGAGCGAAAGTGTGGCGACGTGCCTTTCGTTTTCTGGATCGAGGGTGAGCGGCGGAAGTCGCGGGGGTGCGCGGCGAGAACGCTCGAGGCGCGTGAACTCGTGCGAGCTGACGACGGAAACGTTTAGCGTCTGGCGCACGCCGTCTTGGTAGAGCAGGTAGGATTCCCAGACTCGAAATGTCTGCGGCAGCGTTTGGACGTGGGACGACTTCAGGAAGAGGCGGTATTCGCGTCCGAGGCTCCCGGCCACGCCGCGTTCAAGGCGCGAGATGATCTGCACCGGAGTATCCTGCGCGACGGCCCGAGAGCGCGCGGCAAAGCTGGGCAACGCCGCCGCAACGCTCGCCGCCGAGAGACCTGTCAGCAAGCGGCGTCTGCGCATCAAGCCCGCACCGCGATGGGTGGTGCTTGTAGGGTTTGTGGTCCGACGCGAAGACGAAAATGCGCCATCGCGCGTTCGCCGCGGTTAGGAAGTGTCGCAGCGAACTGTCCCAGTTCGACCTCGCCACCCGCGCTCACCATGATGTTCGGTGTCGGTGGCGGAAGGCGCCGTGCGATGTCGCCGCGACCCGCCTCTCGCGGCACGTGTGCGCGAAACGTCCGCGTGCTCCCGTCGGCGTACTCCACGTAGGACGCCAGGACCTGATAGACGCGCATTACGCGCTGATCGGTAGCGCTCTGCACGTGGAACGCGAGCTGCAGCTGGGATCCTCGTTGGGACAGAAGCTCCACGCGCGGTTTCAGGGCCTCGTGTTCAAACTGCTCGAACTGCGCCACTCCGCGAGAGGTGAAGGCGAAAGCGGGGAGGGCGCTCGCCACGGAGGCGGCGGAGAGCCCTTGAAGAATGCGACGACGGCGGGGCGAAGGCTGGGTCATGAAGCTGAGACGACTCAGCTCCAGAAAGGTTCTGTGTTTATGAGGGAGTTTTGCAAAGCGCGCTATCGCGGCTCTTTTTTGCTAGAAACCCGACAGAATTGACGTGCGAACGTCTTCCATAAGCCGGTCTCGTCCATCGAGACCGTAGTCGGTGGTTTCGAGTGGGGCGTGGAACTGAATCTTCGCTTTTTGGCCGAGATGAATGCTCGCGGCTTTGATGGGCATCACATCGCGGGTGCCCGTGACGGTGCAGGGCAGGATTGGAACGCCCGCGGACAGGGCCAGCATAAAGCCGCCCTTCTTGAACGCGCCGAGCTTGCCGGTGACACTTCGAGTGCCCTCTGGGGCGATCCAGACGTTCACGCCGCTGCGAATCCGTTCCTTGGCCGAGTCGAGGGCGCGCCGGGCGGCGGTGTTGTTGCTGCGGTCGACGAAGATGAACTCCGCGGCTTCCATCGCCGAACCCATCAGCGGCAGCTTACGCATCTCCTGCTTCGCGACCATGCGAAGAGTGGATGGGAACGCGTGATAGATGGCGACGATATCGTAGTTTGACTGGTGGTTCGACATGACGACGTAGGTACGTCGAGGGTCGATGTTCTCAAGACCTGACACTTCAATATCGACGCCGGAGATCCGGACGGTGTTCTCCGCCCACCGGCGGATGCGCCGGTCCACCCCTTCGCGCTTGAGCTTCCCACGCGCCCGATCGACGAGGATGGGCGCGCTGACCTTCGCGGTTTCCGCGAGGGTGCGCACGAAGGCGACGACGGAGCCACGGTCCTTCGGCCAGCGAGGAGCCATCAGTGTTGTGGCGCCGGGCGAAGTCGTTCGAGGACAAAGAAGTTGGAGAAGACGGAGGTCAGTCCAAGATCGAGGTAGGCTTTGCCCAGGAAAAGATCTGGGTTCTGCGGGTCGACCTGCACGAGGTAGTCGCGGATGCGAGATTCAGGATTGGCCGGACTGTTGCGGCCCGAGCCATAGTCGAGAAGCAGCGCGTGATCATACTCGTCGTAGTTTGAACCAGGCTTCACCGGGAGCGCGTCGTAGTAGCCGTGCCGCTTCGAAGCGTCGCCACCTTTGGGTTGCCATGGAGCCTTCGCCCCGCCTCGGGGGTCGTCGACGAAAAGGTTGTAGCCGGCGAGGTTTCCGCCATCGACAAAGAAGCCCTTCATGAACTTCTGGAAGCCCAGGAGTTTGGCGAAGCCTGGTGGGTTGAATCCACGGAACTCCCAGCCCTCGAGATCTTCGCGTTTCGGCATGGTTCCATGCTGCATCACGACGTTATGCGTGCGCGTGTCGTAGAGAATCACATCGTCGAAGGTGACGCCCTGAAAGGGATGTTGGCTCATGGGGCGACCATAACTCAGATGCAGCAGCGACGCACCGCATCCGGGACACGGATGGCTCTCATTCGGTCTAGATGAATGCACGCAATGTGAATCTCGGCGGTTGAGAGCAGCGCATCACCGCGCCAGAGGCGGTAGTCAAAGCGGATCGTCGAGCGCTTCATTTCGCCCACCCACACTTCGGCTTCCACCTCGTCATCGAAGCGCGCCGGCAGCTTGTAACGAACGTCGGCGCGGTGCACCGCCATGCCAACACGGTCGACTCGTTCAAGCTCGCCGAAGTTCATTCCGCGAGACCGAAAGAGTGCGACTCGCGCATCTTCGAACCACTTCAGGTACACCGAGTGGTGGACGATTCCGCTCTGGTCTGTCTCATGGTAGCGGGGCCTGAAGGCGAGCAAAAACCCAGAACGCGGTGCAGGTCCGTGCTCATCGGAAGTCGCGAGTGAAGTCACCCGCGGCTATTCCGCGGCGTCGGCTTCTTCGAGCTTGGCGCGAACCTTCTCGAAGACCGCGTTCAGATCCGTGAGGTCCTGGAGTTCGTCTTCTGGAATGGAGAGCTTAAAAGTGCGCTCCACGTCTGCGACGATCTCGATGGCCATCATGCTGTCGATACCGAGCTCCTGGAACGGCGTGGTGTCAGGCACCTCGTCGATCTCAGCGACCTCCGCCACGATCTCGCGGAGTTGTGCCTTTAGCTCTTCCATTGTTCGTTCTTCACGCATGGCCACCTAATTCACCGTTTTCGTACATCGCGCGCGTTTTGCGTCGCTGTGTTTTTCCACTGCTCGTCTTTGGAAGCGTCCCCACACGAGTGAGGACGACATCGGCAGGTACGAGCCCAAAGCTCTGACGGACCACTCGGGGGATCTCTTCGCGCAGTCGTTCGACATCGGCGCGCCCGGCCTCCGCGGAGACGATGAGCTCCTCCGTGCCGTCTTTCATCACGCTGAACGCGCAGACGTTGCCACGGCGGACGCCTTCGAGGTCGCCGACGGCCCACTCGATGTCTTGCGGGTAATGGTTGGCACCGCGAATGATGATGAGGTCCTTGATGCGGCCACAAATGTAGAGGCTGCCTTCCGCGAAGTAACCAAGGTCGCCGGTCTGAAGCCAGCCGTCTTTCCAGCCCTCGGCGCTCGCCTCGGGGTTCTCGAAGTAACCCGAGGTGATGCTCGGGCCGCGCGCAACAACCTGGCCCACGCTACGATCCGGCAGCGTGTTGCCTTCGTCGTCGACGACGCGGACGTCGTGGTCCGGAAAACCCACGCCGCAGCTGATGACTTCGAGGGCGTCTTCATTCGCCGTCGCTTCCGCGCGACCTGCCTTCATCGCCTCGGGGTCGATGCGGTCAACGACGATGGCGTCGTTCCGTGGGTGAAACGTGATGGCCAAGGTGGCTTCGGCCATGCCGTAGCTTGGTAGAAAAGCCTTCTCGTCAAACTTGGCGGGAGCGAACTTGTCGGCAAACGCCTGCAGCGTACGAGCACGGATGGGCTCTGCGCCGCAGCCCGCAATGCGAAGCGAAGAGAGATCAAGCTCGGCGAGCTGGCGCTCTTTGGTACGACGAGTGACGAGCTGGTACGCGAAGTTCGGCGCGAAGGTAATGGTGCCACGCCGCTCGCTGACGGTCTGCAGCCAAAGGCCAGGAGACCGGGCGAAGAGTTCCGTCGGGAGAATAATGACGGGGATGTCGCAGACGAGCGTTCCGAGCACGAAGCCGATGAGGCCCATGTCGTGAAAGAGCGGAAGCCAGGTGACGCCGAGGTCGTCGTCGTTTCGGTCGAGTCCGGCGGGTCCTAGGAAGGCGCGGGCGTTCGCGACGAGGTTCGCGTGGGTGACCATGACGCCCTTAGGCTTCGATGTGCTGCCGCTCGTGAACTGCAGAAAACACAAGTCGTCGGGACCGATGGTGACATCCGGGGCCGGGGCGCCGGTTCCTTCAAAGGCGTTCTCGACGCCCACGAGCGTGAGGCCCTCAACGCGCGTCGCGGCTTGTTCCACGACGTCTCGGTTGCCCTCCATGCAGAAGGCGACCTTCGCGCCCGCCGTGCTCATGATGTGCGCGAGGGTCTCGATGTAGCTCTCGGCGTTCTTGAAACTTGCGCGCGGAAAGATCGGCGCAGGGACGACACCGGCGACGACACATCCGAGGAAGGTCAGAACGAACTCGTGGGGTTCTCCCACCACGATGGCGGCTCGGTCTCCGTGGCTCAGCCCAAGGTCAGCGAGAAAACCCGCGCGTCGCTTCGCTTCGGCGAGAAGCTCTTCGTACGCGAAGAAGCGTTCTTTGCGATCTCGGCCGACGAAAGTGAAGCCTCGTCCTTCTCCGGTTCGGAGGTCATGCATCGCCTCAACAAGGGTTTGGGTACTTTCGGAGGGGAGCGGCATCTCGACTCGGGGCGTACGGCTTTCCTCAAAAGCGGTCAAGCATTCGCAATTACAAGAAAACCGGCCGCGCGGTAGGTTTTGCTCTCACGCCTTGCCGGGCCTATTTACTCCTCCTATACGAGGCGCGATGCGCGTCTTTGTCACAGGAGTCGGAGTGGTCAGCTCGCTCGGCTTCGGGAAGGCAGATTTCGGGCGTGCCCTCGCCGAAGGCCGGAGCGCCGCGGGCCCCGTCACGCTCTTCGACGCCTCGAAGCTCGAGCGGAATATTGCTTGTGAAATCAATAGCTTCCAGCCTCGCGAGCATCTGACGGCGGCGGAAGCGCGCCGAATGGGACGCTGCTCAGCGATGGCCGTAGCAGCCGCGCGCATGGCCGTGGAAGACTCTGGAGCGGCCGCAGAACTCGCCGGTCCCCGCACGGCGGTCATCCTCGGAACGACGATGGGCGAGGCCAACTTGCTCGGTGACCTTGAGAACACGCGGATTCACAGCGGCGAAGAGGCGGTGCAGCCCGCCGCGCTTCCGCGATACGGCACGACTCTTCTGCCGATTCACGTGGCGAGGGCGATCGGTGCCCGCGGCATGGTCAAGACTCTGCCTGCTGCTTGCGCCGCCGGGAACTACGCCATCGGCTACGCCGCCGACCAGATCCGTGCGGGTCGCGCCGACCGCGCGCTCTGCGGTGCATCGGAGGTCATTGAGAAACTCCAATACGCGGGCTTCGCTCGTCTTGGCGCGATGGCTCCGGAGCGATGCCAGCCTTTCGACGAGAACCGCAAAGGTCTCCTGGTGGGCGAGGGGGCGGCGATCTTTGTGTTGGAGTCCGAGGCGTCCCTCGTTGCCCGCGGCGGCACTCCCCTCGCAGAAGTCGGCGCCCTCGGCCTCGCCTGCGACGCTCATCACATCACGCGCCCCCACCCGGAAGGTGTCGGTTCAAGGCACGCGATGCGCAGGGCCATCGAAGACTCGGGCATCGACGCGGCGCAGGTGGATTATATCAACGCGCACGGAACCGGCACCGCCGCGAACGACGCCATCGAAGCGATGGTGTTGTCCGAGCTCTTCGCGGACACATCGCCGAGCGTGACGAGTCTCAAAGGCATGATCGGCCACTGCATGGGCGCTGCGAGCGCCATCGAAGCTGTGAGCTGTGTTCTGACGCTCGGGGACGGAGTCATCCCGCCGACGATCAACCATGAGAAGCGCGACCCAGTCGCCGCAGCGCTCTCCATTGTGGCGAACACCGCGGCCAAGCGAGACGTGAAGGTGTTGCTCAACAACTCCCTCGCCTTCGGCGGCTACGACGCGGTGCTCTGCTTGGCGCAGCCGGGAGTGCTGCCCGAGGGCGCCGGTCTTCCGAAAGATGCGAGTCCGAAAGGCCACGCCTCGTGAGACTCGCACTGACAGGTTACAGCGTTGTCAGCACGCTCGGAGTAGGTCGCGTTACCTGGGAAGACGCGCTTCGTTCAGAAGCTGACTTGGCGAAGACGGCGTTTTCACCAGCATCCGAAGTTGCACCCGGCCGCCGTGTCGCCGAAGTCTGGAATTGGGATCCGGCGGCGCACCTCGGCGCGAAGGGCCACCGTACCTACGATCGCCTGACGAAATTTCTCATCGCCGCTGCAAAGAGCGCGCTTCTCGATGCAGGCGTGAAACGCGACGGCGAGTTTCTGCACGAAGAACTCGGCAGCCACGATGTCGGCGTTTGCTCGGCGACGGCCTACGGCAGTCTCGACGCCATCGCCGAGCTCAACCGCGTCGCGGAACTTGAGGACCCTCGCTACATCAACCCGCAGCGTTTTCCGAATACGGTTATCAACGCCGCCGCCGGTTACGTGAGCATCTGGGAGAAACTCGCGGCACCCAACACGACCGTTGTCGACGGGAACTGCGGCGCCCTCGATGCGCTCTTGGTCGCAGAAACACAGCTTCGCCATCGGCGTGGAAACGCCTTCGTCGTGGGCGGCGGAGAGGTGGCCAGCGAGCCGCTGATGCTCGCCCTCAAGAAGCTCGGGCTCATGGAGCAGGGCGGTCTGGATGTTGGGGAAGGTGCGGCGTTTTTCGTGGCGGAACGCCTCGAGGACGCCACGGCTCGGGGCGCGAAGATTCTCGCCGAGGTCGCCGGCTACGGCACGGCCTTCGACCCGCCCGAGTCCGACGCGCTGCTCGTCCATGGCAGCGCCCGCGCGTTGTCCGACGCCATTCGTTTGGCGCTCGCGGATGCGGGTCTTGAGGCCGGCGATGTCGACTTGGTCGTCCGTTCCGAGAGCGGGCTTTCGGCCTTCGACGAAGCCGAAGTGAACGCGCTCGGCGAGCTCGCGCTTTTGGATTGCGCGGCTCTTCGTCCCAAACGCTGGATCGGCGAGACCTTCGGTGCGTCCGGCGCGTTCGGCATGGCGGCGGCGCTGACGGCCATGAGCGGCGGGCTCACGCACCGCATCGACGGCGCTTCATCCGCGCGCCATGTGCTCGTGACAACACTGGGTTACTACGGCAACGCAAGCGCCGTGATTCTTCGACAGAACGGAACGCGATGAACTGGGTACAAGAAAAAGCAAACGTTGCTCTTGAGCGAATTCGCTTGGCCAAAGAGCAGCAGGTCTACCCTTTCTTTAAGCAGTTCGAGAGCGGTGGTCTGCACAGCACCATCGACGGTCGGCCCATCGTCAACTTCTCGTCCAATGACTACTTGGGGCTCACGACGCATCCAAAGGTTAAAGAGGCCAGCAAGAAGGCCGTGGACCAGTACAGCTGCGGCCTCAGTTCGTCGCGCGTTCAGGCGACGACGACGGCCCACGTGGAGCTAGAAGAGCGCCTCGCCAACTGGTTTGGCTACGAGAGCTGTCTGACGTTCACCACCGGCTACCAGGCGATGGTTGGAACGATCATGTCTTTGGCGGACAAAGATACGACCATCATCCTCGACAACCTGAGCCACGCCTGCATTCTCGACGGCACCTTCCTCGCCGCCGGAACACCGCGCAACGGACCTGAAGTTCGGTTCTTCAATCACAACAGCGCGCGCTCTCTCCGTCGCTGTCTCAGAACACGGGAGCGCAAGAACGCCCTTGTGATCATCGAAGGCATCTACAGCCTCGATGGAGACGAAGCGAAGATTCTTGAACTCGTCGAGGCCGTCGAAGAAGACGAACGCGCGGTGCTCCTCTGCGATGACGCTCACGGTACGGGCACCTTGGGTAAGGGCGGACGCGGCATCGTCGAGAAATACGACCTGATGGGTCGCGTACCCATCATCGTCTCGACCTTTAGCAAGACCTTCGGCGGTATCGGCGGAATTCTCCTCGGGGACAAAGACACCGTCGACCACATCAAGCACTTCGCCCGGAGCTTTCTCTTCAGCGCTAGCTTGCCGGTTCCCATCGTGGCCGCCGCCGCGACGATTCTCGACATGCTGGAAGACCACGGCGAGCAGCTCGTGGCGGAGCTGCACGAAAAGTCCGATTACATGCGCAAGTCGCTGTTGGAGATCGGTTTCGACCTCGGGCTCAGCAACACACACATCATGCCCGTCATGTGCAACGAGGAACGCAAGGCGCTCTTCACGCACGTGGCCATGTACGAGAGTGGCGTCATGACCGTTCCGATCACCTACCCTGGTGTTAAGAAGGGCGAAGAGCGCCTTCGCCTGAACATCACCCGCGGCCACTCGCGGGAAGACATGGACCTCGCCTTAGAGCTGCTAAAGACCTACGGCGAAGCGTTCTACATTCTGGGTGGTGACGAGCTGGCTCCGCTCGAGACGTGAGGCTCTCGCTCATCTTGGCCGCGGGTCTGATCGGGTGCGCGGGAACACCGAGCGGCGGCCCGCGGGAACGGGTCCGCGACTTCGGCGGTTGCGCCGTGCCGCCGGGCACGATTCAACTTCACGACCAGCTCGATGGCAGCGCCGAGGGGTGGCAGTACTTCGCGAAGATCGTGATGCCGCCCTCACGCTTTGAAGGGTTCCTCTCGACCTGCGGGCTTGAGATCGACGACCTTCGTCTCGGCCATGAGCACGCGCATCTGGGTCCCCGCGACGCAAACGGAACATTGCGTTCGTGGTGGAGGCTCCCTGAAGCGAACGCCGTCGCTGGCATGTCCGGGCGCTACCGCGAGCTTCTGATCGTGGAACGTGACACGGACGTGGCCGCGTTTATCGTCGCCACGAACCCGTCACCCTAGTGTGCGGTTCAGAAAGGTAGAGGGGACCTGACTTGTCCAGCAGCCCGATGGCTGCGTTGCTACCAGGGCAGCTTTTCGCCGTTGGAGTGCCAGAACGAGCCGCTGTTCTCGAGGTTCAGTTCGTAGAGGCGCTCGATGAGAAGACGTGCTGATTCATCCGGGTCGATGTGGCCGTTGCCGCCGGTCATTTCCGTTCGAACGTAGCCCGGGTGGAAGAGGCCGACGGAGATGCCTTTGTCGCGCAAGTCTTGGGCGAGCGAAACGCCAGCCGCGTTGACGGCGGCTTTGCTCATTCGGTAGCCGTACATTCCGCCGCTCGTGTTGTCTGCGATGGAGCCCATTCGGCTCGTCAGGATTCCAAGGCGTCCGCCTTCGGGGATCTGCGGAAAGAGCGCCTCCGCGGCGCGAAGTGGGCCGACGGCGTTCACCACGAGCTGCGCGAGAACATCGTCGTACGCGGGCTGCTCAAGGCTGTCTCGGCGCAAGATGCCGGACACGATGAACACGTTGTTCAGCTTGCGACCTTCGAGGGCTTGCACGAGGTGCTTGATGCCTTTGTCGTCCGCGATGTCGACGCCGCCGATGGCTTCCACGTCGAGCTCCTGTAGCGCACCTGCGCTCTGTCGATAGGTGGCGATCACGTCGTGCCGCTTTTCGCGGAGCTGCTTTGCGATCTCAAACCCGATGCCTCGATTGGCGCCAATAACGAGTGAAGTCTTCATGCTCTGTCGTATCATCTCTCCGCGGCGGAGAGCGAGCCGAAAAGGAGCGCTTGTTTGAAGGAGAAGCGCATCTCACTATGCGGGATGGCAAAACGTTCACGCCTTCGCCGCGTCGCGCGCTGGTTCTTTGGCGTGCTCGCACTCCTCGTCGCGGGGGTGGTGGTCACGGGATTCGTGCTCAACGAGCCTCGACCAACCGGCGGCCTGAACGAAGCGGGCGCTGGCGACGCTCTTGCTCGTCGCATCGAAACGGGCACCGCGCAGGAAGCTTGGGCACGAACCGGTGCCGTCGAATGGACGTTCAAGGATTCTCTCCACCACCTTTGGGATCGAGAGCGCCACTTCTCCCGCGTCCGCTGGGACGACTACGAGGTGTTGCTGCGAGGTGACGCCACCGGCGTCGCGTTTCAAAACGGGAACAGACTTCGCGGTGAAGCGGCGAGCGAGGCCCTGGACCATGCACACGCGCGCTTCATCAATGACTCCTATTGGCTCAACCCTTTCTCGAAGTTCTTCGACCCCGGCGTCACGCGCTCGGTGATCGAGACGGAGAGAGGGGAGGGCTTGCTCATGGAGTTTTCCAGTGGCGGACGAACCCCGGGGGACGCCTACGCGATCACAAGCGACGAGAGCGGCCGCCCCACCTACTGGCAGATGTGGGTGAGCATCATTCCGGTGGGCGGAGTGGGATGCAGCTGGGAGGAGTGGGTGGAGCTTTCAACGGGCGCGATGGTCGCAACGAAGCACGACTTCGGAATGGCGACGCTCGAGCTCAGCGATGTGCGTGGCGCGGTGACTCTTGAGGCGCTGGTCGGTGAGGAAGACCCCTTCGCTGTTCTTGTCGCTCCTTAGTACCCCTCGGGTAGCGGCGGCTGCAGCACGCCCACACGTCGAGCGCAGAGCCTCTTCCCTCTCCGCCCTCACCTCGACTTCCGAAGATACCTCGGAAGGAGCTTTCGCCCCGCCCCTTCGGGTACTTCGCCCGGAAATGAAGACCTTCTGCGAGACAAAAAGCTCGAGTGTGCGGTCCATCGGCGTTGACCAGCGACGATGGGGTTGCGACACTTCACGTCGATGCGTTCACTCTTCACAGCGGCGGTGGTCACGTTCGGCGTGTTCATGGGTGGAAACGCCTATGCCGACACGCCCGTTGTCGTTTTCGTGGAGTCCGACGATACGACGGTGACTTCGTCGCGGGTTCGAGCGCGAATGCGCGAAAATGGCGTCGGGGCGATGGGCGCTGCGGATGCTCCGGCCGGGCCCATCGCAACCTTGGTCATCGTCTACCGCGGCGCGGGCGAAGAAGCGCGCTTTCGCCTCCGTGCCCGTGATGGGCGTGTGGTCGTCCGCGACTTTCGTGCGCCAGCCACCAACACGCTCCAATGGGTCGCGCGACGCTCCTGCCGCATTGTGCGCGCATCCGTGTCTGCGGCGGCGGCAGCTCCCGCGCGCCGCGCGACGACGGAGGTGCTCAACCCCTGGGATGATAGTCCCGCTCCGGGGAATCAAGTCACGTCGCGGGCGGTGGTGAATCCTTGGGACACTGCGGAGGAGCCTCCACGACAGCGTCGTCGACGCAGGCGGCGAAGCGTGGGCCGCGTCGCTGGTGCGAGCGTCACTCGCTACTCGGAGGTGCTTGACCCGTGGGCGCAGTCTGGGCGAAACCCAGCGGACATCGTCGATCCTTGGCAGCAGGCAGAAGGTGGCGACGGACTTGCGCGCCCAGAGCGCCGTCGTCGCCGCCGGTAGCAGCGATGAGCCTTGCAGGTGCACTCCGCGGACTGACGCGTGTCCCTAGCTCGGACCTTGAGGCGCTGCTGCGCGCCGTTCATGCGGGGCGACTTGAGTTTCCACTTCAGGGATCGGGCTTACGCCTGCTGGGTCTCAATCGCCTCGCCGACGACGCTGCGCCACTCCTGGGCCTCGACGAGCGCGGCGTGAGAGCAGTGATCGCGGTGGTGTTGGCCGAACGCCGTCACTCGGCGCGCACCTAAACAGACGAAGCGCAAGAATCCTTCGCGCGGGGTGCCGTGCTTTCGGTACAATCTTGTATGCAGCTTTCGCTACCTCTGCCTGAGATTGCCCAAATGGCGCTCGGTCCACCGGGCCCCGACGAGCGTGTCTATTCGAACCGCAGCGTTCGAATGGACCACATCGACTGGGTTGGTTTCGACATGGACTACACGCTCGCGGTGTATCGCCAGAGCGAGATGGACCGCCTCAGCATCGACGCGACCATCGACAAGCTCGTCGCCCGTGGTTACCCCAAGCACCTTCGGGACATGCGTTACCGAACGGATTTTCCGATTCGTGGACTTCTCGTCGACCGGAAGCTCGGAAACATCCTGAAGATGGATCGCTACAAGTACGTGAAGCGCGCGTACCACGGGCTCAAAGAGCTCAGCCTTGAAGAGCGCCGGATCGCGTACCACACCCGGCGCTTGCGGCCGGCCAGCGAACGTTACCACTGGGTCGATACGCTCTACGGACTCTCCGAGGTTGCGGTGTACGCTGCCGCCATCGAGTGCCTCGAAGAGGAAGGCGCCGCTGTCGACTACGACGCTCTCTTTGGAGACGTGCGTGAGTGCATCGACCAGTCCCACCAAGATGGGACGATTCTCAATCACATCATGGCGGACCACTCTCGTTACGTTCAACGCGATCCAGACCTCGCGCGCACGCTGCATCATCTGCGTAGCTCCGGGAAGCGGCTCTTCGTTCTGACGAATTCCTACCCCGAGTACACCGAGCGAATGATGGAGTTTTTGCTCGATGGCGAGCTCCATCCATACACCTCGTGGCGCAGCTATTTCGACCTCGTCGTAACCGCGAGCAAGAAGCCAGTGTTCTTCACCGAAGAGCGGCCGTTTTTTGAAGTGCAGGAGGACTACGAGGACTGGCGCGAGACGGCGAAGCTTGAGCGCGGGAAACTCTACGCGGGCGGAAACCAAGCGGCGCTCATGGAGGCACTCGACACGACGCCGGACCGCGTTCTTTATGTCGGTGACCACATCTTTGGCGACGTGCTTCGGGCCAACAAGAGCTCTGCCTGGCGAACCGCGCTCGTTGTGCAGGAGATGAGCGCTGAGTTGGACGCCCACGCGGATGTTGTTCATTCGCTTGAACGGCTCGACACCCTTGACGAAATTCGCTCGCAGCTGACGGACGATCTCCGCCAACATCAGGGCATCGTCCGTACGCTCCAGAAGAAGAAAGACCAGGCTGGGCTGACGCCCGCCTACGAGGCGGAGCGAGTCAGGCACAAGCGCGCCGCGGACCGGCTTCGCACACGCCTTCGCGCGACGGAACGAGAGTATGAGGAGCTCGACCGAGGGGTCTCTCAACGCTTCCACCCCTTCTGGGGCTCGCTTTTCAAAGCGGGTGGAGAGCAGTCGAGCTTTGGCCACCAGGCTGAGCACTACGCCATGCTCTACACATCTCGTGTTTCAAACTTCCTGCGTTACTCGCCGATGCATTTCTTTCAGAGTCCGCGGGATCGAATGCCTCACGAACTCTAAGATTTGGGCTTCTTTGAGTTTCCTTAAACAGAGTGAACTTGAGCGGTTGACAAGGGCGTTTGGATCGCCCAAGTAACGCATTCTTCGCGGGGCGGTAGCTCAGCTGGGAGAGCGTCGCACTGGCAGTGCGAAGGTCCGGGGTTCGATCCCCCGTCGCTCCACCACCGTGACAGAACACGACGAAACCGGACTCCTAGGAGTTCGGTTTTTTCGTACGATCCAGTATGGTGCCGGAGGGGCGAATCATGGGGGCAATTTCAACAACGAGTGGAAACCCACTCCACATCCTGTTGGTTGAAAATGAGCCGGCCGATGCTGAACTCGTGAAGGTGGCCCTTCAGGCCGTGGAAGACCACAGCTTCGAGCTTCGTGTTGCCGCTTCCATGAGTGAAGTCGACAGCGACGACCAACCGACTGACTTGCTGCTCGTCGATCTTGGCCTCCCGGATTGCAAAGGTGTCGAGACCGTGACCCGCGCGAAAGAGCAGATGCCGAACGTTCCGTTGATCGTTCTGACGGGCAACGAATCGACGGATGTCGCGTTAGCTTGCGTCGATGCCGGAGCGGAGGACTTCTTGGAGAAGCCTTCGCTCTCTCCCATCACTCTTCGCCGAGCCATCGGGTTTGCCCTTTCGCGCCAGCGAGAGGCGCGCATCAAGATGCTCGAGCAAACGCTTCTGCGTTTCAGTGAGCTCTCGACCTCCGGCGCGAAGACATCGGTCACCCGTTCGCTCACGAACGCTAGCGCCATCAAGCAACGTGCGCCCCGCGAATACGAGGAGCTGTGCAAAGAGTACAAGCCGCTACTCGAGAGCTACGTCGAGCAGGTGATCTGCGACAAACCCAAGCCCACCAAACGTATGGCCGAACTCGCGGCCACCATTGGCGACCTGAGCGGCGGTCCTCGGGACCTCATTGATGTTCACGTCAACGCACTCCGGGCGGCGACAGCGGGGCGAAAGAGTGCGCGTGTCCGCGCGTTCGGCGTTGATGGACGTTTGCTCGCGCTGGAGATGATGGGTCTCTTGGTGGATTACTACCGCATCGGGATTCGGCGTTCGCGCGTAAAAGGAAAGCCATGAAGTATACCTTGAGGCTCTACATCACTGGCCAGAGCGGCCATTCCCAGCGGGCCGTGCGCAACCTTGAGCGCATCTGCCGCAAGGACCTAAATGGCAACTACAAGCTTGAAGTCGTGGATGTCTTGGAGGAGCCGGAGCGCGCCGACGCGGACAAAATCCTGGCGACGCCGACGCTGATCAAAGAACTCCCGCTACCACTGCGGAAGTTGATCGGTGACATGAGTGATCGCGAACGTGTTTTGGTCGGACTGGACGTAGAACGCGCGGAGGGCAACGAGGATGAGTAAGGGTGTTGAAAAACTAAGCGTTGGGATCGATGGTTTCGACCTCATCTCCGAGGGCGGTATTCCATCGCAACGCTCCACCTTGGTCGCCGGAACCGCAGGAAGTGGCAAGACCATCTTCGCGGTTCAGTTTCTCGTCGAAGGCATCCGCAAGTTCGATCAGAACGGGGTGTTTCTCACCTTCGAAGAAGAGCCCAAGGAGATCGCGCGAAACGTCCGTTCTTTCGGTTGGGACCTGGAACAATACGTTGCCGATGAGAAGCTCGCTTTTGTCGATGCTTCGCCCGAGCCTGGCGAAGAGCAGGTCGAAACCGGACCCTTCGACTTCTCGGCGCTCCTTGCACGCATCGAGACCGCGATCGGGCGCACCGGTGCGAAGCGCGTCGTTATCGATTCGGTGGGAGCCGCGTTTCCAAAGTTCAATGACCCGAACCTCATCCGTCGCGAGCTGCACCGCATCGTGATGGGTCTGCGTGCTCTCGGAGTCACCACCGTGATCACGATGGAGCGAACCGACGAATACGGAGAGATCGGTCGCTACGGAATCGAAGAGTTTGTCGCGGACAACGTGGTGATTCTTCGAAATCAACTCGAAGCCGAGAAGCGTCGTCGAACCATCGAGATCCTGAAGATTCGAGGCGCGAGCCATCAGAAGGGTGAGTTCCCGTTCACCGTTGATTCACGAGACGGCGTCACCGTTATTCCGCTTTCGGCCATCGAGCTCACTCAGAACTCGTCCACGGTGCGAATCTCTTCCGGCAACGAAGAACTCGATTCGATGTGCAAGGGGGGCATGTTCCGGGACTCGATCATCTTGGTCAGCGGCGCCACGGGCACCGGCAAGACGCTCATGGTGACGGAGTTCATGAAGGCGGCCATCAAGGGAAACGAGCGAGCGTTGCTCTTCGCTTTTGAGGAAAGCCGCGAGCAGCTCGTCCGCAACGCCGCGTCTTGGGGCGTTGACTATGCGGCGAGCGAAAAAGCGGGGCGCCTAAAGATCGTCTGCCGCTACCCCGAGACGATGGGTCTCGAGGACCATCTCATTCGAATGAAGCGCGAGATCGAGGACTTCAAGCCAAGCCGGATCGCTGTGGACTCGATGTCCGCTTTGGAGCGAGGTGCCACGGTCAAGTCGTTCCGCGAGTTCGTCATTGGCATCACCAGTCACATCAAGAAGATGGAAACGGCTGGGATGTTCACGAACACGACGTCCATGCTGCTCGGCGGCGAGTCGATCACAGAGACGCACATTTCGACGATCACGGATTCGATCATTCTCCT
The DNA here is from genome assembly GCA_045106895.1 of Polyangiales bacterium. Lineage (GTDB taxonomy): Bacteria > Myxococcota_A > Polyangia > Polyangiales > Houyiibacteriaceae > JBCCRV01. The sequence goes on along the minus strand of JBGCFM010000057.1, from coordinate 1,204 downwards.
TCGCTACGTTGAGCTTCAAGGAGAAATGCGTCGCGGCCTAACGGTGCTCAAAATGCGAGGGTCCTGGCACGAGAAACGTATTCGCGAGTACGTCATTGATGAAGACGGGATGCACATTCAGAGTTCGTTCCGTGGCGTGAACGGAATCCTGAGCGGGACTCCCACGTACTCACTCGGAGTGGAAGCAGAGAGGCTCGACTCCATGTTTGAAGCCGACCCAAGGTAGCGAATGCACTCCGAGGCCGCCCTGGCGCTTTCCGTTCTCGTTCTTGAGGATGACGAAGCTGACACTGCGCTCATCGAGGCCCAGTTGAGCCGCTTGAACTGGGTACGGGCGGACCTCCACTACGCCAGGTCGCTCAGCGAAGCGCGCGCGCTACTACAAACGCGACCGCTCGATCTTGTGATCGCGGATCTGAGCGTGACGGACTCCACGGGTCTGGCGACCATCGAAGGCCTGGTGGTCGACGCGACCGCGCCTCCGATCATCGCGCATACGGGGGACATCGAGCTGGCGAGACGAGCTGTGAGCGTCGGAGCGGATGACTACGTCATCAAGGGCCTTGGTCCTGAACGGCTGGGCGCTGCGCTACGCTACGCCGTCGCTCGCGCGCGCTCCCGTGCGGACCTTCGGTCCGTCATCGATGGCAACATGGATGCGATGGTGGTCGTGGACGTCGTCGACCACATCGTTCTCTTCGCGAACGCTGCGTGTGAGTCCGTGTTCGGTCGCCGACCGCCGGAACTTGTCGGGGAAGTGTTTGGGTTTCAGTCGACGTCACAGAGCGTGGTGGAGCTCGAGATTCAGCGCAATGGCGAGACCTGCACCGCAGAGATGCGCACGACTCCCGTCGACTGGCATGGGCGCGGCGCACTTTTGAACTGCGTACGCGACACGACGGACCGGACGCGTGCGCGTGAGTATGAGCTGCGGCTTGTCCACGCCAACCGGCTCGCCGCCATCGGGCAGCTTGCCGCCGGCGTCGCGCACGAAGTGAACAACCCGGCGGCGTTTATCTTGGTCAACCTGCAGCAGGTGCAAGAGCAGCTCGGTGAAATTCGGACGCACATAGGCGACACCATGCCGTCCGTCCGTGACCGACTCGATGATTGCGAGGAAATGCTCGCTGACAGCCTTGAAGGAACGCGACGTGTGGCGTCCATCGTGAAGGGTCTCCGCTCCTTTGCTCGCATCGAGAGCAAC
>JBGCFM010000056.1:0-15977 GCA_045106895.1 Polyangiales bacterium | reverse complement strand
CGGCACGCAGACCCAGGTGTTCGTGGCCGCGCCATGGGCCTCCTCGCTACGCTCACGCGACGCATGAACGAAGGCGAGCCCGAGCGCGTGGCGGCGACGGCTCGCGCCATCGAGCTGATGGCGGACGAGAACCCCTACGTGAAGGCCGAAGGCATGAGCGCGAGCAGCGACCTGCAGAACGTCGCCGCCATTCACACGATGATTCCGCTTCTCGCCGACGCAACGCCCAACACGTACAACATCTCGGGCTGGACCACCCTCGCCGGAACCAGCGGCCGCGTTCACCACGATGGTTCCGCGTGGTCGCAGGTCCGCGACTCCGCGCTTTACGCCATCAAGAACCTCAGCCGCCACCACAACCGAGAGACCATGTTCGAGTACGACATCAACGGTCGCACCAAGGATGACGACCTCGCCGCTGCGGCCACCGCCGCGAACGCTTGGTACGAAGCAAACCGCGCTTCGCTTCCCGAGTAGTCTCTGAGGGGGTGTGGGAGATGATAGCGTGGCGTTATGAAGCGCCACGCCTCCGTCAACGACGCCGCTACCGACGCAGGGCCCGCGGCCGATGGCTCCTACCTGGACGCCGCCGGTGACGCGGGTTCTGACGTTCTGGATGTTGGGCCTGACCCGAGGGACGTGGGCGCCATCGACTCAGCCCTCGCCCCGAACTTTCCTTCGGGAGGCGATATCGACCCGGGATGCCGCGACGGCCGCACGGAGAGCGTCGACTGCACAAGTCTCGGCTTCACAGGCTGCTCCGAGGGAGGCCGCGACGGCGCGTATTGCTCCCCTTCTCCTTGGATCGACGGACGCTAGTTGTCCCGCATGCGAGCTGCCCTCCTGGTCTCTGGCGTTTTGTTCGTCGCTGTTGGTTGTAGTGACCCAATCCCAGCAATCGCTAAAGATGCTTTCGCGCCGCCGCCAGTTGTCGCGGGAGCGTTTGTCGAGGTGGAGAACACTTCGTTCGTGCTAGGCGGTCACCCGGTGCGCTTCGTGGGCGCAAACGCGGCGCTCGTCCATGGAGACGTGACGCGCGAGGCCAGCGCGGAGACGCTCTCGGCGATGAGCGATGGCGACCTCCGCGTCGCGCGCTTGTGGGCCCTCGGCGAAACGGATCGCCAGGAAGACTGGGCACGCAGCTCCGCGTTTCGCACAGGACCGGAAGCATGGGTCGAAGAGTCCTTCGAGCACTTGGACCATGTGCTCGCTCGCGCTCGGGAACAGAACGTTCGTGTCATCGTCGTGTTGGGCAACCGCTGGCGCGACCACGGAGGGCTCCCGCAATACGCGCGCTGGGCGGGCATCCCGCCACGCTACGACAACCTCATGCCCGCGGAGCTCGCGGCGACGCTCGACAGCGCCCGCGTACGCGAGCTCTACTTTGCGCACATCGAGCGGGTGGTCTCCCGGGTGAATAGCGTGACTGGTGTTGCCTACGCCGAGGACCCAACCATCTTCGCGTGGGAGATCTTCAACGAGGCATCGGCGTCGACCTGCGGCGCGCAGCGCTCTCTCGTTTCGTTTCTCGACTCCGCTGCGGCGCGCATTCGCGCCCACGACGAAAACCACCTCATCGCCGCGGGCCACATTGGCTACAACAGCCCCCAGTCTCGTCGCTTCTGGCGTGAGATTCACGAGCTGGATTGGGTCGGCTACGGGGACACGCACGGATACCCGCAGAACCTCCTCGTGGCGGACTCACCCGCGCGTTTTGCCGATTGGCTGAGCGATCGCGCGTCCTTGTCTCGGGAGATTGGCAAACCCCTCGTCGTGGGCGAAGTGGGAATCCCTCGCGAATGGAGCGATCGCGAAGAGTGGTTCCGCGTGTTCTTTGAACGTGCTGACGAGGAGGGCGTGGGTGCGCTCTTGCCTTGGATCGTTCGGCCACACGAAGAGTCCCGCGACGACGCTCATGGCATCTGGACCACAGGCCCAAGGGCCGCTGAGTCGGAGCCGCTACGCGCGCTCTTGGCGGAGACGTCGAAGGCCTTCGCGATGCCGCCTACCTCCCCGCCCGGGCATCGCGAGCACGAGGACTTCGCCATTGGCATCGAGACCATTCGGCCCTTCGTCCACGGCGAGTGGGAAGGTGAGCGTTTTCAGACCGACCCTTGGGCGGTGAGCGAAGGTTGCGACGGAGGCGACGATGAGGGCGCCTTCGCGCTCTACGGGCTGAACTGGCAAGCGCCTGAAGGCTCAATTGAGACCATACGAGTTCCGGGCCTTGCCGGCGTCGTGGAGGCTCGCCTCGATGGAGTCCTCGTTGGGCGATTCACAGGCGGAGAGTTCGAGGCGGCGGACATGGCCTCGCTTCCGGCGCGGAATGCCGGCGTTGCTTGGCTACGCCTCGATGCCGTGGGCGAAGAGGGCGCCGCGAGCCTCCGGCGCTTCACCGCTGAGCCGCCCGCGGAAGGCGCCCTCGAGATCCTCGTTCGCTGAGCGAGTATCGTGCTCAGACGTCGAAGACGTCGGCGAGGCGCTTCATGATGCTGCCGTAGCGACGAGGCGCCACACGCTGAATGGCGTCGATGGCGCGGGCGTCGTTGCCGATGAGAATGCGCGGCTCTTTCTTGGCCATGCCGTCGGCGATGACGCGTGCTGCCTCCGCTGGCGTGGTCCTGGCCATCTTTTCAAACTGGTCCGCCATGTCCTTGGGATCGACGCGCCCCAAAGGGTCGCTGTGCATTCGTCCGTTGCGCACGATGTTCGTGCGGATTCCGCCGGGGTGAACCGAGCACACGGTGACGTCGGTCTCCTCAAGCTCCCAGCGGAGCGCCTCGGTCATCCCGCGCACGGCGAACTTCGTCGCGTTGTAGGAGCCTTGGCCGGGGAAACCGATCATGCCGAAGACGCTCGAGACGTTCACGACCCAACCTGTATTGCGCTGCATGAGGTGCGGCAAGAACGCCTTCGTTCCGTGGACCACGCCCCACAGGTTGATGCCGACGATCCACTCGAAGTCCTCATAGCTGATGTCCGCGATGGTCTCCTGCACCGTGACGCCGGCGTTGTTGACGATGGCGTCGACTTTTCCGTGGGCGCGCACGGTATCCGCCGCCCAGGCTTCCACCGCTTCCCGGTCGGCAACATCGACGCGCGTCGTGGTGACGTTGCGCTCTCCGAGCAGCGCCGCGGTCTCGTTGAGCCCCGCTTCGTCGATATCGGAGAGCGAGAGGTGAGCTCCGCGCTTGCCCATTTCGACGGCGAGAGCTCGGCCAATACCGGAACCCGCGCCCGTGATCGCGATGACGCGTCGTTGGAATGTCATACCCCACGTTACACCGTGAGCGCAGCACTTGTCGAAGCTGTGCGCTATCGTCCGGGGTTCTATGCGAGTCCGAGTCCTTGAAGTACATGGCGAGACCCACGTTCGTGTCGCGTGCGAGTTCGGCGAATTTGTCGTGGCGAGCGAGAGCAACCGGTATGTGGTGCCTGGCGCTAGCGCGGACCTGGAGTTCGACGTGGACGAAGTTCTCGAACTCGGGCGGAACGCATTCGTCACGGAGGACAAGACTTACGCTGTGGAGAACGTTGGCTCTTCGATCCATATGTGCGGCCAGGTGGATGGTGTGGACGAGGATGGTCTCATCTATCTTCGACTCGATGTCGCCTGCCTCACGATGATCGATGCTCCGCCGGGTGTGTTTGACGCCGGGCAGTGGATTCGCGTTGAGCTCGAGGAACAGCATCTGCGCGCCTACCTGACGACCGGGGCGAGCGTAAGTCCCGAAGCAAGACTCGAGGCCTTCGAAGAGCGTGTGGGGAGGATTCCGAGTGAGCTCGTGTCGCTCCCGGGGTTGGGAGAGTACATCGCCGTTCATCCTTGCTCAGACGAGGTTGAGCTGCTGGCCAAGCTTGGGATTGGACCAGAGAGCTGCACCAAAGTGGACTGCTACTGGCGCGTGCTCGGCGACGTTCACTTCGTCCAGGTCATGACGCAAGCGGATGAAACGAGTCTCAACCCAAAGCTCTACGCCCGCGTGATCAACCACGGCTCTTGGGCCCTGAACATCGTCGTCACTGTTGAGAAGGGTCCGATCAGCTGTGCTCTCTTGAAGGACGCTTTGGCTGGGGCGCTCGGACTGGTGCGTTCAATGAGTGGGCGAAGCTTGAACCTGCACGGACTTCTCTAGGCGTCGTCCGCGTCGAGCATGCGCGCGAGCTTCTTAGGCGCGACGGCCTGGTAGCTCTCTTCGAGCCAGTCCTCGAGGACGTCTTGTTTCGGCAGAGACTTGCTTGGAATCGTCAGCGTCACCCAGCCGCTCCGGCCAAGCCCGTAGCCGGTGGGCTCGGCGTCTTCGCGACGTAGGACCTCGCCGCAGGAGCCGGGGAGTTTCATGCTGAGTCGCAGGTGGCTGGGGTCGTCGCTGCCGCCGAGGAAGACGAAGATTTTCTTTCGCACCTTGATGACGGACTCGCCCCAAGTTTGAAGGTGAGCCGCTTGCGGCGAGGGAACTTCCGAAAAGTTCCCTACAGAAAAAAGGATGGTCTTCCCAGGCTTCAGGCAAAGAGAGCGCGTGGGCCTTGAGCTTCGCTTTGGCGGTCTGAACTTTCTTCGCCATTCGGTCGCTCTACTGACGGAGCTCTTCCGGCTGCCCGCTGATGATGACGTTTCGCACGTGGTCCACGAGCTCATCACGTCGCTCGACGCCGAAGTCGGCGGGGTCCACGGGCGGGTGGAAACGCACGCGGACGTGTTTGCCGGAGCGGACCTTGTGGTCCTTCGATGGCAGCACGGTGTTGGTGTCGATGAGGGTCACGGGCAGGATGCGCCGCTGAGCGGAGAGCGCGAGCATGAACCCGCCCTTCTTGAAGGGGAGCAGGCGTCCATCGTCGCTGCGCGTTCCTTCCGGGGCGATCCAAATGCTCGTTCCCGCTTCAAACGCGGCCTTCGCGTTCTCCAGCGACTGACGCGCGCTCTCGCTGTTGCTGCGGTCGACGGACACAAAACCCGAGGCCTTCATCGCGCCGCCCATCACGGGGACCTGGAAAATTTGTTTCTTCGCGACCATCCGCAAGGAGCTTGGGTAGGTGTGCATGAGCACGAAGATGTCGTAGCTCGACTGGTGGTTGGAGATGACCACAAAGCTCTCGCCGTTGCGCAGGTCCTTGAGGTTCTCATCGCCTTCGACGGAGATACGAACGTCCGCGAGACGGCACGCCGTCGCCGCCCACTCGTCGAGGCGCTGGTCGCACACGTCCTTTTTGACGCGGCCGAACACTTGCTCGACGACGGTGGGCGTACATACGCGCAGTGTTTCGTTCCAGGTGCCTAGGATGATCGGGAACCAATGCATGGTCCGGTTCTAGACGCTTCGTGCTCCCTGTGCACGCCCGAAAAAGGAAGCCCTACGCTCGGGTCTTCAGCCGATTTCGGGAGAAAAACCCTGGAGCTCTTCATTCGTGGGCTGCCAGCTTGCCAGCGCACGCTGGTCGTTGGTGCCTTCGGCGAAGAAGTCCCGGGCCACCGAAGCGTAGCCTTCGAGCCATCGCCCGTAGGAGCCCAGGTAGTGGGAGTTCTCGTTCAATTTGAGCGGACCGTCCGAGGGCTTGGACGCGACGTGAAAGTAGACGCGGCCGCCGATTTTATCCTGGGCGATGGCTACGCGTTTGGAGCCCCAGTCGAGCTCGCGGAGGGACGCTGTGACATCGGCGATGCCGGCCAGATCGAGGATCTTCGCGTCACCGGGTGGGTCGAGTTCTGCCGCGAGGGTGGCGAGGAACTCGTCGTGAAGGCTGCAACCTAAGGCCTTTTCGACCTCCGCGACGCGAGCCGCGCTTACGCGGGCGACGGGCTTTTGCCGAAGGGAGAACTTTCTCAGGGTGACTAGGGCGTGTCTCACTTCGTCGGAAACGACAAGTTCTCGTGTCATGGGCGCGGATTCCAGATTGGGGTGTTCGTCATCGAGTTTGGGGACCCTACACCGGCGAGACCCTGAGCAGGAAGGTGATGTCTCACCCTTGTGTATGCTCGCGCCATGTCTCGACATCACCGAATCGACTACATCGAAATCACCGTGACCGACCTCGCAGCGTCGAAAGCGTTCTACACCTCCGCTTTTGGCTGGGGATTCACGGACTACGGGCCCGCATACAGCGGAATTCAGGGCGATGACGGCGAGCAGGGCGGCATGCGCCCGCTCGAAGAAGGCGAGAGCCTCAAGACCGGTGGGCCTCTCGTCATTCTCTACTCCGACGAGCTGGATGAAACGTGTTCTGCCGTGAAAAGTGCCGGCGGAACCATCACGACGGAGCCCTTCGACTTCCCAGGCGGCCGGCGCTTTCATTTTCATGATCCGTCGGGCAACGAGCTCGCCGTCTGGACAGAGACTTCATAGAGCTGCGTCTGTCTCACTCGCGGAAGGGCGTCAGGTTGAGACCGCCGGCATAGGCGTAGCTCACGAAGGAGTCGAAGCCGTAGACGACGACGCCAACGGGCTGCGTAGCGAGGACGGTGTGCACCCCGTCATTTTGCTCGCCTTCGAGGACCCCGCCTTCGCAGCCTTCTTCTTCTTCGGGGCAATTGGCGATGTCCGGGAACGAAAGCTGGCAGCGGTGGATCACTTCTCTCGGAGGAGGGTCGCCGGGCAAGCGCGTGATGCCGTCCGCAGGCGACGTCGTGCAGCGTTGCGGGTCAGGAGGCGCTCCATCGAGCATGATGTCGGTGGTGGCGTCGGCGGTGATGACCACGAAGTCGAAGGCGTAACGGTTCGGCGTTAGAAACACGTAGTCACGACGGTATTGTTCTCGCGGCGGGACCATCACGATGGCGGGGTCCCCGCCGGGGTAACGCTGCGGAATGCCCAGGGCTTCCTGACTTGGGAGCACCTGCATCACGGCCACGGGCCGTCCACCGAGCGCTGTCATGGTGAAGTCTTGGTCGGCGCGAAGGATGATGGATTCGCCAAGCTCCAACGTGAAGCGGTCGTCCGGCGGCGGCAGCGTCGTGGTGACCGTTGTGACGCCGATGGAGATCGCTTGCACGCGTACCCATTCCGGCTCGTTGACTTCTGCCACACTGTCTCGTTCGGGATTCAGGAAGGCGCCATTGAGTGCGACGCTCCGAGGAGGCATGCGCGCGATGATGAAGCGTGAGCCCAGCGTGGAGTTGCTGAAGAGCTGGTCTTCGAGGTGATCTGCACAGCACTGCCGGGTGGCGTAGGTGTCAAAACGTGGTGCGTCCGAGGCTTCGCTGCCGACGAACACCGAGACATCTTGGGAGGCGCTTACCTGGGTCCCCGTGAAGTCGTTGTTGAGTCCATCGGTCTCTAGGTTGAGCACGTCAAACTCGCCGAGCGTGACGGTGTATTCGTCTCCAGAGAACATCAGCGTGTCCACGCCGGGGCGCCAAACGCGGCCTGCGCGGTTACCGAAGGTCACCGATACTTCTGTATTCTCGCTGGTGCCTACCACCGTCAAGAACGCACGCAGGTCTTCGTCGTCCACGCTCGGGATGAAATCGATGTCTGCGCACGCTGGGTCGAGGGGATTGCAGTCCGCGTCGGCGATGGTCTGCGGCCATCCGACCACCGTGTAGTTCCGGCCCACGGCTGCGCTGGGCAAGAGGAGCGACGCGTCGTTAGAGAAGACGTCCACGTTGTCCAGAGGGTTGAACTGATAGGCGATGATGGGAAGCGTCGAGCGAACGCGGTAGGCCTGGGAAGAGAGCGCCGAGTGCGTACCGTCGTTGCGGCCCGTCGACTCTTCGGACACGCGGCAGAAGCAGGGCGGGCGCCCGCCACCGCACACACATACCTCGCTGCCGGGGCATGAAAGCTCAGCGTCGCACTCCTGGTTCGAGCTCGATCCGTCGACCTCGCGTCGCGGGAGATTGAAAGTCCAGAGGTCGCCGGGCAGAAGCGTCTCCCGCTCGAGTTCCCGGACGACGGGTCCTTCATCGAAGGCCGAATCGTTCACCTCTACCCACACATCCGTTGCCAGATTCGACGGGTTGCTCACGACGATGGCGTATTGCTGAGACGAAGCGTCGCCTCCCCGGTCCAAAGCGACGTTGTCGAGGTCGACGCCGTAGAACTCGCAGCCTTCGTAGCTACGGTCCTGAGCGGCGGCTTCGCAGAGCGTCACGCATGCGCCGGCTCGGCAAACGTTCCCTTCACTCGGCAAGCACGACTCATCGACGACGAAACCGTCGCCCTCTGCGTTACAGGTGATCACGTCCTGGCCGCGGCATGCGCGCTCGTTTGGCACGCAGAGGCGACAGCCAAGACCCGCGATGCAGAGCTCCGCCGGTTCGTTTTCGGCGCAGTCTTCGGTTTCGCGGCGCAGGAACTCACCGTCTGGCACGCACGTGAGATGCTCCGTACCACGGCAGGTCTGAGAGTCGCTGTTGATGCACCGGAAGAAGCTCGTGTCCTGCGCTGGGCCGCCGTCTTCGCCCGCGCGGATGGGCCGCTCGTCATCACCGCACGAGGCCAACGCGAAGAAGAGCGCGCCGCACATAATTCCGCGCCATGCCCAGCGAGTGCGGTCGAGAAACAATTCCGTGATCATTGGCGGGCCGTGTGCGTACCAATGGACCACGCGTTCCATCGATTGGTGTTGAGGTCGCTGTAGGTCATCTCGTCGAAGTCAAAGCCGGGGATGCGCACAGCGTAGATGAACCAGGTGATAAGCCCCTCCTCGATGTCTTCGAGTTCGACGCCGGGGATGTCAGCGAGGTTCGGCAGCGTCGCGCTCGTTTCGTCGCCGCGGACAAAGTAGCGCCAGACCGGGTTTCGATTCGAGTCCACGATCCCAATAAAGTAGTAGTCGGGCTCTGCGCCGCCTTCGCTTGCCCAGCGCAGGGTTCGGTCTTCGGGAATCATCTCACCAAACGCCGGGGCGGTCGGAACAGCAATCGGCGGGAAGCCGCGAAGCGCGACCTCCGCGTCCAAGGTACGAATGCCGTTCATGCGGGCCACGGTGACCGGGTCACTGCCGACGCTTCCCGTCAGCCAACCGGCTTCGACGCGGTAGCGCGCGTCGGACAGCTCTCCTTGGAGCGCGGGGAGCGTTGCGAAGTGGAAAGCCTCGTCTATGGAATCTGACCTCGCGACGTCCAAGCTCTCTCCCGAAACACGGCGAACGATGACGCCTTCGCCGCCCAGATCGATGTCAGCCCTCACTTCGAAGCGGTTCGGTCCGGCCGCTGTTGGCGCGGGAAGCTCTTCCAGGCGCACGTCGAGATGTTGGTCGAGGGGAATGTTCATCACCATGTCGGCGCCCTCGACCTCTTGACCGGGGCCCGCGAGAACGTTGCGCGCGATGCCCATGAGGTGAGGCACAAATTCGCGTGTGCGACTGTTTTCGAGACCGGCGATGCTGTACACGGCGAAGGCCGCAGGCCTCACGAAGATGCGATAGGGGTAGCCGCGCACTCCCGGCGCGTTCTCCAAGACGCGTTGAATGGCGCCACCGGCGGCGGGGTCTGGATTGACGCATCCGGCGCTTGTTCCCGCGCAAGGTTGCGTCGCGTAGACGTAAGCGACGCGTGTCCAGTCGCCTTCGGGCTCTGGAAGATTGTCCCATGGGTTCGGGTGTTGGGCTTCGAATTCGATGCCCACGGTCCAGATGAGTTCGCCGCTCACGAAGGCACCAGCCCGGTTGCCGCCGCCGCCGCCGCCGTCACCCGGGGGCGCACACTCCGGGTCGCGCCATGGAGTGAGAAAGATCGAGACGTTCTGTGCGTCGAAGGCAACCCAGCTCGTCGTCTCGTAGCAGTGTTTCGCGGCGTGGACGCTCTGCTGACCGAAGAGGTCGTCGCCGGAAAACGTGATTTGCCCGAGGATATTCGTCAGCCCTTGGTGCTCTCCGGCTTGGTCTCCGACAAAGACGAATGCGTCGGAAAGTGCGAGGCCGCTGGCGACGTCGATGACGCTTACGTTGAGCGTCCCGTCGAGAGGCCCGCCGGCGAGGCCACCGAATGTGGGGTCCGACGCATCGTAGAACTCAAAAGCCTCCTCAAGGACGAGCGTATCGAGTGGGGTTTCGCGATCCGTCGAAGGCACGTAGGTTACGTCTTCGTATCCGCGCGTTGCGGCGGGTGTTTTGCAACGGAACGTGCTTGTCGACACGACCTCCACGTCTGTGCAGGCTCGCCGGCCGAAGAGGACTTCGTCACCCTCCATGAAGTCTGTGGCCATGCCGGTGATGGTCACTCGAGTTCCGCCGCTTACGCTCCCGCGGGTCGGCTCGAGGGCGAGGGTGTTGTACGTGTAGCCGTCTTCTAGACGAAGCGTGGCGCCGTCGGCGCGTGTGACGACGACATCCGCTGGTCCTGGCTCGCCCGCCGGCATGGCCAGGATGCGAGCACGGTTTGAGTCCACAACGACCAGGTCCGGTGCGTCGACGAGCCGGCCACCGACTTCAATCGCCATGCCTTGTGCGAAGCCGCCGCCGCGAACGAGCACCTCGTTGCCGCCCAAGAAGGGCCCGTTGCGGGGTGCCACACGCGTCAGGGCAAGCTCGTCGTCGCCGATGCCGCCATCGGGGAATCCGACGTCGGGGTCGCCTGCCCCGGAGTCGCCTTCACTGGGCGCGCCTCTCAGGGTTGGAGTGCACGCCGCGGACAGGAGCAAGCTGAGCCAAAGAACAGTCAGTCGGGGCTGTCGAAAAGTGGTTTGTTGATCGTTCTTCGCACTCATCGTTTCTCTTTCGTTGTGTCGGCGTCACCCAATGGACTTCGAGCCGCGAGAGTGTTCGGAGTGTCCTAACCGTCTTCGGCGAATACGCCGCAGAACCCGCGGCCATCGTCCGCTGCGAAGCGAAGGCAATCGAAACCCGTGCCTTCGCAGTCGGCGTCGCTCGCGCAGACGCGGCGGCAGATTCGCTCGTCGTCGCAGTAGCCTTGGGTGCCTCCATCGACGACGTTGCAGAAGAGCTGGAGTCCTTCGGGACCCGCGCAGAGCTCACCGGGCGCTACGTCGGACACGATGGCTGGTTCCGTGGCGCAACGATCCACTCCGTCGAAGGTCGTGTCCACGATGCAGATCCCGTCGCCGCAAGAGTTCGCCTCGTCGATGTCGCATCGCGTGAGGCAAGCGGGCCCTTCCGTCGAGAGGTCGAAGCCGCAGATCTGAGTCTCGTCGCAGTCCACCGGAATCGGCGGCGGCTCCAGAAATCCGGCGCTGCAGTCCGGGTCGAAGGCACCACAATCGCAGTGACACATGCCGTCGTTGTAGAGATCACGGTCGCAGGTCCATCCTTCGGAGACGAACGTCGACTCCGTCTCGAAGGCCGCGATCTCCAGGCAGAAGCCGTCTTCCACGGGCGTCGACACGCGCGTCTCGTCGAGGGTCACCTGAACCAAGCGGAGGTTCTCGCCGGTGACATCGAGCGTGCGAAGGAAGGGGTCACGGCGCAGGTTGAGCTGGCCGCTCTCCGCGTAGAAGGTCAGGTCCGGGCGAGTCAGCGAGCGCGCCCATGCGCACTTCGCGCACGTTCCAAAGTTGTTGTCGGGGGCGAGGCTCATGTCCACGGGCCCCGTGTATTCTGTGTCGTTGTAGCGCTCGAACCACAGCAATAAGCTCACTGTGGCCCCATCGATCCGTTGGTCGAGGGTTGCTTCGTACCCCACGCGCACGTCTTCTTCGCGGTCGAGTCGCCATTCGACGATGTTCGCCTGAACACACCCTTCGGGTGCGTCGGCTGCGTCGTTTGAGTCCGTGTCGCCTACAGCGTCCGCGGCACCCGCATCGCTTCCGGCGTCGGTGCCGGCGTCGGTCTGTGGCGTCGAGTCGTCGCCACAGCCGCCGAGGGCGACGCCGACTGCGAGGCCAAGAGAGAGCAAAGGAGAGAGGTGTGTTCTGATCATGAGCGGGGTGATTCTGTTCGTGTCGAAGGGGAGCTGGCTAACGCCAGAGAGTGATGGCCATCGTCTCGCTGCCGGCGCTGAGCAGCAGAGTGTCGTTGCCGGCGAGTTCGGCGGGGGTCAGGTCGAAGTGCACGACTTCACCTGGCGCCGCGTCTTGCGTTGTGGGATCCGCGAGCCAATCGCCGACCCGTAACGCGGCGCGCACGGTGATGGTGCTGTCGCATCGGTTCCGCGCGCGGACGGGAATGTCACTGTCGGTGTGAACACTTCGTGTCTCGAGCTCGATGCAGCCTCCGGCGGCGTCGACAAAGCGAACTCCATCAGGTCCAAGGTCGAAGTCCATGGGTGCGATTCGCGCCGTGTTTGTGCGACCTTCGACCCGGAGGCGCTGAGTGCCGCTCATGGCGGACACGTTCATGACGAACATGTTGTCCCCACGCGTCATCTGCCGCGCGGAGTTGGCTTCGTCGAGGAACGTCGCCGTCATGCGCACCACGCCCGGCACGGCGCTCTCCGGGAGGCGAAAGATATTCTGCCCGGCACCCGCCGGATGAGGAACGACCTCAACGACGCTCGGGTCGAAGGCCGGCCCGGGCACCTCGGGCTGAAAGGGCGGGTTTCCAACTTCGGATCCGGTGCATCCGAGGATACAAAGAACGAACGCGGTGACTCTCACGACACATCTCCTTTGATGGGTGCGCTCAACGGGAAGAGCTGCATGCTCACTTGGCAAATACGTTCGCCGTCCGTGCGCGCTCCGTACTCCGCCAATAGCTCACGGCGAAAGGCCGCCATCTTCGTTTTGATCTCGGCAATCGCGCTATCGGGAACCGCCAGGGTCACGGACGAGAGATCTCGTTCGGCGGCGACAAACTCGTCGATGCACTCCGACGCGCGCTCAAGCATCGAGCGGTGGTATCGGATGACATGGACCCAGTGGGTCTGAGAGCCCGTCGTCACCGTCGCGTCCGTTTGTACGAGGCGACCCTCGACGCGCTGAAGTAGCCCGAGGTCCTCGAGCGTCTTCAGAGCTTTCTTCGCTTGGCGCACGGTGATCGTGGGCCGCATGTTCTGCGCGATCCACGCGGGGTCCTCGACAAAGCCTTTGCAGGCCACGAGCTCGCGAATCGCTGGCATGTACCACTCACGGCAAAACTCTGCCTGCCGCGTGTCGACCTTGTGAATGGCGACGAAGCGCCGGAACTTCGCAAGCTCCTCATAGGCCACTTGTCGTTCGTCACTATGCGACGCGTTGTTGAAGCGAACGAGGGACGCAAAGTATCGGGACTCGTTCGGAGAGAGCTGAAAAAGCTCCGCGTACCGAAGTGCCATGGGCTCCGTCAGCCGACGCTCTCCATCGACGATGCGCTTGAGATGACCCGGAGTTTTGACGCCGACGCGCTTCGCCACGTAACGATAAGAGAACGCCGCCGAACGGGTCTTCTCTGCCTCAAAACGGTCGCGAAGGAAGTCGCGATAGTCGAGGTAGTGGAACACATCTGCGATCTCAGCCACGCCCCAACGTCGCTGGGCGATCGCGGTGCGTCAACTCGTCGCGACCAAGTATCGTTCCCTCTGAGGGAACAGTAGTCTTTGAAAAAGGTGTTTTTGCAGTCGTATTTGCCGATGTGATGCCCGCAAAAGCGGCGGAGTGTTCCAGCGTGAGGGAACGCTGTCCTCAACTCGCTTAAGGCGTGACGGCTGGCTCACCCGCGCATCGACCACGCAACAGGCGCTGGAGGCGGCGTTTTACCTGCAGGTTTACGTCGCTGGTGTGCTCCGCGCCGACGGTTCCGTTGATGGCGACCTCGTAGCCAGCCCGGAGACGCCAGCCGTCTCCTTGGGACGACATGATGATGCCGCCGGCGGAGTCGTATTCGCCGAGGGCGGAGTAGCAGCAGACATTGCCCGTGCACCGGATGGGGTTGCCGTATCCAGGGTCTGCGTGGAGCCTAAGTTGGGCAAGAAGGCGGTCGCGGAGCCAAAGTGTCTGCAGTCCGCAGGCGCGCTCGCCTTGCTCTCGCGTCCAGGTGGGGTGCGGCGGGTCTGCGCCGAGGTCGTCTTGAGACTTCGCGAAGAGGATGCCCTCGCGGGGAATGAGCCACGGCGCGCTTTGCCCGTTCACCCAGCCATGAATCGCAGCGATGATCGCTTCGTTCTGCTCCGGGGTTGTCTCCTCGATGAGCCCGGCGGGAATGGCGTCTAGGTCGCATGCTCCAGCGACGACCTCTCGTTCTTCGGAAGCTTCTTGTTCCACGGCGGGTTCGCTCGCCGGGACTGCTTCCACCGGCGGCGTAGCTTCCGGGCACTCGACGCTCTCCGCCGGGGGGCAGACTGGTGGCGGCGTCGTGTTGCTGTTGCTGGACGGCGCGCCGCAGGCTGAGACAAGAGCGAGAGCGAAGAGCGTTTCCACGAGGCGACGGTAGAGCATGAGAAAGCGTACACGTCGTTCGCTCTGGTGCCACGCGGCAAAGCGTGGCTCCCAGATGTGCGGACCGGCCAACCCTGCGCTAGAGAACCGTTAGCTCGTTGCCGCTCACGCGGAACCCTTGTGTTCGGGTCTCCCGGGTCAGCGTCACGCTCTGACGAACGAAACGTTCTTCCGGGGTGCCCAGGCCCGTGACAAGCCAGAAGGTGCCCTCGAGATCTCGCAGCGAATCTCGCTCCGAGCGACGAATCTCGAACTTCAGCTCGTCGCCTTCGTCGCGCTCGTCCACGAGCATCGCTTCGATGCCGAGGGCCGTTGCGCTAACGTTCGCGCGTTCCCACTCGGTGCCCACGGGCGTGCTTGGGATGTTGGCGACCATCGTGGGTGCGTCTTCGGGGTGTGCCCAGGTAAAGAGGGCGATGGCCGATGGCGCCGTCCGAAGAAGGCCCGTGGAGCGCATACGCTCGTTGATGGCTTCCTGCGGAGCGGCTTCGTCCAGGCTGAGACCCGCGAGGCGAACAAGGGTCCACAGCTGGGCCACGCCGGCGACGCCCTCGAATTTGCCGGGTTCGCTCTGTTCGGCGAGACGCTGCTCAAGACGCAGCGCTTCATCCACGCGTCCGGCGCCGGCGGCGGCGCGCGCCAAGAGCAGCAGCACGGACGACTCGCTCGGGGTGAGGCGCGAGAGGCTGGTGTATTCGCGGTAGGCGTCGTCGTTCCAGCCGTGCGCGCGGTAGAGGTCTCCGAGGCGACGGCGTGCCCACGGGTCATAGGGGGCGCCTTCGACGAGCTCGCTGAAGACGCGTCGCGCTTCGCGTTCGTCGCCCTGACGAAGATGGAACTCGCCAACGGCGGCGTACACGGCGGCGTCCGCGAGAGGGTGCGCGCGAAGCCGATGCGCAAGACGCCGAGCTTCAGGGATACGCTCCAGCTCTTCGAGAAGGGCCAGCTCGCGGAGACGCAAGTCGAACTCATCGCTGAGGACTTCCAGCCACCGGCGAACGAGTCGCAGGCGCGCTTCGGGGCTGCTCGTGCGGTTCCAGACGCGAGAGAAGTAGCCCCAGTCCACGTTGGCTTCGAGGCCGAGGCGACGACGAACAAACTCAACGTCCTGCGGTGTGCGAACGCGCCTGAGAATCGCGCGCCGCAGGTAGGTTCCTACACTGGGCTCTCGCCGTAGCTGCTGGTAGAGCGCGACCTGTCCTTGAAGTCCGCCGACATTGCGCATCATCTGATCGAGGAGCGCACGTCGAGACGACCAAGACCCGAGTTCACACTGGCGTGATGCTTCGTTCCAAACGCTCACGGCGCCGGCTACGCCGCTATTGGCGCTGAGGCGCTCGCGCCAGAGTGCGCGCCGCACCTCGAGGCTCTGGCGGGATGCGTCGGAGCATGTTCGCCGTCGCCCCATGGAGCTACCAGGCGTGAGGTTGTAGCTGTAGCTGAGGGTCACGTTCGCCCCGCCGGTGGCGGGGAAGCGAGTGCCACGGATCTCCGCGACGATGCAGTCCACGACATCTGCGGCCTGGAGCGACTGGCTCGCGACGCGGGCGTCTTTCACGTCCCCGGTTCCGTCGACGGACACCTGCACGTTGACGCGGCCTTGAAGGTCCGGGCGCACGACGAGGCGTCGTTCGTAACAAGCGCGTGGTCCGCGCTCATTGTTCTCCAGAGTCCGGCGGACGGACTCTTGGCCGAGGCCTCCATCGCCGCGGGCTTCGCCCACCGCCGACG
>JBGCFM010000055.1:0-49366 GCA_045106895.1 Polyangiales bacterium | reverse complement strand
CGTGACCTCGCCTACGCAGCGCGCGGCGCAATGCAGCTGACGAGCGCCGTCCCCGCGGGCATTCCCGAGCTAGAAATCGCCGCCGTCGCGCCGACACAAAACTCCGCGCCGGACGAGGTGCGCGAAACGGAAGCGGCTGCTCAGGAGAGCGCGACGCGCGTCGCCGAGTCCTTGGACGCCGGTGGTTGCGGATGCCGCATCGGCGCAGACGAGCTGCCTCCTCTCTCTCTCGCGCTCCTCGGCGCCGCGCTGCTTTTCCGGAGTCGGCGCCGCAAGCGATGAGCGACGAAACGCGAGAGCGGATTCTCTCACACCGCTTCTGGGCGCTCGTCCTTGGCCTTCCCCTTGTCTCGACGCTGGTCATCCCGTGGATGGTGCGGCGAGATGAGGTCGCGGCCTTGGATATGGCCGACTCCATGGGCCACATCGGCTGGACCTTGATGCCCTTTGTCGGCGTCGCGTTCTACATCGCCGCCCTCGGGCCAATGCCCGCCCTCGCCCGTCGCGGGCTCTTGGCATTCTCTGGTGTGAGCGCGCTCCTCGTCGGCACGTTCCTTCTCCGCGCGGAGCAGACTCGTTGGTATCTTCCAGACCCGGCCCTCGCCGAACGGCCCGCCCTCGCGCTCATCGTTCTGAGCTGGATCCTCGCCGCGGGCTTTGAGATGGCCATGCACGAGCGACCACGCTCACGCCGAATCAGCATCGCTGCACTCATCGGGTGGACCCTCGTGCTCCTCACCTTCGCAGTGCCGCTCCGAGACAGCGGAGACTGGGACCACAGCGTCTACGGCCAAGTGATGAAGAACATGGAGCGACGCCGTCTCGACGGCGAACACTTCATGTACTTCGGCTTCTTTGCGCTCATCTTGCTCGGCTGGCTGCAGGCACTGCGACGCATTGGGAAAGACCGCACCAAAGCCGCGAAGAGGTTCTTTCGCTCGTCATGGCTCGTGTACTTGCTCGTGCCGCTGCCCTTCATCGGGTTCTACGTCTTCATGCTCTCGAACAGCCTAGGTCGGCCTGAGCTTTTCACGAAAGTGCACAACCCCTGGAGCTTCGTCTTCGCGGGGACGTTCGGGGGCGCGCTGGGTTTCGCCAACACGGCGGTACTCATGGCGGGTTGGAAAGCACCACGCTGGGTTCGCCACGCGACAACGGCGGGCCTCGCCGGGGCACTGATATCCGTGCTGGTGATCGCATTGCTTCCGGACCCCCGCGAGCGTCGAAGCGTCGACTTTGTGCGCGCCATCGGTGAAGCGACGGTGCTTGGGCTTCGTGGTGAGCCTGTTCCGGAACGCTTCCTCGGCGGCTACGAGGAGTTCGATCTGCGTGCCGCGCCAGCCGCCCTTGAAGGCCACGCTCCGCCGGGCGCCCCTTTGCCGATCATCGCCACCGCCGTCCGCTACGACGCGCGCGCCGACGATGGCCGAATCGTCGGGTGGGCCGTGTCCATGAACGGCGAGCTTCGCTGGGCCGGAGACGAAGGTCGCTCCATGCACAGAGCTGAGCGCATCGAGCACCTCACCACCGTCGACCCGGCGATCGTGGACCTCGTCACTTACGCCTTTGACGAGTCTGGGGCTTGCCTCCAGGGACTCTCCGAATCCGAGCGCGCCACGTTGGGGAGCGCCTTTGGCGAGGACAACGCCGCGCTCGACGAGATGCTCTGCCGCGACGGCGTTGAATCGAGGCTCATCGCCGGCCCTACCCGCTTCCGCGGGTCCATCGATCGCTACCGCGTCGTCATCGAGCTACCAAACGGACAGCCCATGACCTTCGAAGGCGCCCTGCTTTTCGACACGCGCCTGTGGGTTGGCCCACCGACGGCAATGGCGCCCTAGGCGTTCCAGTTGGCGCGGACTGGCGCGTGCAAGTGAGACAAGTGCGGCACGACCTTCGGCGGGGTGCTGTCTCTACGCGACCGCGCTACCTAGCTGGGTAATCCGCATCGTCCTCGACGCTTCGCCGACCAACGCAAAGAGCGTGGGCGCCTCTCGGTATCCCGCGGCCTTTCCGGTGGGCGCCGGCGTGGCCGTTGCCTGCGCAACGCCTTCCACGCGTACGTGCGCTCCCTCGGGAATGGCGACCTCCCATCCGTCGAGATACTGCTTGCCAATGGAACGCTTGAGCTCCCCCACAAGCCGCTCCTCTTCCGCGGTCTCGGAGTCGAAGCTAGCGCAGAAGGAGTCCCATCGCCGCGCGCGCTCTTCATCGCGCGCCGGCGCTTCCGGAAATGGCAGGCCGACGAGGTACGCTTTGTCGCTACGTTCGACGCGAACGACCCCTGACTCGTCCCGTAGGTAGAACGCTTGACGGGACACGAACTTCTTCGACGAGAACTTTGGCCATCCGCCGCGCTGGCCCGCAAACTCGGAGTTGTAGAACACCGAGAGAGACGCACAGGGCCGGCCCGAGAGGGGAGCGACGATGGGCTCGCCGATGGCCACCGCGAGACCTTCGACGGAAAAGAACTCCCCCGCGCGCAGGTCGCGAATGAGTGTCCTCGCGGGTTCTGGCCGGCGAAGGAGTCCGAAGAGTTGTTTCAACATCTGGACGGGTGCCTCAGAGCCCGGTGTAAACGCTTCCATCAAGAGTACCGACGACGGCGGCGCCTGCGCTTGAACCTGCCTCGCTAAACACGACCTCTCCGCTGAAGAAGCCGAAGAGGTTGAACGCACCGAAGTCCAGCGTGCCCACAAACCCCGTCACGCCGATGGCGTCGAGGTCCACGGTGCCCGGCGTAAAGAGCGGCCTCGGTGGGCTAATGCTCAGCACCCAGGTGCGTCCAGCTCCCTGGTTTCCGAGGAGGAGCAACGTCGCGCCCTGGTCGCCGATGCCAGCCGCCGAGCCATACGTATTGAAAGTGAGCGTCTCGCCGGCGATGACGAGCTCGAGCGTCGCGGGACTGCTGAAGCTGTTCATGTCGAGCGTTCCCCACGTCGTCTCGAAGGTGCCCATCACGCTGCCTTGATCCATGAAACACGCGAAGGCTGGCTCGGCATCGCCCACGTCTGGGTCTTCGGGCCCTCGTTCAACCTCAATGGACGCACGACGATTCACGACGGCGCTGCGCAGCTCGTCCGTCGATCGCGTCATGCGAGCGAGGACCTCGCCTTCGGCGAAAGGTCGCACAAGGTCGCGCATGCGTTGAATCTCTGCGTCGATGGCGGTCTCATCCCAGAGCGTGTCGAGCAGCACGTCGAGGCGCGCAAAGTAGCGAGCGCGAACCGAAGGCAGCTGGTAGAGGCGATGACTCAGAGCAGCCCGCGCGTACACGCTCTCGCGTAGGTTCTGTGCCACCGTGGCGCCGCCGAGAATGCTGTCGATTCCCCACGGCACAAAGCGCATCAGCCCATCGGCTTCGTCAAAGTAGACGTAGTAGTTGTTCCGATTGGCGTTGTAGCCGTCGGTATGTTCCGTCAGCGTCTCCATCGCCCAGAAGTTGATGAATGCGTCGATGTCCACGAGCGCCTCGAGCGCGCTGAGCATCGTCGCGTCGTCTTCGATCTCCAGTGCGCGGACGACGGGCATGATGTCCGTTCGTTCGGTGACCTCCTCGTTGTTCTTCGGCTCGAAGGTCGTGGCCATCTCCGGCGTAAAGTCGCTGAGCGTTCCTTCGTAGAAGTTCCCATCGCGATTTCCGAAGCCGGCCTCGAGAAAGTCTCCCTTGATCGCTTCGACGTTTACGTAAAGCCCGAGGTCTTCGCCGTTCACCGTCACGTGCGCGAAGTTGCAGCGCGGCGAAGGGATTCCCGCCTGCGCGAAGAGCGCGTATCCAAGGCACTGGCGAATCACCGACGGGTCGCTGACGGAGTTATTGAGCGTGAAGCGACGCACGCCAGAGTAACGCTGGCCTTCGACGTACTCGCTCAGGTCCAGCTTGAGGCCCGGTCGCTCCGTCGAGAGGCTCCCGATGAAGCCCTTCTTGCGAACGTCGACGCGCGCGAACTCCTCGCCATCGATGGTCACTGAGCCCTCGAACCATGAGAAAGGCTGGTCGAAGGGTGCGTCCAAACAGTCGCCGCTGAGCGTCTGGACCAAGCTGCGCGATTGATTGCGCAAGGAGTCCCAGCTTGCCGGTGGCAGGGTGATGGAGACTTCGAGAACGCGCTCCGGATCGTAGACGGAAGCCACCGGGTCCGGAGCGTCCGCCTGCGCGTCCCTCGGCTCAGCATCGGTGGCGCTGTCCAAAGCGGCGTCCGCGGACACGTCCGGCGCCGTCGAGGCGTCGCCGATGGGGAGAGTCGCGTCGTCACCACACGCGATGATCAGAACGAAGAGAAGAGAAAGTCCGCGCCGCATCTTACGTTTGTAGCATTGCGCGAGGCGCGACGCTGATGGATGCGTTAGCGGGGCACCACTGCGTATCCGATCGAGAGCCCCAGATAGGGGAACACACGCCGTCTTGGTTCAGTGGCGTCGCAAGGTGTCGCCGAACAACGGAAACCAGATTCCGCCGCCAGAAACGCCGCGCCGATCGTTGGACGGACGCGAAACCCCGTGAAGGATCGGTACTCCATAGAGATTCCAAGGCGCCCATGGTGAGACAGCTTCCAGGAACTGGTCGTGCCGCGATGACCAAAGCCAGAGAGCGGATCACGGTGAGGCCCAAGCGAATACCAAGCCTCAAGACCAAGTGCGAGGCGTGGCAACACGGGCAATCCAGCACGTATCCCCGCCGCGGCCCGCCACCCGGAGACTGCAGCGCCGGCGCCGACGGAGAGCGCGATGTACTCGTTTGGCGCATACTCAAAAGCGGCGCCCAAACCACCCACCGGTCCGAACATACCCACCTGCGCTTCGACGGCGAAGCGCGCCCCCCAAGGGTTCGGGTGGGCGCTGGGCGAAGCCGTCTGGGGCTCTGAGCGTGCTGTCTGGTCGACGAACTCCTGCGCCTGCACCTGCGCCAATGAAGCAACGGAGAGAAACATGAGGGTGAACAATCGCATGCACCGACTCCTGCGAACGTCGTGCCACGCCTCGCGGGAAGCAAACCAAGTCGGGAGCCGCGATGGGATGTGCCAACACGGGCCAACACAGACATACGATTCCTGTCGCGAGGCTCGAAACGACGGATTGCTGATGCGTGAACACGCGATAGGGTTCGTCGTGCTTCGCCGTTTCGCGTTCCTACTCCTCTGCGTGCACGGGCTCGCCTGCGCGGACACAACGCCAACGCGTACGCTGGTTCGTTTTTCAACTTCGCCCGAGCTCCGTGTTCCTGAAGGCGCGCTGCTCCGCGTCATCGGCTACGCGAGCGGTGTGCGCCAGTACGAGTCCGGCGAAACCCTGGGCATGTTTGACTTCGAGGAAGGGGTCACGCTTCCCGTCGAGCCAGAAGAAGACGATGGGGCCCGTCGCTTCACGGTCTTCGCGGAGCTGCTCTCGCCCACCGGGGCACGCATCAGCTGGGCCCGCGTGCGCAGCGGCTTTGAGCAAGACGAACGCCGCGAAGTGCGCGTGGAGTTTCAGGCGCGATGCCAGGACCCATCGGACAGGGCGCCGTCCCTGAACTATGACCCAAGCGTGGCGTGCGGCAGCCACGACACCTGCGCTGCTCTCGATGGCGCCGCCGCATGCCGAAGCGCGTGCCTCACGCCGGAGCCAGTCGATTCAGGGACGGAGCCAAGCGCTCCCGTTGCGTGTCCGCCGGAAGACGACATCGGAGTCGAAGAGCTTGAACACGGGACGAGCGGCACCTGCGCCCTCGCGGGAGGCGAAGCCTTCTGCTGGAGTCAGATGAGCGCGGAGTCACCCCTGTTTCAGCACGCCAGTCGCGTGGTGACCCCCGATGGGCGCGCCACCCTCCTCGAAGCGGATGAAGAGCCCGAAGTCGTCCTGGACATCGCAGCATCGGAAGGCTTGACCTGCATGCTCCTCGCAGGTGGCGCGCTGCGCTGCGCTGGCGAAGACTCGGCCCTTCAAGAGCTGTCGGATCCTGGCGGCGCTCGCTGCTGTCAGGTTGAACTGACGAGCTTCCCGCCCTCGACTGCCGTCGAGACCGCAGGAGACTTCGTCTGCAGCCTCGCCGGCGGCGAGCTCTTCTGCTCGGGACGCGTGCCGCCCCACGACGACGATGATGATCCCGTCTTCCCCGCGCAACGCTACGCGCGAGGCGAGACGCCGAGTGGATGGACACAGCTCTTTGCCGCCCCGGGCATGATTGCTGCCCTCGGCGCCGAACGTCTGGAGCTTTTGACGGGTCCGAGCGACTTCGATTTCGCGGGCGTAGAGCTCCCACGCCAATCCGTCGCGGACGTAGCACTCAGCGCGAACGGGCTCTGCGTCGTCGACGTCGACGGGGCTCTCCGCTGCTGGGGTGCGCACACCCCTCAAGAGCTCGGCGGAGGCTGGCGACACATCGCCATCGCCGAGCGTTCCAGTGAAGCGACGGGCGAGCACCGCTGCGGCATCCGCGTGGATGGAACGCTGTGGTGTTGGGGTGCGTCTGACTTTGGGATGCTCGGCGTGGAAGCGCGAGGAGTCGTCTCTTTTGAAGAGCGCGTCCAAGTCGGCGCGGAGAGCGACTGGATAGACGTCTCCGTTGGCGAACGCGCCTCCTGCGGCGTCCGGGAGGGTGGCCACGTCTATTGCTGGGGCTCAAACCAGAGGCGCGAACTTGGCGCTGACGGGCCCGACACCCACGTCCCACAACATGTACCCGTGCCTCGTTGGTAGAAGCTAAGCCGGCTCGTGAAACGGGCCGCGGACCTCATACGTGATGCCCTCACCGAGGTCTCCTCGCTGCGAGCTAAAGTAGAGCCGCGTACCGCTCGGGTCGAAGGCGATGCCCGTCACCTCCGACGAGTCCTGCCCCAGCACTTGGATGAGTGCGGTGATTCGTCCGTCGGGGAGGACCGCGGCGACCTGCATCGTTCCGAGGTCTTCTGCGACGAGGACATCCCCGCAACAGGAGACGACGATGGCGTCGGCTCCTTGAATCGGCGGCTCGACGTGAGCGTTTCCGTCGTAGAGAATGGTCAGGCGCGAGCGCCCAATGTCATAGGTCCAGACGCGGTTGTCTCCCTTGGTGCTGAAGTGCACCAAGCCCTCGTGATGGTAGATGCCCTCGCCGCCGTTGAATGCAAACGCCTCCGGCACCTGGTAGCGCGTAGGGACGCTCCCAAAAAACTGTGGGTCGGGCACTTCGCTCCACGCGACTCGTCCGCCGGAGCTCACGACAGCACATTCAAGGCGACCACGGCGAATCTCTGGGAACCCGTGCTCCGTGACCCCATCCGGAACAAAGCGGTAGAGCGCGCCGTCGAGTTCATCCTCGGTCAAATAGAGATGCCCACGCACCGGGTCGATGGCGATGGCTTCGTGACGAAAGGTGCCGAGCGCCGGCCTGATCGTCGCAGGTTGCTCTCCCCATGGATCGCACTCGAACACCTGCCCGCGCGTGACCTCCTCGCAAGAGAGCCAAGTGTGCCAGGGCGTCGCTCCGCCCGAGCAGTTCATCGCGGTTCCGCGAAGCAATGAGTACGCGTCGATGAGGGCTCCTTCGGAGTCGAAGCGCAGAGCGCTCGCGCCGCCGTCAAAGAACGGTTCGGAGTTGGCGACGTAGATCCAGCCGCCATCTTCCGTGACGAAGGTCGCGCCGCCGTCGGGGTCACTCGGCCAGACAAAGGAAGTCCCAGAAACCGGCTGTCCCGAACGGGCGAGCACGCGGGCTTGAAAGCCGGGGGGCAGTCGGAGGCCGAGTTCGTCTCCGCCACCAAGCTCACCGACTTCGCCTATCAGTGAGCGAAGCGGTGGACGTCCCGGTAGGTTCCGCGGGCGAAAGAGCGGGTCCCTCAAGGGGTCACGGGCGTCCGCGGCGTCCGCTGCGTCCGACCCTGCGTCTCGCCTTGGGGCGTCGTGTCCGGCGTCAGGCTGCGCTGCGTCGAAGGGTGGCGCATCCCGCGGCGCGGCATCTCGCGTGGCGCCTACGTCCGGGCCGGAGCTCGGCGTCATCGGACACCCGACAAGCGCAGCTAGCCCCGCGAGCCCACCATGGACAAACCTTCGCCGCGGAATGTGGACCGTCACGAAAGAAGAGTGCCCAGCTCATGGCCCATCGCAAGCGAGATTTACCTTTTTTGGGTTGGTTCACTGAGAACAACGAGTTTTGCGCTACTATGACTGCAATGCGCAGTGTTTTCCTCCTTTGCGCGCTCGCCGCTTGCAGCATCGACCACACCGGTCTGGGCTCATCGGATTCAAGCCCACCGGATGCGGAAAGAGCGGACGTTGGGGACTCGGGTCCATTCCAAGGTGCAGACGCTCAGGCGGACACGCCCGCACCAGGAGACGCCGGCGCGCCGGATGCCAGCGCCGCGGATGCCGGCGCCGTGGATGCCGGCGTCGATGCGCCCGAAGACGCTGGCGTGGACGCCCCACCGGAAGACGCCAACGTCGACGCACCCGTCGATGTCGGAGTCGACGCACCCGTCGATGTCGGCCCGAGCTGCGACGATGGTCGAACGAACGGCGACGAGACCGACATCGACTGTGGCGGGTCATGCGGCGTTTGCGCCCTCGGCGCGACGTGTAGCGTCGGCGCTGACTGCGAGTCACGTCACTGCGAAGCCGACGACGGCCGATGCCGATTCGCGACCAGCTGTTTGGACCTCCTCGACGGGGACGCCGCGCTCACCACCGACGCGTATGAAATCGACGCCGATGGAAGCGGCGGGAATCCTAGTTTTCGGGCCTGGTGCGACATGGACTATTCGAGCGGCGGCTGGACGCTCGTGGTGTCCAGCGATTCCGCCGGTCCCAGGGACAGCGTGGAGGGTGAACCGACGCCCGGAACGACGCGCCACTTATCCCGAGGCAACCTAGCGCCGCTCGCTCTCGGCGCGACGCAGGTTCATATTCGAACCAGTGGACAGCCGGACACTCGCTCTGTGACAAGTTCGCCGGACTCTCCGCCCATCGTGAACCTGCGCGCCTTTGAGATGTTGGAGGTCGTCGCCGACGGGCCCAGTGATTCGTCGTCATGGCGCGGGCCGCTCTTGGACAACATCGGCTACCGGTGCAGCCCCCTGGCCGACACCTACCCCGCCGTCTTTCATGCGTGCGGAAACGGATCCGGGCTTCACTGGTTTCGAGGAAGAGCCCGCTGGGTCAACTCCGACCCCAACGAAGCCCTCGAGCTCTACGTACGCTGACGCGCCGCGGGCATCACGCCACTCACATCAGGAAGACGGCCGCGCCCCAGCTCACACCGGCGCCGAGGGCGGTGATGAGAACTCGGTCGCCTTCTTTGATCGTGCCGTTTCGAATCGACTGATCAAGAAGGATGGGAATCGACGCGCTTGACGTATTTCCCACCGTCGCGATGTTCGAGAGCACTCGCTCTTTCGGGTACTTCGCGCGCCGGGTGACTTGATCGATGATGCGTGTGTTCGCCTGGTGCGGGACGATCCAGTCGATGTCCTCGTGCTGAAGGCCTGCCGCCTTCACCGCGGTATCGCTCGATGAGAAGAGGTTCTTCACCGCGGCCTTGAAGATGTCGCGACCGATCATCTGCACTTTTTCACCGTGGGGAATCTTCAGCGAGTTCGCCAAGGAGCCATCGGAGTGAATGCAGGTGGAGAGCACTCCGTGCTCGTTGTGGCTCGGCCCGAGAATCGCGGCGCCGGCCCCATCACCGAAGAGGACGCAGGTCGTGCGGTCCGTCCAGTCGATGACGCGTGAGAGCAGCTCAACGCCGATGACAAGAATGTGCTTCATCGCGCCGGTGCGAATGAACTTGTCGGCGATGTCGACGCCGTAGACAAACCCGGCGCATGCGGCGGAGATGTCAAAAGCTGGGCACTTCGACGCGCCGATCTTCTGCTGAACGTAGACCGCTGTTGCGGGCATCGGGTGGTCGCCGGTGACGGTGCCGACGATGATCATGTCGAGGTCGTCTGGACCGATACCAGCAGCCTCCATCGCCCGCTTCGCAGCTTCGGCGGCCATGTCGCTCGTGTTTATCGAATCGTCAGCAATGTGACGTTGGCTGATGCCCGTACGCTCTTTGATCCACTGATCACTGGTATCGACCATCTTTTCGAGGTCGGCGTTCGTTCGTATATTTGCGGGCAGGAAACTACCCGTGCCGAGGATCCGGCTGCGCTGAATGTCGCTCATGGATTCAATCTCAAGGGTGTGGACCTTTCCACAGGTTGGGTCCCCGCGCCGCCCGAACCTCAGGCTTTCTTGTTTTTCGGGCCAAAGCGCCCAAAGACACGCTTAACGACAACGGCCCTCGTCCCTAGGAACGAAGGCCGCGGCGTAGAAAGCGCGCATATCGCGCGAAATCTAGTGTTTTAGCGTCGTTCGCAGGCGCCGTCGTGGTTGAACGGGACGCCGGCGTTGATGCGGTAGCAGTCGTTGACGTAGGTGTTTCCGTCGCAGCCGCACACTGGGAGAGCGTGCTGAGGACAGAATCGGCGCTCGGGACGAATGCAGGTTCCGGCGAGGTCGGCTCCGCAGAAGGAGTTCGCGCTCATGTCGCAGGTGAGGCCCTCTTCGCAGAGGAAGCCAGCGATGCCGCCGCAGATTTCGCCTTCGCCATTGCCGGGAGCGTCGCAGCGCCCCTCGCTCTCCACGGAGATGTTGTGCTGAGCGGCTGCGCAAGCGTTGGGGTATTCGCGACCGTCACAGCCACAGACGGGCTGGTAGATCTCGCCGCAGAACTCTGGGGTCTCTTGGCAAGAGCCGCCGAGGTCCGTCGCGCCACACATGTTCTCGACGGGGAAGTTGCAGAACTGGCCTTCGTCGCACGGGGCGAGGCCACGGGAACCGCAAGCGTTTCCGAGAGTGGAGCAGGCACCCTGACGCTGAACGGAGATGCCGGAAGCGGCGGCGGTGCAGGCGTTGCTGTAAGTCTCTCCGTCGCAGCCGCAGACAGGTGCGTACTCGCGCGTGCAGATCTCAGGGATCGTCTCGCAGATGCCCGTTCCGTCAGCCCATCCGCAGATGTTGGACTCGGGGATGTTGCAGAACTGACCTTCGTCGCAGTTGAGGGGCTCGCGGCTGTTGCCGCCGCAGACCTCACCGAGGGTGCTGCTCCCGCAGTGACCTTCGTCGCGGCAGGTGATGTCGAGGTGGTAGGTGGCGGCGGCGGGACGACCACGACGAATGTAGTCGTAGGTCGAAGCGCCGATGAGGTAACGACCCGCCTCAAGAGGGCGCTCCAGGCAGCTGTTCAAAGAGCCGCGGCAGTCGTCGTTGCGATCGATGACGCGCCAGCCAGTTCGCTCAAGCTTGTAGAGAAGAAGGTATGTGTCGTCGCCTTCGCGGCTCGCCAAGTCGATGAAGGCGTCGTCGCAGCCATCCGTCTCGAAGGACCAAAAGTGGTACGGGTTGTTGTCGAAGGTCTCGCTGAACGAGTCGTCGCATACCTCGAAAGGACCTTGGTAGGGGCCGAAGCCATCCGCGGCGACATCATCCGTGGCGGCGAAGTCAGGATTCGCTTCGAGGCCATCCTTCGTGGTGACGGTGCAGGCGCCGAGGAGAGCCATAAGACAAGCAAGTTTCTTCATGTGGGTGCAAGTAGCAAGTTGTGTGCCTAGCGCAAGGGTCCCAAAAGCAGTGAAATGCGAAGAATCACGGTGGCAAGTCCGCGAGCCATTCACCCATCGAGCGGCCCCTGGAGCTGCCACCCACACGGGTGAACTGACTCGCGGACAAAGAGCTTAGAGCGAACCTTCAGCCTGGATACTCTTCAGCGGATGCTCCGCGCTTTTACTCTCGTTCTGCTCGTCGCCTGCGACAGCTCCACGCCGGCGGCCATCGAAGAACCGACGCAGCCGGAAACCCGCGCGGTGAACGTCATGAACGACAACGTGGAGAACAACGTGGACGACAACGTGAGCGATGAAGTCAATATCGAAGGCGAGGTGGTCGTTCGTTTCGTGCTCGATCGAGACTCGATTCCGGCAAACGTCGCGATGGCAACCCACGCTGAGGCTCGCGTCACCGGCAAGCTCTACGTGTTCAACGGGAGCACGACGACGCAGACCCTCGACTTTGAGACGCCGGCGTCCTTCGAGCTGACCTGGACATTCACGCGGGAGGACGGTGCGGTATTCGTTCCTACGTTCCTGCCCCCGCCAATGCCGCCTCCCGGAGGACGTCCACAAACACACCTCGAGCTCCGCGCTGGGAAAGAAGAAGCCGTCGCCAACCTCGGCGGCATCAGCGGCTTCTATCGTCAGGGAGAAGCCATCAACACATTTGGGCCGCTCTCGCCTGGGCGCTACGAGGTGCGTGTGGCCGGCGTAAGACTGGGCCCGAGCGGCACCTTCGACGCCGCACCCGTGGTGCTCACGGCTCGTTGAACCACTCCACCGAACGCTGGACGCAGCATAATATCAATCGTTACGATAGAAAGATGAAGCACTACGCGTTCGTCCGCCGTCTCGTTTGTCTCATTGGGCTTGGTGTTGTCGGCCTTGCCTGCTCGGACGACACCCAAGAGACCGACGGCGGAGTTCAGAGAGATGCAGCCACGTCGGATGTCCCGACGTCACAAGACGCCGGGCCCGTCGAGTGCGACGCTGCGGAAGCCGCCGGGTACACCCTTTGCGGAGCGACCACGAACACCTGCTCCATCGTCTTTGAGGACGGCGCCGGATGTGTGGCGGCCTGCGCGAATATTGGCCTCGAGTGCACGATGAGCTTCGACACCGCGGACACGAGCGAAAACGTCTGCGATGAAGACGACCGCCTCGGCGAACTCGGATGTGCGGACACCGGTCACGACTCGGACTACTGCGTGTGCGGACGCGCTGCGATGCCGGACGCGGGAGGCCCGGACGCGGGCCCCGAAGGTGACGCCGGCCCAGGACTCGATGCTGGCGTCCCACCAGGTGTTCTTGCGTTCCCCTCCGCCCGAGGCGCCGGCGCATTCATCACCGGTGGCCGCGGCGGGGAAGTCGTCGCTGTGACTCGCCTCGACGACGCCCGCGATGGTGAAGGTGACCCGGTCCTCGGTACGCTTCGTTACGCCCTAACGCGGACGTTTCCACGCACCATCGTCTTCCGTGTGAGCGGTACAATCGTCATCGGCGATACCAACGGAGACGGGGAACTCGACGCCGACGAGCGCGCCGCGGGTGGCACCTACCCAAGCATGATCGGCATCGAGGCGGAGCGCTTTTCCAACTTCACGGTAGCGGGACAGACGGCACCCGAAGGCGGCATCACGATTCAAGGAATCATCTACACCTCTCGCGTGAACAATATGATCTGGCGCTACGTTCGTGTTCGCCAGGATCCATACTTCAATGGCTTCGACACGTTCAGTGCGAACACCGGCACGGACGTGGTCCTAGACCATCTTTCGATCTCCTACGGTACGGACGAAGGCGCTTCGCTTCGAGGCGACGCGGACGTCGAAATGACCGGTGTGACGCTCCAGTACAACCTGGTCGCCGATAGCAAGACAGGCAGCATCGTCGGCAACATCACGGGCAGCGGTATCGAAGCGACGGTGGTGAACAACTTCTTCACGAACACCAGCCACCGTTTTCCAAACGTGGCCGGCGAGGGGCGTTTCGATGTCATCAACAACCTCACCTACAACTGGGAAAACCGCTTGGTGAACGTGCACAACGCGTCGCGTCTCAACCACATCAACAACGCCTACGTTTCGGGCCCGCGCACCCGCGAGGACACCGCGTCTGTGGCCAACAAACTCAACATGGGCACCGAAGGAATCCTCGGCGCGCGCATTTACACGGCGGGCAACTTCATCACCGGTTTGCTCAGCGACGCCGCTGCGGACAACTGGGTCTCGTGGCAGGTCTTCGTCAACGAGCCGCCCTATGTCCAGGGCGACCCAGGACCGAGTGAGCTACAGACGGACACCATGCACTCGCTCCTCGGCTTCGCTCAGCCGATCCGCTCGACGGAGGACTTGATGGCGCAGCTGCCTGATGAGGTCGGCGCCATTCGTACGCTTCGCGCCGACGGTTCGCTCGTCAGCTACCGAGACTCCCTCGACCAGACGTGCATCGAGCAGTACCGCAGCGGCACCGGTCCCAGCGAAAGCTACTCCTGCGACGAAAACCGCGTGTGCGATTTCACCTACGCGAACATTCCTTCAAACGAGCCCTACGCCGACACCGACGGTGACGGCATGCCGGACGCTTGGGAAAGCGCCAATGGCTTCGACCCGGACGTCGACGACGGCGCCGGTGATGCGGACGATGACGGCTACACGAACCTGGAGGAGTTCCTCAACCTCGTCGACGGCTGAAGGACGAAGAGCCCTCCATCCAGGCGGCTCTCCGATGTGAAATCGCTATGCTAGGCTGCCGAGGTGAAAAACCTTCGCTTTGCATTGCTCATCGCCGGCCTTGGAGCCTGCGCCAGCGGGTCCAACGGTACGAATGACGTTGGCACCTCCATCGACGCCGACCTCGACACCTCCGTCGGCGACGCCGGAGGACCTGATGTCCCTCTTGGCATGGACGCCGGCTGCTCGAACTCCACGCAGTGCGACGACGGAATGGCGTGCTCTCTCAACGAGTGCGTCATGGGCGCTTGCGTCACCACCATGCCCTACGACACGACGTCCGACGCAGAGCACTGCGGCGCCACATGCATGGCGTGCCCGGCGCCGTCGGAGTTTCAGCAGAACATGATGCCCGTCTGTAGCTCTTCCGAGTGCGCGTTGGAGTGCGTGGAGGGAGCCACAGACGCGGACGGGAACGCAGCGAACGGCTGCGAGTGTTTCATGGGCGACGGCGGCGAGGACTTCCCCGACGTGGATGGTCGAGACACGGACTGCGACGGCATCGATGGCTCGAGCGCCATCGGCGTCTTCGTGGCGCCACCGCCCGTCGGACGTGGCGACGGAAGCGGCGCCCAGGACTCCCCCTTCGACACCATCGCCGCGGGCATCGCCGAGGCATCCACGCGCGAAGGGCGGCGCGAGGTCTACATCGCCGAAGGCGAGTACAACGAGGACATCGTGCTCAGCAACGGCGTCGGCCTCTTCGGCGGTTACGGCGCGACGTGGCAGCGAATGCCCGGTGTTTTGAGTGAAGTGCGCGGCGGCGATGTCGCAATCCGCGGTACAGACATCTCCGCCGCCACCGTCGTTCAGCGCATGCGAATCATCTCGTCTCGGGCTTCTACGCCTGGCGGAACGAGCTACGCCGCGCATATTGTAGGGAGCAGCGGCGTCACCTTCGAAGCTTGCCAGCTGGAGGCAGGAGCAGGCACCAACGGCGTAACCGGCGCCATCGGCGGCGTCGGTGCAAACGGGCGAACGGGCTCCGCGGGCATGAGCGGGTGCAGTGGCTGCAGCAACCGTGGCTTCGGTGGAGCCGGCGCCACTTCGACGTGCGCGGCAAACGGCGGACTTGGTGGACGTGGGGCCTACGGCGACCGCACCGGTGGCATCGGAAACATGGGGAGCGGGTCGGCGGCGGGAAGCGGCGGTCCCGGCGGCGCGGGTGATGGCAGCTTCTGCATCGCAGGCTGCAGCAACGGGCGCTCAGGTTCGCCAGGCCGACCTGCAACACGCGTCGGCACAGCCGGCGTCCACGCCACGACGATGGGCGCGCAGGTCGTCGACGCGACGGGCTTCGACGCCGGGAGCGGAGTGCGGGGCGCCGAAGGCGGCGACGGCAGCGGCGGTGGCGGCGGCGGCGGCGGCGGTGGTTCGGACTGCTGCGCCGATGACCAAGGCGGCGGCGGCGGCGGCGGCGGCTCCGGTGGATGCGGTGGATTTGGCGGCAGCGGCGGAACCGGCGGCGGAAACAGCGTCGCACTCTTCAGCTTCGACTCCTCCGTGAGCCTCATCGACTGCTCCCTCGTCACGTCAGCCGCCGGCGGCGGTGGCTCCGGCGCAGCCGGCGGACTCGGCGGCGGCGGCGGCGGCGGCGGAACGGCGGGCGGCGGAGCCGACAACGGCGGGCCCGGGGGCGCTGGCGGCATCGGAAGCGATGGCGGACGCGGCGGCTCAGGTTCCGGCGGCAACGGCGGCAACAGTCTCTGTGTGGTCGCCGGCGGAGACGGCGTGCGACCCACCACGTTCGAGTGCTCGTCCGGCGCCGCTGGGCTCGCCGGACGGGGTCATTCCCTTGCCGTCGGTGGACTTCCAGGCATGTCAGGGCGCTCGCTCTAGGCAGTCACGTAAATACGCGATTCTCTCGCCCAGACTTGCGCAAGGCGTAAACGCCGTTTACTTTGTAAACGTGATTCACGAAACGCCCCAGCAGCGTCGACAAGAAAACAACCGCGAGCGGATCCTCAGCGCCGCGGTGAAGGTGGTCGGCGAAGACGGCCTTGAAGGCCTGTCCATCAAGAAGGTCGCGCGCCTGGCCAACTACACGCCTGGCGCCCTGTATCGCTACTACGCATCCAAGGACGCGCTCCTCGCTGCTCTCACCGTCCAGGCGGTCAGCGAACTCGCTGGCATCATGATGAAAGCGAGTCAGAGCCCCGGTCTGCAGAGCATCACGGCGCAGGCCCACGCCTACCTGCGCTACTCACGTGAGCGACCGGCGATGTACTCACTCCTCGCAGCCATGAGCGGCTCGCCGCGTATTCTCGTCGCGGACGAAGCGAGCGCGCGAGCAGTCGGCGACGCGATGGTGGGAGCGCTCTTGCCTCTCGCCGGTGCATTCGGGCGCTGCGTAAACCACGGACTCCTCAAGGACGGCGACTCCAAGGAGCGCGCGGTGCTTTTTTGGGCCGCGATCCAGGGAACACTTCAGCTGCGCAAACAAGAGCGTATCGCCCCCGACTTCTTCAACGCAGATCGACTCAGCCGCCGAATGGTCGTGACGCTCCTCTGCGGTTGGGGCGCGGCTGAAGCAGATATCAAGAGCGCAATCGAAAGCTCCTTTGACGCCCAAGGAGGCGAATCATGATGATAGCGACCACCCTTCTCGCCTTGGCGCTCGGCGCCTTCTTGTGGACCTTCCTTGAGTATGTCTTTCATCGCTGGCTCGGACATCGCTGGAAGAAGAACATCTTCGGCAAGGAGCACACGCGCCACCACAGCCAGGGTGACTACTTTGCTCCGGCGTGGAAGAAAGCCGGAGCCGCGCTCATCTTCGTCGGTGTCATGGCCGGTCCCGCCGTGTGGATCGCCGGACTTGTTCACGGATGCGCCTTCACGCTTGGTTTCGCCAGCTTCTACCTCACCTACGAGTGGCTTCATCGCCGCGACCACACGCATGCTGGCATCGGCTTCTACGGCCGCTGGGCGAGGCGACATCACTTCTATCACCACTTCGGAGACCCCTCGAAGAATCACGGGGTGACCTCTCCAATCTGGGATCTCGTCTTCGGAACGTACACGACACCGACGAAGATCGTCGTCCCAGAGAAGCTCAAGATGCGCTGGCTCACGCAGGACAACGGCGAGGTTTGGCCCGAGTTCGCGGACCAGTACGCGATTCGCCGACGTAAGCGCACGCCGGCGAAGTCCGCAGCTGAATCGTTCCGCTAACGCACCACTTCGACCCGCTACGCGCTCTTGTACGCGCACGCCTCGTGTCTACTCTCATAGACATGTTGAACACACGAAGAAGTGAGGACCGCGGCCGCGGGGAACATGGTTGGCTGAGCAGCCGACACTCGTTTTCCTTCGCCGGCTACTACGACGCGAAGTTCATGGGCCACCGCTCTCTGCGGGTGATCAACGAAGACCACGTCGCCCCCGGCAAAGGCTTTGGCGAGCATGGACACCGGGATATGGAGATCATCTCCTACGTCGTCAGCGGCGCGCTTGAGCACAAAGACAGCCTCGGCACCTCCTCGGTGATTCGCCCGGGTGAAGTTCAACGGATGAGCGCGGGGCGCGGCGTACGGCACAGCGAGTACAACGCGTCGAAGGAACAGCCCGTTCACTTTCTTCAGATCTGGCTCGAACCAAACGAGAACGGACTTCCGCCTTCTTACGCGCAGCAAGACTTCGCCGCCGAAGCGAAAGGGAAGCTCCGCCTCGTCGCATCACCGAGCGGTCGCGACGGGTCTCTGGTGATTCACTCGGACGCCGAGGTCTTTGTGGCGAAGCTAGAAGCCGGAGAGTCCGCTGAGCACTCGCTGCAAAGCGGATACTCCTACATTCAGGTCGTCCGCGGCGTGCTCACCGTCGAGGACAGCGGCACAACAGTGACCCTGCAGGCGGGCGACGGTGCTTCGCTGAGCGAAGCCCAGCGAGTGCGGCTCGTCGCCACCGAGGACGCCGAAGTGTTGCTCTTCGACCTGCAGTAGACTCAGTTTTCCAGCATCGAGTTGGCGTCCAGAATACTCCGCTCGCTCGCGATCGCTTGGCGGACAAGAGCTTCGCCAAGCGTCTCATAGAGTTCCTCGAGGGCACTTTGCGGAAGCCGGAGCGCGACGCCTCCGATGTGCAGGTAGAACGAGTTGCCGCAGCTGCAGCGGTCGACGATGACCCCGGCGGACTCCGCAAGACGGGTGGTGCTGTCTTCTACTTTCATGGGGACAACGAGAAATTGATGAGAGCGACACGAATGCGCGCCTCTTCGTAGTGGGTGGAGTAGACGAGGAGTCGGCCTTCAAAACGCATCGCGCGAGCGTGCTTCATGCTGAATGGGATCGTCCCCACGCTATTCCAGCCAGCCTCCGGGTTCGCGGGATCGTACACCTGCACATCCTGAGCGGGCGCCATGCCCTCTTCGCCACGCACGGACCCGCCAAGAAGAACGAGATGCTCGTCGATGACAACGAGGTCGCCAGACAGGCGTGTTTGCTCGGGACACGGAAGCTCCTCGAACTCGCCCGTGGCGCCACGAAGCACCACGCAGTCGTCAACGAGCTGGAAGCCAGCTCTCATGCCGCCCACGATGTAGAAGTCTCCGTTGTGCGTTGCGCTCGCAAACGCACGTCGCGTCGCGGGCAGCTCCAGGCTGTGCGTCTCAAACGCCAGGGTGCCGGCATCTGCGCGAAGGATCGACGTCACGTGGTCAAAGGCCGCCTCGCCTTCACGTGCGGGATCGTAACTCAAACCGCCCACAAGAGATACATGGCCGTCGCGAGAGAAGATGCCGAACTGAGTTCGGCTCTCGGGGATCTCACCAACCTGTCTCCAACCGCCTGCGCCGTAGCGAAGGATTCCTTGCTGGCTCACGGCTGCCTCGCCGTCATGACCGAAGCCGCCGATAGCAATGGGGGCGCCTCCGGCTCGCGATACCACCATCGATTGCCGTCGAACAGGGAGCGCCGGCTGTGACTCGATGCGCATGCTCGGCAAGTGAACTCGCCAGCCTTCGTCGACGAAATTCTCGGCTTCGAAGTCGTGCTGTCCAAGGCTGTTGTTGCCTCCAAAGAGGTACAGGAACTCGCCGTCGACAAAGGTCGCTTGGCGATTCTTGGACGCGCCGGGAAACGCGACTGACCACTCGCTGATGCGCATCGTCGCAGGTGCGAGGTCGACGCGTTCAACGTGCCGCACGCGACCTGCGGTGTGCATCCCGCCAATGCCGCCGAGTGCCATAAGACCATCGCCGGAAGCGACGAGCTGATGGAAAAAGCGTGGATAGGCGAGCGTTGCGGCGGGTGTCCATTCGCTGTCCCCGGGCGACCAGCGGTAGACGACGCCGCTCACCGCCGAGGCGTAGACGGAGTCGCCGATGGTCGTCGCGCTCACGCCAAAGGCCGCTTCTGGGAAGTCTGGGCCCGCGCTCCATTCGCCGCTCTCGAGGTTTAGAATGTTCACGGTGGTGACGACATTGCGTTGGTCGTCGAGGCCCCCGATAACGAGCAGCTCGTTTCCAACGCCCGCCGTGGCCAGGGCGCGGCGATGAAAAGGCGCCGCGTAGGAACGCCACTCGCGGGCGTCACCGTCCCACTCGCGACACAGCACGTCATCGCTCCACTCACCATTTGTCGAACCAGAGAGAGACCAACCGCCCGCGACGCAGACCTTCGAGCCGACCCGCGCCGCGTCGAAGGAAGAGCGAGGCGCGGGCAGATCCGGCGCGTCCTGCCATGCTCCGTCGACGAAACACGACACGTCCGCGATGGAGTGCATGCTGAGGTCTTCCCCAGGCGCATTGTCGATGCGTGTCCCGCCCAAGCGACATGGCGCTCCATCCACTTCCACGAGCGGCGAGCCTTGAAGCCCGTGCGAGAGGCGCGCGACTTCCACCCACTCATCGGAGGCGAGGCGCCACAAGCTCGGCGACTGTCCCTCGCGGTTGTATTCATGAGGTCGTCCCGCATAGCCGCCGAATACATAGGTGGCACCGCCGGCTTGAATCGCGCCAAAGCTCGTCACGGCGACCGGGAGCGGCGCCTGAAGCGCACCTCCCACTTCCAGCCCCTCGTCGCTTGGCACCAAGAAGAACTCATTATCCCCCGCTGCACTGCCGGAGCTCACGGAAGACGGCGTCGGCGCGCTCGAAGTGGACGTAGCGCTCTGCGCTACAGGACCGCCGCACGCGACGGCAAGGAGACAGAGAACGCGAGGCCACTTCATTGGAACACCGCCTGGCGGGGACCGGCGTATCGAATCCGAAGCGTATAACTTCCGTCTTCCCAGGCGGTGATCTGGAGCGCCGCAAAATCACCGGTGTGCCGGCGCACGACAAAGACGCTCGGTTTCGGCGCGACGACGTGCGTCACCGGATTGTAATCAAACCAGTCGCCAAGAACCACGTTCCCTGCGTAGGCTTCCTCGCCGGGTCGAGTCGGTTCGATGGTCGTGTCCGTGACGAAGTCAGCGGCGCCGATGTCGGCGAGCGCATCGAGGTCACGTTCGACCAGCACCACTCCGGCCATGCCCTCACCGCTCGCGCCGCCGTTGGTGCGCCAGAGCGTACGAGCCGCGCTCACGTCCCAGCGACTCTCCGTAAAGTCCGCCTCCTCGACGTAGGTCTGGCTCAGATCCAGATTGACCCACGCATTGGCGTCCGGCGTAACCAAGGTCAGCTCGCGAACCGGCGCCTCATGTTCGATGGACCCTACGCGATACGTGTACACGCCGCTGACCCAGCCGAGGATCTCAAGCTTGTAGTAGGCGCCGTCACCACCACGCACAATGTAGCGCGAGTCCTTCGGCGTCACGGAGTGCGCACTTGGGTCGTAGTCGTACCAAGCACGCAGAATCGGGTTGAGACTCGTAGGTGTGGAGCCCGGCGCGCCGGTATCCACGATGGCGTCGATGGCGAAGTCAAACGTGTCTGTGAGGGTGATGTCCTCGAACGCTGCGTCGTCCGCTTTGGCGCCGCCCACGCCCGCACCGCTCGAGGCCGAGTTGGTGCGTACTTCAGAGCGCCGGAACGCCACGTCCCAAGCGTCGCTCGACTCAGGGTCATCCAACGTGACCAGCCCCGTATCGAGGGAAACGTAGGTCCACGCAATGGAATCACTGGCGTCGATGCGCGTGCTCCCAGGCGGCGGGCCGGCGTCCGCTTCGGGAGGACCAGCATCCGGTGTCGACGCGTCGAAACCTACGCCTGCGTCGGGGTCGCCGCTCGATGGCCCGTCGATCCCGCTCCATCGAAAAGCGATCTGTGCCGGGGACCCAGCGCCGTCGTAGTAGTCGACAAACTGAAGGCGGAAGTAACTCCCCGCGCTGGAGCGGAGCGCGTATGCGCGTGGTTTTGCACTCAGCGAATGTGTCGTGACGTCGTAGTCGTACCAATCGTCGGACCCGTTGTTGAAGACGTTGTCAGGCTCGTCGTCGTCGTCCCCAGCGCCGTCGGGCTCCGCACTCGACCAGCCCGAGTCAGGCGCCTGGGCGAGGGACTCGTAGGCCGTTGATGAGATGTGAGTAAGGACTCCGGCGTTGCCAGTCACGCCGCCGTTCACGCGAACGAAGAAGCGGCGAAACGCCAGATCCCACTCGGCGGGGTCGTCCGTGGACATACCCGTGTCGAGGTCGAGGTATTGCCACGATTCAGTGTCCGAGGCGTCCACGAGGGAATCGACAGAGCTTCCATTGTCGTCATGGAGAAAGTTGCCGCTCCTTGTCGGCACGCTCGTGGGTCCGCCGTCGGGCAACGTTGCATCCGAACTTGCCGCGTCGGTCCCGGGACCGGCATCGAATCCTCCGATGGGATCAGCACACCCCGCAAAGAGGAGGAGAGAAAGCGAAGTACGTAGAATCATGGGTGTCTCGTGTCGTCGAATTTGAAGGGTTAGTAGCGGGCGCGAACGCCGCCGTAGAAGGTCCGTGGTTGCAGCGCGGTGAATCCGTCGCCGGCATCGACGATGTTGTCGGCTCCAGCGAAGACTTCGATTTCGTCGAGGAAGCGGGCGTAGACGCGCGCGTCCAGCTGGTAGAGCGCCTCCGCCGTCGTCTGAACGTCGTCCGCGTAGTAGGTACGCCCAAGCTGAGCGACGCCTCGCAACGTCGCGCCGAACTTGTGCTTCGGGTGGTGGAAGTTCGCGGACATCTGCACGCGGTGGAGCGGACGACCTTCGAGTCGCCGACCTTCCCCGGTTTCCGAGAGCATCAGCGTGTAGCTCGTTTGCAGCCGGAAGGTCTGCTCGTACGAAAAGCGCAGCGAGCTCTCGATGCCCATCGTCCAGACGCGCTCGATATTGTCGTACGAAAAGAGCGAACCGCCCGCGTTGTCGGCCCGGGTGACGGTGGCGATCATCCCCCGGACGTCGTTCCGAAAGAACGAAACGTCCAGCTGCATCCACTCGGCGGGCTGAATCGATCCACCCACGTCAACGCCGTGACTTCGTTCGGCGCCGAGCTGCGGATTGCCTTCCACAACATAGCCCACCGACGGGTTCTCGAAGCGGAGGAGGAGCTCTTGAAACGAAGGGGCGCGGAAGCCGCGGCCGTAGCTCGCGTGCACAGACCAGCGATTTGCGTGGGTAAAACGCAGCGCGAGCTTTGGGCTTAGCTGCGAGCCGAACTGCGAATCGGTGTCGCCGCGGGCGCCGAGGGCGATGCCAAGTCGTCGCGCGCCGCGCTCATACGCCGTCCAGGTGTACTGGCCGAAGAGACCTAAACGAAAGCGCTGTCCCGGCGTCGCGAGCCTCTCCGAACGAAGGGATTGAAAGAGCTCTTCGAAGCCAAAGGTGAGCGCATGGCGAGGACGCACTTGCCAGCCCAACACCGAGGAGATCTGCCCCAGGGTCTCGTGGTTGTCTTCGAACCGGTCGAGGACGTCCGCACCACGTTGGTCCAAAAGGTACTGCTCCCGATAGGTCCCAATGCTCGCGCGGCTGCGCACGGAGACACTTCCGCGCACGAGTCGATAATCCAGTGACGTCTGGGAGCGCTCTTGAAGCTGCCGTCGGTCAAAGGTGGCGCGGCCGGCACCAGCGTCGACTCCTTGAAGATCGGTGCGTACGTAGTCGCTGCTGAGCCGAAGCCGGTTCCTTGAATCCGGGTCGACCCGAATCGCCCCGTTGAGGCTCCATTGCCTGCGCGCGCTCCCGTCGGTGAGCTGTCCATCGTTCGAGAACGAGTTCACGTTGTGCAGCGCACCGCCCGCTGTGATTCGAAGTGCATCCGTGGGGCGCGCTCCGACGAAGCCCGTAAGGTCGTAGCGTCCGAGAGTTCCGCCGGAGGCGGAGGCGGAGGCGCGAAAAGCCTCGTCGGAGTCGCGGGTGATGATGTTCACGACGCCGCCGATGGCTTCGGAGCCATAAAGTGCGCTGCTCGGACCACGAACGACCTCGATGCGTTCGATGTTCTCGATGCCATAGCGCTGTAGATCGACGGCGCCGCCGGTGGCGCCGGGCTGTCGATCGCCATCGATGAGAACAAGTGTGTATTCGGGGTCGAGTCCCCGAAGACTGATGGACGCGCCACGAAACGTTCGCTCGACCTGCACGTTGCCGAGCTCCTCCAAAGCCTCGCCGGCGTCGCGGGCGCCAAGGCGAAGGAGACTCTCGCGGTCCATCACCTCCGTCGCGACGACGGCGTCTTGCACGCGAACGGGCCGACGTGCCGCCGTCACCATGACCTGCGCGGAGCCGTCCGAGACTGGAAGAAGCACCGGGTTCCAGCCTGGCTGCGGTACTTGAACTTCGCCCTCGAGGGGCTCCATCTCCCTCGCGCGAATCGAAAAATCATGGCGCCCGAGCGCGACAAGTCCGAAGTCGAACGCTCCGTCGGGACCTGTGACGCGCACATGCTCGCCGACACGCACCGTCGCGCCCGCGACGACGAAACCCAGGTCGTCTGCCACGGTCCCTGCGAGAGGTCCCGCGGAGCTCTCGCTGACGTCTACCTGAGCGACACCTGCGCGAGCGCTCGCAAGGAGCAGAACTGCAACGACGAATCTAGGCATGCGAAGACTCTGCGAAGCGGGCGGACACGGCGACGTGGGAGAACTCTTCGGCGAGACGCTGGATCGTCTCGCCGGCGCTAGCCTGCTCCGACACGAGCCAGAGCACCGCTGCGAGCTCACGCAAGGTCATCATGGAGCGGCCCTCGCAGAAGAGCTGGACGAGCTCGCCACAGCTCAAACAGCTGAGTCCCACAAGCTCCGGCTTGAGGGCCTTGCCGATCGCGTCGTGGGTGCGCTCTTGAACGGCCGCGTCTTCGCAGTGGGCGCACGCCAAGTTCGCGTAGAGCACCGAAGGCCAGAGGTCGCTGGGGTCGCAGCGAAGGCCCAGGCAACGCGCCACGCATGCGGGTTGAAGCGCGACGGAGAACACGAGTCGGAGCGCCCAAGAGCGAGGTTTGGTGATTCCAATGAGTGCAGCACGTGCGCAGGCCATGGATGACTTGCTGGCATTAATGATAATGCAAGTCAATTTCATTAAGCACAGAACACTTGCCGGTATGGCCGCTAAACTGCCGCAACCATTAGGCAATCCTGTGGCGAACTAATTCACGGTCACGTCCCATGAACCTCAACGAGCTTCAGAGGCTACGGCCGGCGCTAGACAGTGCTGAGGTCGAGGAGACCTTTGGGAAGCGGACTTCCCATGGCCTTCATCGCGGCGGCGGCTGCAGCGTACGCACCCTTCGCGCTCGCGGCGGTTGCCGTGAGATGGCCCATTTTTCGAGCCGGCCGAGCGACGCGTTTGCCGTAGATGGTCACGTCGACGCCGACAACCGCCAGCGCCTCTTTCACATCAAGCTGTCCCTCGTCGTTCCACCGCTCGCCGAGGAGGTTGGCGACGACGATATAAGGCAGCACGCCGGTGTCCCCCAAGGGGAGCCCCGTGACGGCGCGAACGACTTGGTCGAACTGACTGGAGCGCGCGTTGTGAAGCGTCGAGTGGAAACTGTTGTGGGGGCGCGGCGCGAGCTCGTTGATGAGCAGTGAGCCGTCTTCGAGAAGGAAGAGTTCCACGGTCAGCAGGCCTACTAAATCGAGCTGCTCGGCTACGCGCGTCGCGAGCTCAATGGCCGCGGCCTTGGTCTCATCTTCGATGGGCGCGGGCAGCATGCTCCACGAAAGAATCTGGTGTTCGTGATGATTGTACGCCGGTGGAAACGCAGCGACCTCACCTTCGGGACCGCGGGCGATCTGCACGCTTAGCTCCGCGACGAAAGCGACGTTCTGCTCCACGACGCAGGGCACATGGCGCACCATCTCGCGCGCCTCTTCCTGGCTGTCGTCGCCGTCGACGCGCACCTGGCCTTTGCCGTCGTAGCCGCCGCGCGTCGTCTTCACGAACGCCGGGCGACGGACCTTGGCGAGGGCGGCATCGAGCTCTGCGCTCGTGGAAACCGCGATAACTTCCGGGATAGGAAGCGAGTGGGTCCGTAGCCACTCGCGCTGCGTGTCACGGTCTTGAACGATGGCGAGCACGTCCGGGCTAGGACGAACAGGCGCATGCCTCGCCGCCGCGCGCATGGCGTCAAGGCCCACGTTTTCCAGGTCCACGGTCACGGCAACACAACCGAGCGCGAGGCGCTGGGCGGCGATAGAATCGTCGAAGGCCGCTGTGATGAGCTCATCGCAAACCGTCGCCGCAGGGCAATGAGGGTCCGGGTCGAGGATACGAACGTTGAAGCCGAGGGCGTGAGCCGCGACGGTGGTCATGCGCGCGAGCTGCCCTCCACCGAAGATGCCAAGCACAGGTGGGCGGACAATAACGCTCATGTGTTTGAGCCCGCGGTTTCTGAGCTCGCTGTTGTTGAAAGCGGCGTGAAGGTCTCGATGGTGCGATCCGCGAGTACCTTGTCCCGTGAAGCTCGCCGCCTCTCCGCCAGGCGTGAACGAAGGCCAGCGTCGTGGTTGGCGAGGATCGCCGCGGCGAGCAACGCGGCGTTGATGGCGCCTGGCTTTCCAACGGCGAGGGTACCGACGGGAACGCCGCCGGGCATCTGCGCGATGGACAAAAGCGCGTCGACGCCCGCGAGACGCGTCGCGTCGATGGGTACACCGAGAACCGGGACGAGGGTCTTGGCGGCGAGCATGCCCGGCAAATGTGCCGCGCCTCCTGCTCCCGCGATAATAACCTCGAGTCCTCGCTGCTCGGCGGACTCGGCATATTCGAAGAGCCAATCCGGCGTCCGGTGCGCCGAGACGACCTTCATTTCGAAGGCGACGTTGAGCTTCCGCAAGGCGTCCGCGGCATGCTCCATGGTTGGCAGATCCGAGCGGCTGCCCATCACGATGCCAATACGCACGCTCCCCGCCTCGCTAGCCATGGCTCGCGTGTAGCGAGATGAGAGAGTTCTGGCAAGAGCGCTTTCATCCCAGGTGGCCTTTCGCTTGGCGGCGCTCTGTTTTACATGGGTGATATGACTCGTCTCTCCTTCCTTGTCGTCGCCCTTCTCGCCGCTTGTGGTGGCACAACGTCGCAGGTTCAGCCGCCCGCAGCGGCCACCGAGGCGCCCAGTAGCCTAGGCATCCCGAACGAACGGCATCTCGGACCCATCACCACAGGGGGACCACCCGATCGCGCTGCGCTGGAGCGCGCTCAGTCCGCGGGCGTCACAACCGTGATCACGCTACGTCTTGAGCTCGAAGCCGGCTTTGAGGTCGAACGCACAAACGTTGAGGCGCTCGGCATGCGCTTCGTGTCCGTTCCC
The DNA here is from genome assembly GCA_045106895.1 of Polyangiales bacterium. GTDB lineage: Bacteria > Myxococcota_A > Polyangia > Polyangiales > Houyiibacteriaceae > JBCCRV01. Next base: position 22,437 of record JBGCFM010000055.1, on the reverse strand, counting down.
GTCGATGGCGCGGCTGGCGTCACCGAGGCGAACGCGCGCCTCGTCGACGAAGCCATCGACGCTTCCACAGGGGACATCCTTCTTCATTGCGGCAGCGGCAACCGAGCCGGCGCTATGCTCGCGCTTCGCGCCTTCTACGTGCAGGAGAAGAGCTTGGACGAGGCGATGCAGATCGGTCTCGCCGCGGGCCTCACGAATCTGCAGAGCGCCGTGCGCGCGAACATTGAAGCTGCGTGCGCCGGCGACACGCCCCCCGCCGGCTGCTGATCGTTTCTACGTAGGCTTGTTCGGACTCCGAAGCGAATAGAGCACCGGCACGACGAGGAGCGTGAGAAGCTCGAAGGCCATGCCGCCGAAGAGTGGCCACGCCATAGGCGTCATCAGGTCGGCCCCCCGCCCCGATGCGAGGAGCACCGGCAAGAGCGCGAGGAGCGTGGTGGCGGTGGTCATCAAGCAAGCGCGGACACGTTTGCCGGCGGCGAAGACGATGCGCTCGAAGTCATCCGGGGGAGCGTCGCGCAGGAAGGTCATCATCAGGACTCCGTCGTCCACGGCGATGCCGACGAGGGCGATGAAACCCACGAGGGCGGCGGGACCCAGCGACGCGGAGCCGCCCGCAAACGCACCCTGAGCGACTAGGACACAGAGCCCACCAGCGACGGCGAGAAACGCGCCGCTGAAGACCGTCACCGACGAGGTGAGGCTGCGGAACTGGAGAAAGACGAGGAGAAAAACCAAGGCAAACGCGATGGGCACGAGGACTCGCAGCTCTTTGGCGCTTTGCTCTTCTTCGATGAAAGAACCGGCGAGGGAAGCCCGGACGCCTTCGGGCAAATCGAGCGCGGCGAGGGCATCTTCAAGACGCGTCGCCGCTTCGCCGGGACGCAGCATGCGTCCCTCGCCAGCATCCGCGTCGAAGCCGGCGGAGAAGAGTACGTAGCGGGTCTCGAGCGTGTCCTCGGAGCGAATCGCGGCGGGGCCGCTGGCGTACACGACGTCCGCCACTTGGCCGAGCCGCAGCAGACCTCCGCGGAGAGGGATCGCTTCGATGGCGGCGATGGACTGCCGGCCGGAGCGCTCGGCGCGGACACGTATGGCGCGACGCGTGCGCCCTTCGAAGACCTCGCCTTCCAACGTGCCGGCAGTGACGGAGGCGAAGGTACGGAGGACCTCATCTGCGTGGAGGCCGTGACGCGCGAGGGCTTCGCGGCGAAGCTCGATGTCGAGGTAAGGAACACGCGCGCTCTGCTCGCTTTGAATGCTGCCGGGTCGCACGGCTTCATGGCCACGCAACATCGTTTCAACCTGGGCCGCAGCGCGGGTCAGCGCCTCGCTCGAGGTCTCGTTCGAGAGGCCAGAGTTCGACGCCTGGAGTCGTACTCCGATGGGTCCGCGCATGCCCGACTGGAGCATGATCTGCCGCGTCTCGATGGGCTGAAGCATCGGCGCCGGCGTCAAACCGGGGCGGGCTCCGGCGCGGGCGACCTCGTCCCAGATGTCCGCCGGAGAGCGGATGTGATCGCGCCACTGGCGGACGCGCTCGCCATCGATGATGGCAAACTCAGGGTGGTAGAAGACCATCGTCTCGAACATCGAAAGCGGCGCTGGGTCCAGCGCACTATCCACGCGGCCGGCCTTGCCGAGGACCGCGCGGACTTCGGGGATCGCGGCGATAGCCGCGTCGCTCTCGCGCAAGAGGCGCTGCACGCTAGCGATAGACGCGTGCGCCGGCGCCGACGGCATAAAGAGAAACGAGCCTTCGTTAAAAGGAGTTCGGCCGTCCTGCTCGAGGCGCGTCGCGCTGATGACGCCCGCCGCCAAAAGAGCCAAGGGAAGAACGAGAAAGAGGCGGCGGTGACGTAAGGCGAAGGAGAGCACGCGCGCATAGCTGCGCTCAAAGAGTACGAAGAGCGTCACCAGGATGCCGACGCCGAGGCCTAGAAGCACCATCTGCGGCGGTGACTCCCGATGCACGTAGAGCAGTACGCACAAGAGAGGCGCGCTGAAGATGATGCGCGCACGGATCGAGAGTGAACGCTCAGCCCGCATGAACGTCCGCGCTGCGGGAGCGACGAGGACGAAGGCGACGAGGAGCGCACCGAGGAGAGCGAAGGTCTTGGTGAACGCCAGCGGGCGAAAGAGCCGACCGGCCCCTGCGCCCAAAGCGAAGACCGGCAAGAAGCTGATGGCCGTGGTGAGCGCGCTCGTGAGCGTCGCCGGCGCGACTTGAGCGAGGGACGCCACCAGGCCCTTGGTGCGCTCCTGAGAGTCTTCCGAGGCGGGAGCACGATGGGCGCTCTCGACGAACACAATGCCGATGTCGATCATGCTGCCGATGGCGATCGCGATGCCCGCCAAAGACATCGCGTTCGCCTCGATGCCGCAGGCCCACATGGCCATAAAGGCCACGAGGACTCCGAGTGGCGGGATCGCCGCCGCCACCAACGCGCCGCGAAGAGTTCCGAGCATCAGCATCAGCACGAGGGCGCTGATGAGGAGCTGTTCTTGGAGCGCCGTTCCGAGCGTCGCGACGGTGTCGTCGATGAGCTCGCTGCGATCGTAGATAGGACGAACGGTGATGCGAGCCCCGCCGCCGCGGACTTCGCGCGAAGGAAGCGAGGGGGCGAGCTCGGCGATGCGCGCGCGGACCCCGTCGAGCACTTCACGCGGATTCTCTCCATAGCGGACCACCACCACGCCGCCGACGGCATCGTGTCCATCGAGGTCGTAGAGACCACGACGTGGCGCGGGTCCGAGCACGATGCGCGCGACGTCACGGAGCAAGATGCCGCCTTCTTCTCGGACGAGGGCGCTCTCGAGGTCTTCAGGACTCAAAAGTCTGCCGCGACCACGAAGAACATACTCCGCGCCGTTGTCGTCGAGGCGTCCACCGCTCGTGTCGAGGTGACTGCGGCGCACGGCGCGGCGCACGTCACCGGGGTCGAGGCCTAACGCAGACAAGCGGGGCAGATCGACTTCGACTTGCCACTCTGCGACATGCCCTCCGATGGACGAGACCTCCGCGACGCCGGGTACGGACGCCAGCGCGGGGCGAACGGTATCGTCCTGGATTGCGCGCAGCTCGTGGAGGTCGAAGGCGCCGGCGGCGACGTCGCCAGAAGCGTGCTGCGCCTCGAGAACATACCAAAACACCTGACCGAGTCCGGTGGCGTCAGGGCCGAGGCGTGGGTGAACGCCGGTGGGCAGCAGGTCGTCGGCCAAAGACGCGAGCTTCTCCGTGAGGCGGGTGCGCGCCTCGAAGAAGTCGCTCTCGTCCTCAAAGACCACGTAGAGCGCGCAGAAGCCCGTCGCCGACGTGCTGCGAACGGTGCGCACGCCGGACAAAGCCAAAAGCTCGCTGCTCAGCGGATAGGTGACGTAGAGTTCGACGTCTTCGGCGGCCTGGCCTGGCCATCCTGCGAAGACGACCTGCTGGTTGGCGCCTGTGTCGGGGATCGCGTCGACGTGCACCGGCGAGCGCGGCAGGTCTTCGGCCCAGGAGCCGGTAGAGGTGACGTCGAAAGGGATCACCGCGAAGCCGAGGACGCAGACCGCCGCGAATAGCGCCAGCGCCAGCGCCCGCTGCCGGGCAAAGAACAGAAGAACTCGTTCGAAGGGACTGCGTTTCATTCGGCGCGTGCACCTGGAAGCGTCGTGGCCTCGATGCTTCCGCAACGCAGCATCGACGCACCGAAGTAGGCGTTTTGAATCGACTCTTCACGCTGGAGCCAGTAGGCGCCGTCTTGGCCTTCGTCGCCTTCCGCCATGGGGCAGTGGGCGCGGCGAATCGGAGCATCCGTCGGGTTCGGGACGACGCGAAGGAGCGCGCTCATGTGCGCTTCGAGGCTGGGCAATTGCCTGCGCCACGCTGCGAGGTCTCCCGCCGCCATCGCCGCCATCGCCGACTCCCGGAGGTCTGCTTCGTGTTGGCGCCAGAGCCGGTCTCCGGCTTCCATGGACGTCTCAACGCCTTCAAGGGCTTGGTAAAACGCGTCACCCGCGAGCGTGGCGGCGCCGGTGTCGTCGGCGGCGAGGGCTTCGCTCAGATCAAGGAACGAAGAGAACACGGGTCCAAGTGTTGCGTTCAACGACGCGTCCGTGAAGCTCGGGGCGACAGGCAAACGTTCACCCATCATGCCCGCGCCTCCGCGCAAACTGAGTTCGGCGTCGATCATGAACGCGCCATGCACCGCGATCTCCTCCCCAGCATCGAGGCCCGTGAGCACCACATACTCGCCGTCGAGGGCGCCACCCAGACGCGGGCCCAAGGTCACCTCACGCATTGAAAAACGCCGGCCTCCTTCGCTCGGGGACGCGACGTACACAACGGAAGTTTCGCCGGTGAAGAGCGGGGCGCTCACTGGAATCGTCAGCCGCGGCGCGTCATCGCCTCCGCTCTGCAGCTCTGCGCGCAAGGTCATCCCAGGGCGAAGCGAGCCGTCTTCATTAGGCAAGACCACACGCACATCGACGCGGCCACGCGTGCGTAGCGTTCGTTCGACGAAGTCGACCTCTCCTTCGAGGATGCGGGGCTCGCCATCGATGAAGATGCGCACCCTTTGGCCCGGGCGAACGCCGGCGGCCTCGGCTTCCGGCAGCTCGACGAGGGCCCAGACGCTCGTGAGGTCGACGATGCGCAAAAGCGGCGAACCGACTTCGAGCTGCTGTCCCTCTTCGGCGAGTCGTTCGACGACGGTGCCAGAGTAGGCGGCGTGAATGCTCACACTACGAACGGCGTTCGCCTCGAGGCGCGTGAGGGCAGCGCCGCGAATGCCGAGCAAGCGCAGGCGCTGACGCGCCGCTTCGACGTTCTGTTCGGCACTGCGAACGAAGACCGGGTCCTGGCCGCTCAAGCGCTCTTGCTGGCGGAGGGCGACGCGGAGTTCCCCGGCGGCGGCGTAGACTTCGGGGCTGTAGACCCGCGCGAGGGACTGGCCTCGGCGGACTTCAGTGCCTTCGGTGCGAACCAAGAGGCGCTCGAGTCGGCCCCCGACCCAGCTCGTCAGCACATGCTCGCGGCTCTCGTCGGCGCTGATACGCCCGGTGTACGAACGCGCGCTCGGGGCGCTCTGTTGCTGCGTGACGCGCGCCGTTCGCACCTGGGCCTGGGCCTGGGCGCGCTCGCTGAGGTGCACGGAGTTCGGGCCTTCGCCTTCGGTGCTCTCGCTGCCAGCGCGAAGCTCGACCAAAGCCATGCCGCAGATCGGACAGTCCCCCGGCGTGTGCTCCCGAATCTCTGGGTGCATCGCGCACGTGTAAACCTCGTCCGCCGACTCCGTGGACGACTCGGGGACGCGCTCTTCGCAGCCGGCGATGAAGATGCATGCGGCGACAAAGAAGAGCGCTCGTAACAGCCGGAATGACGCACTCATGGTTCACCTCGCTCTGCGTTTACCGACTCTTGTTCGGCTGTTTCCAATGGAACGCCGGTTTCCAATGGAACGCCGGTGACGCGTTCGAGCTCGTTGCGCGCGAGAGCGTACTCGGCGAGCGTTCGATGCACTCGGCTCCTCACCTCGAAGAGCGTGTCCAAGGCGACGAAGACTTCGCCCAAATTGCCGGCGCTCACGTAACGCGCCAACGTTGACTCAAAAGCCGCCTCCGCCTGGGGCAGCAGAGCGTTCTGGTAAAGCGCGCCTCGCCGCGCGGCGTCGGAGATTGTCGCCAGTAGAGCGTCGATGTCCGCGCGCTGCACGCGAATAAGCCCTTCGGCATCCGCGCGCTCCGCGGCGGCTTCCGAGCGCTCCGCATCGGCGCGGCGGCGAAACACCTGCCCGTCCACAGGCACGCTGATGGCAAGTCCCGCGGAGAGCGCGTTGTTGCCGCTCCCGGCGACGTCGGAGTTATCCGCCGGCGCGACGTCGATGAAGTCGACGCTCAGACTGAGCCCCGGAAGTCGCCTCGCTCCATAGGCGCGGGCGCGCGCTTCGTGAGCGCGAGCGCGGTCTTCCCGGGCACCGAGGAGCGGGTGGCTTGCCGCATGGGCGAGGAGCTCGTCGCGCTCCGGGAGCGAGGATGGGCTCGGCGGCTCCGCGGCGATGCGAATCTCGCGCTCCGGGGACCAGTCGAGCTGCGCCGCAAAGCGTGCGTGAACGCGCAGTCGCTCAGCTTCCAGAGAACGTTTTCGGTCTTCGGCGAGGGCGCGCCGCAGACCCATCTGCTGAAGCTGGCTCAGACTCCCTTGGTTCGACTCAAGGCGAATGCGCGACGCGTCTTCGAGACCGCGGACCAGCTCTTCTTCGCGCGTCGCGTCTTCAATGTCCCGGTCAAGGCGCCAGAGCGACCAATAGAGCGCCGCTAGGTTTGCACGCAGCTCGAGGAGTCGCGCGCGAAACATCCGCCCTGCCCGCGACGCCACCCATGCGCCGGCGTCTCGTTCGGCACGGCGCTGCGAACCCCACGCGATGGGAACGCGGACGCCGACTCGCTGACGCTGGGGCCCAACGCGTGTCTCCACCGGACGAAGGAAGACGCCATAGCTGACCACTGGGCGTGGCCACGGAGCTGAAGCCTGCGCGCGTGAATACGCCGCTTGCCAACGCGCGTGGGCCGCGCGGAGAGCGGGGTCATTCTGCGCGGCGACGGCGACGTAGTCATCGATGCTCCCCGGGTTGTCCGGATCGCTCGCATAAAAAGCCGCGTCCTCATTCGTCGCCGCATCGCCATAAGAAGCGGGCGCACGGAGGTACGTAGAGGAAGCACAGGCGGTGAGAAGGAGAAGAAGAAAGCGAGACGCTTGCATGGAGATCTTTCGTATCGAAGACAGAACGCACGGGCGCACAGACGCGTCTCCACGAAGCGAAGGCTTCGAGGTGCGGAGACGCGCTCTTCTTCAGATACGAAGGACGATGGTCTTGGTGACGATGGGCAGCGGGGGCGGCCCGCGCGCGAAAGGATTCGGCGCTTCGAGAGAAGTCCAAACGGGCCGGGGGGCCACCCACGCGACGCGCGGCGTGACGAACGCCACCGGGACGTCGTGACCGTGAGCGACGTCGGCGGCGGGCTCGCTCGCCTCCCAGGTAAACGACTTGCAGCAGTCACCGCCCGGCCGTGTGAAACGGTCTTTGAGAGCGAGGTCGCAGCACTCGGGTCGCTCGGCAGCGGTCATGCGCAGAAAGCGACACGCATGAACCTGACGCGCGTAGTCCGCCGCTTGAGCCACGCTTGCGGAAGCGAGGAGCAGGAGGACGCCGGTCAGGATGCGAGGAAAACGCACCCTCTAAGGGTGCGGCGTTTGCGGCCTAGACGCAAGAGCGTGTCGCGAGCTCAAACCTGGGGCCTACGCCGGGCTCGCATCGCATCGATGAGCGCGAGAATCAGCGTGCGGTGCCGCGTGTGCATTTCATCCGTCATCGAGTGTTTGTCCCACTGGAACACCTCAAGCTCGATATCCACCTGGCGGCGCTGGAGCTCTGCGACGAGCTCTTCGGTGGGCGCGAGAGGCACGATGGGGTCGCCGCTCCCATGCATCGCCCGAATCGGTGGGAACGTATCAGATTCGGCGAAGGCTTCTTCCACCAGGAAGTTCGGGAGCCACCCGGCAACCGGCACGGCGCCATCGATATGATGAGGTTGAAGAAGCGCCAGCGCGAAGGCCATCATGCCCCCCTGGGAGAACCCGGTGACAAAAGGCTGACCTTCGGTGGGTCGCTCCTCGGCCATCACCCGCAACACCTTCGCGACCTGCGTCGAGCGCTCACGGATGAAGTGACCGAGGACCTTCTCGGGCTTGTCTCGCTCCGTCACGCTCAGAGGAAACCAGGTATAGCCATCGCCAAGGGTATCCGGCGCCCAAGGAAAGAGCAGGCGCGTAGCCGGGGTCCCGCCGTGATCACCTTGAGGGAGATGGGGGCGGTCGCCGCGGCCGTGAAAGTGGACGAGCATCGGCAGCGTGTCGTCGATCTCCGCTGGACCTAGGACGACCTCGGTGACGCGGATGCCGAAGATTTCGTGTTCTCGAACTTGCACGTACTGCGACCCTTCAGGTGGCGCGACGAGACGGCCGCGCATGGACTTGAGCATCGGTGGCGCCTCGCCGCCAAATGCCGACACGAGCGGAAAACACAAGACGAGGAGCGCGCGTAATGCGCCTCCTCGTGTCGTGGTCGGTCCGCGGTTCAGAAACAATGAAGGAAGCGCTTCTTCAAGGAACGCCTGGCAACTAGATGAGCGGCGGGAAGTTCTGACAAGCGACGTCAAAGGTGTCGAGGGCTGTCATGAGCGAGCCCGCGAGATCACCATCGCAGATAGAAGAGAAGACGACGTTGTCGCCGGCGGTGTCGACGAACTCACGCAGACGCGTAGCTTCCGCGGCGTCGCCGAAGGAAGAGCTACAAGAGCCTGGTCCTGGGCCCGCGATGACGGCGGCGGCCCAGCGGCCACGCTCGCCCTTGACGCTATCAAGGGCGCTGAGGAACTGCGCTGTTGGGATGATGGTGGCGCCGTTCGGATCGCAAGCATCGGCCGCCCCAGCTGCACCGCCGGCGAGGTCGAGGGAGATCTCCACGAGGTCTTCGGGGCGGGAGCAGTCGTTCTCATCCGTGAGCATGATGACGGCGAGGAGCGCATCATTGCGGATAAAGCCAGCGTTCGTTCCATCGGAGACGCGGTCCGTGAGGGCGCGCTGTGTCATGAGCAGAGGCATCTCCACCGACGAACCGCCGGTGCCCACGTTGGCGACGCAAGAGAAGGTTCCTGCGACATCGGCGTCGGCGCTTTCGATCCAGCGACGCGACATGCTGCACTCGCTCGGCTGAAGGAGTGCGCCGTTTGGACCTGTCTCGGCGATGGTCATTGGAGGGAAAGGAACGCCGGGGACGTTGAAGCTGATGACCGTCGTGATGTCTCGGCCCGTCGTGGTGACGCCAAGGCGGTAGTCGAGGGGGTTGCCCGCCTCGGTGCGGTAATTGTCGAGGACCTCAACGAAAAGCGGGAAGTTGCTGATGAGGTTCGACTGCTCTTCCGACATGGAGCCCGAGTCGTCGATGACGAAGAGGATGTCCATCTTTTGGCACGAGTCCTCGCGGTTGTCGGGAATGTCGGGGAACGGTGCGTCGCGCCCGTTGGCGTCGAAGCCCCCCGTGGCGTCAGTCGTGCCGGTGCCGGTGTCGCGCCGAACGCGGTCGTCGTCACCACAAGCAATGAACAAAGGGACCAAGGTGAGGAAAGCTAAAAGACGCACACGAAACCTCCAAAGACTGCGTTTTGTGGGCTCAGGGTGCCCGAAGTTCGCTCAAAACGCACACTTCACGCGTGCGTTTTCACCAGGTCGAGGCAGACGCCCCACGCCGGCGCCCTCTAGCCCGCCTATTCCGGGGCGAGGATGCGCGAACCCGTCGCGATGGCAGCGTCGACGGGCTCGACGATGAGCGTCAGCGGCGGACTCTGGGCGTTGAACGAAGAGCCCCAGGCGACCTTCTTGACGGTGATCGACGCGTTTCCAGCCGGAAGCTCAACCTCGATAACGTCGCCAGCTTCGATATCACCCTCGTAGCTCTGCATAATGAGGACGCGGTCCCCCTGAAGCACGTACGTACGTCCAACGATGCCTCTGAACTGCCTCTCCATGAGGCCATCCTCTCCTGATTCGCCTAAATGGGCAATCGCCAATCAGGGTTTGAGGCGCCATCCGGCCTGTGTCGAAGGGTTGGCCCTACTCCGGAGTCTCGATCTCGATGGCGGCGTCGAGTTCGAACTCATCGAGACCGATGGCTTCGGAGATCGCGCTCGAGATGTCGTCGGGAAAGCTCTGCGGTGGCGGGCTCTGAGGAGGTGGTGGTGGCGCCGGCGCTTCGGGCGCCTTTGGGGACTCGCTCACGGCGCGCAATTCGGTAAACGAGAGGCGCTTCGGTGTGCCGCGAACATCCGCGCACACCTCCGTCAGTGCAGCGGCGCGCATCGTGATGACCTCGATGGCTGCGGGGTCGTTGGTCTCCGGGAAGAGGCCTGTGTCGACGATGGCAGCGCAGGCATCGAGCTCCAAGAAGGTCGGCGCGTTCTCTACGCCGATGCCGCCGCTGACGAGGAGCCGTTTATCCGGGAAGCTCTGTTTGATCTTGCGAAAGTACGCCTCACCGCCGGGCAACACGCCAGCCGGGTGCAGCGAGACAAGGTCCGCTCCGGCCATAAACGCCGTGTGAACTTCCGAGGGCGTGAACGCTCCGGCGATGACGGAGAGGCCTCGCATCTTCGCCTGTTCGATGATGGCCCAATCCGCGACGGGGCTCAGCACAAGCTCCGCGCCCGCGGCGACGGCCACGCTGAGCTGCTCCGGCATACGAATGTCGGAGACACCGACGATGAGACCTGCTTCATCCGCGAGGTCGCTCACGACCTCCGTAACGTTCGACAACGTGACGGGGACGCCAAGAACAGCCATGCCGCCCTTCGAAACGGCCATGGCCCATTCAAAGAGGCAGTCCTCGATGGGAGAATCGATCACGGCGATGAGACCGTGTTCGAGGATGGCATCGACAGCGTCAGACATACGCACGTGCAACGTAGCGCAGAATAATGGCGGAGTGAAATAGTCCGTTCATCGAGGGCCCGTCATTCCTTAACCGGCTCCTCGAGGGGGATCGCGCGGGCCTCGGAGTAGTCCTTCCCGAATATTCCCTCCACGGCGACCCGGCCCAGCTGCTGGAGCGCCCTTCGGGCTTCTTCGTCGTAGAAGCGAGGTGGAGGGTAGTCGTGGTCGGACTCCACGGGCGATTCGTCGGCGGCGTTGGTTCGAAACTCCAGGCGGTAAGGCGGATGACCCGGGACGCGGAACGTCAGCGCGTAGTCGAAGTGAACACGCTCGAAGATATGGTCATCGATCACCTGCGCGAGCCCGTAAGGAACGATCGCATAACTCACGTCGAGGGTGGGCACTCCCGGCGGGAGGTGCTCGACATAACTCGCGAAGAGAACGCCGCCGGGATAATGCACGCTGATACGCCGGTTGAGCTCCTCGACGAACCACTCCTCGCGATGTCGGCAACGAGCGGCGCTCATGTGCGGAGTGAGTCGCTCATAACGATTGGGGTACCTGTCGTTTCGATGCCGACGGTCGATGCGCGTAGTCTCATAGTACCGAGGTGGCGAAAAGCGGACCCGTAACTCGGAGTCTTGGTGTTCTCGCGAAAATGCGAGAAGCGCCTCGAGGAGAGCACGTGTCTCTTCCGGCGCGGCGGAGGCGGCGGCGCTCGCCTCACGATAACGCTGAGCGATGCGCGCACGAAAATCTGCGCTCTCTGGGGCCTCGGGGTACGCGGCGACAAAGCTGCGTAGCGCCGACATCGAGTTGACCGAGCGGGTGTAGTCGACGAGGACCGCCTGGAGCGCCGCCGCACCCGCAGCGTGGTCAGGGTATGCCTCCGTGAACGCGATCAGTGGATGCCGACCGTGCCCTTGAGCGAGCTCAAAGCGTCGCTCACGAACCCGCTCACTCCAACTCCCCCGAGCGAACTCTGGGTAGCTTTGGGCGAGAGCCACCAGCGACGCCGAGCTGTCACCCGCTTCTTCGAACTGTCGCTCCATCCACAGCTCACGCGCCGCCGCAGCATGGGGCGAGTTCGATTCGACGGCGTAGCGGTGCATCAGCTGGAGGTCTGAGCTTCCTTGAATGTGCGCAAAAAGGGCTTCGTCGCTGAAGTAGTTACGGGCATACCAAGTCGGCACTGCGAGCAAGGCCGCTGCCAGAACCAGCGCGATGCCACGGGCGCCGAGCGCCAAAGTCGCGGCGGGCTCCGGCGTCGTCTGTGCCCCTGCTCCAAAAAGGCTGGTCTCCGGCGCCTTCCGAAGCGTCTTGATTCGGTCGAAGTAGCCGGCAGCGAGGGCAGCGTCTTCTTCGACGAAGAGCATCTTCGTGTCGGCGTAGGAGAGCGTAAGATGGCTAAAGCGCTCGCCGCGCGACTTCACCTCCTGCAAATCTACCTTTGACTCCGCGAGGGGAAAGATCGTCAGGGTGCCATCGGGCTTCGCCACGACGACATCCGCGGTGAGGACGTAGGTCCCCGTGATGTAAGGGAGCGGCCCGCGCGCTCGACTCTTGGCCAAGGAAAGAGCGGCGAAGGCAAACGCGCCGAAGAGCCCGCCATAGAGAGCGAGGAAGCCGAGGTCCGCCTGTCCCCAATTGCGCGACGATGCGAAGCCAAAGGCAAGCGCCGCGAACAATGCCGCGAGGGACACAAGGGCGCCCACGGCCAATAGAGCCGACACCTGACGACTGACCCCGGAGCTCAGCCGTGTTTGAAACGCCGTGATGAAGAGAGGCGAGCGTGCGTCCGTAGCCGCGATGAACTCGCTCTGCTCATGAGCGCTCAAGGAGTAGAAGTGCACGGCCCGCATGAGCGCTAGAACCTAGCGCTCTTAGGACGAGACGTAAAACAGCGGACTTGTTCTCGTCTCTCGTGTTAGCTCTCTTCGTAATGAAGAAGTGGATCTTAGTGGCCGTGTGCGTCGCCCTAGGCTGCGGCGGCCAGGCGCAGTCGCCGCTCGAGAGAGGGACGAGCTCTGCTTCACCTGCTCCCGGCGTTGTTCAGGCGGAGGGACCCACAAACAACGGGGAACGGGAAGCGAGCGCCAGCGCGGTTCGCGACGCACGCCAACTGCTGAACCGATTCACTTGGGGAGCAAGGCCTGGTGAGATCATCCGCGCCGCCCTCGACGTGGACGCAGCGCAGCAGGCGCTGATGAATGCAGAGCAGGCGCCGCCCACGCTGGATGAGCGCTACCCCATCGACGTCGCTCCGAGCGCGTTGCTGGCGCGCTTCAACCGCGTGCCGGAGCGTTCGGAGAGCATGGACGCCGAGGAGCGGCAAGGCTCTCGGCGCGATCTAATCCAGCTTCAGCAGGAACGGGCGCTGGTCTTGGCCGTCGAAGGCTCCGGGTCCTTCCGTGCGCTTCTCACGGACTTCTGGTTCAACCACTTCAACGTTCACGCGCTCAAGGCGTCCGTGGCGTACTCACTTCTAGGCTACGAGGAGATGCTTCGCGCGCAGAATGTGGGCTCGATGCAGACGATGCTCCTCGAGGTGGCGCGGCACCCCGCGATGCTCGAGTACCTCGACAACGCGAGCAGCGTTCGCGAGGGCTTTCGCGAAGGTCGCGGGCTCAACGAGAACTACGCGCGTGAACTCCTCGAGCTCCACACCTTGGGCGAAGGAAACGGCTACACCCAGGACGACGTCCGTGAGACGGCGCGCATCTTCACCGGTTGGAACGTCCGCCGTGAGGAAGGTGTTCCGACGTTCTTCTTTCGACGACGGGCCCACGACACCGAAGCGAAGCTCGTGATGGGGCAGAGCTATGGCCAAGAGCAGAGCGGCGAAGCGGAGGGCGAAGCTCTACTTCGACGGCTCGCCGATGACCCACGCGTGGCGACGCGAATCGCCGCGGGACTCGAAGCGCGTTTCGTGGGTACCGAGTCCAGCGCTTCGGCGCTTGCGTCCTTCTACGATGACGAAGACCTGAGGCCTCTCGTGCTTCGCGTCATCGAGCTTGGGCGGGCCGAGGGAGCTCCGCCTATCTTCAAGACGCCCCTCGAGTACGTCGTGAGCGCTGCTCGCTTCGTGGGGGGCCGTGTGAGTGACGCAAGACCGCTACGCCAGGCTCTCGGCCGCATGCAAATGCTGCCGTACAATCAGCCGGTCCCAACGGGTTACCCGCGCGGAGACGCCTGGCTCAGCAGCTCCACCATGCTTGAGCGCTTTCGTTTTGCCCGCGCCCTCGTCGAGGGCGAAGCGGGCGTCGAGTTCGACCTAGACGCCGCTGCTCCTTCGGTGGCGAGCGGCGAGGAAGCGGTGGCGTGGGCGGAGCTTCACGTGGGGGAACTGAGTTCCGCAACGCGTGCCGTTGTGACGTCCCTCGCCGAAGACGGCCAGCGCTCGGAACGTCTACTCGCTTTGCTCGCTAGCCCGGAGTTCATGGTTCGATGAGTGTTTCTCCTTTTTCTCGACGCGCGTTCCTCATCGGCGGCGCAGCCAGCGCGTGCTCCCTTCGTTTTACGAGGGGCGCCCGCGCGCAGTCGGGCGATGCCGTTCTCGTCACGGTCTTCCTGCGTGGCGGCATGGACTCTCTTGGCGTCGTCGCTCCGGCGGCGGACCCAAACTACCGGCGCCTACGCCCCGATATTGCGCTTCCCGTCCCGCCACGGCGAGGCAGCGAGAGCGCCGGGTCGATTCGCCTGGACCGACGCTTCGTCCTGCACCCAGGAATGCGACCCCTGATACCGCATCGCGACGAGCTCGGCATCGTCGTTGCCGCCGGTCTCCCCTTCGCGATTCGCAGCCACTTCACCGCTCAGTACGTGATGGAGCACGGCGGCGCCCGCGCGGAGACGACGCCCCTCGAGGGATGGCTCGCGCGGGCCACGGCAGGCGTGACGGCACCCATCGTCGAGATGGGCCCATCGATTCCACATAGCCTCGAGGGCGCCTCGGCTCTCGCCCTCGGCGCGCGAACGGGGAGACGGCACGAAAGCGAAGCTCTCTTCCAGCGGCTCTACGAACCAGACGCTTCGCCAGAATCCGAGATCCGCCGCACGGGTCACGTCGCCCTTGAGATGCAGCAGCGGCTGCGGCGCTTGGCCCCCCTCGAGCAGGAGTCACGGGAGCAGTTTGGACCCGGAGCCTTCTCCCGCTCGCTTCAGTACGCGTCGCGATTGATCGCCGACTCCAACGTTCGAACCATCACCCTCTCCCAAGGCTCGTGGGACACACACCGAAATCAGGTGGGGGCCCTGAACGCGCGGGTGCGAGATCTCGCGAGCGGCATCGCGAGCTTCTGGCAAAGCCTGGGCGAACATCAGCGGCGCGTGGTGGTCCTGGTGATGAGCGAGTTTGGTCGCACCGTGGCGCAGAATGGAACCGCTGGAACAGACCACGGCTACGGCACCGCCATGTTCGTGCTGGGCCAAAGGGTGCGCGGCGGAGTCCACGGTCGTTGGCCGGGCCTCGCGGAGTCCGACCTCTACGAAGGCCGCGACCTCCAGGTCACCACGGACTACCGGCGAGTCCTCGCGAGCGTGGCAAACACACACCTCGGCGTGCCCCTGGACGCGCTCAGCCTCGCGCCCCCGGGCCGACTCGAGCTCTTTCGCTGAGGGAACGACGCCCCTCCCTCTCAAGGTCACGCCCCCAACAGCAGCCAATCCGGTGTTTTCGTCGCCATTTCTTCCTCCAAGAGCACCCACGTGAGGCGAGCCGGTGACTTGGCCCTTCGTTCATTGTTGCTTCCCACACGGGCCGGGAGTAGCGTCGACGGGTGTCCAACCAGCCGAAGATCTTCGTACTCGACACCAACGTTCTGATTCACGACCCGGAGGCGATCTACAAGTTCGAAGAGAACACCGTCGTCATTCCGATTTTCGTGATCGAAGAGGTCGACCAGTTTAAGAAAGAGCTCTCAGAGCGAGGGCGCAACGCGCGTCAGCTCGCGCGAACGCTCGATGACCTCCGCGAGTCGAACGGGAACTCACTTCAAGACGGCGTCGACCTCAAGGACCAAGGCGGCCGACTGGTCGTCGCGGTGCCCGCAGAGCACAAGCTCGAGCGAGCGCGTGACAACCGACAGATGGACCACGCCATCATGAACACGGCGCTGGACCTTCGCGACAACGAAGAAGAGCGCGAGGTCGTGTTCGTCACGATGGACTCGAACCTTCGTATTCGCGCCGACGCCTTGGGTCTTCAAGCGGAGAACTATGAAGGCGGTCGCATTCACGCGACGGAGCTCTACTCGGGCATCTTCACCATCGACGCGGACAAAGCGTCGGTGGACGCTCTTGGAAAACGCGACCCCGTCGCCATCGCGAATCTCGATGTCCCAGACATGCATCCGAACGCCGGCGTCGTTCTTCGAGAGAGGAGCAACCCGCGGCACACTTCGCTAGGACGCTTCGATCCCGACAAGGGACAGATCAAACCGATCCGAGTGTCTCGCGACGGGGCTTGGGGGGTTCGCCCGCGCAACCTCGAGCAATACATGGCCCTCGACGCGCTCCTCGACCCCGACGTTCATCTCGTGACGCTCGTGGGCAAAGCAGGCACAGGCAAGACGCTGCTGGCCGTCGCAGCGGGTCTTCAAATGGTCCTCGACGACCGCGCCTTTGCCCGCCTCGTCGTCTCCCGTCCTATCTTCCCTTTGGGCCGTGACGTGGGCTACCTCCCGGGCACCCTCGAAGAGAAGCTCAACCCGTGGATGCAGCCGATCTTTGACAACCTGGAGTACATCTTCACGGGACGTCGCCGGCCGGACGCCGACTATCGCGACTACCAGGACCTGATGACGCAGGGCATCTTGCAGATCGAACCGCTCACCTACATTCGAGGCCGTTCGCTGCCCCAGCAGTACCTCATCGTGGACGAAGCACAGAACCTGACGCCGCACGAAGTGAAGACCGTCATCACCCGCGCGGGCGCGAATACAAAGATCATCCTGACGGGCGACCCTGAGCAGATCGACAACCCTTATGTCGATGGCTCAAGCAACGGTCTGTCGATTGTCGCGGAGCGTTTCCGAGGCGAACGCATCGCGGCGCACATCACGCTTGTGAAGGGTGAGCGAAGCGAACTCGCCGAACGCGCGACACAGCTTCTCTAGAGCGAGATGGACGCCGCGCTTCGTACGCAGCTTGAGCTCGATTCGTGTCTCAAGCGCGTGAGCCGTGCTGCGCGTGTACTGCCTGGGCTGACGGCGAAGCACGGCCCAAAAGAGCGCGGCCGTCTCGTCGGCGCACTTGAAAGCGGGAACGTCGATGCCCTCGGCCCGAGGTTTTCAAGCGAGTCTCAGACCATCAAACGAGCGGTCTGGCATGACCTCGAGGAGGCTCGGCGACTCAGCCACGATGCCCTCGCAGGACAGCTCTACCGCGATCGACTCGATGAACTTGAGCTCGAACTCATGCTCATCGAAGCGCTGGGCCACCCTAAACGCGTTCGCCCCCTCGCGGCTCGGCGCTTTGGCGACGGCGGAGCCCTCATCGAGGCCGCGCAGCGGATTCTGGATATACCGGACGAAGACACTTCGAGCGCAGACCCCGATGAGGTCCCGGCAGAGGGGACACGCTCCCTCGCCTCCATTCTACGGAGCGTCGCCAAGGCGGCGGGTATCGACATCAAGGTTCAAGTCGAGCCGAAGTTGGTCTCCAGCGCCGCCGCCGGCGAGCGAACTGTCTTCATTTCACCCCGGCCCATCGACGCTCGCGAGGCGCACCGTCTCGCCGTCCATGAAGTCCTTGGTCATCTCATCGCCGCTGCCAACGGCCGCGCACAAAAGCTAGCGCTTTTTCGTGTGGGCACCGCCACCGCCTTTGCCGACCAGGAAGGCCTCGCTCTGCATCTCGAAGCGGAGTCTGGCTTGATGGACGCGCGGCGTGTTCGCACCATCGCGGCGCGAGTCTGGGTCACGAAGAAGATGCACGAGGGCGCGAGTTTTCGTGATGTGGTGCTCACGCTTTATGGCGAGTTGGGGTTTAGCGCGGTGGACTGCGTGACACTCGGCGAGCGCGCATTTCGCGGCGGCGGCATCGCGCGAGACGCAAGCTATCTACGCGGCTGGCGACGTGTTCGCCGGAGCATTCAGAGTGGTGAGGGCAGCCTCAATGAGCTTCGTTGTGGACGGGTGTCCGCCCGCGATATGCCGACGTTACGTGCACTGCGCGAAGGCGGTCTCGCCTGCGAACCGACCTATCAGCCGAGCCTCTCGCGAAGCTTAGCGGCGACGGGCTGGGGCACGAGCTCTTGGACGTCTCCACCAAGCTTGGCCGCCTCCTTGATGATCTTGGACGAGACATAGAAGTACGCGTCGTCGGCCATGATGAACACCGTCTCGACCTCAGAGTTGAGGTGGCGATTCATGTTGGCCATCTGCAGCTCATATTCGAAGTCGGCGACGGCGCGTAGACCGCGGAGAATCGTTCGGGCTTTTCGCTGACGGCAGTAGTCCACGAGGAGACCATCGAAGGAGTCGATTTCGATGCGGTCGGGCTCGTCCGTGATCTCCGGCATCGACGCGCGAATGAGCTCGATGCGCTCTGGAACAGTGAAGAGCGCGTGCTTGCTCTCGTTGTGAAGCACCGCGACGATGATCTTGTCGAACACCGTCAGACCGCTCTTCATGATGCTGGTGTGACCGTTTGTGATGGGGTCAAACGAACCGGGGTAGACGGCAACGCTCATGGTCGTGCTCCTGCGTGCTTACAAACGGTGGCAAAGGTGACGAGAGTGTCACCATACTCGTAGGTGTTCGTGGGCGAAAGGGAAGGATCACCCTCGAAGTCGAAGGCGTCGTTTCGCGCTTGTTCCACGACGATGATCGCATCATCGCTGCACACCTCGACGAGCGCCGCGAACACCGGCCCGAGCTCGACGACTCGGTCGTAGGGGGGATCGATGAAGACAAGGTCGAAGGGGCCGCCGGTGATGGCGCGCTTCGGGTGGCGATAGACATCCGCGCGGATCAGACGCGCGCGGTCTCGAAGACCGAGCGACTCAGCGCTCTGTTTGAGGGCCTTGTGAACACGTGCGTCGCGTTCCACCAACACGGCCCTCGCGGCGCCCCTTGAGAGGGCCTCAAAAGCCAACGCCCCGGTTCCCGCGAAGAGGTCCAAAACGACCGCGCCTTCGATGGCACCCCGAGATTTGAGCGCGCTGGCCATGGCCTCGCGAACCCGGTCCGCGGTGGGCCGAGTCGCGTTTCCTTTGGGGCCATCGAAACGTCGTCCCCGAAGAGCGCCGCCGACGATTCTCATGAACTACCAGGTCAGCGTCATGTCGACGCCGCCGTCTCGGCCGGCCATCCAAGGCGAGATGCTCAGATCGACACTGGAATCGTCTTCGTCGTCACCGAGGGAGCGTAGGAGGAGGAACGTGCCCACGCCGATGCCGACAGCGCCGATTCCGTAGAGAACGTACTGGAGAATCGTGTGGCGGTTGTGCTCGCTGCAAGCGTCGCTCTGCCAATCCTGCTGACCCGTCTGGCCGGAGCGGCAGACATCGCCGGAACCACTGAGAACGAGCGCCTGCGCGCGCGTGAGCTGACCGCCTTCGGCGACGTCACACTGAATGTTCTCAGCGCCGCCGTTGAGGTTCGAGTTGGCGTTTCCGCTTCGGACGCACTCAGCGAGCGCATCAATGTTGTTTGCACCGCGAACATCGCTGATCTCGCCGTCCCAGCTTTGCACCTTAAGGCCAGAGCGGATGCCCATCGCAAAGGAGACGACACCACCTGCGATAACGACAGCGCCGGGAATCCAGCCAAGGTTCGCGCCACCGCCAGCGCTAGGAGCGTTGAGGTTAACGCGAACTTCGGTTTGGTCGTCACCTTCGATGGCGACGGTGGTGCGGAGGGCATCGAAGCCTTCGGCGTCTACTTCGACTTCGTGGTCGCCCTCAGTGAGGTCTTCGACGAGAATCGTGCCGGCTGCGTCGGTGACACCCACTGCGTTTCCGTCCACTCGAACCGTTGCACTTGGCTCGCCGACTTCGAGTCGTAGCGAACCGAAGCGAGCCTGTCCGCCGAGCTGCGCGGTGTAGCGCTGCGCTCGTGGCCGGAGAACTTCCATTCCGGTCTCGCCGCGCGGGATCGTGTCGGAGAGCTGGTCTTCGATGGAGGTGCTCGGGTGATCGTAGAGATAAAGAGTCAAGCCGTAGCCATCGTCTCCACGGCGAACGATGGTGCCGTAGATGATCTTCACAGCCCCGAGCTCCGACGCGATGGCGCCCATGCATGCTCGGTTTGGCTCATCGCACGCGTGCATCATCGTCATCTGGGACAACGTCACCTCGTCGGGTGCAACCTCCCATCCGGGGATGCGGCCGGCGGCGACGCGAATCACCCCAGAGAGTTCTCGTGCGAACTCATCGTCGCCTTCGATGGATCGAAGTCCCAGGACGTAGACCGAAGCCCCTTGAGCCTGAGCGGTGGAAGGAACGACCGAGAGAAGGGTCGCGAGAGCGGCAAAGCATGCGGAAAGACGCAGAAAGAAGCGCATGGGCGACATGCTACCGCTCGCAGCACCAAAGGAGCAACGATCCGTTTGTCCTTTTGAAATGAAGCCAAAGTAGGCGAAAACATAAATCTTTCCCTCCTCCGGGCCGTCATAGAAGGCAGGCACCCCTCCTATGTCGCGCTATGCTCCAGCCCGGAACGACTCCGCTATGGCCCAAAAGCCTTCAAAGCTATGCCCGATCTGCGGGCTTCGGTACGACGCAGCGGCCGCCTTTTGTCAGAAAGACGGGGCGCGCCTCAGCGCCGAGGGCACCGTGGACCCCTTCCTCGGGGAGGTTCTCCTTGGGCAATTTCGTATCGACGAAGCCATTGGTGCGGGCGGCATGGGCACCGTCTATCGCGCCCACCAGATGAATCTGCACCGCGATGTTGCGGTCAAGATCCTCCACCCAGAGCTAACGAAGAACCCGGACGCGGTTCGGCGCTTTCATCGCGAGGCGAAGGTCGCCACGTCGCTGGAGCACCCCAACCTCGTTCGAGTCTTTCTCTTCGGAGAGCTCCCGGACAACGGCGGGCTCTATCTGGTCATGGAGCACCTCGAGGGGCGCTCCCTCCAGGAGCTCATGCGCCAAGAGGGCGCTCTCCCGCTCTCACGTGCGCTTCATATCTCGGCGCAGCTTTGTGAGGCCATTGGCGCGGCGCACGTCAAAGGCATCGTGCACCGGGATGTAAAGCCCGAGAACATCATCGTGTTGTCGCGTCATGGGGATCCGGACTTCGTGAAGGTCCTGGACTTTGGCATCGCTCGGCTTCTTTGGGATGAGCAGAGCCATATGACGCAGAGCGGCGTCATCTTTGGGACCGCGCGCTATATCTCCCCGGAGGGTGCCGCCGGCGAGTTCACCGATGCACGCAGCGATGTCTACTCCATCGGCGTACTCATCTATCAGCTGATGACTGGGGTCACGCCCTTCGACGCGAAGTCTCCCGTCTCGATGCTCATGAAGCACGTCAACGAGGCAGCCCCCGACCTGCGCACGATGGGGCACGGACACTCGGTGCCGACGGCCATCGCCGACGTCATCATGCGCTCCTTGGCCAAAAACCCAGACGCTCGTTATGACACCGCGAGCGCTTTCGGCGAGGCCCTCGCCGCCGCCGCCGAGGCGAGCGAGGTCATTCTTCCGCGCGCCCGCTACAGCCTTGCACCGGACGAGTCCATGTCTGCTGTGCCAGCGGTGGTGCGCCCCCCCGATGGCGACAACGTCACGGGGATGATGGTCCCGGGGCTTGGCAAGAAACGGCGATGGCCTGTCCTCCTCGCGGCCTTCGCCATTGGCGCCGCCGCCGTGGTGGGCGGCGTCATGGGGGCGAAGCACTTCTTCTCCGAAGACCCTCAGATCACAGCCACACGCGCGCTCGAGACACGAGCTCGAGAGGCCCTCGCGGCGGGTCGCTTTGAGACGCCGCCCGGCGACAACGTCGCAGAGCTCACGCTTCGAATACTTGAATCCCAACCACGACACGAGGGAGCACTTTCGCTCAGACGTGAAGCCGCCGCGCTTTTGCGCGAGCGCGGTACGTTGGCTCGCACGGAAGACAATTACGAGGCCGCACGTGAAGCGTACCGAACAGCGCTTGTGTTTTCACCAGGGGACCCCGCCGCCACGCAAGCTCTCGAGGCCCTCGACCATGCAGAAGAGCAAGAGCAACCTGGGCTACGGCTCGCCCCCGAAGGCGCATCCGTCGGTGATCGGATCACCTTCCTCGGAATCGTGTCCTACAAAGACGAGGTCCGCGGAGACGCGGCCTTTGAGATTCACTCTGGTGGCCGTGTCGTTCGCACCATCGACGCGGTTGTCGTCTCCGATCATCACTACGTAGGCGGGTACGCGTTTCGTAGCGCTGGCGAATACATGATTCGCTTCGTTGCCCCCCTTAGTGCCGGCGAAGTGAGCTTCGATGTGGAGCTGACCATTACGCGCCGAGGGCGCGTGGCACGCCGACGAACTCCCAACAACAACACAGGCACTTCGATGGTGGTCGTCGTGCCTCCCGAGCCTACGCCCAACCCCTGGGCGGTGCCTCAGCAGGGAACCGTCGCGCCACCCAACGTTCAGACCATGGACGATGGCAACATCGACTGGACCGTTCCCGCGCCGGGGATGGATACTACGACGATGCAAAACGACAGCGCGCCTCCGCCGTGGACCGGCGAAGGCAACGTCATCTAGCTCCGGCTGACTCGGCGCTGGTTCTGGTTCTGGTTCTGGTTCTGGTTCTGGTTCTGGTTCTGGTTCTGGTTCGGCTTCGGGTTCGGGTTCGGGGTCGGGTTCGGGTTCGGGGTCGGGGTCAGAAGCTCGGTCGTTTGCTCTCGGAGTGGGCTTACGCGGGTGCACCAGCCGGTACGTCATCGCCGCGACGGCGTCGAGGACTTGAAGGGCCTCGTCGGCATCCGCGGAGGAGACGTAGCCCCAGCGCTTGGCGACCTCGAGGATGGCAGCG
>JBGCFM010000054.1:0-73547 GCA_045106895.1 Polyangiales bacterium | reverse complement strand
AAGCGGTGCCCGGCACCTGGGTCGGCCTCGGTCCCTCGGTTCCGCTCCCAAATCCGTGCGCCGCCGGCGCCGAGTAGCCGCCCGAGCAAGGGAAAGCGACCTCGAATCCAGCTCTCCTAGTGTCCTGAGTCCGCGATGCGGTGCATAAGTCGGCGAGCGATTTCGTCTGTGACGAAGGAATATCAGAGATATTTCGAGGAGCGGCAACGACGGCATGGGCGAAAAGAGCCGTCGAATTATGCATCAAAATGCGGACTCAGGGCACTAGATGTGCGAATCGACGCTTAACTCCAAGGCACAACCTTGGCTCCCCACAGTTCAGCACACCGTGCGGCCAGAGCGTCGGCGCTCTCCTTGGACGGGAAACGGCAGAGGCGTTTGTTTCCCGCCGAGCCGTCGATCCACACATCGCTGACGATCACGTTGAGGTTGTTGCTACGCACTTGCCGGGTGTGGACCGAGAGGGTCTGAATCGTCGCCTTGGGACGAACGCGCCGGAGCGTTCCAAATACGCCGTAAGCAGACGTCAGGCCTTCAGGTTCCACCTCCAGCCGTTCGGGAAAACGGAGCAGCGCCACGACGCTCGCGACAAAGAAGAGGACCCCGGCGACCAACCCGAACACCTGTTCCGTCGTGTAGAGCCCTTCCGACATGTGCTCCATGGCGAGCGCGTAGTAGTCGCGGAACATGAACGCACCACCGATGGCGAGAGCGATCGCAGCGACGATAGGAAAGCTGGCGGAACGGCGAGGGATGGTCTCGAGGGGCATGGGAGGCGCGCTCATAGCAACTCCGCCAGCTCACTCAACGACACACGATGGAGGGGGTCGACCTCTGCCACCGACGCAAAGGCGCCGTTCAGCGTCGCGACGCCTTTGTCGATGAGCGTCGCATCGAGAATCTCCGCCGCTTTCGGCGCCTGCTCCGTGTAGTTCAAGGGACACCAGGTCAGGTCACGACCGTCGGAGGCGCGCGCACTCAAACGTTCGGCGGGGATGGTCCCCGCTTCATACGCGAGCGGAAGCCCCTGCGTTCGGCACACCATGGGTCGCGCGTCGTACACCGCGCACGCATCATCCACCAGGAGCACACACTGCGTTCGACTGTCGTCCGACGCTTGCGAACGCACCTTTTGGCGCACTCCTGCTTCGAGTCCATCGATGGCGCGTCGCAGCCTCGTCGCTTCGACTGCGCACACGGTCAGACCGACCACGCAGCAGGACGAACATCCGCGGGCGCATTGAACATCCTCGCGACGTGACGCTGCGACGGAGAACGGAGCCACGCGCTCGGCAAACCCCTCGTAGGCTTCGAGCACTCCCTCTTCCAACCCTGCTTTTGCTTCGCTCACAGGGGAACGCTACTTGGCTACTCGCAGCGAAGCGAGAACGGAATCAGGCCATTGCCATTGGAGCCGAAGACCACCTCGCCCTCCCCGGCTTCGAGGACGTCGAAACCGCGCGGGCCGTCTGTGCCCACGACGGAGAGCGACAGCTCCCGAAAGGTCTGGCGTTCGAGGGCGATGGTGCCACTCAGGAGGACGATGTCCCCACGAACGAGGACGGTCTCACCAAACCTCGCCTCGCCGAAGCTCATCTCCGTGTCCAGCGTCGCGGGGTCGAGACGAGCCACCCGCGCTTCGCCGTTTGTCTCGTAGAGTTCCCCGTCGCTGGCGTAGAGCGACCCGTAGCCGCGACGCATCACGTTCAGCGTCTCCGCGCCGCTCGCGTCATAGCGCCGCACCCGGGTCCGCTCCGGGTCGCGCTCTTCAAGGGTGGCGAGGAAGACATCGGTGCCAACAAGCGCGAGCGAAGCGTCCGGAAACGCCGGGACGTCCGGGAGCGGGACACGCCACGTCTCGGTCGCGCCCTCGTCGTTGATCGCGTAGTGAACAAGCGCAGAAGCGCGTTCCCTTGTCGCCTCGATGACCACGACATCGCTTTCGCCCGCGGCGAAGCTTCGGACCGACACGGCGCCGAATCGTAGGATCTCTGTAGGGAGCGCGGGATCGGCGAGCGAATAGAGACGCAAAGGCTGCTCCTCGAAGTCGAGGCTGCTGATGAGCACATCTCCGCGAACCGCGAGGTGGCCATTTGCGCTTGGGCGCTCGTCGACATTCCGCAGACGTATGAGGCTCGACGGGTCCTGCGCGTCGTACACCTCGATCCCCAACGACTGCCGATACACGTAGTTCTCGAACGTTGCGACGGGGCCCATGCAGAAGCAACCGTCCCCTTGGTTGTCGAAGTACTCGATGACGCAAGCGCTCAGTGGAGGGCCCGCGTCATTGCCCGCATCCTCCGCCGGCGCATCCACCCCAGCGTCGACACCGCTATCGACACCGGCATCAAAGCTCGCGCTATCCACAGCGGCATCCATGCCGACGTCCGCAGCATCGCCCGTCGGCGAGGTGGATGAGCTGCAAGCGAGGAGCGCGGCGAGGAGTCCCCAATAAATACGCATGACGCAGTCTGCCCTGCACAAGCGCGGGCGACCCATACCCAAGCTCTATCCGTTCAATAGCGCGGATGTATCGATAAAATGCGGATGATGCCCATGGCGCACGCCCCTTCTCGAACGAACGCGCACACCTCCGCTTGCCGCATCGAGCAAGTTTTGCTCGCTCGCACCCGTGCGATTCCGAAAACCAAGACACGCTAATATACGCAACCATTTCAAACACTTACGCGCCGGCACCTTCATCGATTCGAAGCTGGCCCGAGCCTTGCGTTGTTCTCCTGCATCACCTCAACAGGAGTTTTTCAATGAGCAAAGTTTCACTCGGTCACCTCTCTGCAACGGACGCTGGCGAAGGCCAGGCCAACATGCCCAAAGCCATCGCGGGCGCATTTGCCGGGGCCCTCGCCATCGGCGTCGTGTACGGCGTCGTCGGACGTGTCATCGGCGAATACAGTTACATCGCGTTCCTCATCGGCGGAGCCGCCGGTCTCGGCGCCATGAAGCTCGGTGGCGCCCGCTCGATGACCGTCGGCGCCATCGCCGCCTTCGCGTCCATCGTCGCTGTGCTTTTGGCGAAGGTCATCGTTGGCGCCCCAGAAGGCACCAGCTGGATCGCCTACCACACCACCATGTTCGACATCCTCTTCTGCTACCTCGCCCCGCCCGCCGCTGCGTTCTTCGCCGCCGGTTCGGACAAGGTACGCGAGCTGACCAAGCACCTCCCGTTCTAGTTCTGGGAGCGCTCTTTCGAAGCGCTGAGGCCGGAAGGACCGAGCCGGTCCAGCGCCTCGTCGCGCCGCTGCTGACCAATTCGGGTCGGCGGCGGCGCACTTTTTTGTTTCGACCTACTCCGTGCCGAAGCGCTTCTTGATGCCGTAGCTACGAATCTTGTGCACCAGCGTGCGCAGCGGCATCCCAAGTCGCTTCGCGGCTTCCGTCTGGTTGCCGCCGGACGCCTCCAGAGCCTTGAGAATCAGGCCCGTCTCATACTCCCTGATCTGCTCTTTGAACGTGCGCCCCTCGTCGATGGACGCCATCGAAGCCTGTGGCGCGGCCGCATCATCACGAAGCGTATGAGGCAGGTCCGCCTCTTCGATGCGTTCGCCCTCACTGATGATCGCCGCGCGCTCTACAGCGTTTCGCAGCTCGCGCACATTACCGGGCCACGTGTGGGCCCGCAGACGCGCGCAGGCGCCCTCGCTGAGTTCCATCGTGGTGCCACGGTCCAGGGACGCCTGTGCGAGGAAACGCTCCGCGAGGGGCACAATCTCTTCGCGGCGCTCGCGCAAGGGCGGCACCTGGATTGTGATCCCGTCGAGGCGAAAGAGCAGGTCTTGGCGGAACGTGCCTTCCGCCGCCCGTTCATGAAGGTCGCGGTGGGTCGCGGCGACGATGCGAACGTCCACGCTGATCTCATCGGTACTCCCGACACGAACGACTTTGCCGGTCTCGAGGACGCGCAGAAGAGCGGCCTGCGCGGGTGCACTGAGCTCACCGATCTCGTCGAGGAAGAGCGTTCCTCCGGAGGCCTTCTCGAAGAGGCCTTCGTGGTCTGTGTCCGCACCGGTAAAGGCACCGCGCACGTGTCCAAAGAGCGCACTCTGAAGCAGCGTGTCCGTCAACGCCCCACAGTTCACGCTGCACAAGGGCCCGGACGCTCGCGGTCCGCCTTTTTCATGCACGGCGCGGGCAACAAGCTCCTTACCAGAACCTGTCTCGCCCACGATGAGAACGCTCAGGTGAGATGGAGCCACGCGGTCGAGGGTGGAATACACCTTCACCATAGAGTCCGCGAGCACCAAGGGCGCCTCGTCGATGGCGGCCTCGGCCTTGTAGTGCACCGGCTCCTCCGCGCTCGTTCGGCGCGCCGCGTTTCGTGCGCTGACGAGCAAGGCTTCGGCGTTTGAGCCGTCCGCAGGAAACACAGCGAGGCCGGCACGCAATGTCGCTGACCCTGCCCGAGCTCGGACCAAACGACGCGCGAGCGAGAGCGCATCCGCTGCAGCGAGCTCGGGAAACAACAAGAGCACGGAGTTCGAGGAGTAGACGCTCAGTCGGTCGATGTCCCGAAGCTCTCCGACGAGGTGTGGAACGAACGTGTCCACGTGCGCTTCGCGTTCAAGAGCTCGCACGAAGACGATGGCGACACCTCGGCCAAAACGGCGCGCGCGCTGCACTTCCTCTTCAGCGCGTTGCAGAAAACGATCGTGGGCTTCGATGCCCTCCATCTGCGCGCCACGTGGACCGGTTCGATGCAGAGACGCGGTCACAGCACCGAGGGTGACGGCGACGCCTGCGTCGAGTCGAACGCGCGTCACTCGCTCCCCCGCGACATGAACCCCGTTCGTGGATTCAAGGTCCTCCACGAAAACACCTTCCTCGTTCCACACGAAGGAGGCGTGCTGACGCGAAAGCGAGGGGTCTTCGATGACGACATCCGAAGGGTGCGCGCGCCCGAGGACAATGCGCTCATCCCTGTGGACGCGGACGATCTTCGTGCCGCGTCGGTCGTAGAAGACCAGGCAAAGATGCTCCCCACCTTGGAGCACACCGGTCACCGTCGGGCGATGCTCTACCGTTGTATCGTCGGTCATTTCGCTACGCTCTTCCGCATCGGGGCCCGCAGTCAACCGGTCTGTGGGGTCTCAGCCCCACGAGACTGGGCAAAGAGCCGGCGGAAGGTCATGATTCAGGCGTGTTTGACCCGGAAGCCCTCGTCGGAACCAAGCTCGACCGCTACCGACTGCTCGAACTCGTCGGCGTCGGCGGATACGGGGCCGTCTACCGGTCCAAGCATGAGATCCTTGGCCGGGAGGTCGCCGTCAAAGTCCTTCACCGGAACGAGGGAGGGGACGCAGGCATCCGCCGCTTCATGCGAGAAGCCCAGGCGGCGTCCGTCGTCGACTCCCCCCACGTGATCAAGGCCTTCGACTCCGGCATCGCGGAGTACCCTTTCTTGGTTCTGGAGTATCTCGTGGGGGAGTCACTCTCCTCGTGGCTTCGCCGCGAAGGAGCGGGGCAACTCGCCGACGCGCTGGCGTTCACCCAAGAGATCCTCACGGGACTTCAAGCGGCCCACAACGCCGGCGTCGTTCACCGCGACCTCAAGCCGAGCAACGTCTTTCTCCGAGAGACCATCGAAGGCGCGAGCGTCGTACTCCTCGACTTCGGCATCGCGAAAATCGGCTCGTCGAGCTCCTCGAATGCGAGTTCCTCAAGCACAAACCTCACACGCACGGGCACGATGATGGGCACGCCGAGCTTCGCCGCCCCGGAGCAGCTTCAGTCGGCCAAACACGTGGACGCTCGCGCCGATATCTACTCCGCAGGTGTTCTCCTCTACCGGATGCTGAGTGGTACGTTTCCCTTCGATGACTCCTCGTATGAGCGGATGCTCGTCGCCATCGTCATGCACGCCCGTCGCCCACTCAAAGACGCGGCGCCACACCTTCCGGCTGCCCTCTGCCACGTTGTCGACCGCGCCGTCGCCCGGGACCCGGACGCCCGCTACGCCAGCGCCCAGTCGTTTCAGACAGCCTTAAAACAGACCCTCATGGGTTCCGGGTGGGCGGGCATCAGCCAACAGCGCGTGCCGACGGCGCCTCTCATTGATATGACACCACTCCGGCAAACGAAGAAGAGCTGAGAGCGACAAGGGGGTACCCGCCCTTCGCCCCCGTCGTCGCCGCCGTGACGGGCGCCCACGGCGAAGACCTGAGCGCTAACGTCTCAAGCTGAAAGGGCACGCGCCCGCCGTGAGGACAGAGCGCGTCCGTCGCAGGTGGCGCTCCTCGCGGTCGCCATCGTTGTCGTCGTCCGCGATGTCAACGACGTGCCAGCTCTGCATCACGTGAATCTCGTTCCGCACCCGGCGGAAGATGATCTCCCCCTCGGCCACGGAGCACAAGCCGACGCTATTTCGCACGCGAACGACACCTTCCGTTCCGTCCCAAGAGACCACTTCGCCCTCCACGACGCCGCTCCCGGCGTGACCGTCGTGGACCCGCAGTCGGATATCGTGAAAGAACACGGTCCCGTCACGTTGAACATCGAGCCAAAGCGGGAAGTCCGAGGGTTCACCCCGCCAGCTCTCGGGGTCGACATCGACGACGGCCTCTCCATGAGACTCGCCGCCCCCCAGTTCGTGAAGCGACCATTGCTCGAAGACGGCGCACGCGCGGAAAGAAGGCACGCCGGCGGGGACCGCTGCTCGTGGCGGAATTTCGACGGCCCAGGCGATCAGTTCGTCGTCGCGGAATACGTGCCACACGTAGAAGCCGCTCCACTCATCGCCCGTGCGAAACAGTTCAAGTATCGTGTCCCCGAAGTCCACGACCACACGGACATCATCGCCTCGGGCCTCTCCAACGCCGGGCCGAATATTGAACCACTCCGCGCGCCCCTCGGCGTCGATGTCGAGGCGCCACGAATCTGCGGTGCACCGGCCGTCCACACCGAAAAGCTCAAAGCTGCGCCCGACGCCCACTTCGGGGTCAGGCGTAGAAGGGTCCATCGGCGGCTGCGCGCCGGGCACGGTGCTTTGAAAACACCCCGACAAGCACAGTGCGAGAGCGAGCAGCGATCGAAGCGGAAACGGCGGTGGGAGAGGGAGCATGTAGTGACGTCGCTTCAGCCCCTGCGATTTCCAAGGCGACGACGTTTTTCGCGAAGATATCTTCGTGCCCCGAGTTCCGCCTCAGCCCATAGTCCGCGCCATGACTGTCATCGCACTCACCGGCGCCGCCGGGCGCCTCGGCTCCTACCTTCGTGAGCCCCTCGCCGCGATGTCCAACAGGCTCATCTCCAGCGACATCGTCGCGGACATCGGCACACTCTACCCGGGCGAAACCTACGTGCGGGCTGATCTCGCGGACAAAGACGCCATCCTGGCGCTCCTCAAGGACGTCGATATCGTCGTTCACTTCGGCGCTATCGTCGACGAGGCGCCCTTCGAGACGCTCCTCGGTCCCAATTTCGTGGGCGCGTACCACATCTGGGAGTCAGCCTTTCAAAACGGCCTGCGCCGCGTCGTCTACGCGAGCTCCATTCACGCGGTGGGCATGTACCCGAAGAACGAGTTCATCGGCACAGACGTCCCGCACCGGCCAGATACCTTCTATGGCCTGGCCAAGTGCTTCGCCGAGGACCTTGGGCGCATGTACTTCGAGAAACGTGGACTCGAGGCCGTATGCCTGCGGATTCTCAGCTGCGCCGCCGCCAACAACGCCAGAGCTCTCGGCACCTGGCTCTCCTACGACGACCTCATTCAGCTCGTGAAGCGCGCCATCGACACCCCCGTCACCGGATACTCCATCGTGTACGGCGTCTCCAACAACGACCGCTGCCCGGTGGACAACGCCAACGCCTCGTTCTTGGGGTATCGCCCGAAAGACAACGCCGAGCAGTTTGCCGAAGGTGTTCTGAAGCAGGAAGGCTACCTGCCCCACGATGACCCCAATCATATGTGCCATGGCGGCCCCTTTGCAGGCATCGCCCTCGGGGAAGGCGCCGTCGCCACCATGAATATCGTCGACGATCGCAAGAAGTCGTAGCGCGCGGGTTGCGTTAGGGTTGAAAGCTGGCACTCAGCCGGGTGACTTTTGAAAACCTCGGCCTCAAGGCCCCGTTTCTCCAGGCGATTAAAGAAACCGGCTACACCGCGCCGACGCCCATTCAGCAGAAGGCGATGCCGCCTGCCCTCGAAGGACGCGACGTCCTCGGCTGCGCTCAAACCGGAACCGGTAAGACGGCAGCGTTCGGCCTGCCCGTGCTTCAGCGCCTCGATGACGCCGCCGGCGAAGAGACGGTCCTTCGGGCCCTCGTCCTCACCCCGACCCGCGAGCTAGCAGCGCAGATCGGTGAGAGCTTTCGCACCTATGGCAAGCACGTCGAGCTCTGGCACTCCGTCATCTTTGGCGGCGTGAGCGAGAAAGCGCAGATCAAAGAGCTCCAACGCGGCATCGACGCACTCGTCGCCACGCCCGGTCGTCTCCTCGACCTGATGAACCGCGGCTTCATCGACCTGAGCAAGATCGAGATCTTCGTCCTCGATGAGGCCGACCGCATGCTCGACATGGGCTTCTTGCCCGATGTCCGCCGCGTGATCGCCAAACTGCCCAAGAAGCGACAGACGCTCTTCTTCTCGGCCACGATGGCGGCGCCCATCCGCAAGCTCGCCGAAGACCTCCTCGTCGACCCCGTGAGCGTCGCCGTCGACCCTGTTTCGTCCGCCGCGGAGAAGGTCACTCAGAGCATCTACTTCGTCGACAAGGGCGACAAACGAAAGCTCCTCGTCGACATTCTTCGCCAAGAAGAAGTGAAACATACGCTCGTCTTCTCGCGCACCAAACACGGCGCGAACAAGATCGTGAAACACCTTGAGAAGGCTGACATCCAGGCCGCGGCGATCCACGGCAACAAGTCCCAGGGTGCGCGCACGCGTGCCCTCGATGGGTTTCGCTCGGGCGCCCTCAGCGTGCTCGTCGCGACGGACATTGCGGCACGTGGCATCGACGTGGACGGCATCACACACGTCATCAACTTCGACCTCCCGAACGTCCCCGAGACCTACGTTCACCGTATTGGCCGAACAGCTCGCGCCGGAAAGTCAGGCATCGCCCTCTCCTTCTGTGAGGAGGAAGAGCGGCCGTACCTGGAAGACGTCGAGCGCCTCCTCAAGACACACCTTCCGCGGACTGAAGACCACCCCTACCCACCAAGCCAGCCCATCCCAGGTCCAACGGACTTGGCCGGCCGCATGAACAGCAAGCCGGCTCGGCGCAAGAGCGACCGACGCCCCGGCGGCGGCGGCGGACAACGACGTCCTCGCGGCGGCGGAGGCGGCGGAGACCGACGTCCTCGAGGCGGCGGAGGCGGAGGCGGCGGACGCGGTCGTCGCTCGAACAAGCGCTAACAATCGGGGTCGTAGCGGACCTCGGCATCGTTCCTGAAGAGAAACTCATCGCGTAGAACGCGACCCGTGGTGCGAATCCGGACGCGACGCCATATCGCGTTTCGGCGACGCCACCGTCCGTCAACGTTGACGAAGCACGGGTCCCGCTCAAAGACGGAATAGCTCAGCGATGGAGACGCATCACTCTGCAGCAGCCCCCGAAGACACTTGGCGTCGAAGCCGAAGCGAAAACGAAACGTCGAATCCGTCGGGTTGAAGAGGCGCAGGTCCTTGTAACGATACATCACCGTGGCGCCGCTTCCGAAAGGCAACACGCGGCCGTCGTCAGGAAACGGGTCGAAGCTGTGGTGATGTCGTTCGACGACGCCAAGGGAGGAGTGCAGCGCTAGCCAGAAGATGAGATTGGAGAGCTGACACAGCCCCCCGCCGACGCCTTCTTGGGGACGCCCGGCGCTCAGTTCCATGCCCAGGGCGAAACCGCGCTCTTGCGTAGGGCGTCCGACCAACTTCCAGAACGAGAACGTCTCACCAGGGCGGATCGTGACGTCCTGAAGGCACGCGACGGCGACGCGCAGCGAACGCACTTTGTTCCGTTGCAGCTGCAGGCCGCGCTGGCTTTGCCCACGTCGACGGACGAGAACACTCTGGTGGCGATACACCTTCTTTCCCTCGAACGACGGCTGCCGGAGTCGCGCAAAACGGGTATCGGAGATCGTGTCTGTGCAGAGTCGTTCCAGGCTTCGCGCTTCACGTGCGAGGAGCCCTCCGGCGGATGAATACATGCCAAGTGGGCGCGGAAAGGGTCGCGGCAGAGCCATGACAGCGCAACGCGGTGCACAGGCGCAAATAGTCCACCAACCCCAATGTTCGATTGGGTTTGCTCACATGGGCGAGCGATTTCGTTCATGGCAAGGCGCGACGATGAAGGAAGGTCCCGGACCTTTCGAAGAGTCGCGGGCGCGGCCATGAGCGGAGGGAGCCGGCCAGGTGGGTATACCCAATCGACCACTGGGGTTAGGGTCGCAAAATGCGCTTTTCGTACACCCTCCTCTGCCTGCTCTTCGCCGCCTGCGGAGATGACGTGAGCAACGACGCTGGCACGCAGAGTGATGTTCCGGGGCGCGACGCAACTCTCCAGGACGTGGGTCCTGAGGACGCCGCCATGGATACCCCGGACGACTCCGCGGCGGACGCACCGATTGCCGACGCTGGAGCCGATGTCCCTGAACCACTGGACGCGGGCCCGCCGGCGAACCCACTCGAAGGCGCGGGTCCGGTCGAGGCCCTCATCGGAGACTTCGAAGGTGAGGCGTTCGGGTTCACGGAAGGCCCGCACTGGTTCGACGGGGAGCTCTTTTTCACCGATCAGTACTTCGGTCGTCCAGAGCTCACCGCCGTATACGCGCTGACGCCGCCGAGCGAGCTTCGCATCGTTGTGCAGCCGAGCGACGGCGCCAACGGTCTCGCCCACACGCCAAGTGGGGAGCTCATCGCCTGTCACCAGGCAGGACGCCGCGTTGCTCAGATTGCCGACGGGTCCATCGACACGGTCTACGAGCGCTACGAAGGACAGCGCTACAACGCGCCCAACGACCTCGTCTTCCGCGGCGACGGCGCGTGGTTCTTCACGGACCCTGGCTATGGCGCGGATGACGCCGCCGAGATGGACGTCCGCGGCCTCTACTTCGTTCCTGCGGGCGCGCTCGGCAGCGAAACTCGTCGTGTTTGGTCCGGCGGCCTGGACCAGCGACCCAACGGCGTCGCACTTTCGCCAGACGATAGTGTTCTCTACCTCGCAGACACCGCGGACGGCGTGGTCCGCGCCTTCGATGTCGCCCTCGGCGGCGAGCTCACGAATGAACGCACATTCGTCAGCGTCAATGGTCCCGACGGAATGACCGTAGACACGGGCGGAAACGTGTATGTATCGACGCGCGCCGGCATCGAGGTGTTCGCGCCAGACGGTATGCGATGGGGCGCACTGGAGTTGACCGACACCACCAACGTGACCTTCGGCGGCGATGCGCGTCAGACGCTCTTCATCACGACAAGAAATACGGTCTACCGAACGCGTCTAAACGCCGTGGGCATCGAGGGTCGTTAGCCGGTCACAAAGGCGTGGGCGGCGGCCGCGAGCTTCGGCCACGACTTGCGTTTGTCGTGATGTACCTGAACCCATGCCTTCATCGCCCCCCCCTTGCCAGACGGGTCGAAGAGCACGGATTCTCTGAGGGCTAGCGCCGCGGCATGCTCTTCCCCAGAGAGCTTGAAGACCATCGCGTCCTGAAAAAAGCAGACGAACGCCTTTCCGCCGGCCTTGTAGCACTTCTTTCCAAACATCTGCGACGCCTCGGCGCCTTCGATGGAACTCCCGACCTTGTGAAAGGCGGACTCGGCTTTGCTATCGCTGGCATCTCTTCGATCTACCACTGCGACGTCAGGCGGAGCTCAAGATGCGGCTGACCCACAAGTCAAAATCCTCCGCAGCGCGCTCCCTTAGGCGCCGCGGCCAGCGGTTGTGGCCCACGGCGTGGCCCGGGTTCCAGCTCCGCCGAGTCACATTCGACGTGGGCGTCCGCGCCACCAAAGCCGCCGCCGACTCGCCGGGAGCGAGCCTGTCATCGAAGACCGTGGCGACGAGGACCGGAGCGCGCATTTGCCGCAGGAGCGCGTCGCCGTCGAAGCCCGGATGCGAGAAGCTGCCCGTGCGGTGCACGTGGTACCAGTCGCGGGCCCAAGCGGCGGATTCACGCTCGCCAAAGCGAAGCTCCTTGCCCGGGAAGTGGCCGAGGGCGGCGGAGATCACGCGCACCATGAGCGAGCCGCCGGCCATCGCCACGCGCTCGCGGCCCGTCCAGGCTTTGTAGTGCGGCGAGCCCGAAGCAAAGAGCGCCACGCCACGCACGCCGCTTTCGAGTCCGGCGTGAAGCATGGCGACATGACCGCCGAGGGAGTGTCCGAGCCAGAAGAACGGGACGTCCCCGAAGCGCTTCTGTGAAGCGTCATGGAGGCCCGCCGCGTGCTGATGGACCATCTCGTTGTAGCTCCACGCGACGCGGCGCGACGCGCGAACGGGGCTCGCTCCTGCGCCGATCCAGTCCGCCGCGACGCCGGCGATGCCGCGGGCGTTGAGCGCCGCGAAGAACTCGGTGTAATAGGCCGCGCGAATGCCAACAGCGGGCAGCACGCCCACCACGGCTCGCGGCGCATCGGGAGCGAGACAGAGCGCGTTCTGCGCTCCGCCAAACGTGTCAAAGGCAAACTCCGCGTCCGTGGCGAAGCCCCTGTTCACGAAACGGTGGAGCCTGGCTCCGACTGTGCCTCCACGGGAACCAGCTGCCCTTCGCGGTTCTCCGCCATGAGCAACATGCCTTCGCTCTCCAGGCCTACCATCTTTCGCGGCGCCAAGTTCGCGACGACGATGACGTTCTTACCGAGCAGGTCGTCGGCGCTGAGGTACTCCGCCACGCCGGCGAGGACCTGGCGTTTTTCAAAGCCAAGGTCCACCTCGCAGCGAATGAGCTTCTTGGATTTCTTCACTCGCTCAGCGACGAGCACCTTGCCGACGCGGAGGTCCATCTTCGTGAAGTCGCCGAAGACCATGAGGTCTTTGAGCGTGGCGTAGGGAGCGTCTTCCTTTGCCGCTTCGGCTGCCTCGGCGCGCTCTTTCAAGAGCGCCTTCTGCGCTTCGATGGCTTCGTCTTCGACCTTACGAACCAGGATCTCCGCCTCGCCGAGGACGAGCCCGCCCTTCAAGAGAGGCGCGCCGGCGTCGCTCCATCCGAGAGTTCCGTCGGAGCCGCCGGCTTCGCTGGAGCGCACGCCCTCAACCTTCAACATCCGCCGAAGCGCCGCCGCCGTAAACGGCAGGAAGGGGTCGAGGAGGATCGAAAGCGAGGCACAGATCTGCAGGCTCACGTGAAGCGTGTTCCCGCAGCGCTCCATGTCGCTCTTGCGCGTCGCCCACGGCTCCGAGTCGTTGAAGTACTTGTTGCCAAGGCGACCGAGGGCCATGACCTCGTTGATGGCTTCACGCATGCGCGACTCGTCGATCATCGCACCGATGCGCGCAGGGAAGTCCGCAAGCGCCGCAAGCGCTGCCTGGTCTTCGGCGCTCGGGTTCACCAGCTCCGGGAGCACGCCGTCGCAGTACTTGTGAACGAACTGCACGCCGCGATTCACGAAGTTACCGATGTTGTCGGCGAGCTCGTTGTTCACGTGCGCCTGAAAGTCCGCCCACGTAAAGTCGGCGTCCTTGGTCTCCGGAAGCGTGCGTAAGAGCGAGTAGCGAAGGTAGTCCGCCGGAAACGCCTCAAGGGCTTCGCCGAGCCAAACGGCCCATCCACGGCTCGTCGAGAGCTTGTCCCCTTCGAGGTTCAGAAACTCGTTCGCCGGTACGTTCTCGGGCAACACATAGTCCCCATGAAGCATCATCATCAGCGGGAACGAGAGCGTGTGAAAGACGATATTGTCCTTGCCGATGAAGTGCACGAGGCGCGTGTCTTCCGACTGCCAGTACTTCTTCCAGGCGTCCGCATCGCCCTGCTTTTCGGCCCACTCACGCGTGGCGCTCACGTAGCCAATCGGCGCGTCGAACCAAACATAGAGCACCTTGCCGTCGGCGCTGACGCCGGAGAGCGACGCAGCGTCTTCCGGCACAGGCACGCCCCAAGGCAGGTCACGCGTCATGGCGCGGTCGCCGAGACCGAGGGTGAACCAAGACTTCACCTGGCCAAGAACGTTTGGCTTCCAGTGTGTCTTTGTCGCGATCCACTCTTCGAGTTGCTCCTGATGCTCGCCCATCGGCAGGTACCAGTGCGTCGTCTCGCGCCACTCCGGCGTCGCGTCGCTGAGCGTGCTCTTCGGCGAGATGAGCTCTTTGGGACTCAGCGCCGTGCCGCAGTTCTCGCACTGATCGCCGTACGCGCGCTCGTTCTTGCAGTGAGGACAAGTGCCCGTCACGAAACGGTCCGCGAGGAACATCTTCGCTTCGGGGTCGAAGGGAAGCTCTTCGGTCTTCGTCGTAAAGGCGTTCTTCTCCGCCATGTTACGGAACCACTCGCGCGCCGTCTTGTGGTGCATCGGCGAGCTCGTTCGACCGTAGTGATCGAAGGTCATGCCTACCGCCCCGAAGTCCTTGACGGCTTGCTCGTGGTACTGCCCGACGATGTCCTCGGGCTTCACGCCATCGGCCATCGCACGCTTGACGATAGCCGCGCCATGCTCGTCGGATCCGCAGACGTAGACCACGTCCTGTCCGCAAAGCCGCTGGTAACGCACGAAGACGTCGGCGGGGAGATAAGCCCCAGCCATGTGCCCGAGGTGAATCGGACCGTTGGCGTAGGGGAGCGCAGAGGTGACCAGAATTCGCTGATGTGCCATTCGCGCGGACTATAGCCCCGCTCCTGGCTGCGGTCCCACGGAAAGCTGCGTGGCCGAAAGAACGCTAGAAACGCAGGCTCATCGCGGCGCCGCCGCCCTCGCGCTGAATCATCGGAACGACGAGCGCCTGAGACTCATCTTCGTCGCCGCCTTTGCTCCCCACGATGACCATGATCACGCCAGTCACGGCGGCCACAAGACCTATGCCAAGGCCGATATCAGCGACTAGCATACGCGTCTCGAGAGGCGCAATATCGTCCTCGTCGCACATGGGCCCGTTCGCGCCACACGTGTCGTCCAGTTCTCCCGCACTGGAAAGCGCAAGACTCCCGGCTACGGCGAAGGTCAGCAGACCTGCAGCGCCCACGGCGAGGACGCCAAAGCCAGCGTTCCGAAGGCCGTGAATCGGCGGGCTCGGCGGAGGCTCTACCTCAGGCCTTCGCCGTGCTTCGGCTTCCGCCGCACTTGCCTGCGCGGCCTCCTCGGCTGCGAGCGCAGCGGCCTGCTCTTCGGCGTAACGACGCTGGAGATTCACCAGGCGACGCTCCTGACGCATTTTTTGCTCGCCTTCCTCAGTCCCTGCGATGAACGCTTCCAGCGTGGAGATGGCTTCGCTCAGCTGTCCGAGGCGCTCATGGCACTGAGACATGTTGAAGAGCAGCGCGGGCAGCTCCGACAGCTCATACGCGCGCTCAAACTCCCCGAGGGCGTCTTCGTAGTTCGCCTCTTGGTAGTGGAGGCTACCCGCTTCAAAATGAATCCGCGCTTCGTCGTCTTGGGCGAGGGCGAAGTTGGAGAACACGAAGCTCAAGAGGAGTAGCAGCGGTCTCATTGGCATTCTCCTGGAAGAATCCCGACGCGTTCGCCACATGCGACCATCGCTTGACCGCCCATGCAAACTCCGCTCACGCATTGTCCATTCGCTCGGCAACGGTCTCCGCGAAGCAGACCCACCGGAAGGCAGACACCCGCGTTGTGCGACGGACATGCTGGGTCCACGCAGCCAAAGGGAGGAAGATTCCCGGGT
The DNA here is from genome assembly GCA_045106895.1 of Polyangiales bacterium. GTDB lineage: Bacteria > Myxococcota_A > Polyangia > Polyangiales > Houyiibacteriaceae > JBCCRV01. Next base: position 57,765 of record JBGCFM010000054.1, on the reverse strand, counting down.
GGTGGTGGGCAATCGCTTGAAACGATGCAGCAAGCGATGAGAGTTTCCGAGTTGACTCTATTAAAATCTCCAACGTTCGTGCACTGCGGACCTGCATCGAGTGCAGAACCGTCCACATCGCTCAGTAGACCCGCATCGAACACATCGCCCGGCGGTGGCCCAGCATCGTCCATTGGTGGCGTGCCAGCGTCTTCGGGCCGGAGATAGTCGTCCTCCGGGTCGATGAAGGCGTGGCATCCCCCTAAGACCCCAAAAACACAAAGGTAAACGGCGAAGCGCATTGTTGGAGGGTGCCAAGGACAGCCAACCCTCCACAACACACGACACCCCAGGGTTACCCCTGAACCGAAGAATCAGGGGCGGCCGGTGGCGCCAACGTCGACCACACGCATCGTCGCGCCGGACGTCACGTATAGCTCCGTGCAAACCAACGGACCTTGGCCCCAGGCGATATTCGCGGCGCTCGGAACGCCCGTCAGAAGTTGCTCTTCCGCGCCGAAGTCCGCGTTGAAGCGAAACAAGCGACCGTCTCCATTGTCCGTCACGTAGTAGCGGCCCATTTCGTCGCGGCCGATGCCATCCGGCGCCGCATCGATGTCCGCCACCATCTCGCGCGACATCTCCGACCAATCGTCGTTCACGGTTAGCCGGAAGATCTCGCCAGGTCCGTAGGAGAGCACAAGAAGCGTTCCGTCGTCGTCGAGGAAGAGACCGTTTGGCTGCGTGAAGCGGCCGACGAGCGTCGGTTCTCCGTCGCCTTCCACGTACATCACGGTGCCGCCGCTGAAGTCCGAGAAGAGAAGCCCGTCGTCGCCGGCAAGGATGAGACCGTTGGGCGCGCCGGCGCCGGTGATGAAGGACTCAGCCGTCGCCTCTTCGGCGGTGGTGTCTACGCGGTAGATGGTCCCGCCCCCAGCGGCGGGCGTCGCCGCGAAGAGCACGTCGTCCGACGCGCGATACGCGAGCCCCCACATGGTGCCGCCGAGCCCCGTGATCCAATCGTTCTCCGCATCCATCCCGGGCAAGATTCGACCGATTCCGCCACTCTGGGAGTAGTAGATTGTGCCATCCGGCGCGATGGCGACGCCCTCGGTCCCTCGAACAGCGGCGACGCTCGGCTGCTCGGTGCCACAAGCGGGAGGCCCTGCATCGAACACGTCTGGGATGTTCGCATCGCTGCCGGCGTCGCTGGCACCCGCGTCTGCGCCGGCGTCCGACTCGTTCCCAGTATCGCCTGCGCCAACGTCGCTGGACGCGTCCGCGACCGCGCTGTCCGGCGTCTGGCCAGCGTCAGGGGTGTCGTCATCGCCGCAAGCAGCGATGGAGAGAAGGAGGGCCAATGCCAATCGTGTCGTCTTCACGCCGGGACCGTAGCAGAAGTGTCAAAGAGAACACGCTGCGTACGTCCTTTCATGGAAATCCCCACCAGACGTCGCCCTTGATGGGTTTGGGAGCCCTCGACGGGGCGCGTTTTATTGTGCGAGGCTCGCCGCATGAATAAAGCACTCGCCCTGCTCACCGTACTCTCTTTGGCTGCTTGCGGACCCAGCCCCGAGGAGGAAGCTGCCGCGCAGGCGGAAGCCGAGGCCGCCGCCAACGAGATGGCCCAGGACCTGGAGGACATGATGGGTGACCTTGGCGAGGATCTCGGTGAAGCCGCCGAGGAAGGCGCGGGGACCGTCGAGGCGGCGGCCGAAGAAGCCGCCGCTGAGGTCGACGAGGCCGCCGCTGAAGTCGAAGAAGCCGCCGCGGAATAAGAGCCGGCTTCGCTAGCGCCGCGTTAGTAGACGAGACCGATTCCGACGGAGTGCGTGGTGTTCGCCACGTCGTCGATGTCGAGGTGAACGACGTAAGAGAGCGCCATGGCGCCCATGTCGATTTCCAAGCGTCCCATGGGAAGGACTCGATACTGCGAATCGGTGGTCTCGGAGCGCGCAAAGGTGACGGGACAGGGTCCCGCGCTCACGTCACAGCCACCGAAATCCGCCGTCGTCGTCGTCGTGACCGTTCGCTGGTAGCGGAACGTCGCGCCGAGGGCGAGGACGAGACGGCTCGGCTGTCCAAAGCGGAACGCCTGATGAAACTGAACTTCGCCGGTCACTTCGATGGGCGTGTCGAGGGTCAATGGGCCGTCGTCGTCTTGTTCTGCGTCCGCCGCAATTCCGCCGCGAAGGGCAAAGCCGAGACGGTTGTAGCCCAGAACGCCGATGCCGAACTCTCCCGCGAGGACGGACTCGAAGCCGTCTTGAATGCGGTAGCGGAGGTCAACGCTGAGTCGAAGACGCCAAGCGCTGCGAGCCTCGGGCGTATCGTGGCGGCCGAAGAGCTCCTCGGCGGCGTGCACGCTTGCGGCTTGTTCGCTGCCCGTGCAGATGCCAGCGAGGCTACCGTCGCGCTGGCTGTAGATGCCCTCGCCTTCGGTGCACTCGGCGCCGAGCGTCAGTCGGTTCGTGCGCAGCGAGAGAATCACCGTCTCCACGTCGCCGCGAGGATGATGCTGGTGACGGCCATGACGCGCGCGGAAACGAACGGCGTCTCCTGCAACGAGGTTTTCGCCTGGCTGCGCCGGGGCGCCAAGGTCAGCGTCGGTGCGGAGCAAGACAAGACCGGTCCACCGGTTGTGCGCCACGTAAGTCGCCATGACGCTCTCCCCATCTTCGTTGATCAGATGGATGCTCCCGCGGTCGCGGATCACGCGCGTCGTCGTGAGCGCGTGATGCGAATCGCCGAAGACCAGCGCCGCGGCCCGGTGCGCTCCGCTGTGAGCCGTCCACCCGTCTCCTTTGTGCGCTGTTGGGTCAAGTTCTGTCTCCGTCGGGGCCACCGGTGGCGGCGTCGGCGGAATCATCGGCGGCGGGGGCGGAGCGACGGGAGCCGGCTCCACGACGGCGGGCATGGCCACTTCATCGGCGACCTCCGGCGACGCAGGGGCTTCGTCTTGGGCTTGAAGAGAAGGCGCCGCGAGGAGCCCACACAAAAGAAGAAGAGAGATATTTCGCGATAGGGTCATGAGTCTTCCAGAGTCGGTCAGGGCGCAAACGTTACAGTCTTTCGTACATCTCCTGCCGAGCCTCAGACGTAGGTGCGCGAAAGCACTCGGACAAGCACGGAGACCCACGCCGCCCGCTTCCTCTGCCACAAAAACGTGTGCAGGTGGACACAAGAGCGTTTGCCGACTCAACCCTAAGCACCTGATATTACACAATTAACGAAAACATCGACACTGGGCACGCCATCTGCACCGTCGGGGGCCATGACTCAAACAGCCCCGCGACTCGCCTTCGTCTTCGCCATCGCCCTCGCCATCGTCTCGCCCCCTTCCACGCAGGCTTGCTGGGATGGGTACGCAGCGGTCTACGGAAACGTCACCGTCCAGGGCGGGGATACCGAGTGGAGCCCTGAAAACGCCCGCGAGCTAGCCATCTGGCTTCCCCGCCTGAACGCCCTCGTCGGCGAGGAGCCACTGGAGGTCGTATTCGGCTCCGCGTACGTTCGCGACGCCGAGATCGAATACCCCCGCGGGCGCTTCGACCTGCTCTTCGCACGCGTCGCGCGCAAGCTCGAACTTGAGCGACCCGCGCGTCGAGCCGCCATGCGTGTCGGCTTTGAGGCGCTGACGGTGCAGGTCGGAGCCACAAGAGACCGAGCCAGCGCGGAGGCCCTCGCGGACCGCCTCATGCAGAGCGACCCCGGCTACACGACAGGCACCTTTGCCGCGGCGCACGGTTTCTACGAAGCCGGCGGCTTCCCCGCGGATAACTCGTCGGTGCACGTCATCGAATCCACCGACGCCCGCGGCGTGCCCGTCTTTCGCGTTGTTGTCGGCGCGTTCCTCACGACGGACGTTGCCCAAGACGTCGCCGCCGCGATGCGACGCACGCACGGCACAAGCGCCTACGTCCGCCGCCTCTAGGAATGATAACGTGAGGGCATGAAGGCGTTGTCCACGCTGCGCGCGCAGCTCATCTTCGGCGGCATCATCATGCTCGCGGGATGCGCTGCGCCTTTGGAGACAACACTCGGCCGCGCCATATCACGCTACAACGACGTCACGCGATCATCGAGCTGCGACTGGCGATACTACCAAGTCACGAGCACCCCGGACGATACCTGGCTCGAGCCTCGCCTCACGCCTGAGCAGGTCGAACACCTCGTCGCCCACCGGCAGCTCTGGCTCGCCGCGTGCGTGGCCCCCGGAACACCCTTTGATGCGCGCATGCTGAGGTACGGCGGCCCAAGTGCCATGCTCGCCATCAGCTGCGTTGCGGGGCCCGAAAGCTGTGGCGTGGTCGCAAGCGCGCCTCAGATGGATATCTGCATCATGAACTACTAGCGCGGACCCACGAGAGCACAGCTTCACAAAAGAGCTCCGTATGCGTCAGCGGAACCATGTGCCCGCCGGGCAACACCTTGTGCTCCCCACGAGGAATCGCCTCGGCCACGCGCACGGCGGAGTCACGCATCTCCGGCGGCGTTTCCGAACCGCTAAGAACAAGCGCTGGCGCGCAAATCGCCGCGTAGGTTTCTGCGCCCTCTTCGTCGCGCGACAGCGCCAGCGCCTGGTCACAGGTCTGCGCCGCGGAGCGCATCATCTGCTCCCGCGCGAGCGGCGCCATGCGTTCCCACGCGCCTTCGCCGCCCCAATACTCCACGAACGTCGACATCCACTCCTCGCTGCCGCGCAGTGCAGGGTCCAGGAGCCCACGCTCTTTCATCTTCTGCACAAAACCGTCGCCATGAATCTCGCGGTGAGGGCCCCACAGAACAGGGTCGTAGACCGCGACGGCGGTGATTTGTCCACGAAGGGCGCGCGCTGTCTTGAGCGCCAACGCGCCGCCATACGAGTGGCCGATCAGAATCACGGGGCCGTGCTCTTTCGCGAGGCTCGCGATGACCTCCATGTCCGCTTCGGCCTCGAAACGCCCCGAGTCGTCGCCCCAAGCTTCGCTTCTTCCGCATCCGATAAGGTCGGGGACGAGCACGTGGTAACCGGCGTCACGGAAGAGCAGCGAGTGCCTCCGCCATTGGCCACCGCTCATGCCCGACGAATGGACGAAGACCACCGAAGGATGAGCCGCGTCGCCGAGCTCACGTACGAAGATTTCGCGTCCTGGACCGCTTCCTTGAATAAGCACGCCGCCACTATGGGCGCGTTTGCTGCACGCGGCATCCGCTGACTTGAGGACTCCCGGAGTCCGGCTATGTAATGCGCATGTGGAGTGATGCGATTTTGGCGCGACTTGGAGCTCACGGACGGCTCTCCTTTGACGGAGCGGACCTCGAGACCTACGGCGGCGACTGGACCAAGGTCCACGCGCGAAACGCGGGCGCTGTGGCTTTTCCTACGAGCACGGAAGCCGTATCGGAGCTCATCAAGATCTGCGCAGAGGAGAACATCGCCGTCGTGCCCAGCGGCGGACGCACCGGCCTCGCGGGAGGCGCCGTCGCCACCTCCGGAGAGCTCGTACTCTCCCTCGAAAAGCTCGACCAGCTCGGCGAGGTCGACGAAGTGGGCCTCACCGTCAAGGTAGGGGCCGGCGCCGTCACCGAGCGTGTCCATCAGCACTGCGAAGAAAAAGGCCTCACCTGGCCCATCGACTTTGCGTCCAAAGGGAGCAGCTTCGTCGGCGGCAACATCGCGACGAACGCCGGCGGCGTAAAGGTCATCCGCTACGGTCTGACGCGCCAGTGGGTGCTCGGGCTCAAAGTCGTCACGGGCACCGGTGAGATCCTCGACTTGGATCACGCCCTCGAAAAGAACAACACCGGCATCGACCTACGCCAGCTCTTCATTGGGAGCGAAGGCATCCTCGGTATCATCACCGAAGCGACGCTCAAGCTTGCGCGCGTTCCCCCGGCGCAGGATGTGATGCTCTTCGCCGTCAAAGACCTCCCCACGCTCATCGACGTCTACCGAAGCGCACGCCGAGCGCCCTTCTTGCTCAGCGCCTTTGAAATGATGAGTGACGCGTGTCTCGCCCGCCTCGCCCAACACCGCAGCTTGCGCCCTCCCCTCGAAGTCAGCGCGCCGTACTACGTGCTCCTCGAGGTGGAGAGCGAGAGTCGAGAGCGGCTCGAAGACTGGCTGGGGGAAGTTCTGGAAATCGTCGAAGACGGCACCCTCGCCTCCGGCGCCGAGCAGGCGCGCCACCTTTGGCAGCTGCGTGAGGGCATCAGCGAAAGCCTGAGTGCCACGGGCCTGCCGCATAAGAACGACATCTCCTTGCCCATCGCGAGTCTGGAGCAGTTCGTTGTGGACTTGGAAGAGCTCTTCAAAGCCAACTACCCCGAGCTTGAGATCTGTCTTTTTGGGCACATCGGCGACGGCAATCTGCACGTGAACGTCATGAAGCCCGATGGGCTCACCAAGGAAGCGTTCCTCGAAGTCGCTCATGCCGCAGACGAAGGCATGTTCCAGCTCATTCAGAAGTACCGCGGGAGCATTTCCGCTGAACATGGCATCGGCCTGCTCAAGAAGCCCGCCCTGGGCTACACCCGGAGCGCAGGCGAGCTCAAACTGATGCGGCAGATGAAGTCGATTCTCGACCCCAAGGGCATTCTCAACCCGGGCAAAGTCCTCTAAGCGAGGACTTAGAAGAGCACGCGTGCGCGAACCGTCGTCGGCAGCCCGCGCATCTCTTCCGCGATGGAGGCGCCCTTCCCGGCTTCCACATCCATGATGAGGTAGCCAAGCGTCTCGTCCGTCGCGAGCATCTGCCCGAGGACGTTGGCGCTCTGTCCCGACACGATGCGGTGCACATCGCCCAAAACACCAGGGACGTTGCGGTGCACATGCTGGATTCGGTTGACGCCCTCACGTGGAGGTAGGTCCGCGATGGGGAAGTTCACCGCGCCCGTCGTCGAGCCATAGTTCAGGTAGCGAATGAGCGCGCCGGAGACCTCTTGTCCGATGGCGACCTGTGCTTCCACCGTCGAGCCGCCGATGTGCGGGCTGAGGATCATATTGCGCTTGCCCTGAAGCGGTGTCTCGAAGGGCTCGTTGTTCGTGCGCGGCTCTTTCGGGTACACATCGACAGCGGCACCCGCGAGGTGTCCGCTGTCCAGTGCCGCAGCCAGCGCTTCGATGACGACGACGTTGCCGCGGCTCAGATTGATGAGCGACGCGCCTTCTTTCATTTTCGCGATCTCCGCCTCGCCGATCATCCACTCCGTGTCGGGCGTTGCTGGCACGTGCAGGGAAACGAAGTCCGCGCGCGAGAGCAGGTCGTCGAGTCCGTCTGCTGGCGAGTTGTTGCCCATCGGCAGCTGGCTCACGATGTCATGGAAGATAACGGTCATGCCGAACGCTTCTGCGAGCACACCCACCTGCCGACCGATGTGGCCGTACCCGATGATGCCGAGCGTCTTGCCGCGAACCTCATGGCAGCCGGCGGAGGTCTTGCTCCACTTGCCGACGTGCATCTCGTTGTTGCGGTCGCCCATCTGACGAGCGAGAAATACAACTTCCGCGACGACGAGTTCCGCGACGGAACGTGTATTTGAGAAGGGCGCGTTGAACGCCGGGATGCCGAGGCCGTTCGCCACGCCCAGGTCGATCTGGTTGGTGCCGATACAAAAGGCGCCGACGGCGCGGAGGGACTTGCAAGCCTCGAGCACCTTGGCTGTGACCTGCGTCTTGGAGCGCACGCCCACGGCGACACAGTCCTGCAACTCACGGATGAGATCGTCTTCTCCAAGTGCTTTGGAGAGCAGGTCAACTTCAAAACCGGCGGCTTCAAGGCTGGCCAAGGCGCCGGGATGGATATTCTCGAGGAGGAGGATTCGGGAAGAAGTCACGTCGCGGCGTACCAACGGCCTCGCCCAGCGTCAACTTGAAGCCGCTGCCTGGCGCTTGGCCCGCCCTTGCCCCAAAGCACTGAGCGGATGACTACCCCGAGCGTGGCTGGAGCAGCAGAGGACAAGACGGCCTCGCCGACGTGGGAGATGGTGGTCATGTTGGCCTCCTTTTTGGCGCTCAACGCCCTCGCCATCGACATCATGCTCCCCTCTCTCGGGCTCATCGCGAGCGACCTTAACCTCACGGACCCAAACGACCAGCAGCTCGTCGTCATCACCTACGTGCTCGGCTTCGGTGCCCCGCAGATGATCTTCGGTCCCATCGCGGACCGCTTCGGACGACGCCCGGTCCTCTTCGTGTCGCTCGTTGGCTACATCTTGACGGGTTCAGCCTGCGCCTACGCACCTCACTTCACGGTCCTGCTCGCGCTGCGCTTTACTCAGGGCGTCTTTGCCGCGGGTTGCCGCGTCGTGGCCATCGCCGTCGTCCGTGACCGCTACGCCGGTGCTCCCATGGCGCGGACCATGTCCCTCATCCTCACGGTGTTCATGGTCGTGCCCATCCTCGCGCCAGCCCTTGGCCAGGCCATTACGAGCGCCGCCGGCTGGCGCGCTTGCTTCTTCTTTCTGAGCATCGCCGGCGCGATTCTCTTCGTTTGGAGCTTCCTCCGCCTTGAGGAATCGCTGCCCCCGGAGAAGCGCCGAAACCTGAGCCTGCGGAGCGCATTTGAGGCGTACCGCGGCGTCTTTCAGCAGCGGGCGACGCTGGGCTATATGCTCGGCGGCGGTGTTTTCTTTGGCGCACTCTTCGCGTTCCTCTCATCGGCGGAGCAGATATTTCGCGAGGTCTTCGGCCTCGGCGACACCTTCGCTTACTGGTTCGCCGGCGTCGCCATCGCACTGAGCGTCGTGAACTTCGCCAACTCCCGACTGGTCATGCGTTTCGGTATGCGCCGGCTCAGCCACGCCGCGCTGTTCATCTTCTGTACCGTCGTTTCGCTGCTCCTCACCGTGACGCAGTTCACGTCGAGCTTCGTGGTGTTCTACCCGCTCTTCGCCCTGACCTTTGGTTTCTTCGGGCTCATCGGCGCCAACTTCAACGCCATCGCGATGCAGGCCCAAGGGTCCGCCGCCGGGAGCGCTTCCGCCGCCTACGGGTTTGCCACCACCACGATTTCGGCGCTCATCGGTGGCTTCATTGGACGCCAGTACGACGGGACGACGACCCCCTTGCTCCTGGGATTTCTCGCCATTGGCGTTGTGACCCTGGTGATCGTGGCCATCACCGAACGAGGGAAGCTCTTCCGCGAAGACGCCGCCTAGCAAGCTCGCGGACGCTGAGATTCAGACAAGAAGGAAGAGCAACATCAACCCGACGAGGACACCGACGAATCCGACGCCGAGGGCTACGAAAAGCCACCGCGGAGGAGGAGGAAGTCCTCCTGTCTGCTCGACGCGCGCCGTTTGAGCAGTGTGGACAGCATCCATCGTGGCGTCCGGGTCTTCCGCTTCCCCGTGAGTGAGGACGCCCTTCTCTCCCGTTGAGAGCAGGTTGCGCAGGTCCAGCGGCGAAGGGGCCAGCGGCTCCCCCGACTGGACCTTCGGCTGGTGCACGTGGAGTTCCGCGAGGTCTTCATTCAGAGACCCGATTCGCTCGGTGGATTTCGGACTCCCGCCCTGAACCGCCGTTCTTCGCGGTTGGGTGGGCGACGTGATCGCCTTCAAAGCAGGACGAGACTTCACTCCGAGCTGCGTCTCCGCCGCCTGGAGCAGACGGTCCATTTCATCCGCCGTCGACAAACGGTCCGCGGTGGCCTTCTCAAGAGCACGGCGCACCGCCGAGTAGAGCGGCGCCGGCAGACCCGGCCGCGCCTTCTCGAGCGGAACGGGCGCCTCCTTCAGGATGACGCCAAGCAGATCCTGCCAGGAACCCGCAGAGAAAGGCGGGTGACCCGCCAAGAGCTCGTGAAGCAGGACCCCAACACTCCACAGGTCCGTCGCTCCGCTGACAATGCCGCCACGAATCTGCTCCGGCGCCATGTAGAGCGGCGTCCCAACGATGTTGCCCGCTTCCGTCAGCTGCGTGTAACGGGCCTCAAGCTTCGCGACGCCAAAGTCGAGCACCTTGACGACCTCGCCCAGCGTCCCGGTCTTCGTCACGAAGAGGTTGGCCGGCTTCAGGTCGCGGTGGACGATGTTGGCTTGGTGCGCGCACTGCAACGCATCGAGCACCTGGCGGACCATTCGGACCACGCGTGCAGGCTCCATCCGCCCCTCGGCTGCGATGGCCTCGACGCTCTGACCCTCGAGGAGCTCCATCACCAAAAAACTCACGCCACTGGTGTCGATGTGGACGTCGTTAACCTGAACGATGTTCGGGTGGTTCAGCGCACCCGCCGCCTGTGCTTCCCGCGCCAAACGTCGCGCTTGTTGGTGGCTGCCCGCCTTCACGGTCTTTAGGGCGACGCGGCGTCCGATTCCCACCTGAACGGCCTCATAGACAGCGCCCATCGACCCTTCGCCGATGGCGCGAATAAGCTCGTAGCGGCTGCCAAGGAGAGTACCCGGGGCCAGTGTCTTCGAACCTTCCACCTCGGGAATCCTGGCACAGATCTGCGCTCAGATGACCATTATTGACGGCATTTCCCGCGCTTTTAGCTCCGGTGGAGCTGGCTTGCGCACGCGCGCTGGCCTCGGATGCGGCTGCCACGCGACGGATGCGACGACCGCCGCGTTTCGTGCGTCGAGGACGCATCGGTCCGACCAGCCGTCCAACAGCGCTGCCGGCTCAGTCGATGCGGCGCAGCTTCATCTGAACATCGCTGGACCAGTGTGCGTCGAAGGCTCGAACACAGGTGTCCAGGTAGCGTTCATATTCGTCGAAGAGCTGGTCGCCCCACTTGTCGCGGATGAAGGCCTCGTGACCGCGCATACGGCGAAGCCACTCGCCCGTCGTCTTGCCATAGCAAGTTCGTTGCGTGCGCATCTCAAGGATCTCCCAGCGTGGGTTCACCGCCGCCGTGAGTTCCTCAAGGCGAGGGTTGAGGCCGCCGGGAAAGATCACATCCGCCGTGAACGCCAGGTCCTGAAGGTCCTTGCGCGTGCGGGGCATGCGATTTCGGAGAATCGCCTGAAAACCAAAACATGCGCCGGGCTTCACCCAGTCGGCGACCTTCGTGAAGTACTTGCGGTAGAGCTCGATGGCCATGCCCTTGCGGGACTGCTCCGGGGAGCAGAGATGGTCGATCATCTCGATGGAGATGAGGCCGTCATATTTCTCTTCCGGCTCGTACTTGGCGTAGTCACAGACGATCGCTTTGACGCCGGGAAGCTTCTTGTCTTCGTGAATCCAGTCGCACTGGGCGGTGGAGAGCGTGATCCCGTGCGCCCGCTTCACGTCGCGGTGGCGAACAAGGTATTCGAGGTTCGCCCCCCAGCCGCAGCCGATGTCGAGGACAAAGCTGTCGGGGGTGACCTCTGCGTAGTCCGCGAGGATCTTGCACTTTTGAAGCTGTGCCTGCTCAAGGGTCTCGTCACCGGTGATGAAACTGGCGGACGTGTAATGCATGTATTCGTCGAGCCAAAGCTTGAAGAATTCATTGCTGACGTCGTAGGAGACCTCGATTTCTGCCTGGGTACTCGTCATGGCGGGACACTGCCATTTGACACCCCACCGCGCCACCAGACTAGACACGGAGCTCGCAGCGGCGTGTCCTAAGCCCCGAAATGCGGCATATCTGCCTTCTTTCTTCGCGCCGGTTGGCGCGGTGGAAATAGGAGCCCTAGCTTAGGGTTCTATCCATGATGGGACGTCGCTTATCAGCAGGTACGGTCTTTGGGGTGGCCGTCCTCGCGAGCCTCAGCGTCCACTTGCCCGTTTGGGGCGTGCTCGGTCAGCTCGCCAAGAGCCTCGAGTGGGAAGAACCTGCCGTCGCGAGCGCCTCCGACGAGATCGATTTCATCGAGATGGAGCCCATCACCATCGAGGAAGCGCAGCCGGACATCGAACCTGTCGAACCCGTCGAAGAAGGAGAGCCACAACGAGAGCGCTCCGAAAACGAGAGCGAGCAAGACGACGAGACGTCCGCGCCCCTCGCGCCGGAGCCAGAACCCGAACCGGAGCCAGAACCCGAGGTTCAAACGCGACCGCCGGTGGCCATGGAGGTCAACCCGATCCCCGTACAGCAGCACAGCCAGGACCCGAGCGTTGCGCCACCCGAAGAGACTCAGTTCATCGCGCGTGAGAACAACCGCGTCGAAGAAGAGACCCAGGCAGAGGTCACGAATATGGTCGAAGACTCCCAAGAGGAGCTGAGCATCGGCGCGCAGCTCGACCCTTCGACGGACGAAGAACTCGGCAACTCGGCGGAAGAGGAGTTTCGCGAAACCGAGAACGAAGACGGCCCCGACGACCTGATGCCGGCCCTTGAGCCTGAAGAGGCGCAGGAGACGCAAGCTGCCCCGGAGCGAATGGGCGAACGAGCGCAGCGAGTCCAAGAACAGAACGCCCAAGAGGGCGGCGAGCCGGAGACGGAGCTCATCACCATCAACGACGGTCATGGAACCTTCGTGATCCGTCGTCCTGTTCAACGCGGCACCGGCGGCGGTGAGCGCGGCGGCGATAGCGTCCGCGGACGTGAAGGGCGCAACGGAGCCCGCCGCGGCAACGGGAACGCCGAACGTGAGGGCCCGAACCTGCGCATTGGGTGGCGGCAGTTCGAAGGCATCTTTGGCGAGGAGCAGCTGCGCCAGGAGCGCGAAGAGTACGCCCAGTCGCGCCTCACGCGGCAGCGCGGGAACGGTCGCCGCGAGCGTGAGTGGACTGAGTTCCGTGCGGCCATCGAGAACTTCGTACCGGGCGTGCGTTCTGGCAATCAAACGGCCCTCAACGCCCGCGCGTCACCCTTCGCCGAGTACCTCGCGGCTCTGCATCGGCGAATTCACATCACCTTCCACCAGTTTGTCGACAACGCTTCGACGACGGGTCCCATGAGCGACTTGAGCCTCGCTGTGAAACTCGAGATCGTGTTCGGCGCGGATGGCGGCATCACGCGCATCGGCGTGGTGAACTCCAGCGGCGTCCTGCCCTACGACTTCGCGGCCTTCAACGCCGTTAAACGCGCGACGCCCTTCCCCGCACCCCCCGACGCCATCAAGAGCGGCGACGGGCAGGTGTATGTGCACTGGACGTTCATGCGGAACGAGCCCTTCTGTCATGGCGAAAACGCGCGACCGTTCATCCTCGACAACGCTCCGGGCCCCGCGCCAAGCGGGCAAGACGCCCTTGGCGGACTGCAGATGGATTCGGTGGTCCCAAGCAGTGCGCTCCCCGACTACGCGGAAGGTCGCGGTAGCGGCGACGGAGGCGAAGACGACGACGAGACATCAGCGCCGAACACCGAAGGAGCACCACAACCGCGACGCCCTCGAATTCCACGGGCACCGCGAGCTCCGCGCTAGCCGACACCCTGGCTAGGAGTTCAAGAGCGTGTTGAGGTCCGCGCCTGTGATGTAGACACGGTCCACGGTGACTTTCTCGTTCTTCTGCTCGTTGCCCTTTTTATCGTGAGAAACGGTGATGTCTTTGAGCGTCACGGTGTTGGTCTCGCCGCATCCTTCGCAACGGTGAATGTGCGCTTCATGCCAGGTAGTACTCCCGTCGGAGGGCGCAGGCCGCAGGAGTACCGCCCAGTTTTGACGGTCCACTTGATTGGCCAAGTCGCCAGACATGTCCGCCTGGAGGCGCGTCGCTGGCATCTCCGTGCACCAGGCTTGGCAACGTGAACAGTACGTTCCAGAGCCGACGAGCATCGCTCCGCCGAAGAGACCGGCGCCAAAGAAGATCACGGCCTCTGCTAGCCAGATCAATGCGAGGAAGACACCCGTAACAGCATCCCCCGAGGAACCCATGCCCCAGGTGCCGACCTCGTAGACCGAAGCGACGGATTCGATAAGGGCGCCCGGGAAGAGCACCAAGAGGACCGAGAAATCATCGAAGTCCGCGCTGAAGGCCAGCCCGCTAAACCACCACGCCCAGTGCATCCAGTAGGCAAAGAGCAACCCTGCCCCAATGAGCCCGTAGCTGACGCCCTTGTTGTGCGTGTGCCCAACTCGAAGTGCGCCGGCGATCATCATGCCAACGCCGAGGCCAAAGAGCCCCGTCAGAATCAGGTTAATGTAGACGAAGGGGATGTAGACGATCGCGTAGCTGTAGATGGGCGCAAAAAGCAGCCCACCCACCAGAACGGCGACTCCGCCGAGCACGATGCCCAGCGGGCTCACCGTATTTGGCGCCCTGTAGTGCGTCTCCATGGCTCCCCCCGTTTGGTCTGCTTAGAACCCGTCGATGATGGCGTTGAGCGTCGCGCTTGGTCGCATGGCCGCGCGGGTTTTGTCCTCATTGGGCAGGTAGTAGCCACCCACCTCAGGCGCCGCGCCCTGAACTTCGTTCAGCTCTGCGACGATCTTCTCTTCCGCCTCTCCAAGGGACTTGGCGAGGGGAGCAAAGGTGTCTTTCAGCCCAGCGCTCTCACACTGCGAGAGCTCTTGGGCCCAGTAGAGGGCCAAGTAGAAGTGCGAGCCGCGATTGTCGAGCTCGTTCACCTTTCGCGAAGGCGACTTGTTCGTGAGCAAGTACTTCGTCGTCGCGTCGTCGAGGGTCGCGCCCATGATCTTGGCGTCGGCGTGATCGTTGCTCTCGGCCAAATGGTCGAGGGAGACGGCCAAAGCCAAGAACTCACCGAGGGAGTCCCAGCGATGGTGGTTCTCCTTGTCGAACTGCTGAACGTGCTTGGGTGCACTTCCGCCGGCGCCGGTTTCGAAGAGTCCGCCACCGTTCATCAGAGGAACGATGGAGAGCATCTTCGCGCTCGTGCCGACCTCAAGAATCGGGAAGAGGTCCGTCAGGTAGTCGCGGAGAACGTTGCCCGTGACGGAGATGGTGTCCTCCCCGCGGCGGATGCGCTCCACGCTGAAGCGCGTCGCCTTCTCGGGCGAGAGGATGTGAATCTCAAGGCCGCTCGTGTCGTGGCTTGGAAGGTAGGCGTTGACCTTGGTGATGAGCTGCGCGTCGTGGGGGCGGCTCTCGTCGAGCCAGAAGACGGCTGGAGCACCCGTCGCGCGAGCGCGGGAGACAGCGAGCTTGACCCAGTCCTGTACGGGCAGGTCCTTCACCTGGCACATGCGCCAGAGGTCGCCGGCCTTCACGTCGTGCTTCGTCAGCTCCGCGCCACTCTCGTCGACGACACGGACAACCCCGTCTGCAGGGATTTCGAAGGTCTTGTCGTGGCTACCGTACTCTTCGGCCTTCTGCGCCATGAGTCCCACGTTGGACACGCTGCCCATGGTCGTTGGGTCGTAGGCGCCGTTCTTTTTGCAGTCGTCGAAAACGACGTCGTAGACGGCGGCGTAGCTGCTGTCTGGAATCGTGGCCTTCGTCTCTTGGAGCTTGCCGTCCGTGTTCCACATGCAGCCGGAGGTTCGAATCATCGCGGGCATGGACGCGTCGATGATGACGTCGCTCGGGACATGCAAGTTGGTGATGCCCTTGTCCGAGTCGACCATCGCAAGGGAAGGTCCGGAGGCGTAGGCCGCTGTGATGTCGGCTTCGATCTCGCTGCGCTTCGCTTCAGGCAACTCGCCGAGCTTGCCAACGAGATCGCCAAAACCGTTGTTCACGTCGACGCCGACGCTCTCGAGGGCTTCTGCATGCTTTGCGAAGACATCCTTGAAGAACACGCGGACGGCGTGGCCGAAGATGATGGGGTCGCTGACCTTCATCATCGTCGCCTTCATGTGCAGCGAGAAGAGAATGCCCTGCGCCTTGGCCTCTTCGATCTGAGCTGCGAGGAAGGCGAGAAGCTCAGCCTTGCGCATCACAGCGGTGTCGATGACCTCGCCCTCAAGAAGCGACAGACCGTCCTTCAAGACCGTTGTTTTGTCTCCAGCCACGTGCTCGATGCGGACCTTCGTCGCCGAGCCAACGGTGACGGACTGCTCTGTGTGGCGGAAGTCGCCGGCGCTCATCGTGGAGACATGGGACTTCGAGTCCGCCGTCCACTTGCCCATGCGGTGGGGGTTCTTTCGCGCGAACTCTTTGACGGCCTTCGGCGCACGTCGGTCCGAGTTTCCTTCGCGAAGAACCGGGTTCACGGCGCTGCCCTTAACCTTCGAGTAGCGCGCGGCAGCGTCCTTCTCGGCGTCCGTGCTTGGCTCCTCGGGGTACTCCGGGATCTTGAAACCGGCGGCCTGCAGTTCCGCGATGGCGGATTTCAGCTGCGGCACCGAAGCGCTGATGTTCGGCAGCTTGATGATGTTGGCTTCGGGCTTCTTGGCGAGCTCACCGAGTTCCGCGAGGGCGTCGTGGGTCTTCTGGTCATCGGGCAGAAGATCGGAGAAGTTAGCGAGAATGCGCGCGGCGAGGGAGATGTCGCGAATCTCAACGCCAATGTTCGCTTTGCCCGTAAAAGCCCGAATGATGGGCAAAAAGGAGTACGTCGCCAGGGCCGGAACTTCGTCGGTCTTGGTGTAGATGATGGTGGGTTTTGTGGTCATCGCGCTTACCTAAAGTCTGTGGCCCAGCGAGCCGCCGGGCGTGGCGCGTTCGTCGCGCTCAGCACGCGGTTTCGCCTGAATTCGGGGGTTTTGCAAGCGTCTTCGGCGCACGACGACGGAACGTGGAAGGCCCGGCTGACTACATGTAGGCGCGTGATGGCTCGTTCGCCCCCACCACACGGCCTACTTGAGCCAGGACAGTCTCTCTCCAGACGCTGCTGAGCCTTGTTTGTCGCACCTTGGGCACGACAACCAAGCTCTGCGCCATTCGAAAGGCGTGCCGCCTAACGCCGTACCCCAGTCACTGGAATCGACTGGTTAGCGCACCCACTGAGCGTACATTCGGGGAGGCCCGAAGTCTTTGTGTAAGACGCCGACCAAGTGCCCTCGAAGTTGTCTGCGTCGATGAAGCGACCTTCGAGACGATACGTCTCAACGCAACCGCCGCCGACTTCAGTCACCACCGCGAACGTGTCGTCGGTGGGCCGTGGAGACTGAGTCATCGGTGTGTTGCCCATCAGCGTGGGGATGTTTCGTCCGTCGACGCTCAGGAGCGCGCCGATGCACGCGAACTCCACCTCGCTCACGTTGTAGTCTACCTGCGCAGGAGGGATCAGAGAGGCGCACATCTGGGTGGGCGCTGGCGTGATATCGAAGATTCCATCACAGGGTGTCTCTCCGGCAGGACACATACATGCCTCCATCGATGAATCGCACGCGAACACGCATGCGTTCCGCTCCGTGCTGCACGAGTCGATGGTGCATGCGTCTGAATCATTGCACTCGCGAGGCGCCAAGGCTGGCTGACAACCGAACTCAGCGTTGCAAATCTCCGTGCCGTTGCAGAAGTCTCCGTCGTCGCACTCTTCGTCGATCGTACAGGGCATCGACGCAAAACACCCGCTGGCGGTGCACGTCTCCCCCGCCTCGCAGCGCTCGTTGACGGGCGTGAAGGCGCACACGTTGTCCACGCCGCAGGAGTCCAGCGTGCAGTCATGTCCGTCATCGCACTGCTCGTCCATCGTACAGCCGGTGGCTTCCGTGCAGCCACTGCCGGCCATGCCGGTGGCGGGGTCGCAGGTGGCGCCGGGGCCCTCACAGCGTTCGTTGACAGGCGTGAAGGCACAAATGCCCCCAACCCCACATCGATCGAGAGTGCACTCAAAGCCATCGTCGCATTCGCCATCGGCGGTGCAGCTTGCCTCGTCGACGCAGCCACGCCCGACCGCGCAGACCTCTTCGCCATCGCACCGCTCGTCGATACCCACGTATGAGCACACTCCGCCGACGCCGCAGGAATCGAGGGTGCAGTCGAAGCCGTCGTCACACTCGGTGTCCGTGGAACAACTCGCCGCGGAGTCCGCTCCTCCACCCGCATCGCCGCGCCCATCATCGTCGCCGCAGGCGGCGAGCATCACACAAGCTACGCTCACGTACTTCAACCACTCAGTCATTTCGCTCTCCCACGATGTCATTGCTCTGGCTCCCGCAAATGGCGCCGCAGGTGGCGTTCCACTGGGCGCTAAGCTGGTCCGAGTTTGAGAAGGTGCCCGCAAGGCTCACAGACGAGCATTGGCTGTCTGCTGTCGATGTTGCGTTGAACGCTGGGCCCGTCGGGACCGGAGTTTGGGTCAGTCGAAAACGACCCGCCATAATTTCAAGGGTGTCGTCCACGACGCGGAACGTCAGACTACCAATCGCGTAGCTCGCCGGCGGACACCCTAGACTTGGTGCAGGTGCGACGAGGAAGCTTCCGGCGTAATGCATCGAGGGGTCAAACGGTCCAGCCGGGGTCCCACCGTCGCCTGTCGCCACGCCGGCGTCGCAGCCCGCTGCGGGTGAGTACTGACAGCCAGAAACCGCGTCGGAGCACATATCGTCTGTGCATTCGTTGCCGTCGTCGCAATCGATGGCGCGCTGTGCGGGAAAACACGAACCGCTGATGCACCGCTCTTCACCATCGCAGTAGCTACCGTTCTGACAGTCCACGTCTTCGGAACAGCCAGCGCTGCAGCCACTCCCGATGGTGCAGGTTTCCCCGGCGTCGCAACGTTCATCCAGAGCATCATGCCGGCAGACGCCGCCGACTCCGCACGAGTCGATGGTGCACGCAAAGCCGTCATCGCAATCCGGATCCCCGGTGCAGGAGCCGCTATCTTCCGCGCCCACGTCGCTTTCCGCAGGTGTGTCCGGCGTGGCGCCATCGATCCCGGTCCGCTCATCATCGCCACAAGCCGTTAGAGGCAGCGCACATACTAAGAAAGCCAGCACCAGCTCGGGGCGAAGCCAAGAGTCCGTCATACGGGCAGTCTAAACCATCTGCGCGAAGAATGTCGTTTTGCGCGGCCTCCAGGAAATGAAGAGAGTTTCCACGTGTAATGCCCAGCGCTTTTGCGCCGGGAGCTCGTGAATGTGTCGCTGCCGCTCGCCGCCGCCGCTCGTCGCCGCCGGCAGATGCCAGGACCAGCGCTCACGCTTGAATGGCGTATGGGCTTCCGCTACGCCACCTTGCTGGGATAAGCGAATGGTTCAGGACGAGCTCACTCAACAACTTCGACAACGCGCGGGTGAGCTCGGCTTCGCTGCATTCGGAGTCGCACGCGCCGAAGCCCTTGAGCCCGAAGGCGAGCAGCTTCGCGCCTACCTCGCCGCGGGTCGCCACGGACAGATGGGCTGGCTGGAGGACACCGCCGATGTTCGCATCGACCCAACAACTCCGGGCATGGTGGAAGGTGCCCTGAGCGTTGTGGTGTTGGCTGCGCCCTACGCTCGCTCGTCGGAACGCGTGGGCCCCACGCCGGGCCGAATTGCGCGCTACGCCCGCGGTCGCGACTATCACAATGTGCTCTCCAAACGCTTGCGCAAGCTCGAGCGCTGGCTGCGCGAGCAAGGATACGAGACGCGTCACAGCGTCGACTCCCGCCCTGTTCTTGAGCGCGCGTGGGCCGAACGAGCCGGCATCGGCTTCATCGGAAAGAACAGCTGCCTCATCGTCCCGGGAATGGGCTCGCATCTGTTCCTTGCGTGTCTCGTCACCCACGCGCCCCTCGTCGCCACCGAGCCGATGAAGCGGCGGTGCGGAGAGTGTCGACTCTGTCTCGACGCTTGCCCGACGAACGCCTTCGTTGGGCCCCGACAGCTCGACGCACGGCGCTGTATCTCCTACCTCACCATTGAGCACGACGGCGTCATCGACGACGAGCTCAAGGCCGGCGTCGGAGACTGGCTCCTCGGCTGCGACGCTTGCCAGGACGTGTGTCCCTACAATCGCACCTCCCTTCCGCCGATGGATCAAACGCAACCCTACGCGGCGGATCCACGTTGGGCCGAGCGGAGCGCCGCCGACATCATTTCGATGAGCGCATCGGAATACGCCGAGTGGGCCATCGGGACGCCGATGCGTCGGCCCGGTCGGAATCGTATGGCGCGAAACGCGGCCATCGTCCTTGGGAACAGCAAAAGGCGGATACACCTTCCGGTTCTTCAAAGCGCAACCAACGACGACGACGAAGCGCTTCGGGACGCAGCGCGCTGGGCACTACGCGTGATCGAGGACTCGTGAGCGCTACTTCATCTCAGCAGTTCTGAGCGGGTTCGGAGCCGCTGAGCGGGCTCTACTGAGCGGGCTCTACTGAGCGGGAGCAACAGGCTGGGTCTGCTGCTGCTGCTGCGCGTTCTCGATGGCGTCACCGACGGCCCCGGCTGCGCATGATCCGGCGCTGCACGCGACGAAGACGATGAGACCACCAAGGAAACCGAGGATGCTCATGGCGAGGCCGCCAATCGCCATTGCACCGCCGTTACTATCGCCTGCGTCGCCGCTCGACTTGAGCGCCTTGCCACCCATGATGATGCCGACGAGTCCAAGAGCTGGCGCCGCAATTCGAAAGAGCACGCCCATGACCGGCACAAGAGACATGACGATCCCGAGTCCTGCAAAGAGGATCGAGAGGAGACCGAGAATGAGTGAGTTGCGTGCCATGGCGCTCAGCATAGCCACGGCGGACGTCTTGTCGACCTCGGCGGCCGGACGCCGCTCCGAGAGAGGAGCTTAGGATTCTTCGCGCTCTGCGTAGCCCTTGTCGTTGCCATGGGGCCGGTCCGCCGCGCGGAGGCGAACCTCGGGCTTCGGCATGGCTTCTCGGGGATTCGCTTCGAGAGCGCGCTCGAGCGCCTCCAGCGCTTCGGGGATTCCTTCACCCGTCGCCGCGCTAAACGAGTGCAGCTCGTGTCCGCGCTCCTTGAGAGCCGCGCGGAGCTCCTCCTCGATCTCGCGAACCTCCGGTAAGTCTGTCTTTGCGAGACCGACAAGCATGGGGCGCTCCGCAAGGAGCGGGCTGTACTCCTGGAGTTCGACGAGGAGTCGATCGAAATCACCGAGAGGGGAACGCTCGGGGTCGTGGTCCACGGTGAGGACGTGAAAGAGCACGCGGTTGCGTTCGGCATGTCGCAAAAAACGAAGACCAAGACCCGCGCCTTCGGAGGCGCCTTCGATGATCCCGGGGATGTCGGCGACGACGAAGCTACGCTCGTCACCGAGAGAGACGACGCCCAGGTTTGGCACGAGGGTCGTGAAGGGGTAGTCCGCGATCTTTGGCGTCGCGCGCGAGACCTTAGCGATGAACGTGCTCTTACCGACGTTCGGGAAGCCGACGAGAGCAACGTCCGCCATGAGCTTCAGCTCGAGGCGAAGTTTCAGCGTCTCGCCGGGCGTGCCGTCGTCCGCCTGACGCGGTGCGCGGTCGAAGGAGCTGCTGTACTTGATATTGCCATTGCCGCCCTCGCCTCCCTTCGCGATGACGATTCGTTGGTCATGGCTGTCGAGGTCCGCGATGAGGTCGCCGGTCTCCTCGTCGAAGACCTGGGTTCCAACCGGAACGAGCACCACGGCGTCCTTGCCGTTGGCTCCATATTGGTCCTTGCCGCGACCTGCCTCGCCGTCTTCGGCTTTGAATCGACGGCGGTAGCGCAGGTCCATCAATGTGGCCAAGCGGTCGTGGGCATGGAGGATGACGTCGCCGCCGTCCCCACCGTCCCCACCGGAGGGACCGCCCATAGGACGGTACTTTTCGCGGCGGAAAGCCATGCAGCCTTTGCCGCCGTTGCCACCAAACACTTCGATAGTGACTTCATCGACGAACTGCATGGCGTGCACCTAGCAGAAGGGACGGGCGTTAGCACGGAACCTGGCATCGGCGGCGAACACGTCTAAGCTGCAAGGCTCGATGGTAGGGGTACCCACGAAGAGGAGCGCGCGCCGGGAGCGCGGCGGCGAGCGCCAGCAATGGCGCCTCTGGTGGCTACCTGTCGCGCTTTTGACGCTTATCGCTGGGCCAACGGCCGCCCAAGAGGCGATCACCGACAACAATTTCCAGGTCGATCTCATCGCGACCCCTGCCCTTGGATCCAGCCGTATTATCGGGATGGCAGGCGCCTCCACGGCCCTCGCCGAGGGAGTGGATAGCGTTCCCTACAACCCCGCGGGGTACGCCGCACGCACGTCGTGGGAGCGTGATTGGTGGGAATTTGAGCTCGGGTTCAGCCTCCAGTTCCCAGGTGCCTACGCACGCACGGACTACTTTCTGAACGGCCGCGAGAGCGCTCTCGGCGTCGACGACTTCTCCGCCGTCGACCTCTCGGGGCGTCTGCAACTGGGCGACCTGGGTTTTGGCGCCTCTACTTCCATTCAGAATTACCGTCTACGAAGCAGCCCCACGAGCATCGACGTCACCACCACTCGCCTTGGCGCCGGCTACGCCTTCCTCGACGGCCAACTCGTCGTCGGCGCCGGCCTTCGCATCCTGGCTTTCGATCTCGTCGAGAACGAGATCCCTCTCGTGAGTTTCACGGGCACCAGCGTCGAGATCGGCGCCATCATTCGCCCGGCGGAGCGTCGCTGGCGCGTCGGGGCGGCCATTCGCAGCCCCGTCAGCGCGACCGTCGCAAGCGAGGAGGTCGCTCAGGTCGGGGGCACCTGGCTTCCGCGCTCCGCCGGTACGCCTTGGGAGTTCAGCGGCGGCTTTGCCTGGCAGTGGTTCGAACGCCCCTTCAACCCCCGGCATCTCCGGGAGAAGAACGTCCGACGTGGACTCATGGCTCGCCTCCGTCGACGATGGTGCGAACGTGAGCGAGCCCAGCGTGTGGCGGAGACCGGGGCGGTGCCGCTCCCGGGAAACGGGCGATGTGGCACCGCAGGGCGGCCCCAGGCCGCTTCGTGGTGGGCCGCGGAAAACCGGCGGCGCGAAATCGAACGCGCGGAGCTGAACGTGGAAGCTCAACGGCGGCAGGAAGAGTTCCACGACCTGTGGCGCGCGATCTATGAGTCGCGACCCCGTCGCTTCTTTCTCCTGAGCGCGGACCTCGTCGTTCTTGGTCGAATGCAGAACGGCGTAGGCGTCGATGCCTTCGTGCGGCAGGTTCGGCACACCCGCGGCGCGGACATTTCTGTTGGCCTACGCGTCGGGGCGGAGACGGAGATCTGGCCCAATCATCTCAAGATTCGCTTCGGCTCCTACTTGGAGCCGGCGCGCTACGAAGGCGTTCGTTCCCGCGTCCATGGCACCGCGGGCTTCGACCTTCACCTTTTCCGCTTTCTCGGCGTGGAGTGGCGCCTGACAGCCTACATCGACGGCGCCGCCCGCTACATCAACTACGGCGTGAGCCTCGGCACTTGGCACTGACCCGTCCTCGCCGGGCCTCGTCGGGCTGACCCGTGAGCGAGGAATAAGAAAGAAGTCCCCGCACCCGAAAGGGCGGCTATAGTCGCCGAATGACCAAGGGAACGGCGCTCGGGGAAGCTCGCGATCGCTTCGTAGAGGGCTTACCTGACCGTGCACGGGAGCTCCGCGGAGCTCTCGCACTGGTGACCGCCGCCCCCGGCGCGGATCGTCCACGCGAAGAACTGCTCCGGCGTCTTCGCTCGCTGCACTCCTCGGCGCAGGTGTTTCGCCTAGCCATGCTCGCTGACGCGCTGCGCGAACGCGTTGAAGCCCTCGAGCAGTCCGAGGAGGAAGCCCGGGACGTCGGCGATGACGAGCTTGAGTCGATAACCAATCTCATCGCGGTCATGCCCACTCTTGGGCAGCGCACAGAGTCTCAGGTGGGCCCGCTCCCCACAGGGCCAAAGTCAACTTCGCTTCCTCCGCGCCGAAAGGACACGGCGCGACGTCGCAAGGACACCTCGCGTAGTTTTCCGGCACTCCAGCTCGAAGGCACTTCCTTTCCTCCGCCGGAGGCGTCGCGCGGCGTCATGGCGTTGCTTGTTGTCGACAGTGCCGGCGCCGTCGAACAGGTCAAGCGCGCTGTCATGCCTTTGCGCTGTGAAGTCCTGCGTGCCGAGTCCACAAGCGAAGCGCTTCGCATCGCCAAACGCCGGTCCCCGGACGTTATCCTCGTCGGACGCGAAGAAGCTTCCCAGAACGGGACAGAGCTCATCACGCGCCTTCGCTCCGGCAGGCTCACGGCGGACATTCCTATCGCGGTCATCTACGAGCGCGGCGATGCCATGGGTGAGCGTACGCTCCTTGAGCTCGGCGCGGACACTCAGATCGAACGAAACGATGCCGTCCTCGCTCGCCGCATCGCGGCGCTCGGTACCGTGACGCGGCGCCCCCCTTCCCTGGAGCGCATCGGAGACACGACCCTTGAGCAACTCGCGTCACGACTCGCCGACGAGCTTCATCGCGGGATTGTGGACGCCGCTTCGAGCGACGAAGCGTTCAGCGTCGGTGACGGGAGCGAGCTGCTCGCGGCGACTTGGACCGCTGTAGAAGAAGTCCGGGCGAAGATCGCCGAACGGTCCGCGGGACGCGTCCGCTACCGCGAAGCGGGCGGCCCCGTGTTTCTTTCGATGGACTCCAGCGCCGGTCATGTCGCTTCGCCTCTCGGCGAACAGGCGACCCCTCTCGAAGGGCGCACGCTTGTGGTGGCGGACGACGACCCTTCGACGCTCTGGTTCTTTTCGAACGTCCTCCAAGAGGCCGGCGCCACGGTTCACGAAGCACAGGACGGCGAAGAGGCGCTCGCTCTCGTACGTGCCCATCATCCCGACGGCGTGATCAGCGACATCGTCATGCCCAAGCGGGATGGCCTTGGACTCTGCCGCGCCCTCGCGCAGGACCCAGCCTTCGCGGAGCTGCCCGTCGTGCTTATCTCTTGGAAGGACGACTTCCTGGAACGAGCAAAAGAGCTCAAGGCTGGCGCCAAAGGCTACCTGCGCAAAGAGACCGAGAGCCATGTCATTCTCTCGCGCGTCGAAGAGGTGCTCCGCCCACATATGCATCTCGAAGAGAGCCTCACGTCCATGGACGACGCTCAACGCGAGGCCGGCGGCCGAGTCGAAGGCTTGGGTGTTTTTCCTATTTTGCGCAGCGTCGCGAAGGCAAAGCCGGATAGCCGCTTGACCGTGCTCGCCTCCCACAACCTCTTCGAGGCGGACATCCGCGGCGGACAGGTTGTCGACGTGACACGCACCGCGGATGACGGGAGCTTTCGCCGCGGCCAATCTGCGCTGATGCAGATGCTGGGCGTCGCCCACGGCCGCTACGTCATCCACCCCGGCCACGCACGACCTTCCCGAAACAGCGTCCGAGACGGCGGCGACGCCCTCGACAGCGCAAGCGCCCAACTGCGTGCCGTCGCACGAGTTCTCAGCACCAACCGCCTCAACGCCGTCGAGGTCGTTCGATTCGACGACGACTTCCTCGCCCCCTTCCTCTCGGAACTTCCCAGCGATGTCGCCGCGGGAGTTCGGCGCATTCGAACGGGAGTCACCCCGAGAGTGGTCGCGGCCGACACCGAGGGCATTCGTGAAGCGCTCGTCATACTTGGCAAGCGCGGTGCCGTTGTCGAACTGCGGGGCCCTGGGGGTGAAGACCTGATCGTCGCCGCCCGAGCAGAGCTGGAGGCCCTGGACAAGAAACGCCTCGTTGGCGCGGAATCTGGAGCGGACGACAAAGTCGCCACCGAAGGGGACGAGCACGAGGGAGAGGTGGCCTCCGCCGCCGACGACGACGACGACGACGACGATACCGACGATGAGGATACCGACGACGACGAGGATACCGACGACGACGACCAGGCGGGTGACGACAGCGACATGACGCCGGCCCAACTCGCGGCGTGGGAGTCCGCGTTGGACGACGACGAGAATCAAGGGCGCCGATCCGACCCGAACGATTGGGACTCCGATTCAGAAACCGAGCCGGGCTCCCGTCTTCGCCGAGAGAAGTCGGAGGAAGCGCTTCGAGAGCGGCTCAAAGCTCACTCTTCGATGCCGCCTGCGCCCGCCGCAGAAGAGCGCCCTCCCAGTCGCTTCTTTCTGATCCTCGGCCTCTGTTTTACCATCGGGGCAGGCAGCTGCTGGGCAATACGCAACCGAGACGGTGTGGACGAAACCGCCACGACGAGCACCAACGAAGAGCCCGCTCAAACGGAGTCGCCCGCGGAACCTACGGAACCGGAGCCTGCTGAACCGGAGCCTACGGAACCGCCGGCCGAGCCAGCGACACCGACGCAACTTCAGCCTCGGCGGACGGACTCTCCCTTCGCGTATGGGGCGGAATCGGAGTTGCCCGCCGGCACGGAGATCGAAGCCAACGAGGGTTTATTGGTCGTTCAGGAGGGCGCCACGGAGGTCCGTGTGCGCTTGGGCGGGGAGTCGCCTCGCTTCCTCGGCTCGCCGCCGCTTCAGGTCGCCCTCCCCGAGGGACGCTACGAGCTAGCCTTCGATTCCGAAGGCTCTCAGAACGTTCGCTACGTGTTTGTTCGCGCCGGCCAGAGTCGCGTCATCACCCCTCCGCGCTAGCGCGGAAGCGGCCTTATTCGCCTAGTCGTCGCTCGTGAGGCGCGCGCGTGGCCGCGCGGGCAAGAGGACTGAAACGGTGGTTCCATGGACATCATCGTTGGCGAACTCGAGCTGACCACCGTGGAGACCCACGAGTCGTTCGACGATCGCCAGCCCCAGACCGGTGGAGGACGAACGCGTCGTGAAGAACGGGTCTCGCGCGCGCGACCTCACCAAAGTGTCCATGCCTTCGCCTGTGTCGGAGAATCGAATCGCCAAAGCCGGGTCATCACCAAGGCGCGCGAGTTCGCCACGGACGGTCAGCTCACCACCACCAGGCATAGCTTCGATGGCATTGCTCGCGATCTGAGAAAACGCCAAGCTCAACAGACGCGGGTCACCTTCCACCAGGTCGGGCGCCGCTTCGAGCTGCATTCGAACCTGAACTCGTGGGTCGAGGTCCTGCTTGTTGAGGGCCTCTTCGAGCACATCAAAAAGGACCATCGCTTCGAACTGCGGCTCGACGGGCTTTGCGTACACGAGCAGATCCCGCACGAGACGATTGAGTCGGTCGTTTTCGCCGTCCAGGCTCAAGAGCAGCACGTCCCGCTCTTCCGCCGGCAGCTCCGGACTTCGTAGTCCCTCGACGGCGTGGCGAATCGCCGTGAGGGGTGCGCGGACCTCCTGCGCGATCACAGCGGAAAGCTCGCCCACCGTGGCGAGCTGCTCGCGATGAACGAGCTGCTCCTGAAGCAGTTCATACTCGCTGTTCTGCCGGTCGAGCTCCTTGGTGCGAGCACGCAATGCGCGGGTCTGCTCCACGAAACGATTGAGGACAACGTACCCAAGGACCATAACCGCGAGGCTCGTCGTGTGGTCTGACACGAACGCTCCGTACTCGAAGGTGCGCAGAGCGAGGTCCGCCACCCACCCACCAAGCACCAGGGCAACCGCAGAGCTGAGCGTCCACGCCTCGACGCTCTGTGCGTGCTGGAAGAAAGTGAGCGCCAAATAGACTGTGACACCAAAGCCAACGAGAGAGAGCACCAAGAGAGCCGGCGTAGGAGGCAACGAACGAATGGGACCGCCGTACCAGTGCACCGCCGTGGATGTCGCGTCGCCCGGATCCGTGAGGACCCCCGTGGCGATGATGACGAGGGCGAACATGAGCCCCAAGACA
The DNA here is from genome assembly GCA_045106895.1 of Polyangiales bacterium. Lineage (GTDB taxonomy): Bacteria > Myxococcota_A > Polyangia > Polyangiales > Houyiibacteriaceae > JBCCRV01. Next base: position 30,451 of record JBGCFM010000054.1, on the reverse strand, counting down.
TAGCTGGACTCGGGGATTCGCCACGGCAAGCGCATCGCCAAGTGCCCAAACTTGAGCAAGATGCAAATGAGCACCATGCCCACCATGACCTGCATGCGAAAAAAGGGTTCGCCGGCGGCGGCGGTCGGGGCGCTCGCGATGAGTCCGCCAAACAGCGCATACATGCCGGCGGCGGCATGGAGCCAGGCAAACACCAACTCTTCCCTGCGCTGCGTGTGGCGGTGGATGAAGAGCAGTAGAGGCACCGCCGCCAAATGCAGGAACGCCCAGGTGTAAACGAGTGCGGTATTCGCGCTCATGTCACCCTCGCGCGAAAAGGAGCCTCGGGCCCCGACGAACGCCGGTGAACGCGAGGCAAAATGCAATGAACGGATGTGCCGACCCCGTCGATGCTCTCGATGGACAGCAGCCCACCGTGGCTATGAAGAACGCGCTCCACGATCGCGAGGCCGAGGCCCGTTCCGCTTGGACGCGTGGTGTAGAAAGGCGAAGGGGCCTTGCTCAGGACGTCATGGCCCATGCCGTGCCCTGTATCTTGAAAGGAGACGCGGACACAAGGCTCGGCTCCAGCACCCAGGTCGAGGGTCTCGTCCAAAACCCGCAGATTCAGCGCGCCACCGTCGGGCATCGCCTGTACCGCGTTCTCAACGATGTTCACGAATGCGTGGCGCAGCAACTCCGGGTCGCCATGGATCGTCTGGTCTTCATCCAACACGTAGTGGATCTCTGTTTCGTCCGTGACAGCTCGGGACACGACCCGCTCCAGCAGTGAACGTGCATCAAGGGGGCGCCGGCGTGGCGTCACCGGTCGAGCGTACGCAAGAAGGTCGTGCATGAGCCGCGTCAGCCTCTGCGTCTCTTCGCCCAGAATCCCGAGCAACGTCGCTCGGTCCTCCTCGCGCAAGGCTTGTCGCCGAAGCCCGGCGACGGCGTTCTTGATCACCGCCAAGGGATTACGAACCTCGTGGGCGATCACCGCCGAGAGTTCGCCCACCGCCGCAAGCTGCTGCCGGTGAACCAGCCGTCGCTGCGTGGAGCGTAGCTCGTGGCGCATCTTGTGGAGAGCCTCCGTGCGCTCCATCAGTTTCGTGGAGATACGAATCATCCGACGCACGAAGATCGTGAGAATCGTGAAGGACATCGGCAACGCCCCGATGGGCATCCAGAGACTCGACTCGACGACCTCGAGCATGCACAGGGCGTCGTGGGCCACGATGAGCGTCGTTGGAACCAGCGTTAGCGCGAACACCTGAGCCTCTCGGAGACGCCCGTCTTCACGACGCCGAAGGACGCGCGCTTGCCGCATCGCAAGGCCGCACGCGACCAGCGAAAACACGGCCGCTGTCCCGCTCACGAGTTTTCCTGCCGCCGTCGTCCCAAAAGGAACGGTCATCGGACCCGCCCCGATGCGCACCAACGCATTGACGGGTTCCGGTGAGACCATCTGCCCGACGACCAGAAGCCCTAAGACGCCGAACGAGCAGGCATACGCACCCCGAGTTACCCAGCGGGGCTGAACCGACACCGTGGACATAAAGTCGACGAAACTCGCGGACGCCACAGCCAATGCAACGTGCGCCATCCGCGTACCCAAGCGGTCATATTCGGAGCTAAGGATGAGCAGGTTCGCCACCGAGAGGAGGCAGAGTCCCAGGCAGACGCCCGCGAAAGACACGCGTTGGCGCCCATCTCGATTTCGGAGCCAAAAGAGCGTCGAGTAGACGCTCGTTAGTCCGTAAAACCCAGCCCCAAAGAGTGTCAGCAGCTCAAGGGACACGGCTCATCGAGCAAGAAAGACCGGGTTCGAGACCGCGAAGGGCCGGGACCCGTTGGCGTTGAAAGGCTCATCACCTGCGGCGTGGAAGATGACCCAGCTGCCGCCCTCCGCCACGTCGATGGCGATGTCCTCGTCGTAGCGCACACCCGCGCCCAAAGTGTCGATGGTGATGGTCTGAGTTGTGACACCGTCCACGATCACTTCGAGCCTGTTCACATCGACAAAGTCCGCCGCGATGAGGGTGACGTTAAACATCGCCGTCTCGCCGCTGTCCGCAACGGTATCGCCTGGGCCCGCGCCATCGGGACCCGTCACTCGCAGATCGATGCCGCCATAGATGATGGAAGCGCCGCGCTCGAGGGCGGCCTGAAGCACGGCCCCGGTCACCTCACTGGGCGTGTCGGTGCCAACTTGGAGGCACGTACGTGGGTATCCCGGCGGTACGGAGTTGACCCGGTGACTGTCCGAGGAGCCCACCGCTGCGATCTGGCGACCTTGATTCAGGAGCGAGAACCAGTCCGCCACGGTGCTGTCGCGATTGGACTCAAAGTTGCTGTCGTTGAAGAGCTCAACAACGCGGAACTCTTCATCCCACATCTCGGGACGCCCAGGCGTACCGGTGACTGGGTCGTATTGAGCCGCGTTGAAGTACCCCTGAAGAGAACCTCCGCTGCGTGGATGGTTGATCGTCACGGTGGGTGCTTCTGGCCGATTTCGAACCGCGTCGAAGAGCTCCGTGGGGAGCATTCCAGGCCAAAGCGGCGCCCCGTTGCCAGGACCATCCGTCATCAAGAGTGGGAACGTATTGAAATGGCCGTACTCGACGGTACTCAGCTCAAGGCCGATGAACCCCTTCACGAAAGAGTCCAACCCAAGGTCGGCGATGATCGGTGAGTAGTCGCGAATCACTTCGTGCTCGGTACGAACCGCAATCTGCACGCCGTTCGCGACGATGGAGCGTAGCTTGTCGTCTGCGCGGTCGGGCGAGTCGACGGACCCGGTCGTATGAAGATGAAAGTCACCGCAAAGAACACCGGGATTTGGAAAAATCTCGTCGATGGACGCTTCGACGAGGGCCTCGCCACCGTCCACACTGACGACTTCTTCAACGCGTTCATACGTCGGTCCGTGACCTACGCGCACTCGGTATTCGCCCGCTGGAACCTCGAGCACCGCCACGCCGTCGACGGGGTTTTCAAAGTGGATGCGGCCCGATCCAGGGGCACTCTCACCGAACGCCTCTGGCGCCGTCGGCACCTCGCCATCGACGCGGAAGACCTCTACCTTGGCAGGAAAGGGGTTACCCGAGGAAGTCTCGGTCACCGCGACGCGGATGGTGGAGGCGACGGGAAGCTCAAGAACGTTGTCCGCGCTCACGGCGAAGGGCCCGGCAAACGGAAAGCCGTCGCGCCAAACGTAGAGCTGGGTTGCGCGGGAATCGACGGGCTGGCTGAACGCTCCCGTTTCGTCCACGCGGAAACGCGACAAGTGCTCATCCTCTGCGTTCACGGCGTGAATACGGACGCCGCCTACCGGCGTTCCAGCCGTGTCGACGACTCGGCCGCTGAGCACCATCGTCTCCTGCGAACCGTCATCCTCGAGGCTCTTCATGAGGGCCGGCATTCCGCCCTCCGCCCCGATGACGATTCGGCCGAGAGGCACGTCGTTTGCACCACAGCCCAGGCGAACGCCGCCGGTCGAAAACACGTCGGCGCCGCTGAAGCTGACCAACCCCGAGAGCATGCCATCGGGCGGTGCGGTCCAAGCGTAGTTGGTGCTGAAGTCGTCCGTGAAGGCGACGAAGGGTGTTCGGCCCGAGGTCTCGCCGAACCCGGTCTCCGGCCTCCACGCAGGCATTCGGTTTGCCTGGAAGAAGACCTGAAGCGCGCCCACGCTGGACACGAGCTGACGGTGGGGACTGACCCGCATCGTCACATCGACTGCGTTCGCGCCAGGTTCGAGGGTGTAGTCGATGGCGCCTTCGGTTCCCGTGAAGTCAAGACTCGACAGAACTTCGATGACTTCGCCAAGCGCCGTGAGAGGCGCGAGAGGACCGGTGACACGAACGACGGCGGCTTCGCCATCGCTTCCGTCGTTCATGACGGTGATAGAACGGGTCGCGACGAGAAAACGACCGATCGTCATCACGATAAGACTGAAGTCGGCGGCATCGACGAGCTGGTTCCCATCCACGCCAGCGATACCGACCATACGCCCGCCGTAGGGGTCGTAGGTCTGGCCCTCGTGGTCTTGCTGGGAGAAAAGAACCGCGACTTCACTGTTGGCGAGGACAAAGTCACCATCGCGCCACTCGCTCAGACCTAAGTTGTCCGGCGGAAGCTGCGCGGCACTCAAGCGCCCAGCGACGACGCCCTCACCAAGGACCACCGGCATCGGCACTGCGCCTTCTTCGAAGGGAGACGGGGTGTCGCACTCGAAGGAGGGAACATCCTCACCGCCGACATCGACTGCGTCTTGGGCGTCGGCCGAGGTGTCATTTCCAACATCGGCGGATCCTGCGTCCGTCACGGTGTCGTCTCCGCAGGCGAGGAGAAGACCAATACAAAGCAAAGCGAGGCGTCTCATAGAGAGCACGCTACACAAATGACGGCTCAAACGCACGGCGCTTCCGCGCCTAGCTGAGACCTGGCTCAGGCCTCGATGCGCTTCTCGACGACATCGAGAAGCTGAGCGACGGTTTCGATACCGACGAGACTGTCATCCGGGATCTGAATTGAGAGCGTACGCTCCATTTCACCGACGACTTCGAGCATCGCCAGGGAGTCGACGCCCATGTCCGCGATGACTGTGGACTCCTCAATCGCCGAAAATTCCTTTTCAGCAACCTCTGAGGCCGTCTTTGTGAACATTTCGAGTAGCTGCGCGCGTTCCATGAACTCTCCGATTGTCGCCACTTCTTGTGGGAGAAGCGGCCCCCAGGGGGCAATGGACGCTGCATAACGCACTCGATGCCCCGGGGCAACGCGCTGACGGCACGAATGAATGGAGCGTCACCGATCGCAGTCTTGCTTTTTGTGCCTGGCCCCTCTTTGCCCTATTTTACGTCCGTGCTTCTTCGTCCGTCCCGCTGGATTCTGCTCACGCTCCTCGTGGTGTCGTTCGGCCTCCCAGCGCAGAGCCAAGAGAGCGACGAAGAGCTCGATGAACCGGCGACCGGAGCCGCGGCCTGGCCCATTCCAGAGCCGAGAGACACTCCGCCGCCTGGCGGACCCGCCGAGGGGTTCGGTCCTCCAAGAGAGGACGTCTCCCCTTCCCGCTCGATCGGAGCCACCAACCAAGGCCGGCTTCACCGAGGCGTGGCTCTTGAGCCCATCAACGGGGTTCACGTTCGGACGCCCAACAACGCCTACGGCACCCAAGAGTTTACCAATCTACTGACCTGGGCCTCGGCGCAGGTGGAAGCCCAGTACCCAGGCTCACGCCTTCTCGTGGGAGACCTCAGTCGTCAGCGAGGCGGGCGCATTCGTCCACATCGGAGCCACCGAGTCGGTCGCGACGCTGATGTGGGCTTCTACCTTGTCGACGCGACGGGCGAACCCGCGATGAACAACACGTTCGTCGGCCTTCGCCGGACCGGCGTGGGCAAGGAGCGACGAAGCGAGCGCGAACTCAAGTTCGACGACACACGAAACTGGGCCCTCGTCGCGGCACTCATGGGCCAAGATGTGGTGCCCGTTCAGTACATCATGGTGATCTCTCCGCTCAAGGAGCGGCTCTTGGCGGAAGCCCAGCGCCAGAACGCGCCGGATTGGCTGATCCATCGCGTCATGGAGGCCGTCGGTCCGCGAAGGACCGGTCGAGGACGTTGGGCACGATACGGGACGCACAACTCACACTTTCATGTCCGCATCTATTGTGACGGAGACGACAAACCGCGCTGCCGCGATTCGCCCCCCTACTGGGATTGGGTGCCCGAACGTCGTCCCAGCGACGAGGCCCGGCGGGTCGAGCGCGAACGTGTCCGCCAGGCCGTCCGGCGCCGGCGCCGGCGCGAATCCAGGGCCTCCATGATGGGCTCGCGTATGCGCTCCAGCATGCGCTCCTCCAGAGGAATGCGCTCCTCCCGAGGAATGCGCTCCGCCATGGGCATGCGCTCCGCCATGGGCATGAGTTCACGCATGTCCTCCGTGCGCGTAGGCATGCGCTCACGTCGCTCCTCGATGCGTTAGCTCGCTCAGGTCTCGGAGACGAGACCGTAGAAACTCGTGTCGTCGAGCGCAGGCAGAACGTCGGCGCGAATCTGGATAGTCCGCACGGCCCAGACATCTTCGAAGATCCGATACTTCAGCGCGGTTTGGTCGAGGTAGTCCACCCCGGCGCTGCCGCCGGTGCCCGTACGCCGACCGATAACTCGTTCAACCATGCGCGCGTGGCGCTGGCGGAAGATCACGAAGGCTTGCTCCAGCGCGACCAAGGAGTCGATGAGCTCACGCGGCCAAGCGAGAAGAGGAAGCTCGCGGTAGCTCTCGACAAACACGAGCGCGGCGCGAATACGTCGGCGTCGCTGACGCTCTTCCACAGGAACATCTTCCGCCATGAGAAACGCGCGCGCAGAGGCCCTTGCACCTTCATAACGTGCCTCAAGCCGCGCGATGTCCGCCGGCGTGAGCGCGTCATGAACGGCATACTTGAGCGCGCGCTCTGTCTCCCCGGCGTGAGCGGCGAGGTAGCCCTCGCAAAAACGCGTCACGACGGCGTCATCGTCCGCGTCGCTGGGCACGGACCCTTGAATCGGTGTGCGATACAGCCAGTCGTCGATGGCACTCTTCATGGTGACCGGGTGGCGGAGGCGCTTCTCCACCTGCTTTAGCGCAGCGGAAGGGCTTCCGTCTGGCTGCTCCAAGGCCTTCTTGTAGTCGCCTTCATGCCCGAGGGGGATGCGCCGCTTCTCTTCGAGCCCAAGGACGATCTCAATCTCGCGCATCTGGGCGGACTGAAAGCCGCTCGCGGGGCTGAGCTTGTCGCGAAACGAAAGGTAGTCGCGCGTCGTCATGGTCTCCATGAGCGCAAAGTGCCCGGCGGTTTGGTGCAGCAGGACCGCGATGCGTTTGATGCCGCGGACCACCGAGGAAAGGGACTGCTCGGGGACGTGATCTTCGGCAAAGAGTGCGCGAACCGTGAGGAGCTCCCGAAGGATTAGCTTGAACCAGAGCTCATCGATTTGATGAACCGTGATGAAGAGCACCTCATCGTTTCCGAGGTTTTCATCACTCTCCTCGAGACCCCCCTGAAGTTTCAGGATCTCTTCGGTCTTGATGTATTCCCAGTAGGTTGTCGCTTTCCGAGGCTCGTCCATGGCCGCTACGCTGGACTACTCGCGCGGCGGACGCAATGCCAGAAGCGGCCCTCTACTCAGCGGGCGTGGCTGCACCGCCCGGCCCGTCGGCGTCGCTTCGTCCAGACTTGAGGCGCGCCCATGTTCGGCTGGTGAAACCTCGGAAGTCCTCGGCGATGGCGTAGAGGCTCGGGATCAAGACCAACGTCAGAAGCGTCGCGGCACCAAGTCCAAAGATGATGGCGATGGCCATCGGCGCCCACCACGACGCGGTGGTGCTACCGACGATGAGCTTGAACTTTCGGAAGTCGAGGGACACGCCAATGGCCATAGGGATGAGCCCCAGGACCGTCGTGATCGCCGTCAGGATCACCGGGCGGAAGCGCGTCATGCCGGCGCGTACGAGGGCATCCACCACCGTCGCGCCACGCTCGCGCAGCTGTCCCACGTAGTCCAGAAGCACGATGGCATTGTTAACAACGATACCCGCGAGGGATATCACCCCGAGTCCAGTCATCATGATGCCAAAGGGCGTGCCGGTCAGTACGAGGCCCCAGAGCACGCCAACGAGGGAGAGGATGACGCTGTAGAGCACGATAATCGGAGTGAGAATCGCGTTGAACTGGAACACCAAGACGCAGAGGATGAGTAGAAGCGCGATGAGCATCGCCCGCGCAAGGAACTCGCCGGTCTCCGCCTGTTCGTCGTTCGACCCACCCAACGAAAGACTGTAGCCCGGCGGCAACTCCGTCTCGTCGATGTAGTCGAGGACCGCCTGCTGAACCACATCCTGCTGGTAGCCCTCCTCGACATCGCCGGTGACGCTCACGACAAGCTGCTGGTCGATGTGATGAATAGCCCCGGTACCGCCGGCTAGCTCGTACGTCGCCACCGCCGAAAGTGGCACTGGGAAGGTGTCAGGGCTGATGTCCTCACGGCCGTCGATGCGCAGCGCCATGATCGCTTGAAGGTCCTCTCGGAACTCCGGCGCCACGGTCACCATGATGTCGTATTCGTCTTCGCCGTCGCGCCAAGCGCTCGCCTTTTGGCCCGCGACGGCGGCACGCACGGTACCGGCGACGGCCTGAGTGCTTGAGCCGACGCGTTTCGCCGCGCCGCGATCGATGCGCAAACGCATCTCTGGGCGTCCAACGCGGTAGTTGTCTGTCAGCCCCGTCGAGCCTTCGATCTCGCGCAAGTCGCGGCGTACACGTGCCGCCAAACGACCGAGCTCGTGAACTTCGTCGCCGCTGACGCGGACATCGATGGGACTTCCCACGGGAGGTCCCATGCGTTCCTTTTCAACGCTGATCTCCGCCCCTGGAATCTCACGCACGGCGGTGCGGATCGCTTCGATGGTGTCCGTCGTCGGCTCGACGCGAACATGTTCTCCTGGTCGCGCCGTGTTGGCGTCGGGCAAGAAGTCCACGGTGATTCGGGCCATGTTCGCTGCGGTCTGTGAGGCGCTCATCGGGTCCTGGCCGCCCCCCGCCACACCGACTTCGGCGACGAAGACGTCCACGTTTTCGGTGCTCGCAAGAATCGCTTCTACCTGGCGTGAGATTCGGTCGGTGGTGTCGACGTCTGTTCCGATGGGGGCGCGGATGCTCACAGTGGCGCGCGCGGGCTCTGTCTCGGGAAAGAACTCCACGCCGTGGTTCAGGGCTCCGTACGCCATGAACGTTCCGATGAGGGCGACGTTGCCCAACAAGAACGTGATGTAGCGACGACGAATCGCCAACTCGAGGAAACGCCTGTACGCGCCCATGATACCGGTCTCCGCCAAGGGCGAGTTGTCGATTTCACCTTCGCGGTAGGGGCCGTCGCCCGCCTCCGTGGTCTCACTCTCCGCGTCGGCTTTGGCCTGCGCGCGCTTCGAGCGTTTCATGAAGACCGCCGTTGTGACCGGCAGCACGAGAACAGCGACGACGAGAGAGCAGATGAGAACGATAACGATAGTCTTGGGCAGGTAACCCATGAACTGGCCCATCATGCCCGTCCAAAACAGCAGCGGCGCAAAGGCGGCGACGGTCGTCGCCGTCGACGCAGCGACGGCGCCTGCGACCTCTTGTGTGCCGATGACGGACGCGGTGATGGGGTCTTTCCCCTCTTCGACATGACGGAATATGTTCTCGACGAGCACGATGGCATTATCGACAAGCATGCCCAGGGCCATGATCAGCGAGAAAAGCACGATCATGTTGAGCGTCAGCCCAAAGGCAGAGATGACAATAAAGGCGAGGAGCATGGACAGCGGAATCGCGATAGCGACGAAGAAACTGTTCCGAACGCCCATGAAAAAGAGAAGCACGGCCACGACCAGAAGCAGGCCCGTGATGATGCCGTTCTCAAGCTCGCTGACCATGTCGTCCACGAGCTTCGATTGGTCGCCCAAGTAACGAGCGTGCACGCCTTCAGGCCAGAGTTCGGCGTGCTCGTCGACCATCGACTGCACAGCGTCCACCACCTCGACAATGTTGGCGCCGGTGCTCTTCGACACCGCGATGGAGACCGAGGTCTCTCCGTTCATTCGTGCGTATGTGGCGCGAGGCGCAAAACCGTCGACGACGCGGGCGACATCACGCACGAACACGGGCCGGTCGCCGACTCGCTTGATGGCAATATTGGCAAGTTCCGACGGCGACGTCGCTTCGCCGGGAACACGCAGAAGGAAGGTCGCATCCCCCGCATCCACGTCGCCGCCAGGGATGTTGACGTTCTCCGTGGCAATGGCCTGGCTGACGTCGTTCATCGAGAGGCCGTAGTAAGACAGGCGGCGAGGATCGATCTCGACGCGGATCTCGCGTTCGCGACCGCCAGAGAGGTTCGCGTCGAGGACCCCAGCGACGCTCTGAATGTCTTCCTCTAAAGCCTCACCGAGACGCTTCAGCACCACCTCGTCGACGGGTCCGCCGAGGGTGACGATGAGGATCGGAAGGTCTGAGAACGAGATCTCCGAGACGATGGTGTCCTCGGCGTCCTCCGGCAGCGTGGAGACTCGTCCGACGCGGTCACGAACTCGTTGAAGGGCGTCTTGGATGACGACCTCAGGCTCGAACTCAAGGATGACGGCGCTGAGGCCTTCGTACGAAGTGCTCGTCAGGTGCTTGAGGTCTTTGACGCCGGCGAGTTCATTCTCGAGCGGAATGGTGACCAAGGACTCGATGTCCTGAGGCGACACGCCAATGTAAGGCGTCATCACGGTCACGACGGGAATCGAGACATCCGGATTCGCTTCGCGTGGAAGCTCCCCGTAGATCTTCGTCCCGAGGAGTACGACGCAGAACACGAGGAAGTTGATGAAGAGCCGCCTCTTTCGGACGAGAGTATCGATCACGGAGCGGTCTCCTCAGAGTCGCTTTCCTCGGGTTGCGCCGCGGCAAGAGGCTCGTCTTCGAATACGACCCGCCCGCCCGTGCAGCAGGTGCCTTGTCGGACCGAGAGAATCTGGTCTCCATCGGCAAGCTCTCGATGCCCGGTCACGATGAGCTGGTCACCCACGCTCAGACCCGAGGCGATGACCACCTGGTCGCGCAAGACACGTTCAACCTGAACGGGCCGCCAGCGGGCAACATCGCCTTCCACGACGAACACACCGTTCTCCGCGAGGGCTGTCACCAGCGTGTACTGCGGGATGACCACGGCCTCCTCCTGAGCTTCGCCTTGGACCTCGACATCGGCGATCATTCCGGGGAGCAAAGAGCGGTCTTCGTTGGGTAGCTCGATGCGAACCTCGAAAGCTCGCGTCCGCAAATCCGCGGCGGGGCTGATCCGAAGAATGTTCCCATCGACGGGGACGGAGGTCGCGTCAGCGCGGACCTTCACGGACATTCCAGCTCGGAGCGAGCCGACGTCGCGGTCTGGAACCGATACCGCCACGTGGACCGGCGCGAGGCGAACGAGACGTACGAGCGGAGCTCCCGGCGGGGCGACTTCACCTCGTTCAACGGAGACCTGAGCGACCGTCCCGGCGAAGGGCGCTCGAATCACGGAGCGTGAACTCGCCACCGTCGCTGAGCGAAGCCCGGCGCGTGCCGCGGCGACCCGTGAGCGTGCGTTGTCGACCTGTTGCGCAGAGATGGCGTTGCCGAGGCGCTCGGCGCGTTCAAGCTCCCTTGTCGCCGCGTCGACTTCCACGCGGGCCTGCCCGACGCGGGCGCTGGCGGACGCCGTGTCCACCCGGATGAGGACTTGGCCTTCGCTGACTTGTTCGCCTTCTTCTACCTGAACACGTTCGACGAATCCGCCCATCGCGGCGGCCAGGAGCGCGTCCTGCGAACCGACCACTTCCCCCGGCCAGCGAGCGCTCAGCCCCGCCGCGCTCAGTTGAACAGCAGCCACCTCCACGCGTGTCGCCGAGGCGTTCTCGGTCACGCGGGGCGCGCGCTCTTCCGTCGGGGCGGTCTCTTCACCACCGCACGCGACCAAGAGGAACAACGCGGCACAGGAAATCAGGGTAGGACGACTCATCGTGAGGTCTCCGCCGTAGGGGCAGGTGGAAAGAGGTTACGCAAGCGGGGGTTGTACGTGGGTCGTCGCACGACCGAATGCGTTATCAGGCTATTTACGCCCTCCAGGGCACGGCGCAAACGGCATAAACGCAGGCAATACGCCCCAAGCTTGCTATACCGGGTGGCAGTGCAACGCGTACGCCGACTCGCAGCGTTTTGGTCCTGGCTTCCCGCGTTCCGCGCCGTGGCGGAGTCCGAACACCTGCCAACCGCGTCAAAGCGCCTCAACATCACGGCATCGTCCCTTTCGCGCACGATTCGGCTGCTCGAAGACGAAATCGGCACTCAACTCTTCGACCGCGCCGGGCGACAGATTCGCCTCAACGACACCGGCGCGGCGTTTCTCCAGGCAACCCGAGAGGCCATGCGGGTCGTCCACGAAGCCCTGCTGGTCGCGAGCGGCGACGAGCATCGTGGGCCCATCCATTGCTGCGCACCGTCCCCTTTCACGCCTATTTTCCTCGTGCCAGCGATGCGATGGCTGGGCGAAGAGCACCCCAACATCACGGTGCATATCCACAATCATGGTTCGCTCTCTGCGCGACTTCGCCGCGGCCAACTCGACGTGGCCCTCAGCGATGACGCGATCGAAGACGAAGGAATCGTCACGACGCGCATCATGGATCTGGACCATGACGTCTTTGTGGCGTCATCGAAGGTCACTCTGGAGAACGCGACCTTCGTCGCCCCGACCCTCGACGAGCGGGGCCAAACTCCCGACGCTTGGCCCGCGGACCGCAAGCGTAGCATCGGACTTCGCGTGGACCTTATGCAGGTGGCCATCGACGTGGTCCGAACCGGCGCCCCATACGCTGCGGTGCTGCCAGTCGTCGTGGGCAAGGCGAACGGTCTCACCCCTTTGGGTCTCTCCAAAGAGATGTCGTCGAGCGTGCTCTACATGGTTCGCCGCACGCCCCTCTCTCTTCCATCGCGCGCCGACCTCTTCGCCGAGGCGGTCCTCGCAACTCTCCCAAACGTGTGAACATGGGAAAACGACGCGCGCTCTTCGGAGCCATTCAAGGCAACTACTGGACCTTGGCGCCACAGGTTGTCCGTGCGCTGTATCCACCGACAGCGCCGGCGGGGGTTCCTTTTCAACACACCTTCAAGGCAAACGTAGGAGACGTCACCCTCAGCGGTGAACTCCACCTCCCGAGTGAGACTGTGGCGCATGAGGACACGGCGCTGATCATCGTCGTTCATGGTCTCGGCGGCAGCATCCACAGCGGCTACACCAAAGATGCCGCCTGGGCCGCCGTTCGCGCAGGCGCCGCCTGCCTTCGAATCAACCTTCGGGGTGCCAACCGCAACGGTGACGATATCTACCACGCGGGTCTTCGCGAGGACCTCGACGAATTGCTTCAGGCGGACTCGCTCGCGAACTTTCGGCGCATTCACATCCTCGGGTACTCCCTCGGCGGTCACCTCACGCTTCGTTTTGCGGAGGCTCCCAGCGACGAACGCGTCCGTTCGTTTGGCGCCATCTGCCCGCCCGTGATGCTCGCCCCCGGCGTGGCGCATATCGACCGCGCGCCGTACGCCCCGTATCGGCGCCACGTGCTCAAGGGGTTGAAAGAGATTTTTGCGGCCTACGCAAAACGTGGACGCCCCCTCCCCTGCGCTCCTTCGGTGGCGGCGGGTGCGAAAACGATTCGCGAGTGGGATACACGCGTCGTCGCACCGCATTTCGGTTTTGACAACGCGGAACACTATTGGGAGTCCCAGAGCGCGGGCCCAAGATTGAAAGACATCACGCGCCCGACACTCATCGTCGCCGCCGAGTTCGACCCGATGGTCCCCTACTCGAGCGCCGCAGCCGTTCTCAAAGCACAGTCCGGCGATGACTCTGCAGTGACCACCGTCGTGCTTCGCGAAGGTGGTCACGTAGGGTTTCCAAAAGTCTTGCCGCTCTCGCCGGAATCCAAGGGGCAGAGCGTGGAGACACAGGTGGTGGACTGGCTCCTCCGTGCCTAGCGCACGTATTGCTCGCGACACGAAACCAAGCTAGCGGCGCCTTCGAACACCCAGCAGGAGCACGAAGCCAAACGCGATGGCCGGCGCTGTGGAGCCATGCCCGACGGCGCACCCACCATCCCCTTCGCCGAGCTCGACGCCCGCGTCGAAGGGGCCAGGCCCAGCATCCCCGACACTTCCCGCGTCCGAAGCGCCCGCGTCCGATGCCCCAGCGTCGGCGGTGCCCGCGTCCGAGATCATCGGTCCCGCATCAGGCTCTTCCACCGTGAACGCTTCCCCGCACGTCGCCGAGGGCCCGCCGACTGGCGCGCCAGCGCATGCGTCCGCCCAGAGCTGGCCGCCAGAATGATCTCCAGCGAAGAAACCCGTGCACTCCGGCCCTGGGTTCCATGTTCCGTCGACGTCGTGACATGGCGTGATGTCGATGCCGCTCGTCTCCTCGAACCAAGGAACGTGTTGGTGAATCAACGGGTAGGCACCGTCGCCATTGCACGGAATCCCCGTCGTGCCGCCGGACACGGTGCCAAAGACGCGCCAGGTCGAATCCGCCATCCGCACAAAGACCGGCCCACCGGAGTCACCTGGACAGGCCGAGGCGCTCGGCGTTCCGATGAGCGATACATCGCTGCGAATATCGCGTATCGGTGCGTAGCTCCAGCGTTGCGTTCCAAACGTGTTGGTGCCGAACGAAGTGAGCCCAAAACCAGTGATCACAACCTCGTCGCCCACGGCAAGCTCATCGACTTCGCAGCCGTAGAGGATCGGCGTGAGCGGGAGCGCTTCCATCGGCTCGTCGAGCACGCAGAACTGAACGTCGGCGCCGGTGCCGCTTCCGGGAACGCTCATGCAGGTCACGCTTCGATCGATGGTGGCGCCTTCTCGCTCTCCGAAGCCAACGGTCCGGGGGTTGCCGCAATGAGCAGCGGTCACCACCACGCGCGGGTGAATCAATGTGCCGGTGCATCCATCGCCGACGAGCACCGTGGTCGGAAACCCGCACACCCCTACCTCGACTCCGCCGACGATTGGGTCCGTTCGCGATCCGAACGTGGCGGTCTCCACGCCGCAGCTCATCGAAAAGGCAACGCACACAAGAAGGAGAGTGCGCCACGCGCGAGAAATCGTGTTCATGTAGCTGGGCTCCGCGCTCTAGACCGGGCCTGACATTCTAGTGAAGTCTCTCCGAGCGATCGTTAGAGATTAACGAATAGGCAAATAGATTTCCGTTAACAGCGCTTCCGCCGCGGTGTCGCTCGGATCGTTCATGTACACCTCGAAGGGCCCCTGCACCTTTGAGTCTTTGAGCTTCAGGTGGCGCTGGTGAGCCTTGGCTGTGGCCCACGCATTGCTAAGATGCTCGTAGGCGCCGGTGTGCACGACCTTGAGAGCACGACAGCCTCGAATGCGGCCCTTTTCCGCCGGCGCGTTCACGCTGCCTTCGCCACTCACTGGAATCGCCGCGGAGTATTCGCAGCGTTGAGCCTTCATATCGAAGTTGTGGATCACGGACATCGGCGGGCCCGCCGGCGTAAACCCACGGCTGCTCGCAGCCTCGAACGCCTGCGGCAGAGTCTTCCGCATCGAGGGCCCCAAGTCCGCGACGGCGACGGTGTCGCGCACCGCGACGAAACTCTTCGTATCGACGTCCACCACACCGACGACCTCCGTTCGTGAGCGAACCACGTCCTCCTCTGCGTGCTCCTTGAAGAGCTTCAATCCACGGGCAAAGTCAGACCCCAGCATCGCTTTCATCGTCGGGATCATCCAGAAGAGAAAGAACGGCATGCTGCCGTCCATGTGCCACGTGACGTCCGTCGCGTCGCCCTTCGCCACGACATCGAAGCGTATCTTCGCGTGGGACTTGAAGGGCTTCACGAAGTCCAGATCCATCACCAGCTCCGATGACGTGGTGGACTTGAGCGTCATGGAACCCGAGCCCGTGACATCTCCTTCCCAGGAGTACCCGTGTCCGGCGACGCCCGCGTCCTCGGTATATTCAAGCCGCACTGCCTTCTCCATGTAGGTCCACGGCGACCAAGACGGCCAGTCGCGAAAGTCGGAGAGCTTTGCGTGCACCTCCTCCGCCGGAAGCGAGATGGGGAGCGTTTCGGCAATGTGGTAGCGCGGCATACGCGCGACTCTATCGGCGCCGCACGTGAGTTCAAGGGGCGCCGTCTGCCGAGACATCAACGCGCGGGACGTTGGCGCGAGCTGAACCACTCGCGAAGTCGTTGCATCTTTGCTCTTTGGGCGGGAGGAGCGTGACGCCGGCACGAACGCATCTCGTCCCCGTTTGCGGGCGCCCCCCACCGGATCTCCACGCAGTCGTTGGGGTTGTAAGCCATCTCCAATCCCCGTGCCCGCGCGACCACTTCCGCCAAAGTGAGCGTCTGCTCCACCCCGTCAGACCGGCGGTAGCGCACACTTCGCGCGTCGAGAAGCTCCGCAAGCTCCCCTTCGATCTCAGCCACGCGGACATCCACGTCCGCCGCAGAGATCCCGAAGCGTTCGGGCCCGCGTCGCACGGCGGCGGGAAAGTTCGCGACGGCGTCGATGGAGATGAGCAGGCGCATGTCGCGGCTCGGCGTCGCGTACTCTTCCCATGGCCCTTCCGTTTGAAAAATCGATGCTCCGTCAGGCATCTCCATGCGTGGTCCATGGGCAACAACCCACTCCTCGCCGTTGTTGACGCTCGTGATCCGACGCTCGACGGACTCAAGGAGCGCGTCCACGCGGGATTCCATCACGGCCATCGCCGGCAGCGGCCGCGCGTTGATGAGCGCGTCCACACGGTCGTAGAAATCATCCGCGCTTCCAGCGTATTGCTCTTCGCTGATGCGTGTGTAGACGTCGCTGTCTCGAAGCTCCGAATTGGTGGCAAGTTCGATCACCTGGTCGGGCCGGTTGTATCGCACCGGGCGCCAAGCCTTGAACCCGGCGCCGGAATGCTGGGTGTCGGGCGTAAAGAGAAACGACCCGCGCCAGAAACGACGTCGCCCAACGGTCCCGTCGGGCTGCGCGTCGGCGCCGACGAGCACGCCGTACTCGGAGATCCCTTGAGGCCGCCAGCCAGCGATGATGATGATATGTCCATAGGGATCCGCGAAGATGGTCCCGGGTCGCAGCGAGTAACGGTCGAGGGCAACCGGATAGACGTCGGTATTCTCGTCCAAAGGACGCGTGCGGTCCGTGGACGAGTGCACGTTTCGCCCGATCACCCGCACCGCCTGACGGTATGCATCCAGGTCCGAACTCGCCTCGACCTCCATCATGTTGGAACTCGGCACCTCTTCACAGAGCGGCGGTTGGCCCTCGCGCCCCCGACGACACTGCCGCCACGCAAAGGGCAACTTCACCTTCCATGCGAAGTAGGAACGCAGAAAATACGGAAGGTCCGCGCAGTCCGGGATCAGCCTCAGTTCGAGGTCTTCATTCATGTGCCGATGATTAAAGAGCAGATTTCGCGCGGGATCCCGGAGCAGCTCTTGAAGGTTGTTCCATGTTGGGTCTTCATCGCGTGGCTCTAGAAAGAGCTGCTCCACGAACGCCGAGTAGAGGTTCTCAGTATCGCGCTCCCAGGACCACACGCTCTCCCACGCCGGGCCCACGGGCTCCCGCGGCGAGAGCGCTGGCGGGGACCGAGCCACGGTAAAGCGTTCACATGCGACGGTTCGCGGACCGTCACCGAGCACGGCCACGTAGCGACCTGGGACCGGCCGCTCGATTTCGAACCAGTGAGTGTAGGGAGGCCCGCCAAGGACGTGGACGCTTCCTTCCGCAGGCTCGCCGTCCGGCCCAAATACTTGAAATGCGACGGGACCCGGATCTTCCGTCAGCGTTGCGATCACACGAAGTGGCTGCGTGGGGTTCGGGCGAAACGGTGAGCGAAAGATCGCGTTGTCGAGACCGTCGTCACACATCACACCGGCGCCGGGCAAAGACGGAGGCACCACAGAACGAGGTTGCGCAGCGCCGGCGATTGCGCCGGCCGTCGAACCGAAAACCGTCACGTGGGTCGTGCGGGAGAGAAAGTCCGTCCTCGAAGAGCCTTCGCCCAACGTCATGTCACTCACATCCACGCGATCGACGCGGTTGACCGTTTCATCGTCGCTGTTTGGGCAGGGCGTCAGGTACTCGCTGAACGAGTGAAGGATCATTGGCCGTCCGTTGGAGAGGCCAAGGTAGTGCATGATGTGACCAGGAAAGTGCAGGAGCACGACCCCCTGCTCCGCGGCGGATTCGAAGAGCAGCACCTTGTCGGCGTTCGACATCTCGCTCACATCCACGACGTACGTCCCAGCTTGCGCCTGGACAGCGCTATGTCGCGGAACTCGCAGCCCGAAACGCGCGAAGATGTCCATAAGCGCGCGGGAGCAATCGCGCCCCCCGGCGCGCCCCCCCCAACCGTAAGGTTCGTCCAAAAGAGAAAAGGCCTCGTTCAAGAACGCTCGCCGCGTCAGCGCCTGCGGGGCCTCCACACGAAACTCAGTAGCCGGACGTGGCGTCAGCCCTTCTGCGGTCGCGACGAGGAAGTTCGTCGTCGCCTCCATCCCTGGCTCGTCACACTCTTCGCACTCCCGAAACTCTCGCGGAAGCAAAGCGCCAACTGGCACCGTGGTGCCCGCGACCAGGGCACTCTCCCGGACCGTGCTGCGTGACGAGTGAAGCACCGCGTGGCGCACCTCTGCATCGCTTCCAACGTCAGGCGTGAGGGGCGCGTTCGCCTCGACGAACCCGAGGCCGTAGTCCGTTCTCGCGAGGAGGAGTCCGCCCTCCCACTCCCGAAGCAACTCGATGGGCTCCTGAGCACGAACGGTGAAGCAAAGGTTTCGGTCGAAATCGGGGTCCATGCTGCCCTTGAGAATCGACTCGGCGCGAGGCCCGCAGTGAACAGGGACGATGCCTGTGGCAACTCGCAGCGAAGGCGCCAAGTCCAGCTCTCCCGGAACCGCAAAGTTCGCGACGTCGGGCGTCGATCCATCCGCGTTGAGGTACTCGCCCGCCTCGATCCGCTGCCGCATGTAACCGAGACGCTCTTGGAGTTGGGCGCGCATATTCCCAGCCTCCGGCGGCGACGAGAGAACACTTGGCATGAGCGGCGGCTCGCCGTTCTCCATCGACGTGTTGTGCGCCTGGATTTCCGCTTCGCTCAAGAGCGTGGCATCAAGGTCGCGCTCCTCCTCCTCATATCGCCCAACCCAATAGGACTCGGTCCGCTCGTTCGGCTGAACGTTCGGGAGGGGCGCGGGGATTCGCAGCGTCGACGGGCAGGCGGCTTCACCTTCCGCGCCTTGCACCACATTTCCTTGAGCCCCAGGCGCGCCTGGAGCCGCGGGGCCCCCGCAAGCGAACAAGAGTGCACAGAGCCCAGCTTTCGATATCAGCGCCTGCCTGGCCATCTCTGTACCCTACCCCCCTCGATCGCTTTGGCCATCTTCTGAGCAAAACGCGCGACAGGTGACTTCTTCTTCCCGACTCGTGCCCCGCGCAATTGAAACGAGGTCCCAAGCTGCTGCTTGGAACCTCGCCAGGAGGACAGTATCGGTATCAACGCGGGTTCACATCCCCAAGAAGGGATGTGAACCGGTGTACGCGCTAGTTCACACGAAGAACTGCGCGGCCGCCGCGCCGTGTCGTAGTGCGTCGCGTGGTGGTTCCGCGACGATTGTTGCGCCGCTGTGCTCGACCTCGCGGCTGAGCGCGGCGTCGAGGCTGAACCACTGCGCGCTGACGCGTCCCGCGGTTGTTGGTTCGCACGACGGTTCGGCCACGGCCATTGTTTCGAACGACGGTGCGACGACCACGCCCTCGGGTCTGCACGACCACTCCGCCTCGACGAGGCGCCACGCGACGTGCACGAGGTGCTTGTCGGCGTGTCTGGACCACTACGCCACCGCGCCCGCCCCGAACAAAACCGCCCTGGTTATAGACATATCCGTTGCCCTGACGAACCCAGCGGGGTTGGTTGTAGGAGTAACCGGCGCGGCCCTGAACGTAATAACCCTGGACCCAAACGTGCTGGGCTCCGTTCCATTCGTAGTGCCCTTCAACCCAAACCGCGTTCCCGTAGGGAGCAGGTGGACGTTGCGCGACGACCTGGGCTGCGGGTGGAGCTTGGTACACCACGGTGCCCTGTACTTGGGCATTCGATACAACGGTAGCCCGGGCAGGCGCCGCTCGGACGTAACAGCCCATGTTGAGAGCTCCGAGGACCATCACAGCCCCCAAGGTCGACACGCCAAACCAGTAATTCTTCTTCATCAAATCCGTCCTCCTCTTGGTACCCCTTGAGAGTATGCAATCCTGATGCCTACTTGGGCGAGGGCGTGCACTCTCTCATCTCCAACATCTTCAGCCCGGTTGTACCCGAGTGTCCAGTCTCGTTGATATTTACAACGACAAGCAAACGTGGTTCGGTCGGAAGCAATCATGGCTGAGCTTATCTTCGACGCAGACACACTCAAGATCCTTCAACAGTATGGGTTCGATCCGGTGGTTTTTGAGGGCCTTCGCGCTCGAATCACCACCGACAAGCCAAAGTCGTCGGAAAACCATGTCCAAGGGGCCATTCGAGCCCCTTCGGCGGGTGACGTCGTGGATCTGCCCCCGCTTGGTACACCGGAACGCGAGCGACTGACGGCAGCGGGCAACGCGGCCATCGCCGCCGGCGAAGTCGCGATGGTGGTTTTGGCCGGCGGCATGGCGACGCGATTTGGGGGCGTCGTCAAAGCCACCGTCCCTGCCATCGGAGATCAGACTTTCCTTCAGCTCAAGCTCGCGGACGCGGAAGCTGCCGCGACACGCGCCGGTGGCTCGGTGCCGATCCTGTTCATGACGAGCTTCGCCACCGACGCCGAGATCCGAAACGCCATCAGCGCCGAGCCCGCAAGCGCGTCACGTCCTACGGACACCTTCGCGCAACATATTTCAGCCCGGCTGACACCGGAGGGAGACCTCTTCCTCGACGCCGCAGGAAACCCATCGCTCCACGCAACGGGCCACGGAGATTTGCCTTCGGCGCTTCGACGTAGTGGCGCGCTTGGCCGCCTCCGAGAAGCGGGCGTCAAGCAGCTCGTGATGAGCAACGTCGACAACCTCACAGCGACGCTCGATCCCGCGCTCATCGCGATGCACCGCGAAGCGAAGGTCTCCATGAGCGTCGAGAACGCACCCAAGGTGCCAGGCGACGCCGGAGGCGCGCCGGCCTTTGTCGATGATGTGCTTCAGATCGTGGAGGGGTTTCGTTTTCCGCCCTCCTTCGATCAGGAGACGATTCCGGTCTTCAACACGAACACCCTCATCTTCGAGACGGAAGCGCTCGACCAAGACTTCGATTTCACTTGGTTCACCGTCACAAAGAAGGTGGAAGGAAACCCGGTGATTCAGTTCGAGCGCCTCGTCGGCGAACTCAGCGCGCTCATGCCTTCGGCGTTCTTCCGCGTTCAACGCGAAGGTGCGGACGCACGCTTCCAGCCGGTCAAAGACCCAGCGGAGCTAGAAGCACGCCAAACGGAGATCGCCGCCGTGCTCCGCGCCCGCGGGATCCTCTCCTGAGAAACATCTTCGTGCGCAAGGCGCTCGCTCTGTTCTACGTAGCCCTTGCCGCTCTCATTGGCTGTGATGCGACACGAACCCGTGAATGTGATTTCGTCGCCGGTGATGTGATCGCGACGACTGGCCCCGGAGGCTTCTCGGCGCTTGTCACGGACCGGACCGAGAACGGAGTCGATGCCTACTTCTCGACGGCGGATGGACTGCATCGGGCGTCGCTTCGAGCGACGCTGGATGAAGACACGCCACGTGTTCTTTCGCGCTCTCGTCTCGGAGCGTCGTGCGACACGTTGTCCTTAGCGCGACTCGACAGCGCCGTCTTTCTCGCGTGCGGGCGACGGCCAGTCGACGCCAAAGACGCCGCTGGAACAATACACCTCTACCGGGTCATCGGCGACGAGCACCACAGCGTCAGGCTGCCGTGGCCGATTGGACGCGACCACAGCGGGCTCTCCCTGGCGAACATCAATGAGCACCTCGAGCTCGTGTTCCACGACGGTCGGGTTGGTGAATGGAAGGTCTGGCACGCCGAGCTCTGCGTCGACTGGGAAGAGCACTCTTCCTGCAACGAACACGCGCGGCTTCTCTCCGCGGCCACACTCCTCGCCGGCGCACCGAGCCTCAGCGAGATCCGCGGCGAGCGATTCGTCGCCTGGACCGAGTCGACGTTGGCACCCGGAACGGAGGGCTTCGTCGGAGCCGTGTTGGTTTCTCGCTCGTCCAGCGCCGGTCCCATCGGCGCGCTGCCGCGGCGTCGCGCCGAGGTGATCTACGATCGCTCGCTTCCCTTTGTCGCCGCGGGCGCGGAACACCCCGTGCTGCTCTTCAGGGATAGTCGGCGCCCTCATCGGCGAGCTCATGTCTTCGCGCAGGAGCTTCGCGAGGGGGCCTCGGCGCTTCGCGTGGGTCGGAGCAACGACGAACGCGCGGCGCGGGCGTTTCCGTGCGGCGACAGTCTCGCCGTGGTCACTCCACGCTCGTACAGCCGCAACGACACGCTCGTGGGCATCCACCTGCTGGACGAAGAGCTCGAGGGCCGTGTCGCCGAGCAGCAAGTCTATGAGTGGGCCGCTCGCTTCGTCGATGTCAGCGGCGTGTGCCGTGACGAGCTCCTGTGGCTCGCAGTCGCCGAAGAAAACGCGCTCGACGGGCGCGAGGCCTCCCTGCATTTGACAGCGCTCTCCTGCGAGTAAGCGGAACGCGCAGGCACCCGGATCGATTTTCCGGTGAACAAAGTGTGTTGACTGTGGTCAAAGCCCACGTGCCCCCTTCCCCGTCCAGGTTCAAACGAGTAGTTTCTTCGAAAATGCGCTGTCTCATCCTCGTTGCCCTCGCAGCTCTCTTCTACTCCCCCACCGCCAGCGCCCAGGTTGGGGTACGCGTGCAGGATGCAGGTGAGAATCCGCCTCGCGTGGACGGGATGCTGCGCGACTGGCGAGGAGTGCGACGCACACGCGTCGCCGAAGGAAGAGACGCGTCGTTTGAGTTCGCGCTGGCTCGGGACGGTTCGGGTCTCTACATCGCGGCGAGCGTCAACGACGACCGCGTCGTGCGGGCGAATGGGCGCTCACGTACGGAAGACGCGATCGTGCTTACCTTCGTCGTCCCAGGCCGACGGGCGACAGCAAAAGAGCTCTGGCTCTACCCGGGAAGAACAGGCACCGCCGCCGCCGCCGCTTCCGGTGGCCTTCGAGGCCGTCTTGCTCCGGTGCGCGGCGCGCGGGTCGTCGAAGCTCAAACGCGCCGAGGCTACGAAATCGAGGCGTTCATCCCCTCGCGTGCTCTCGGACGCCGCTGGAGCGAGGGTCGCCTCGCCTTGCGGATGAACGACGTCGACCAAGAGGCGCGACCTACCGTCGACTCGAGCCCCGCCACCGCTGTCGTCGATGCGAGCAACCTTGAGACGCTGCCCCGCGTTGTTCTCGCAGGTGGCTCGGGAGACGCTCTCCAGCGCTTTCTTCGCTCCCAGGGCATCCCCGCCGCAGAGCCCTCTCGCACGCTCCAGGCAAACGTGAGCGGAGACCGGCAATCGGAGACCATCGCGCAAGTGGGTCGCTTCGTCGTCGTGTATGGCGCAGGTTACCGCGAGGGCGAAGGCTTCGACTTCGCGGCGCTACCCATTCAGGGCTCCGGAGGCGTGCGCGAGTTCCAGACCCGCGACTTCACGGGCGACGGGCACAAAGAGCTCCTCGTCGTGATGCGTCAAAGCGGCGAGGACGGGAGCCGCGATCTGTGGCAGCTCTTCTCCTTCACAGGCACTGCGGTGGAGCCGCTCTTCGGCATCGAGACTCGCAAAGAGACGGCAAACGGAAGCGTGGAGTCGACGGTCCGCGTGCGAGGTCGCCGTGGCGCTCCCACCATCGAAGTACGCGCTGGCCGTGCCCGTGGGTTGAACGTGTCGAACTTTCGCGAAGCGCCTGCCAGCGACGCGCAGGGGATCTTGTTGCCTTGGGGTCCGGTTCTCTCCCGCACATATCGCTGGGATGGCCAACGTTTCGCCGTGACGCGTGAGCGCGCGAACCCAAGACCCGCCGCTGCGCCGACCACATCCACCACGACGACGACATCAACGACGACGCGCCGAACGCAGAACGCACCTCCGCCAGCCAACATTCAGGCTCTTGTCACCGCCGCCCGAAGGGCGGAGAACATTCCGCGTCGCGCCCGCGCTCGCTTCTCCGCAGACGTCAACCTCGCCGAAGACCGAACGCCCGAACGACTGAATGTCTTTGGCAACTCCATCGTTGTTGTGGGAACCGCTTTCCGCGGCGGGAACAGCTACTTCCACTACGCCATCCCCGCCGACGCAGGCCGACTCATCGACGTCAGCGCCGCCGACTTAACGGGTGATGGCCGGGCAGAGATTCTAATCCGAGCTGCGCAGCAGCTTGGCGACGTGGAGCGCGAGATTCTTATCGTTCATCGCTTCACCGCACGCGGCGCGTTTCCACGGATTCTCATGACCGAGGTCGGCCGCAAACGAGGGGACAACCTCGTCAGCAACCGGGTCGAAACGGCCCGGGGACGACTTCAAATCCACCCGGGCCGCGCCCAAGGGTTCAACGCCGAAACCTGGCCGTGGAACGACACGCCGGGGGAGTCCGTGCTCTTGCCGTGGCGAGACCAGCCCCGAACCTACCGTTTTACGGGTGGGCAGCTGCGATAACGAGCCGATTTTGGCGGCCTCGCGCCGTCTTGAACTCGCTTCCTTGTGAGGCCATGGTGTCCTCATGCTTCCTCGACCCGAGCTCGCGCCGGCTGCGCATCCCCTCGAGCGTCTGCCGGAAGAATGGAGTGAGACCCTCGTCAAGTGGGGCGAACCGCGGTTCCGCGGCGCTCAGGTCTTCCAGTGGATCCATGGCCGAGGCGTCCTCGACCCCCAGAAGATGACGAATCTTCCGAAGTCCATTCGGGCGCGGATGAGCGAGGAGCTTGGGGAGATTCCTCTTCGCGTCGTTGAAGGCAAGCGGTCCACGGACAACACGCGAAAGCTCTTGGTTCGTCTCCACGACGAGCGCGACATTGAAACCGTGCTCATTCCGCAGCTCAAGCGTGACCCCGATGTTGCGCTGGAGGACCGACGCGGAGACAACGACACGGGCCTGGTCCCTTCGCCCGTCGTCACACAGTGCATCTCCAGCCAAATTGGCTGCGCGATGGGTTGCGTTTTTTGCGCGAGTGGCGTCGCTGGACTCCAGCGTCATCTGAGCGCCGCAGAGATCGTCGGGCAGCTCTTGGTGGGCCGTTCGCTCCTCGAAGGAGATGAGCATCTACGCAACGTGGTGTTCATGGGCATGGGCGAGCCTCTGCACAACTATGACGCCGTCGCGCGCGCGCTCGTTCTGATGACACACCCGGAGGGTCTGGGACTCTCGACGCGAAGGGTAACGCTCTCGACCTCGGGCCTCATTCCGCAGATCGACCGACTCGCCAAAGACTTCGAGGGCAAGGTCTCCCTCGCCATATCGCTGCACGCTGTCACTGACGAGAGCCGGTCGGCGATCATGCCGATCAACCGGAAGTACCCCTTGAAGGACCTCGTCGCTTGCCTGAAGCGTTACCCCTTGCCGAAGCGCAGGCGGATCACGCTGGAGTACACGCTCATTCGCGGCGTCAACGACAACCCAGAAGACGCCAGCGTTCTGGCAAAGCTGATGAAGGGCGTGCCTGTGAAGGTAAACGTCATTCCGATGAACCCAATTCAAGAGAGCGACCTCGCTGCGCCGGATTGGGATGGCGTCGAGCACTTTTGTGGGCGTCTTCGCGACCATGGTCTGACGGCGATGGTGCGACGGGAACGAGGAAGCGATGTCGCCGCTGCGTGCGGACAACTCGCGCTCTATGGGAACGACGGAAAGCAAGCCGAGCGCAAGCGCCGGCTGCCCGTCAAATCGTAGGGTTCGCCGAAAGAAGACCGCCCCACAAACGCGCGGCCTTCTCTCAAAACGAAAACTAGTGTGAGTCGTTCAGTGCGGGTTCTGGATCATGGGCACACGGCATGCGATTCCACGAAGAGCTGCCAGAGCTCCCACAGCTCTGGGTCAAACTGCTCTCCGAGTTCCATGCGGTTGTCGAGGTCGACCAAGAAGTAGTCAAAGTCTGTTCCCTCGAGCTCGAGGTCTTGTCCACTCAAGGCGACGGGCGCTGGCGCTTCGGTCGCCGCCACCGGTACGCGTTCGACGACGCGCCAGAGCGCGATAACGTCGCTTTCACGCCGAAGCTCTGGGACCTCGTCGTAGCGCCGCCATGCAATGGCGAGTTCGCCGGCGACTTCGATCTCGATGGGCGTTGACGCGAGTCCCGGCGCGAGGGCGCTCTCCAACGTTGGAGCGTCAAACCCTTCGGCAAGGACGAGCTCCGTGCTCAACGTCGCCCCCTCGTGAATCAGCCCAAACGTCTCGGAGCTCGTGTCCTGCGTGCACCCCGTTGCCAAGAGCAAGCTCGTCGCAATGGTCCATAGTAGTAGTCTCATCCTGTTCTCCCTTTGTGTGCCACGACGCGAAAGTGCGCCGAGCGCACCACGACATCGACGAACGCGGAGACTCTCATTCAAGTCTCGACCGTTCGTTATGCTCAGCGCCAATGCCGCAGCTTGCGCTCGTACAAAGCACAAAGAGTACCAACGCAATTCGCCGCCCTTGCAGGCACAAAGGCCGGCGACGCGTTAGCGAATTTTCGATCCGGACGTCGTCGACGTGCGAAACCTGACGAGTTCGACGGCCCTAAACGCTGACGCCGAAGTCCCGAAGAGCGCCTTCGAGGCTCGTCTTGCGATCCGTGCTCTCTTTACGCTGACCGATCATCAGCGCACAGGGCACCTGGTACTCGCCGGCGGGGAACTTCTTAGGGCGCGTCCCAGGAATCACCACAGCCCGCGGCGGGACGTGCCCCTTGTGTTCGACGGGCTCACTTCCACTAACGTCGATGATCCGTGTGGACGCGGTCAGCACGACGTTCGCGCCGAGGACGGCTTCGGCGCCGACGCGAACGCCTTCGACGACGATGCACCGGCTTCCAATAAAAGCGCCATCTTCGATGATGACCGGGCTCGCTCCGGGGGGCTCGAGGACGCCGCCGATGCCTACGCCTCCGCTGAGGTGCACGTGTGAGCCGATCTGAGCACAGCTGCCGACGGTGGCCCACGTGTCGACCATGGTGCCCGTCCCGACGCGGGCGCCGATGTTCACGTAGCTAGGCATCATGATAGCGCCGGGCTCAAGGTAGCTACCAAAGCGCGCGACGCCCGGAGGCACGACGCGGACGCCTTGCGCGGCGAGGTCCTTCTTGAGGGGAATCTTGTCATGGAATTCGAAGGGGCCGACCTCCATCGTCTCCATCTTCTGCTGACCAAAGTACATCAGAATGGCCTGCTTGACCCAGGCGTGGACCACCCAGTCTCCGTCGATGGGTTCCGCCACGCGGAGGGCACCGGTGTCGAGGGCAGCGATGGTCTGCTCGACGGCGGAAATCACTTCGGCTTCGCCGCGGCGTGACTTGTCTTGGTAGGCGGCTTCGATGAGCGCGCGCGTAGCGCTGTGGTCGGTCATGACGCTGGCGTACCTGTTCTCGCGTCAGCCATCAAGGGTCGCGAGGGCCTCTTCGCCTTCGAGCGCGTGGAACGAGAGCCGGTCGCACCACCTCGACCATCGAACGTCGCGTGCTCATGCGCTCAGGGGACACGGCGCATTCGAAGACGGTGCCCCCCTCTCGTCCGGACGCACAGGCGATGCCTTCGTCCGCGCGAGCGCGTTCCTCAAACAAGGCTTGCTCGTTGGCGCTCGCCTCGAAGGTGAAGTTAGGAGGCGGAAAAAGGCGGCGGGACAGGCGCCCCAAGGGCTCAGCGAGCAGGCGCGATACAACGTCCCAGTCGTAGGCCCGTGAGGCGGCTTCGATGACAAACAAATCCGCCTCGAAGCGCCCATGAAGCGTCAACGATTCCGTGGGCCCATCTTCATCGCCGATGCCGACGCTGATCGTCGCTGACCCCTCAAGGTCCTGAAAGAGCGCGGGAGCGTCGGAGACATCATGCGTAAGAGGTACGAGGAGCATCTGGCGTCCGCCCTCGCCCTGTGGCCAGGAGACGCGCAGGAACGGAGGCTGCAATGGCGGAGGCGGGGTCAACGACGCCGTGTCCATGCGGACGTAGACCGCCCTCAACGGGTTGCCGGAGACATCGAGGAGAGCGACGAGGGTTTCGACGAGGGTCGCGAGAGGGAGGCGCCCCGTGGAACGCCGTAGCCGCGGGGAAGGAAGCGCCTCATGGGCTCGCCACGCCGCCTCCGCGGCTTCGTAGGGTTCGGCGTCCATCAGCATAGCTGCGGCGAGCGCTCCGTTCTCCGTCACGCCGTCTTCCTCCAGGAGGGCCGGAAAACGCTGCGGCGCACCCACCCTCGCAGCTCTTCGTCGAAGAAGGCGTAGCCGGTCGTTTCCCCGAGTCTCCGTCAGATGAGCATCAAGCCAAGGCAGCACATCGGCGCCACAGCCGTGGTCGAGACACGCCCGAGCGCAGGCGATGAGCAAACTGCGCCCCTCATGGTGCGCGGCGGCGACTCGGCCGACGAGGCGCGCCAGCTCCCGCTCCGCCGGCTCGCCACGCGTCGCTGCTTCCTCGGACCAAAGGGCCAGTTGCTCGTGGATCGAATCCCAGTCGTCCATGCGAATCCTGTCGACGGGAATCGGCCGCTGCGCTTGGGCGAGCTGCAGCATCGCTTCACGTCGGTAGCGTTCGTCCTGCGCGCGAAGCTCGGCGTCGTCCCCCCGAAAGCGCCGTACATTCCAGAGTCGTTCGTCGAAGTGCTCATGCCGAAACCCTGGTAGCGGAACATTGATCGGGTTCCGCACCTCCCGCGCGATGAGCACGTGTTGTTGTGTTGCGTGCATCTGGCGGCGCGCCCCGTCTCGCGTCCGACCTTGTTCGACGATTTTCCCGTCGCGATCGACTTCGCACCGCATTGGCTCATGGTCGAAGTGATGCCAAAAATGAGCGCCGGCGCCGACGCGTCGCGGACCGAGGATCCAAATGCGCGGAGTCGCGCAATCGCCCGTACAGATGTCGCGCCAGGGCTCGCTTACGTGAATCGCGTGTACGGCTTCGATGAACTCCTCGGCGGGGATGCTCAACGTCGCTTCGGCACGCCAGGCTTGGTCCAACCCCACCTGCGCCCAGGACACCACGCCGGGCTCCCAGGCGATATCCGCGGCGCGGGAGAACCCCTGAAGAATGCTACGCTGACGGGGCGACGCGACACCCGGCCGCACGAGGAGGCAGGTCTTCCCATCGCGGGGAAGGTGCGTGAACTCGTCCGACGCATTCCGCGGCGAGCTCGCAGCCGGCGGGCTTCCGCAGGCGCCCAGGAGGCCGAGGAGCATTCCCAGGGCTATTGTGCACGCGCCGGAGGGAACTCTGAGCATCCGCAAAAGTATACGAGACGCGCCGACCTTCGCCCAGCGAGCCCAAGACGACTTGGGTTGATTCCCAAGCAATCTTGGCTATATGGCCTGCGCCTAGGGCAGGAAGAGCCCTAAACCCTACCCCGCCAATCCGGCGGTCATAACCCTAAGGACAAGCCAATGGCGACCGAACGAACACTTAGCATCATCAAACCCGACGCCGTTGAAGGCAACCACGTGGGCGCTATCTTGGACATGATCGAGAAGACCGGTCTCAAGATCGTCGAGCTCAAGATGCTCCACCTCTCCAAAGAGCAGGCCGAAGGCTTCTACGCCGTTCACAAAGAGCGCCCTTTCTTCGGTGAGCTCGTGGAATTCATGATGCGCAGCCCCGTCGTGGTCAGCGCCCTCGAAGGCGACGACGCCGTCGCCAAGTACCGCACCGTGATGGGCGCGACGAACCCCGCCGAAGCCGACGAAGGAACCATTCGTAAAGCCTTCGCCAAGAGCATCGGCGAGAACTCGGTCCACGGCTCCGACTCCCTTGAGAACGCCGCCATCGAGATCAAGTACTTCTTCGGCTGAACTCAGCTGCACCGAAACGAGGCGTGGACTTTCGAGTCCGCGCCTTTTTTCGTTTCGGACAAGCGCACTCCTTGTGCTGGAGTGGGTCCGGGTGGTTTCTTGCGTGATGGCCATCGCGGAACCTTGTCTCTTCGTCATCTTTGGCGGCACCGGCGACCTGGCGCGCCGGAAGCTCCTCCCTTCCCTCGCACGCCTCCTCCACAACGGGCACGCGCACCCAAAGACGCGCATTGTCGGTGTGGGTCGCTCGGCGGAGGAGCGGGAACACTACGATGCTACGATTCGTGATCACCTCACGGAGTACCGAGTCGATGAGCCGACCTCGAAGGCAGTCTTGGACCGCCTTCACTACGCGTACATCGGGGACCGTGAAGGTGACGCCGACCCGGAGATGCATCGGCTCAAGAAGGAGCTCGACGCCATCGCCGAAGAGCACGACATCGGGGACAATCGCGTCTTCTACCTCGCGCTGCCGCCTCGCATTTTTGCACAGACCGCGGAACGCTTGAGCGAGGCAGGGATGAATATCTCCCGTGCCCACGCCGACGGCACCGAGCACACGGAGTGCTGGCAGCGAATCGTTGTTGAGAAGCCCTTTGGCCGAAACCTCGAGACTGCGCGCCTGCTCAACCGAACGCTTCATGAGCACTTCGACGAGACGCAGATCTATCGAATCGACCACTATCTGGGCAAATACGCCGTTCAGAACGTGCTGACGTACCGCCTCGCCAACGCACTCATCGAGAGCAGCTGGAACCGAGACCGTATTGAATCCGTGCAGATCACGGTGGCGGAGTCCCTCGGCGTTGGCTCACGCGCTGGCTATTACGACAAAGCGGGAGCTCTACGAGACATGGTGCAGAACCA
>JBGCFM010000053.1:0-5691 GCA_045106895.1 Polyangiales bacterium | reverse complement strand
GATGGTCTTACGGAGCGTGCCTTCTTCGAACGCCGCGGCGATGCGCGGGAGTGCCTTCGCCGCCGCAACGGCGCCCGCTTCGTCGATGTCCTTGGGCAGCTTGATGAGCTCGCGCTTCTTACCGTTGATCTGCACGGGGATGTTGACCTCGTCATCGACGAGGAGCGCGGCTTCCGCCACGGGCCAAGCCACGTTCTGAATGCTCGGCGGATGGCCGAGCATCTCCCACATCTCCTCGCCGAGATGCGGCGCAAAGGGGTGAACGAGCTGCGCGAGGATCTCGACGCCTTCTTTCGGGGCGCCCTTCTTTTCGAGGTCTTTGCTGAGCACCATCATCGCGCTGATGGCGGTGTTGAAGCGCATGCCCTCGATGTCGCCGGTGACCTTGTGAATGGTCTTGTGGACGAGCTTCTTGGCGTCGCCTTCCAAAGGCGCGTCGGTGACGATGTTGGCGAGCTTCCAGCATCGGTCGAGGAAACGCCGGACGCCGCCGATGCTCTCCGTGTTCCACGGCTTCACGGCCTCAAGAGGCCCCATGAACATCTCGTAGAGGCGAAGAGAGTCGGCGCCGAAGCGCTTGATGATGTCGTCGGGGTTGATGACGTTGCCACGAGACTTGCTCATCTTGTGCGCGCGGGCGTCGATGCTGATCTTCACGTCCGTCGCGAGGGCGAACTGGCCGTCCTTACGTTTCTGTACGTCCTCAAAGGTGAGCGGCTTGGCGGTCAGGGGAGCATTCGACGACTTCAGTACCGGAGCGTCACCGTCGAGGTTCACGTCCTTGCGGTCGACGAAACCTTCCGCGCCTTCGTAGCCCGTGTACTCGATCTCGCCGAGGATCATGCCCTGGTGGACCAGCTTCTTGAAAGGCTCAGGCTCGGGGAGCACACCACAGTCGTAGAGCACCATGTGCCAGAAGCGGGCGTAGAGAAGGTGCAGCACCGCGTGCTCTGCGCCGCCCACGTAGAGGTCGACGGGCAGCCACGTCTTTAGCGCCTCCGCCGAGAAAGCCTCTTCCGTGTTGTGGGGGTCGCAGTAGCGCAGGTAGTACCAGCAGCTGCCGGCCCACTGAGGCATCGTGTTCGTCTCGCGGGCGAACCACTGGCCGTCCTTCTGGAAGAAGCGCCAGTCCTTCGCGCTGTCGCGGGCAAGGACACCGGCGGGATCATCGCCGGGGTGAAAGTCCTCGAGTTCGGGAAGCTGAACCGGCAGGTCCGCCGCATCGACGGCGATGGGCGAAGTGTAGTCAATCGTGTAGTCGTCGCCGGCCTTTGGATCGCCTTCCGTCTGGACTGGGTAGTAGATGGGAAAGGGTTCGCCCCAGTAGCGCTGACGGCTGAAGATCCAGTCGCGCAGCTTGTACTCGATGCGGCCTTTGCCCTTCCCGTCCGCTTCGAGGTCCGCGATGATCGCGGCTTTGACGTCGGCGGTCTTCATGCCGTCGTACTTGCCGCTTTGAACAGCGACGCCGTGGTCCGTGAAGGCTTCTTCGAGTTCCGCGAAGCTCGTATCCTTGCTGACGACCTGAATCACGGGAATGTCGAAAGCGCGCGCGAACTCGAAGTCGCGAACGTCGTGACCAGGAACAGCCATGATGGCGCCGGTGCCGTAACCCATGAGCACGTAGTCAGCGATCCAAACGGGGACCTCGGCTCCATTGACGGGGTTGATGGCATAGCCGCCGGTGAAGACGCCGGTCTTCTCCTTGGACTGCTGACGCTCGAGGTCGCTGCGGTGCTGCGCCTTTTGCACGTAGGCCTCGACGTCCTTGCGCTGGGCATCGGTGGTCATCGTCGCGACCAACGGGTGCTCAGGTGCGAGCACCATAAACGTGGCTCCAAAGAGCGTGTCCGGGCGCGTGGTGAACACGTCGATGGCGGCATCCGCACTGCCTTTGACGGCGAACTTCACTTCGGCGCCCTCGGAGCGGCCGATCCACTCGCGCTGCATCGTCTCCGTGGAGTTCGGCCACTGCACGTCCTCGAGGCCTTCGAGGAGCCGGTCGGCGTACTCGGTGATCTTCAACGTCCACTGACGCACAGGCATACGCACGACGGGATGTCCGCCGCGCTCGCTCTTGCCGTCGATGACCTCTTCGTTGGCCAGGACGGTGCCGAGCTTGGGGCACCAGTTGACCTTGATCTCCGCCTGGTAGGCGAGGCCACGCTCGAAGAGCTTGAGGAAGATCCACTGCGTCCACTTCACGTAGCCAGGATCGGTAGTGTTGACCTCGCGATCCCAGTCGTAGCTGAAGCCGAGGGACTTGAGCTGACCCCGGAAGGTGTCGATGTTCTTCGCCGTGGTCTCCGCTGGGCGCGTGCCGGTCTTGATGGCGTATTGCTCCGCGGGCAGGCCAAAGGCGTCCCAGCCCATGGGGTGAAGGACGCTGACGCCTTGGGCGCGCTTGGTCCGGGCGATGATGTCCGTCGCCGTGTAGCCCTCCGGGTGCCCAACGTGGAGACCATTGCCCGAGGGGTACGGGAACATGTCGAGGATGTAGAAGCGCTCTTCGCCCGGCTCGTCGGGGGTCTTGAACGTTTTGTTCTCGTCCCAAAAGGCCTGCCACTTGGCTTCGATCTCGGAGGGTTCGTATCGCGCTTCCAGCTCTTCCCGTTGGTCCATATGCGCACTCCTAGCACGGGCCGGACAGGCTGCCTGCGCCTTTTGCGCGTGCTCTCAGTCTTCGCCCCAAACCCGGAAGCGTGACTCGATGCCGAAAATCAGGGATGGCGTCGCGGCGTTGGAGCTCGCAATGGCTGCGCCTTCAAAACCAGCGGTGAGGGCGAAGGAATCGGCAATCCAAAACGATGCGCCGAGTCCCCAGCCAATATAACGGGTCTGGCCCACGCCGGAGATATTTGTCTCCGTGATGCCGCGGCCAAAGGGCTCGTAGACGGGGACGTGGACTTCAAGTTGGAAGCGCTCGTAGAAGGTGAAGCCCAGCTGAAGTGACGCGATGACGGCCGGGGACATGCTGCCGGCGCTGTTGATTCGGACGCCCGCTCCGCCGGAGAACCACGCGCTGACGTTCTGACTCACCGAAAAACCGTGGCCGAGGAGCGCCTGAATCTCGCCGTAGTGGTTCTCCAAGGCGGCCTGATAAAACACGCGGGGGTCGGCGCCGGCTTCTTCGAAGAGCACGTCGTCTCCGACGGGCGGCGCAAAGGAGTACGCCGCTTGGAGAGCGAAACGGGTGGCGCCGGTGGACCAATAAGGTTCGAAACGAAGTCCCACGCCAATGGGCCCCATGTACACGGCGCTTTCGCTCCCCGCCGAAGCCCAGCCGAACGGGGCCCCGAAGACGATGGCCGTAAGCTGCGGGTGGAGGCCACATTCAGCGTAAATCTGTGCGCTGACATCCGCGTAGTCGGCGATGTCGCCGCGCGTGTCGCCGTCTGTCTCGAATGCTCCAGAGCCGACGATGGCGCGGGCCCAGACCTTCGCGTAGCACTGGCCTTGTTCTTGACTCCATGCCCCGGCTTGAGCTTGGTTTGTAGGCCATAGCGCAAGCGCAAGCACACCGATGAGCAGAGGCAATGAGCATGAACGACGAGTCATACGCGTGTCCCTAGCGGGCCTTTGGACTGACGCCAAGGCCCGGGAGAAAACGGGGTTACGGCGGACACTCAACCAAGAGCGCTGCGATAGTCCTTTGCATAGGCAGCGACGGTGCGAGGCGCCGAGCCCGAGAGGTACTGCACATGCTCCGTCACATTCGATGCGCTCCCTGCCCGGACCGCCGCAAAGAGGCTCACGAGCAGCTCGATGTAGTCCGAAGGAAGGCCCGAGGGCGCCAGTTGCTCCCGAAACGCATCGTCGGAAATGGATGTGTAGGTGAGTTCCCGGCCGATCACTTTCGAGAGCTCCGCGGCGGCGCCGCTGTGGGTCCATGCCTCCGGACCCGTCAGCTCGTAGGCGCTTTCTAGCGCGATGTCATCGCGGGTCAGCGCGCCCGCCGCGGACGCTGCGATATCTCGGGCGTCGATGAACCCGACGCTTGCGTCCTCTGCGGGGAGAGCGAGACGGTCCGCTTCGCGGACACCGTGGCCCCAGAAGGTATGAAAGTTCTGGGAGAACCAGGATGGCCGCAGATGAACGTAAGGGACTCCGGCGGACTCGATGAATAGCTCGAGCTTTCGAAACGGAATCGACTCGTCGTACTGAACGCCTTGTGCGGTCATCGTGACGATGCGCTCGACCTTCGGCAACGCGTAGTCGACAAAGCTGTGCAGCAGCGCGAACGCATCGGCATGACCGGGCGGAGCCATCACAAAGAGGCGGTCAACGCCGTCCAACGCGGCGGCAAACGTCGAAGGG
This sequence comes from Polyangiales bacterium, assembly GCA_045106895.1. GTDB lineage: Bacteria > Myxococcota_A > Polyangia > Polyangiales > Houyiibacteriaceae > JBCCRV01. The sequence continues at coordinate 1,374 of JBGCFM010000053.1, read as the reverse complement.
TCCTGGACGTCGAGGAAGGTAGCAGTGCCGGCGCCGACGTATTCCGCCGGGGTACGTGTGGCCGCCCGCACGGTGTGACCCGCATCGACGAGGAGGTGTGTGAGCGGCGTTCCAACGGTGCCGGTGGCGCCGAGTACAAGGGTGATGGTCATGGTTTATCCTGATACGATGAGATATACTTGAATTGTTTCTCCGCGAGCCACTTGCCCGCGAACCACCAAAACATAGACACCCTCCCGGAAACGACCATCACCAAGCGCCTCAGACACATGTCCAATCGTCTCACAAACAAAGAGCCCGCGGCCGAAGAGCTAGACCTCCTCGCGGACATTGTCTCAAGCTCGCACAAGGGCTCGCTCTATCATCGCGGTTGGTACGCGGGGCGCTGGAACCTCGGCTTTGATGCGGCTGAGTCCCGGGGCTTTCATATCGTGATGAAAGGGACCGTTTTCATTCGAACCTCCGACGGCGCAGTCCACGAACTGCACCCCGGGGACATCGCACTCCTGTCGACGGAGCATCAGCTCGCCAGCGACCTTGCCTCGCCACCGGTCCCGTTCAGCGCCAAGGCGGCGCGAGCACTCAACGGTGAGGGAGCCGACATCTGTATGCTCTGCGGCGCCTACCAGCTGGAAGATGCAGAGAGTCATCTCGTCTTCTCAAACTTGCCGCCCATTATCGTTCTGCGCTCGGGCGAACGCGACGCGAGCGTCGACATGCTCGTCAGCCTGCTCGACCGCGAGTTCCGCGAAGGCGCCCCGGGCACGCGCACCATCGCCTCCCGCCTCGTCGATGCGATGCTCGTTTACATTCTGCGCCACTGGATCGAGAGCGACTGTCCCACCGCACTTACCTGGCTGAAGGCTCTCCGCGACCCGAATCTCGCGCGCGCTCTGACGTTGATTCACAAGCACTATGATCAGGACTGGACCCTTGAGAGCCTCGCCCGCGCCTCCGGTATGTCGCGGGCGACGCTCGCTCGGAACTTCGCGTCGGAAGTTGGCTCTTCACCGATTCACTTTCTGACGGAGAGGCGGCTGAGTGCCGCCAAAGACCTCCTTGCGCGCACCTCGCTCTCCCTCGAAGAAGTCGCCAAGAGCGTCGGCTACGGCTCCGCATTCTCCTTGAGCAAGGCGTTCAAGCGCGCCTATGGGCAATCGCCAACACATCACGTCAGCCGCCCCGTGTAGAGCCCCGTCCGGTCATCCCGAGCATGCATGGTGGTGCAGCACGGGCTCAGGTACACTGCTCGCCGTGTTGAAAGCGCATAGTATGACGATGTTCGGAACAGGACTCAGCGCCCTGCTCCTCTTGGGCGCCTGTAGCAGCGCGACGATGAGTGCCGACGGGGGTGCGTTGGACAGCGCCGTCGAC
>JBGCFM010000052.1:0-3329 GCA_045106895.1 Polyangiales bacterium | reverse complement strand
CCCATCATCTCGCAGCCATCGGACGGGTCGTCGTTGGGGTCGCTGTAGCCCGCTGCGCATGCGCCGACAGCACATGCTCCGGCTACGCAGGCGGCTTCGGCGTTCGGGAGCACACACGTACGTCCGCATCCGCCGCAGTTGTCCGGGTCATTCTGCGTATCGCTGCACAGGACGCCGCACGCGACTTCAGGTGCGGTGCACGATGCGTCTGGTTGCACGTCAGGGCGCGCCGGGATGTCCGGGAGCGAGCCACCATCGAAGTTCGCTCCACCGTCCTCACCTGCTCCGCCGTCGGCGCAGGCTCCGAAGAGGAGAAGGAGCAACAAGAATCTCATGCCCAAAGCCTACACACATCTTCCGCAGGTTTCATCCGAGGACGGGTTTCATATGAAACCCAACCTTTCGCACTGACCAATCGAACACTGGGGTTGGCTTGGCCTAGCTCTTCCGCTCGCGCTTCATCAGCTCAAGGGCGTCCAAGGTCTTCGGCCAGTCTCCTTTGAGCAGCCGTGAGAGCCCGCGGTCTGCCAGCAGCTTCCCGCCGTTCTGGCACTTCGCGCAGTAGTTCGTTTCGTTGTCCGCATAACGAATGCGCTGCACCGGCTCGGCGCACACGGGGCAGGGCTCGCCGTACTTGCCGTGAACCGCCATCTCCGGCCGAAACGCCGTGACCTTCTTCGGCCAGCCTTCGCCGACCTCTTCGATGAGGCGGTCACGCGACTCATTCAGCACCTTCTGCGTGGCTTCGTGGAGCGCGTCGATATCCTCGGGCTTCAGGCGTGACGTCCAGCGCGTAGGTGGGAGCTTCGCGACAAAGAGAATCTCGTCGGAGTATGCGTTGCCAATGCCGCTGAAGATCCGCGGGTCCGTGAGGGCGCGCTTCACCGTGTGGTTCTTCTCGCACAGAACGCTCTCGAACTCCTCTTGCGACATGCCGAGAGGTTCTGCCCCGCCAGCGTCATGCTCTTCCATCGCCGCGCGGCCCCGCACGACGTGAAGTCGGGCGCGCTTCTTTTTGCTCGCCTCCGTTAGCAGCAACGTTCCGCTCTCATAGCTGTCGTCTTCAGAGTCGCCGCGCTCAAAATCGAAAGCCGCGAGCCCCATGCGACCCGGAACGGCGGCGCCGAGGCCTTTCCACTGAAAGCGTCCCGCCACCATCAAGTGCACCACCATGAAGAGCTCGTCTTCAAAGGCGAAGACCACGCGCTTGCCGAGGCGCTCCAGTCCGAGCACGCGCTTTCCATGGAGTGCGCTCAAGGGCGGCTCCACGCTGCGCAGCAAGAACGCGCTCTTCAGTCGAATGTTGGTGAGCGTCGCGCCGTGTACTCGTTTCCGCAGCACGTGCAGGTAGAGCTCGATATCGGGCAGCTCTGGCATGGTGCGAGGATATCAGGATCTCGTCGTGCTACGAGTCCGGTCCTTTCCTGAGTTCGTCACCGGCCGGGTCGTACTCGCAAATGACGTTGTCGCACATGCTCTCCGGAGTCATCCGCACCGGCTTGCCCAGGGCTTGTCCTACGTCGCGCATGAACTCGAAGAGTGTCTTCGCACGCTCTTCCGAGTGGACTTCTCGTGGGTCGTTTAGGTGCAGTTCCACTTGATCACGCGTGAAGAAGAGAGCGCTGAGGGTGATGCCACCGGCGATGACCTCCAGCAGTGAGTGCTGCTTCACATCGCCGACGTCGGCGTCACCATCGAAGAGACCATTCGGATCATCGGGCAGCGGCTGAAGTCCTTCGAGGAGGCCGGGCAGGAGTTCCGGACCGTGCTGAAAGCGCGTCTCGAATCCACGTGCTCTTACAAAGTCGAGGAGCCGCCGCCAGTCTTTCGGAGTGGTGTCCAGAACGTAGAGTTCAGGCCAGTAGGCGAGCTCCGGCTCCAACTCTTCCCACATCATGTGACACCAAGAAAACATGTGGGCACTCTACTTGAGATCACAGTCTATGGGCGCACTCGCTGGAGAGTGTCCCCGAGCGGGTCGTACTCGAAGAGCACGTAGTCGCTCAGGTTCTCCGGGGTTAGCCGCACCGCTTTGCCCAGCGCTTGTCCGATGCCGCGCATGAACCCAAAGAGCGCCTGTGCACGCTCCTCGGACTGAACCTGACGCGGGTCTATGTCGAGCTCGATCTGTTCGGTGCAGAAGAAGTTGGTGTTGACCCATAGTCCATCCACGTCGATCGACAGAAGGAAGCCAGCCTCGCGGTCCCTTCGGAGGAGCACGTTGACGTGGGCTGGCAGCGGATAGATTTCTCCGTCGCGTCTGAAGGTGTAGTCGTGACCACTTTTCTTCACAAAGCCGACCAATCGTTGCCAATCCTCGGCGCTCGTATCGAAAACGTAGAGGTCACGCCAACTTCCGTCCCAATCGAAGGCGGTCTTACTCTCTTCCCACTCGAGCTGCGGCCACTCGCTCATGCGTCGAGCGCCTCGTCCAAGTCTGCGATGAGCTCGTCCACATCCTCGATGCCGATGGAGAGCCGCAGCAAGTTCGGCGCGACGACGGAGTGCGCGCCTTCCACCGTGGCGCGGTGGGCGATGAGGCTCTCGACACCGCCGAGAGAAGTGGCCGGCACGAAGACCTTCGTCGCCGTGGCCACGCGGATGGTCTTTGCCGCGTCGCCGCGCACGTGCATGGACATCATGCCGCCGAAGCCGTTGGTCATCTGCCGCTTGGCGATGTCGTGTCCCGGGTGATTTGAAAGTCCGGGGTAGAGCACGCTCTCGAGGCGAGGGTCGCCTTCGAAGTGGGTCGCGATGGCTAGGGCTGAGCGTGACGCCGCGTCGAAGCGCAGCGCCAGTGTTCGCAAGCCGCGGAGTAGCAGCCAGCACTCGAAGGCGCCGAGCATGCCGCCGAGGAGTCCGCGGACCTGCGTGATGTCCGTCCAGCGCGCGTCTGATTCAGCACAGACGAGCACGCCGGCGCACACGTCACTGTGGCCGTTGAGGTACTTCGTCGCGGAGTGGAAGACATAGTCGGCGCCGAGAGCCAGCGGCAGCGTCGTCACCGGCGGCGTCACCGTCGCGTCCACGGCGAGGCGCGCGCCTGCAGCGTGCGCGACCTTTGCAGCAGCGGCGATGTCGATGATGTCCCAGTGCGGGTTTGTGGCGGGCTCAATCCACACCAGATCCGTCTCGCCGGGCCGAAGAGCAGCGCTCAGTCCGCTTGGGTCTTTGCTGTCGAAGAGCGTCAGGCCGATGCCGCGTCGCTTCGCGATGCGACGCAGCCAGTCTTGTGCGCCGTGGTACATCACCGTCGGCGCGACGATGTGCCGACCGGCGTCGACGGTCTCGAAGAGCGTGGTGATGGCGGCCATGCCGGAGCCAAACAT